>NZ_JBJIAI010000002.1:0-610542 GCF_045311035.1 Mycobacterium sp. SMC-13
CTCGACTACCGGCCTACCCCTGGTTCCCACCCGCCAATTCTACAATTAATCAACTAATTTACGGCGCAGGACACTAGGCGGTCGGCGTGGGGACCGCGACGCCGCAGAGAGCACGCCCCGCGGAACTGAGCCGAAATCGAAGAGGCTTTCTGGATGTCACATCGACGAGCCCGGCGTCGACGAAACTTTGCACCCTGGACCGGACGAACTGTTTAGACCGCTTCCCTGAATCGGTGAGCTCATCGAGCGTCAGCACACCGCGAGGACCAAAAAGAACTGCCTGCCCGAGCGGAAAAAGGATCGCGCGGCCGTCGTCGTCGATGTCAACGGGGGCGTCGACGTGGCGCCCGACGTCGTGGATGCACTGGCGCAGCACAGAGAGCGCTTCCCGACGCTCATCGAGATCAGTAGCAAGGCGGTGCTGCGCCTCGCTGAAGATCCCGAGCATCACCTCGACGAACGGCGTCGCATCCCCACGGTTCAGCGGGTGCTCGACCTCCGTAAACGCACGATAGTAGGCATCTTTGTTGTCGAAGATCGTCGCCGACAACGAGAACCAAGAGATCGGTGACAGCAGTTCGCCGATGTCGAGGGCCATGAAATAACGCCCGGTCCGGCCGTTGCCGTCGTAGAACGGGTGGGCAACTTCGAAAATCAGATGTGCAACGGCGGCCCGGATCAGCCTGGGAACATCCTCATCACGGCGTTGAGCGAGCATCACCGTCAGCGCGTCATTGATTGCACTCTCCGGCGTCAGCCCGACATGAACGATCTTCTGACCCGAGGTGATCGACACCGGGCCGGCGCGAAACCGGGTGCCGTCCGGAGCATCGTCGGGCACCACTTCGCCAGCGGTCACCGCGTCATACAGCGCCCGGATGTCGTCGAGAGTCTTCGGCGGGTTCACGGTGCGATCGCCAAGGGCTTCGTACAAGCGGACCATCTCACGGAACCGACGCTTCTGTGTCGAGCCGTCCTGCCATGATGTCAAGGCATCGGCGATCTCTCGCCTCGTAGATCTGACGTTCTCGATGTCGTTGGTAGCCTGAATCTCTTCGACGATCATCGAGTGCAGGTAGTGAGACTGTGCGATCGGCGGCAGCGATGCCCAGGTGCTCTGCGCACGCGCGTCGAGCATCATCGCCCGCTCAGTCAGCACAGACATCTGCGGTGTCGCAACGCAGAACATTTGGTGCCCTCCGAGATTAAAGTCCCAGGTCATAGCCGACGGCGACCCTCGACGCACGCGCTCCTCCGCATCGGCACCCGCGGCGTCACGCTGATGGAATATCGACTTCAGCGTGCGATACGACATCCTGCGCACCCTCCCCAACTGATCTGGAACCACGAAACGCGTTCCTGTCGCGACCACTAATCATCGCTATTTTATACGGAACGCCATCTATATAAAATAGATAGCGATTCGACATCGCTTATCGACGGTCTCCACTACTCGGGGCGCGACAACGTCTCCCTGCCTATCTGCTTGGGTAGACCCGATGGCTGACACACCGAACCCGCCGCTGGGCATCGCCACGTTCAACGTCAACGGAATCCGGGCGGCACGCCGCCGTGGCTTCGACGCCTGGCTCGCCGGGCGGGGACTCGACGTGGTGGCCCTGCAAGAGCTGCGCTGCCCGCCCGCGGAGGTCGGTGCGTTCGACGGCTATCACGCGGCGATCGACAGTGGCTCCGTCCCGGGCCGCAACGGCGTCGCGATCCTGACGCGGGAGGCGCCTTCCGACGTGCGGACCTGGGTCTCGCATCCGCCGCGCAGCCGGGGACTTGCGGCGCAAGCGCTCGAGGGCCGGTATCTCGAGGTCGACCTCGCGGACGCTCCCCTCACGGTGGCGTGCCTCTACCTGCCGAAGGGCGGCCTGCCCGCACACCTGCAGCGGCCCGGCAACATCCGCGACATTCCGGACGGCGGCGCCAAGTACGACCGGAAGATGCGCTTCCTCGCGGCGTTCGCGCGCGAACTGAACCGCAGCCGTCGGATGGCGCTCGCGACGGGCCGCGAGTTCCTGCTGCTCGGCGACCTGAACCTGGCGCACCTTCCGCACGACGTCACCAATTGGCGGCCGGCACAGAAGATGGAGGGTTTCCTCCCCGAGGAACGCGCCTGGCTGGACGCGCAGATCGGCCCGCGCACGCTCGTCGACGTGGTCCGGACGCTGCACGGCGAGCGGCCCGGGCCGCTGTCCTGGTGGAGTTGGGCGGGCGAATCGTTCGTCAGGGACGTGGGCTGGCGGATCGATCACCACCTGGCCACGCCGAGGCTCGCGCGGACCGCCGTATCGGTGACGGTCGACAAGGAAGCGACACCTGACGCGCGGCTGTCCGACCACGCACCCGTGGTCGTGCAGTACGCCTTCCCCTGATAGCCAAATAACTTGGAGTACAACGGGTATCGGCGCCGTGACGGTGTCGCTAACGGTCGAACATGTCACTCAGGCGATCGAAGAATCGGTCCGCCTTCTGCTCCAGGCGCGTGCCCTTGCCCCATTTCTCCCACGCGTAGACCGCGCCGAAGATCGCGATCACAATCCCGAAGACGAGAGCGGTGACCAGGATGACTTGAACGGTCGTCGACATCGGATCATCTTCACGCACGCGATGAGTTGTGGGCGGGCCGGCTGTCTACCTCTGTGACGGCACCCGCTTCCGGGCGCCGCGGACCACAGGAGCAGCCCGATGCACGCCATGATCTTCGTCCATCTGCCAGTCGCCGACGTCGCGCGCTCGCGGAAGTTCTTCGCCGGTCTCGGCTATTCGTTCAACGAGACCTTCAGCAGCGACAACGCGGTGACGTTGGTGCTGGGCGAGAACCAGTACGCGATGCTGACGCAGCGCGACGTCTTCGACTCCCTGCACCCGGCCGAGACCGCCGACGCCTCGAAGACCAAGGAGTGCGTCATCTGCCTGGCGGTCGACAGCCGCGAATGCGTGGACAGGCTGGTGGACGGCGCCCTGGCCGCAGGCGCGACGGTGGGCGACACCGATGACGAAGACTTCATGTACGGCCGCAGCTACCACGACCTCGACGGCCACTCGTGGCAGATCTTCACGATGGTGTCCGCTGCCGCATAGTCCGAGAACCGGCCTCGGCGAGCCTTGCCCACCACTACGATTCCCAGCATGCAGTCAGCATTCGCACAGGATGACGACCTGATGGACAGCCCGATCGATCCGTCCTGGGTCATCGAGGGCCAACCCCGGGCCCGGTCGCGGCGCTGGCACACCAGTGGCGACTCGGCGGTCGAGTTCTATATCTGGGACTGTTCGGCCGGAACGTTCGACTGGACGTTCTCCTCCGAGGAGGCGGTGCATATCGTCGCCGGCGAGGTCCGGATTGGTGATCCGCAGACCGGAATCTGGCTGAGGCCAGGCGATTCCGCGGTATTCGCGGCGGGCACCACCCACCGGTGGCACGTCCCGGATTACGTCCGGAAGCACGCCACCCTGCGTAGCCCGCTCCCGCGGATGCTGATCCGGGCCGGCCGTTTCGCGACGCGGGTGGGCCGTCGCCTCGCCGCCGGCAGCGGGCGCATGACGCACTAGTCACCGTCAGCGTGGGGCAACGCACCACCGAGCAAAACACGCAAAAGCCCGACTAATACGTACAAGCTCGCGTTGTGATGCCGGTTACAGCGACCCTTCTGAGATTGCTCCAGTCACCCCCTCAGGAGATAGCTGATGTTGGTAGCCCTCGGCCTCACCATGGTCGCCGCATTCATGGTCGTCATCATGACCAAGCGCGCCACGCCCATCGTGGCGTTGATCGCCGTCCCCGTGGTCTTCGGCCTGCTGGCCGGGGCGGGCAGCGGTATCGGAAAGATGATCACCGACGGCATCAAGGACCTGGCGCCCACCGCCGCGATGCTGTTCTTCGCGATCGTGTTCTTCGGAATCATGATCGATGTCGGGCTTTTCGATCCGGTCATCCGCACCGTGATCCGCATGGTGGATCACGATCCGGCGCGGCTGGTGGTCGGCACCGCGGTGCTCGCGGCGGTTGTCTCCCTCGACGGTGACGGTTCGACGACGTTCATCGTCACCGTCTCGGCGCTGCTACCCCTGTATCTGAAGCTGGGTGTCAGCCCGGTGGTGCTCACCGTGGTCGCCGGGTTGGCGAACGGCACCATGAACATCCTGCCGTGGGGCGGCCCGACGGCGCGCGCGGCGGCCGCACTGAAGATCTCGCCGTCCGAGGTGTTCGTCCCGATGATCCCGTCGCTGATCGCCGGAATGTTCATCGTGCTGGCGTTCGCGTGGCACCTGGGAGTGCTGGAGCGCAAACGGATCGGCTCGATCGTGGTTCGCGAGCGGGTCCTGGCCGGTGTCGGAGGCGGGCCGGAACCGTCGGGCCTCGGCGGCGGTGACGCATTCGAAGGTGCCGCCGACAACTCGGGCGCGATCTCCGGTGAGGTCGCCCGACCAAAACTGCTGTGGTTCAACGCATTTGTCACCATCACGCTGCTGGCGGTGCTCACCATGGACATCCTGCCCATCCCGGTGCTCTTCATGATCGCCGCTGCAGTAGCCCTCATGGTGAACTTCCCCCAGGTGGCCGAGCAGCAAGCCGCGATTACTCGGCACTCGTCATCGATCGTGTCGGTGGTGGGCATGGTGCTCGCTGCCGCGGTGCTGACCGGAGTGTTCAAGGGCACCGGCATGGTGGAGGCGGTGGCCACCTGGGTCACCGGCATCATCCCCGAGTCGATGGGCCCGCACCTCGGCGTGATCACCGGCATTCTGTCCATCCCGTTCACGTTCCTGATGTCCAACGACGCCTTCTACTTCGGCGTCCTGCCGGTGCTCTCGGAGACCGCGGGCCACTACGGGATCAGCGCGGCCGAGATGGCGCGGGCCTCGATCACCGGACAGCCGTTCCACATGCAGAGCCCGCTGGTCCCGGCGATCCTGCTGCTGGTCGCGCTGGCCGGCGTCGGCCTCGCCGATCATCACAAGAAGGTGTTGTGGCGCGCGGCGGTGGTCTCGCTGACCATACTGGTGGTGGGCGTCGTCCTCGGCCAGATACCGCTCTGACGCGCCGATCCGCGGCCGATCCGTCGTCGACGGCGATAGCCTCGACCATCATGCCGAGGATCCGATTACGCACGCAGATCCTGATCCTGCAGATGGTGATCGTGACCGCCAGCCTGGCCGCCGGTTTCGGCATCATCATCCACCGCACCGACACCCAGACCCGAACCGAATTCGCGCGCCGCGCCCAGGCCATCGCAGAGACGGTGGCCTCGGATCAGGAGGTCCAGGCCGGCGCGGCCGCCCAATCGGCGGCGCGCCGGGCCGGCCACCCGGCCTCCGCCGCGGAGCTGGCCGCCGCCCCGCTGCAGCGGCAGGCCGCGGCCATCACCGCCCGCACCGGGGTGTTGTTCGTCGTGATCGCCGACAACGCCGGCTATCGCATCGCACATCCCGACGCGACGCAGCTGGACCGGCCGCTGAGCACCGATCCGTCCGCCGTCCGCGGTGGCAAGTCCGAACTGACGGTGCAGCAGGGCACCCTCGGCGATTCGGTCCGCGCGAAGGCACCGATCCGCGGTCCGGACGGCACCGTCGTCGGCCTGGTCAGCGTCGGCGTGGCGATGGACACCGTCAATCAGGCCACCCACCGCACCCTGGTCCTCATGGTGACGTTGGTGGCGATTGCACTGACGGTGGGCGGCATTGGCTCGGCGCTGCTGACCCGGCGGTGGCGCCGCCTCACCCTGAGCCTGGAGCCCGAGGAGATGGCCGAGCTGATCCGCGAGCAGGACGCGGTATTGCATTCGGGCGCCGAGGGCGTCATCGCGATCGATGCGGACGGCATCGCCCGGGTGATCAACGAGCGGGCGCGGGAGTTGCTCGGCATCACCGCCGAACCAGGGACACCGCTCGGCGATCTGGGCCTGACTCCCCGCGTGGCCGCGGTCGCGGCGGAGCCGACGACGGTGCCGGTGGCCGCGGCCGTCAACGAACGCGTGGTGTTGGTGTCGTCCCGGCGGGTACACCGCGACGGCACCGATCTGGGCACGGTGCTGACGGCCGTGGACCGCACCGACATCGAGGCACTCACCCCGGGAACTGGACTCGGTGCAGGCAATGAGCTCGGCGTTGCGGGCACAGCGCCACGAGTCGGCGAACCGTCTGCACGTGGTGGCCGGCCTGCTCCGCGACGACCGGACCGCCGAGGCGCTGAGCTACCTGGACGAGATCACCGGGCGAGCCGGCGTCGCCCCCGTGCCGGGTCTGGAACGCCTCGACGAGCCGCATCTACGGGCATTCGTCGGGGCGAAGGCGGCCCGTGCACACGAGCGCGGCGTCGTGCTGCGAGTGGGCGACGAGACGGCGCTGGTCGGTACGCTCGCGCACCCGGTGGACACCACGACGGTGGTCGGGAATCTCCTCGACAACGCGATCGACGCGGCGGCCGAGAACTCAGCGCCGGACGCGCACGTCCCGGCAGTCGAGCTGGATCTGCTGCGCGACGGACATGATCTGGTGATCGTGGTGACCGATACCGGGCCGGGGTTCGCCGTCGACGACCCCTTCTTGGAGGGCGTGACCACGCGATCTGATCCGACGGTGCCGGGCGGGCGCGGTATGGGCCTGGCCATCGCACGGCAGGTGGCACGCGGACATGGTGGGGACGTCACCATCGCCGCACGCGGCGGCACGGACGGCGAGCCGACGACGGTGCTGGCGACGATTCCGGGAGGTGTTCTGGACGATGACGCGTGAGCTGCGAATCCTGGTGGTGGACGACGACTTTCGGGTCGCCGCGCTGCACGCCTCGGTGGTGGACTCGATGCTCGGATTGGTCACGGTCGGCTCGGCGCGAACCATCACGGAAGCCAGGACGATGTTGGCCGATGCCGACGCCGCGCAGGCACCGGTGGATCTGGCGCTGGTCGACGTCTACCTGCCGGACGGCTCCGGCATCGACCTGGTGCGCAACCTGCGCTGCGACGCATTCATTCTCGGTGCCGCCGACGATGCGGCGAGCATCCGGGCCGGGTTGGCCGCAGGCGCCCTGCACTACCTCATCAAGCCGTTCCCGAACACCGAGTTGGCGCGGCGCCTGGCTGCCTACACGGCGTATCGGCGGATTCTCGACGGCCCACACCTGACGCAGGAACAGGTGGACTCGGCGGTCTCGGCGCTGCGGTCCGAGCGGCCGGCAGCCAAGAAGGACGACGGCGCCCCGCTGACCGAGCGCCTGATCGTGGACGCGCTGCGCGAGGCAGGGGAACCGTTGTTGGCAGACGAGATAGCGCAACTGGTGGGCATCGCCCCGGCTACCGCGCGGCGCTACCTCGCGGATCTGGTGCGGGCCGGCACCCTCACGATGGGCCTGCAGTATGGCTCTGCAGGCCGCCCTCGCCAGCGTTATGCCCTGGCGTGAGAAGGTGATTGGCCTTCAGCCCGGATCCGGTGAGGACGGCGACGACGGTGTCCGCGGCACTGATCTCGCCAGCCGCATGCAGCCGGCGCAACGCGGGCACGACCTGGGCGCTGGTGGGTTCGACGAACAGCCCGGTCCTGGCAAGCTCGCCCACGGCGGGAACCAACTCGTCCTCCGGGACCGCGACGGCTGTCCCACCGGTGTCCCGGATCGCTTGCAGCACTTCGCGATCCCGCACGGGTTTGGCGATGGCCGTCCCCTCGGCGACGGTCGTCGACCACTCGTGTTCGGCGACCTCGTCCCACCCCTGTTCGATGGCCGTGACGAGCGGACAGCAATTCTGCGGCTGGCTGACGAGGATTCGCGGCATCAGCTCTATCGCGCCGGCTCGATGCAGTTCGCCGAATCCGATGGCGCAGCCGAGGACCAGACTGCCGGCACCGGCGGGCACAAGAACCGCTGTGGGGGCACGGAATCCGAGGTCTTCCCAAATCTCGTAGGCGATCAGTTTGATGCCTTGCAGGAAGTACGGATGCCAGTTGTGGCTGGCGTAGAACGTTGTGTCGGCTCGGCGCACCGCCTCGTCGGCCACGTCCTGTCGGGCGCCGGAGACCAATTCGATGTCGGCACCGTGCAGCCGGCTCTGCACGATCTTGTTCGGCGACGTAGCCGCCGGCACCAGGATGTGGGCTTCGATACCCGCTGCCGCGCAGTACGCCGCGACCGAGGATCCGCCGTTGCCGCTGGAGTCCTCGAGAACTCGGTCGATCCCCTGGTGGCGCAAGGCAGTCACCATCACCGCGACGCCACGATCCTTGAAACTGCCGGTGGGGTTCATCGACTCGACCTTCAGGCCGACGTCGACGCCGTCGAAGGTCCGGGTGATCAACGGCGTCCGCCCCTCGCCGAGGGTCACCGGATCGATGTGCGCCAAGGGATCATTTGGCAATGCCGAGCGGTAACGCCACTGGGAGTTGATCGCAGTGGCGATCTGCTCGCGGCCGATGCCCGGTAGCGGTTCGAAGGCCAGTGGGCTGCCGTCGTCACCGCGCCAGCGGGGTTGGTCAGCGGGATATCGCCGCCCGCTTCGGTCGACAAGGCTTGCTTCCTGCGCAGTCATCGACACTCCCCTCCCACATGAAGCATGCCGGGCCTTCCGCGGACCGCGGGCCGCAGACACGCCAAGCTTCCAAGGTGGTCGCCGCAAAAATGCGGGCCAGGGGATTCCCTAGCCCGCATTTTAGTTAGCTACGCTTACAACATGCAGCTGACGCAATTCTCCACCTCGGTGCCCTCCAGAGCCATCTGGCGCAGCCGGATGTAGTACAGCGTCTTGATGCCCTTGCGCCAGGCGTAGATCTGCGCCTTATTGACGTCACGCGTCGTGGCGGTGTCCTTGAAGAACAGCGTCAGCGAAAGCCCTTGGTCCACATGCTGAGTCGCGGCGGCGTAGGTGTCGATGATCTTCTCGTAGCCGATCTCGTACGCGTCCTGGTAGTACTCCAGGTTGTCGTTGGTGAGGTACGGCGCCGGGTAGTAAACGCGGCCGATCTTGCCTTCCTTGCGGATCTCGATCTTCGAGGCGACCGGGTGGATCGAGCTGGTCGAATGGTTGATATACGAGATCGAGCCCGTCGGCGGAACGGCCTGCAGGTTCTGGTTGTAGATGCCGTGCGCCTGCACCGATTCCTTCAGCGAACGCCAATCATCCTGCGTCGGAATGTGAATGCCGGCATCGGCGAAGATCTGGCGCACCTTGTCGGTCTTCGGCGCCCACTCCTGGTCGGTGTACTTGTCGAAGAACTCACCCGAGGCATACTTCGACTTCTCGAACCCGCCGAACTTCGTACCGCGTTCGATCGCAATGCGATTCGAGGCGCGCAGCGCGTGGAACAGCACCGTGTAGAAGTAGATGTTGGTGAAGTCGATGCCCTCTTCGGAGCCGTAGTGAATCTGCTCGCGGGCCAGGTAGCCGTGCAGGTTCATCTGCCCCAGGCCGATGGCGTGAGAATCGTTGTTGCCCTGCTCGATCGACGGGACCGACCAGATGTGCGTCTGGTCCGACACCGCGGTCAGGGCCCGGATCGACACCTCGATGGTCTGGGCGAAGTCCGGCGAGTCCATGGCCTTGGCGATGTTCAGTGAGCCCAGGTTGCACGAGATGTCCTTGCCGACCTTGGCGTAGGACAGGTCCTCGTTGAACAGCGACGGCGTCGACACCTGCAGGATCTCCGAGCACAGGTTCGAGTGCGTGATCTTGCCGTCGATCGGGTTGGCCCGGTTCACCGTGTCCTCGAACATGATGTACGGGTAGCCCGACTCGAACTGCAGCTCGGCCAGGGTCTGGAAGAACTCGCGCGCCTTGATCTTCGTCTTGCGGATGGCGCCGTTGTCGACCATCTCGTAGTACTTCTCGGTGACGTTGACGTCGGCGAACGGCAGGCCGTAGACCTTCTCGACGTCGTACGGCGAGAAGAGGTACATGTCCTCGTTCTTCTTCGCCAGCTCGAACGTGATGTCCGGGATGACGACGCCCAGCGAGAGCGTCTTGATCCGGATCTTCTCGTCGGCGTTCTCACGCTTGGTGTCGAGGAAGCGGTAGATGTCGGGGTGGTGCGCGTGCAGGTAGACCGCACCCGCGCCCTGGCGGGCACCGAGCTGGTTGGCGTAGGAGAACGAGTCCTCCAGCAGCTTCATGATCGGGATGACGCCCGAGGACTGGTTCTCGATGTTCTTGATCGGCGCGCCGTGCTCACGAATGTTGCTGAGCAGCAACGCAACTCCACCGCCGCGCTTGGACAGCTGCAGCGCCGAGTTGATGGAGCGGCCGATGGACTCCATGTTGTCCTCGATGCGGAGCAGGAAGCACGACACGGGCTCGCCGCGCTGCTTCTTGCCCGAGTTGAGGAACGTCGGGGTGGCCGGCTGGAACCGACCGTCGATGATCTCGTCGACGAGCTTCTCGGCCAACTCGGTGTCACCGGCGGCCAGGGTGAGGGCGACCATCACGACGCGGTCCTCGAAGCGCTCGAGGTAGCGCTTGCCGTCGAACGTCTTCAGCGTGTAGCTGGTGTAGTACTTGAACGCGCCCAGGAACGTCGGGAAGCGGAACTTCTTGGCGAACGCCCGGTCGAGCAACTGCTTGACGAAGTTGCGGCTGTACTGGTCGAGCACCTCGCGCTCGTAGTACTCCTTCTCGATCAGGTAATCGAGCTTCTCGTCCTGCGAGTGGAAGAACACCGTGTTCTGGTTCACGTGCTGCAGGAAGTACTCCCGCGCCGCGAGCACATCCTTGTCGAACTGGATCTTGCCGTCCGCGTCGTACAGGTTGAGCATCGCGTTGAGAGCGTGGTAGTCGCTCTCACCGGGCAGCGCGTGCGTGGTGGCGGCTACCGGTTCTGCAGCTGTGACGGTTGGTGGCACGAGAGTTCCTTCCAGAAATCTTCCAGACCCTCACGAACGGCGATGACGTCGTCCGGGGTTCCCATGAGTTCGAGGCGGTAGAGGTACGGAACACCACACTTACGAGAGACCACATTGCCCGCGTACGCGAATTCAGCACCAAAGTTGTTGTTGCCCGCGGCAATAACGCCGCGGATCAACGACCGGTTGTGTTCGTTGTTGAGAAAGGCGATGACCTGCTTCGGCACGTAGCCACCGTCGTTGATGTCCGGGGTGGCACGTCCGCCGCCATAGGTCGGGAGCACCAACACATAGGGCTCGTCGACCTCGATGCGGCCGTGCAGGGGGATGCGAGTGGCCGGGATACCCAGCTTCTGGACGAAGCGGTGGGTGTTCTCCGACACGCTGGAGAAGTAGACGAGATTGCTCACTGTTTCCTTCTCCTCCCCCGGTTGGTTGTCTTCTAGGCGGTGACCGCCACGGTGCTGAGCGCCTTGATCCGGTCGGGACGGAAGCCTGACCAGTGCTCGCTGTCGGTCACGACGACCGGGGCCTGCAGGTAACCGAGCGCCAGCACGTACTCGCGAGCTTCGTCATCGATGCTGATGTCGACCTTCTCGTAAGCGATGCCCGCCTTGTCCAGCGCCTTGTAGGTGGCGTTGCACTGCACACATGCCGGCTTGGTGTACACGGTGACGGTCATCTCGGTACGACTCCTCTTCGAAAGGCCTGGAAGCTGAACTGAACATGGCTGGCAACTGACGGGGTAGCGCTTTCCGCTGATATCCCCATCCGGATCAGCGGCCCGGCAACCCCTGAAATTCCCGCATCTCCGGTCGTCCCGAGCCACTGCTGTCAGCACGTCCGGGAATCCCCGTCCGACCGACTTTGCGGCCCCGGCCGACCCTCAAATTGTGGGGGCCTGTCGGTCCGTCAAACACTACACCTAGTGGGCGACAAACCGAACAGATACAAGATGTTCTGAACAACATTCGTGAAATTCCCAGGTCGTAAGGCCGAATCCGAGACACTCTCTCGGCGTGTCGCACATCACACCCGGGGGCGTGTCGCGCTCCGACTACCGGTTTATCACCAGCCACCGACATTGATTGTGTTCAACCCGTTCGGGCGAGGATGACCTTGCTCGTTCGCCGCTGGTGATGACCCTCCCACCGACTGACGCCCTGCTGGGTTGTCTTCGACTTGATCTGTCTCACCAGCGACGCGCGAGCAAGCGTTGCCCCGAGAGCCCAGCGGGGCGGACATGACCTAATCAGGAGCCTGGCCGTTCCTCATCAATGTCTTGTCTGCCCGCCCCGCAGGGTTGTCACCCACCCGCACGGTTCATTACTACGGAGAGGACACCACCATCGTGACATCCCCACGCCGAGTCGTCATCGGCGCCGACACCCATCTGGACACCATCCACGTCGCCGCCATCACCGACACCGGCCAACCGCTCGGCGACGCCGAATTCCGCACCAACCCCACCGGCTACTGGGCCGCGATCTGCTGGGCCCGCAGCTTTGGTGACATCGTGACCGCAGGAGTCGAGGGCACCAGCAGCTACGGCGCCGGACTCACACAAGCATTGCAGGCCAACGCTATTCACGTCGTTGAAGTCAACCGACCCGACCGGGCAGCCAGGCGCAGGCAAGGAAAATCCGACCCGCTCGATGCCTACAGTGCCGCCCGCGCCGCGCTGGCCAGCAACAGCCCAGCCGTCCCCAAAGACCCCCACACCAATGCACTCAAAGCCCTGCTGACCGCCCGTCGCGGCGCCGTCAAAGCCCGCACCGCAGCCATCCAGCAGATCAAGGACCTCCTCGTCACCGCTCCCGCCGAGATACGCGAGCGCTACCGCGGCTACACCACCACGCTGACGCTCGTGGCCGCGCTGTCCAGATGCCGACCCGCTACACACAACGATCCCGTCACGGTCTCAGTACTGACGGCCTGCAAAACACTGGCCCGCCGCGTCACCTTCCTGCAAGATCAGGCCGACGAAATCACTGCTGAGCTCGACACCCTCACTGCTGCATTCAATCCTGCACTCCGGGCCGCCCACGGCGTCGGCCCGGACACCGCCGCTCAACTGATCATCACCGCCGGCACCAACCCCCAACGACTCCGCAGCGAAGCCTCCTTTGCGATGCTCACCGGAGTCGCTCCCATCCCGGCCTCGTCCGGGAAAACCAGCCGCCACCGACTCTCCCGCGGCGGCGACCGCGCCGCCAACAACGCCCTGTACCGCATCGCCCTGGTCCGCATGGCCCACGACCAACGCACCCGCGACTACGTCACCCGCCAGACCGCCGCCGGCCGGTCCAAAAAAGAGATCCTGCGGATGCTCAAACGCGCTATCGCCCGCGAGATGTTCAAACACCTCACCGCACCCAGCCCGATCGACGACTACAGCGACCTCCGCCCGGCTCGTCGAGCCACAAACATCACTCTCACCGCCGTCGCCGACCACTTCGGCGTATGGCCCAACGACATCTCCCGCCTCGAACGCGGCCTCAAACGCGACGACACCCTCGCCGCTACCTACCGCCAATGGTTAAACACCCAGCTCAACCACGCCGCTTGACTATTAACAGAAATAGGAGCATCAAGTTGCGGCGACGCGCCGCTCGCGACGCGCCGGGCTCGGCCCGGCGGAAGTGGCCAGCTACGCCGATTTCCACGCGACGGGCATCACTGCGGTGGTACAGGCGTGACGGACGTGACACATGCGACCATCACCCCCGCGTGGCGCGTACCGCCCACACCCCCGCCGCCAGTACGGCCACCGCTTCGGCGACCACACTGAGGACTGCATACGGTACCGGCTCGGCGCCCGTCTCCCACGAATCCGAACAGGCCGACGGTTCGCGACAGCGCGAACGCCGCCAATGCCCCCGCCGACAGCACTCCCGAGGCCCATCCGAACCACCGCGGCGCACCCACCGCCAGCAGCGCGCCGACGGCACAGAACACCGCTGCCTGCACCAGGAAGCCGGTGCCGATCGTCGGGATGTGTCGGTACCCGTGCACATAGAGGTAGGCGTGCACACCGCCGCTGACAACCATGGCCGCCGCGATCACCAAACGGTAGACAAGAGTCACAGCAGGGTCCGTTCCTTGAGCGCGAGCGTGTGCTGACCGGTCTGGTAACTGACCTCACGGATACCGAGCGCGTCGTGCAGCTTGCCGGCCGGCAACGTCAGCGGTTTCGGTGCCGGACCGTCGCCGGGATGCGGCAACGGGTAAGCGGTGGTGGTGCCGCTGTGGAAAGTGATGTTGCCCTCGGTCTTCGAAAATACCTGGTGCACATGCCCGTTGAGGCAGGTCACCGAGGCGAACCGCTTCAGGTAGCTCAGGGCCTGGGCGGAGTCGTCGGTCCCCCAGCCCCAGTCGGGATACATCGCGAACAGCGGGATGTGGCTGAACACCACGATCGGGGTATCGCTCGACAGCGCGGCGACGTCCTTCTCCACGAACTCGAGTTGATCGACGCCGAGGTGGCCGAGTTTCTTCAGGTTCAGTGTGTTCACCAATGCGATGACATGTACGCCGGCGATATCGAAGCTGTACCAGCCGTCGCCGCGGGTGCCCGCGCCGAAAGCCTGGCGGTACTTGGCGCCGGCGTCGTCGGCCGAATCATGTTCTCCCGGAACGGTGAACACGTGCGGGGTGCGCAGTCCGGTCATCATCTGCCGGACCTGGTCGAATTGTTCCGGCGTGGCCAGATGCGTCAGATCGCCCGTGTGGATGACGAAATCCGGCGTGTAGCCGAGGTTGTTGATGGTGTCGATGGCATGGGTGAACGAGCCGGCGACGTCGGTGTTGGCGGCACCGGTGAAGCCGATGTGACTGTCACTGACCTGGGCGAAGCGCAGCGTGGGCTGCGCGGCCGGCCCGGAAGAGCTACCTGCGACGTGCGACAGCACTTCCCCGCCGACCACCGACAGCCCCACGGCCGCGCCGAACCACGCCGTGTGCCGGAGCAGTTGGCGGCGGTTCATCTGCTGCGGGTCGCCTTGCGAGTCACTCATTTGACGACCACCGTCCCGTGCATGAAGGGGTGAATGCCGCAGACGTACGTGTAGGTGCCGGGCGCTGCGAACACGTAGCTGAAGGTGGCGCCGGAACCCATTGTCGGAGAGCGGAACTGACCGCCTTCGGCGACGACGTTGTGTGGGTCTTCGTCGTGGTTGGTCCACGTCACGGTCGTTCCGGCCGGCACCGTCAGCGTGTCGGGCGCGAACGCGAAGTTGTCGATGTTGACGGCGTTCGGGCCGGCCGGCATCGGCGCCTGGTGGCCCGGTTCGGGCGGGGCCATCGTCATCGAGCCCATCGCGGGTCCGGACCCGGAGCCCGACATGCCAGGCGTGACGCCGGAACTGAAAACCGCGGTTGCAGTTGAGCTTTGTGGAACGGTCGAGGTGCATGCGGACAGGAACAGGACTGCGCCGGAGAGCGCCACCAGGGATCGTCGCGACACGACGGGAACCTCCGTAGTCGTCGGGTACGGGCGCGCCTGCGCACCCTCACCAACAGATACGGCGGCGGGTTACACCGCCTCAGGCCGGCTGGCTCGGCGGCGTCGGCGCGAAAACCTCGATCACGCCGCCCACCTCCCGAACCTCGAACTTCGGCAAGGGTTTTGGCGCAATCGGCAACTGATGGGTCAGGACGTGACCGTCCGTGGCGAACGACGTGGAATGGCACGGGCAGCGCAACCTGTCGTCCGGCCCGTCGAACCAGAGCCGGCAGCCCTGATGCGTGCAGACACCCGAGATGCCCTGCACGTTCCCGTCGACCCTGCGCACGAACCCCACGACCGAGCCCAGGTCGAACGGATGCACCGCACCCTCCGACACCTCGGCGCTGTCGGCGACCTTCTGCCACGTCCCCGCCGACGGAACCAACTCCTGGCTCGCGGTGTCCTGCTTGCCAGACCCACTGCGGCCCACCAAAGCCCGGTCGACGGCGACCGCGGCCACCGCGGCACTGGCGGCCGCCGATGTCCCGACGATCACCTGCCGTCGGTTGGCGCGCAGCCAACCCGGCTTCGGCGCCGCCGCGTCGTCGCCGTCGAACTGTGCGGCGAGTCTGGCGTGCAGATCGGCGAGGAACTCCGGACGCGGCTCGTCGGCGCCGGGCCGGGCCGCCTGTAGGTCGATCGCCGTCCGCATCTGCGCCGCGTCGAAGTCGTCGGGCGTGAACCGCGACGGCTTGCGGCCGCGCAGCAGATCGTCGAGGTACCGGCGCAACCCCCGCGCGTTCATGGCTCGCCCTTCTCGTTGATCTGTGCCGCCAGCCGTAATGCCCGGTGTTGCAACACCTTTGCGTTGGCGACGCTGACGCCGAGCTCCGCTGCGGACTCCTTGATCGACTTGGTCTGGAGAAATCGCAGCTCCAGTATGCGTCGATAGTTGTCCGGCAGGGCGTCCAACACCGCAGCGACACGGTCCGGCGCGGTACTGATGGACTCCTCGGCTTCCGGCGGCGCCTCGATGTCCAGGTCGATCACCGTGATCTCCCGCCCCATCGTCTCGCGCCAGTGCGCGGCGAGCACCGTGCGCGCGGTACTGCGCAGATAGGCCCGCACCTCGGCAGCACTTGCCGTCAGCCGCAACGGCCGCAGCGCGGCGAGAAACACCTCGGCGGTGAGGTCCTCGGCGTCGGCCTGATTGCCGACCCGCGCGTAGATCGTGCGGTACACCCACGTCGCGTTGTCCTGGTAGACGGATTCCCAGTCGGGATACCGGGAATCCGACGACACCACGCGGAGCGGGGGTCGGTGCACAGGATCACGCTGTGCAGACACATTGGCCCCGTCTCATCGGTGCGGCCCGGCACACCCCGGGACCACTTCGACAAGTAGATAGCCGCCGGGGTTACATCGGGCTGCCGCGGGCAACACCGTCACCCGCCGTCGTCCACCGGGTCCAGCAGCCGGTCACCGAACAGACTGCACAGCAGCAGCGCCACCTCGACGTCGAGCCGGTCGTCCTCGATGGGCCGGCCCCGGCGTTCGATCGCCCGCTGCACCCGGTATTTCACCGAGTTCGTGTGCAGGTGCAGTTCCTCGGCCGCGGCCTTGTTGCTGCCGCCCGCCTTGAGGAAGGCCTGCAGCGTCTCCCGGAGGCGCTGGTCGCCGTCGGTCGAACAGGCCAGCGGGCCAAGCACTTCCGTGGCCCACGCCGACAGCGCATCGACATTCGACCCCAGCAGTGCCGCGAGTGCGATGCCACGGTGGCCGAACGCGGTGAACCGGCGCCGCTGCGGGCCCGACGCCACCGCGACGGCGCGGGCGTCTTCGGCCTGCCGGTGCGACAGCCGGAAGCCGGCGACGCCGGACTGCGGAGTGCCGGCGGCGACGTACGGCCCGTCGGCCGGCACCAGGCTCCCCAGCCACGTCACCGCCTCCGCGATCACTGCCGCGGGCACTGCGACCCAGGCCCATGCCGTGGCGCGGTCGACCGAGACGAAAAGCGGCGAATCTGCCGCGCCGATCGACGCGGCGAACTGCTGGATCAGCCGTTCCATCTCGGCCAACCGGTCCTCGGAGTCGTCGCACCACAGCACCACCGCGAGATGGGTGCGCTGCAGTGGATAACGGATCGCCACCGTCGCGGCGTCGATGTCGACGTCGCCGCCGGCCAGCAGTTCACGAATCTCCGTGATGCGCACGCTGTTCCGGTTCTCCAGCCAACTCTCGCGAGCCTGTTGGTACACCTCGACGACCTCTTGGGAGATCCTGTCGATGTAGTTGAACGAGATCGTCGACATCACGTCGAAGACGTCCAACGCCAGCTGCGGGTCGAAGTCCGCGGTCCGGACCTCCTCCAGGACCTCTTTCAGTACCGCCTGATGGCCGAGCCGGTACGACCGGACGAGCACATTGGCGGAGATGTCGCGCTGCGCCAGCCGCCGCGCGTGTTCGATCGCGGCCGCGGGGGCATGCAGGAGGTCGATCGAGATACCGTGTCGCGCCGCGGCGAAGAACGCATCGATGTTCGCGGCGACCGAGTCTGCCAGGATCTGCTGAAGTTGCTCTTCGTCGCGCAGCTCGGCGATGTCGGACACCAGCAGCTCGGAGATGGAGCGCGTGATGTCGGTGAGCCGAGCGTCCAGTCGCGTGCCGATTCCGGCCACCGCCTGCGTCAACGCGTCACCCGCGCCGGTGCGGTCTGCGCCACCGGCCACGTTAACTGCCTGTTTTCCCGGCCACCCCCAAACCGTAGTTCGTCGTCAGTCCGTTTGTCCCCGAAGAACGGCAGCTACCGGAATTTTCGTCGCGGTGTTCGCTCAGCGGCCACACAGCAACGGGGCCGCCGATATCCGTTCGCGGATACCGGCGGCCCTGATGCTCACCCGAGCTGTGTTCAGCCGACCTCGGCGGCCAGCTTGGCGACCACGCCACGCACGCCCTCGACGACCTCGGCCGCCTCGCGGGGATGCTTGCCGTCGAACGCCGACGCCGGCAGGGACAGCTTGACGTCGACGACATCCGCACCGGCGATGCCGAACGACTTGCGGCTCTCGTCATGTGCCCACACCCCGCCGTACTGGCCGAGCGCGGTCCCGATGACCGCCAGCGGCTTGCCGGCGACGGCGCCGGAGCCGTAAGGGCGCGACAGCCAGTCGATCGCGTTCTTCAAGACGGCGGGAATGGTGCCGTTGTACTCCGGGGTCACAGCCAGGATCGCGTCCGCGTCGCCCGCGATCTGGCGCAGCGCGACGACCGCCTCGGCAACCGAGTCGTTGTCGATGTCTTCGTTGTAGAACGGCAGGTCGGCCAGCCCGTCCGCGACACGTACCGTCACGCCATCAGGCGCAGATTCGACCGCCACCTCGGCGAGCTGGCGATTGAGCGAGGCCGCGCGGAGGCTGCCGACCAGGACCAGGACCTTGGTATCTGCCATTTTCTTTCCCCTAGCTTTGTCTCTGTGGACGGTTCCGGCGAACCGATCCTCGCATGAGTCAACCGGACTGCGGTCCGATTCATTCCGCCTGAGTTAAAGTTTTTTCATGAGCGACGGGGTGGCGCAACTGCGGCCCACGAACCTGCCCATGGCGGGTCTGCCGATGAGTCCGGCTGCGCCGGTCGAGCGCGGCGATGCTGCGCGCAACCGGCTCCTGCTTCTCGACGCGGCCCGCCGGCTCATCGCCGCGCGCGGCTCCGACGCCGTCACCATGGACGACATCGCGGCCGAGGCCGGCGTCGGCAAGGGCACCCTGTTCCGCCGGTTCGGCAGCCGCGCCGGCCTCATGCTCGTACTCCTCGACGAGGACGAGCAGGTCGAGCAGAACGCCATGATGTTCGGCCCACCTCCGCTGGGTCCCGGCTCACCGCCGCTGGAACGACTGCTCGCCTACGGTCGCGACCGGCTTCAGTTCGCCTGGCAGCACCGCGCCCTGCTGTCCGACGCCGGGCGTGATCCGCAGAGCCGCTTCGGGGCCGCGGCCGCCGTCCACCGCACCCACGTCCGGATGCTGCTGCACACCGCCGGCACCACGGGAGACCTCGACGCCCAGACCGATGCCCTGCTGGCTCTTCTCGACGCCGACTACATCAGCCACCAGCTCGACGATCTGGGTCACAACCTGCAGGCGCAGGGCGATGCGTGGGAAAGCGTGGCGCGCAAGCTTTGCGGGACCTGAGATGACCTGGGTACTGCACGTCGACCTCGATCAGTTCCTGGCGTCCGTCGAATTGCGCCGGCACCCTGAGCTGGTCGGTCTGCCCGTCATCGTCGGCGGCAGCGGTGACCCCACCGAGCCCCGCAAGGTGGTCACGTGCGCTTCCTATGAGGCAAGGGAATTCGGCGTCCACGCCGGGATGCCGCTGCGCACCGCCGCCCGCAAATGCCCGGAGGCCGTCTTCCTGCCCTCGGACGCACCCGCTTATGACGAAGCCTCCGAACAGGTGATGGGCCTGCTGCGCGACCTCGGCCATCCGGTCGAGGTGTGGGGCTGGGATGAGGCGTATGTCGGTGCGGCCGTGGCTGATCCGTTCGAGCTGGCCGAGAAGATTCGGGCCGTGATCGCTGCCGAGACCGGCCTGTCGTGCAGCGTCGGCATCAGCGACAACAAGCAGCGCGCCAAGGTCGCCACCGGATTCGGCAAGCCGGCCGGGGTTTTCGCGCTCACCGCCGAGAACTGGATGACGGTCATGGGCGACCGGCCTGTCGACGCGCTCTGGGGCGTGGGTCCCAAGACCGCGAAAAAGCTGGCCGAGCTGGACATCACCACCGTCGCGGAGCTGGCCCGCACCGACGCTGAGCTGCTCACGTCAACCTTCGGTCCGACCACAGGCTTGTGGATCCTGTTGCTCGCCAAAGGCGGCGGCGACAGCAACGTCACGGCTGAACTGTGGGTGCCGCGGTCACGCAGCCACGTGGTGACGTTCCCGGCAGACCTCACCGACGTCGCCGAGATGGACGCCGCCGTCAGCGAGCTGGCCCGCCAGACTCTCGACGAGATCGTCGAGCAGGGCCGTGTCGTCACCCGAGTGGCCGTGACCCTGCGCACCAAAACGTTCTTCACCCGCACCAAGATTCGCAAGTTGCCGATGGCCGGTACGGATCTGGAGACCATCACCCGAACCGCGATCGATCTGCTGCACGACTTCGAACTGGACCGGCCGGTGCGGCTGCTCGGGGTGCGGCTGGAACTGGAGATGCCGCAGTAGTGCTCACCACCATCGCCATCCGGGGCTACCGGTCGCTGCGCGAGATCGTCCTGCCGCTGTCGGAGCTGACCGTCGTGACCGGAGCCAACGGCACCGGCAAGTCCTCGGTGTACCGGGCACTGGGGCTGCTGGCCGACTGCGGACGCGGCGAGGTCATCGGGTCCCTGGCCCGCGAGGGCGGTTCCGTACATGGTTTCGGCGTGTTGCAGCCAGCGTTGTGACCCACCCGAATCCGGTGCACTCGGCATGTTGCTGAGCCCATCGCGGTTATCTGTAGGTCGGTGAGGGGTGTACTCGACTGTCGCTGATGGTTGGGTTTCTTGCGGTCAGGGTCGTGAAGGCCAGTGTTATCTGTAGGGCTGTACTCGATGGTGTCTGAGTCCCCCCTTGCGGTATCGCTGTGTCGGCCTAGTGTCAGCTTCATGCCGTCGTCGCGGGCTGCCCGAGCCGCTGATCGGGCCGACGAGCTCGCCGGTTTACGTCGGCGGCTGGTCACTGGTGGTGTGCTCACCGCCGAGGACCTTGAGCTTGGCCAGCGGCGAGCGTTGCAGTCGCGGCAGTGGGCGCTGGAGGCGTATCTACGTTCGGCTGAACGCCATGAAGCGGCCGCCCGTGCCCACGAGCGTGCCGCGTGGGCTCACGAGAATGCTCACTGCGGCGGCCCTCGCGAAGTGGCGCATCACGTTGCCGCCGATGATCACCGTCGTGCTGCTGTCGTTGACCGCGCCGCGGCGGCCGATGACCGGCGTCGGGCGGCTGAAGTCGAACAGCTCGACAGCGCCTCGTAACGTCACGACGCCAACGCTCAGCAGCCCCCCTTGCGCACTGGCCAGACGATCGCATTGTTGGTTATCTGCGCCGACGGGACCGATTGGCGATTTCGCCGGGTGAGGGGTGGGTCAAGGGTCAATGTCAGCTAACAGCATGGGATTTGGTTAAGCAGGCGCAGCGGTGCGTCCACGGTGGTAGGAAGGGTTTGTTGGAACGCGCCGAGCTGACTTTCGTGTGACGATATGTACGCCGTGAAGCCCAAATGTGATGCGCTGAGTGTGTTGTCGGGCAGCCGCGGCCTCCATGGTCCGGCACCGATGACGGTGGTGTGCTGTGTCTGAGATGCCTGTGGGTTCTTCGGGTGGCGGCGCCGATGTCGGGCTGTGGGCGGTCGCTGCGGTTACCGCCGGCGGCGATATCCAGGTCACCGGTCGGTTCAAGTTTTTCCTGGCCGATCAGCGGTGGGTGTGGTCCGATGATTTGGCGCGCATGCACGGCTATAAGCCGGGGCAGGTGCAGCCTTCCACCGAGTTGTTGCTGAGCCATAAGCATCCCGATGATCGGGCTTCTGTGGCGGACTTGCTGGGCCGCGTGCAGCAGGGTGGCTTGTTCAGTAGTCGGCACCGGATCATCGACACCCGTGGCAAGACACATTGGGTTGTGGTGGTCAGCGATCACCTGGTTGACCAGGGCGGTCAGATCATCGGGACCCAGGGCTACTACATCGATGTGACCGCCGCTGTGCAGGCTGATGTTTCGGCGGAGGTGCAATCGGTGGCCGAGTCGCGTGCGGTGATCGATCAGGCCAAGGGCGTGCTGATGGCGGCCTACGGTGTCGATGCTGATCGGGCGTTCGAGTTTTTGCGGTGGCGCTCGCAGACGACGGGCGTCAAGCTCAAAAAGGTGGCGGCGCACTTGTTGGAAGCGTTGGCCGATGCGGAGTTTCCCACCGACCTGCTGGCGCTGATTGATCACCTGTTGTTGGTCAATGAGCCAGACGATGACATGAAGTCCTTGCCCTGACTGGCCCAGAGGGCAGAGCTATCGGCATGCGTTCTGCGCAGCAGCACGTGGGTGCAGCAGCAGTGCCAGGCCGGCGCGGTTGGAGCGGCGACTTTCGAGCCGATGCTGCTGCTTAGCACCGTGGTTGCGGCCGTCAGTCGCCTGACGATGGAGGCGCGGAAGCAACCCTTCCCAATCCACCGGCATGAGTTACGTTACGGCACGGTGGTGGCGTCGGAGAAGATTTGGTAGCCAACCGATTTCGACCAAATTTCGACTGCACAACTGCTGTTTGTAGGTTCATGCGGCGAAATTCGCCCACCAAAGCAGTCGGCGCAAGCGACATGCTCATGGAGCACATGTACTCCACACAATAAGAGCTGATCAGCGCACATATACGCAGCGCAAAAATGGATTAGCTACCGATAAGCGGGCTGAGCGTGCCCACCCCCGCGGGCGGCCCAGTCAAGGGAGCACGGAAACTTCAGGATCGATTCTTTCCGGTACGGGTGCCCCGCTCCGCATCAGCGGCCGCCGTTTTGCCGTTCTCTCGCCTGCTTCGCGAGCGCCCGCTTGGCGTAGCTGCGCGGGCCCTTCATTTGCATCTGCGCGAACTGTGCGCTCACGTTGAACAGTTCGGCGACGGCGGCGTTGTCGAGCTCTCGGAACGCGAGCCTCTTGCACGCTTCGGTGGGGGCTAGGAGTTCGCCAGACAGGTAGAGGGCTTCCCTCTCGACTTTTTCGCTATAGAGGCGGGCATGGTCGTCACCGAGTAGTCCCTCCGGGAATGCGTGTTCGAGAAGGTGGTGACTCATCTCGTGCGCGATGCTGGACCGTCGTCGAACCACCTGATGGCTGTCATTCTCGATAATGAGACGCCCGGTGCCGACCGCTATGAGCGCAGCGGACCACCTCTTCGAACCGTTGGTTCGGAAGTGTTCGATGGTGGCGATAGGGCAATCGTTCGCTGCGAGCTCGGAGATCGAATAGATCTGGATGCCGTACGTTTCCGCGAGCTTGTAGGGGTCAAGCGGATCCATCAAGCCGAGGCCGAGCGCAGTACGTTCTTCACGGGCAAGCTCGGCCATCGCCTTCTGGGTCCAGCGAAAGGTCATCCTTGCCTGCTTGACCTCTCGTTATGGAAGCGGCGGACTGCGGAACCGATGAGCTGCTCGAGGTGTTCAACGTCCTCCGGCTGCAGATCTTTTCGTGCGCGGAGAAGTGGCGCGAGAGTCGCAACCAAGTCGGGTTCCTCGCGATCGACCTCGGATTGTTCAGCCTGAATAAACCGCTCGGCGGGGATATTGAGCCAGGTCACCATGCTGGCAAATGCAGCGGTGTCTGGAGTGTGGCCGTTAGCCAGACGAGACAGCGTCGACGGACTGAGGTCGAGGACTCCGGCGAGCTGCCTCCACGACAACTGTTTGCTGTTTCGTGCTGCGTCGAGGGCGGCGTGCAGGCTCGCTACGTCGACGGAGGTGGACGCCATCGGTCTCCAGGTGTGTTTGACAAATCGAACAGTGTTGCTAGTCTCGAACTGTAGCGTTCGAAAATTCAAACGCCGTGTCGTACGTATACCACTTGGAGGTCGCCATGACCAGCGTCGCCGCACAAGCTGCTGAGGAAGCACACAGCAAGGACCGCTTGGTCCCCGTACTGTTCAACAACCAGAGCATCCAGCTCCCGCGCGGCCCCCGCACCGGAGCCCAGATCAAGGCCGACGCGATCCGCGCGGGAGTCGTCATCCAGCAGGACTTCCCGCTCGCGGTCAAGCAGGGGAACCGATACGTCAACATCGGCGACGCCGACGTAGTGAACGTCCACCCGAACATGGAGTTCACCGCCGTTGCGGGGGACGACAACTCGTGAACTTCGAGTTGTCGGAGGCGACTGCCGTCGGTGTGGCTGGAGTTCGTCACCAGTTTCCGGGCCACACCGTCACAGTCACGCCAGACGGCGACGGTGGCGGGTTCGTCGTCGTCGATGACGTACCGGTAGGCGCACCGTTCGTTGAAGATGTCACCTGGCTGGGCTTCCACATCAACTCGGCGTACCCAGCCAGCGATGTATACCCCCACTACGTGGGACGTCTGCGTCGCCGTGACGGGCACTCGCACGGTGAAGCGATCCAGGAAGTCAGCTGGCGGGATCGGCCGGCGTTGCAGTTGTCGCGCCGATCAAGTCAATGGAGCGCGTCCGTGGACACGGCCGCGCTGAAAGCGATGAAGGTGATGGCGTGGCTGCGGTGCCAATAAACCCACCCAGTGACGGGTGGAGCCTCACATTCCGCTCCAGAGATTGGGCAGTACTGACAACACATTTGCTTCCCGATGACGGCGCGCACGGAGCCGTTCTGCTCGCCGAACCAACCGAAGGGCCACGCGGGGCACGCCTACTGGTCCGGCAGGTCATTCCAGCGATTGACGGGGTCGACTACGTCCGTGGAACGACCGGATTCCATGCGCTGAGACCTGAATTCGTCCGCGACTGTGCGATGCGTGCGCACGCAAACGGATGGGCCTACGTCGCGGTCCACAACCACGGAGGTTTCGGACGAGTCCGATTCTCCAGCATCGACCTAGCCAGCCACGAGCGTGGTTACCCGGCACTGGTTCAGCTAATCGACCGCCCGGTGATCGGGCTCGTACTGGCCGACGGTGCAGCAGCTGGTGACATCTGGCTCCCTGACGGTGGCCGTGCGGACTTGGCGGAACTCATCGTCGCCGGACGAACCGTACTAAGGCTGCGTCCGACGCCAGCTCTGGCATCGTCTGCTGGCGGCCGTTGGGACCGTCAAGTGCGCGTGTTCGGCGATATCGGCCAACAGGTGCTCAGTGCGCTCAGGGTTGGGATCGTCGGTCTCGGCGGAGCCGGAAGCATGATCAATGAATTCATTTCCCGCCTCGGTGTCGGGCACCTGGTCCTCATCGACGGCGACCTGGCCAGTGACGACAATCTTCCGCGTCTCGTCGGCGCCGAGCCCAACGACGTCGGCGTGGCAAAGACGACCATTGCAGCGCACAGCGCTCGTCGCGCCAATCCCGGTGTCACCGTTGATGAATTCGTCAGGGAAGTGCAACGACCGGACGCGCAAGCCGCACTGCAAGGGTGCGACTTCATATTCCTTGCTGCTGACTCGCACTCTGCACGCCATTTCGTGAACCAGGTCATTGAGCAGCGTCTCATCCCGGGTGTTCAAGTCGGTGTCAAAGTTCCAGTCAGCGATGACGGGACAGTCGGTCGCATCCACGTCGCTAACCGTCCGCTCATCCCGGGGAACGGCTGTCTGTGGTGCAACCAGCTGATCGATCCGACCAAGCTCGCGCTCGACCTTGCGCCGGAGACGGCCCGCCCTGCCGCACGGTACGTCGACGAGCTACCTGCACCGAGTGTCATCGCATTGAACGCACTCGCGGTGGCCGAAGCAGTCAATGGATTCATGATGGGAATGACCGGGCTGCTCGACGAGGAAGGTGACCCCGCCTATACGGTGCTGTTCCCTCGCGAGGGTGACCGCCAACTACATACACCCCGTCGTGATCCGGCGTGCGGATACTGCGGAGACGTGAGGTGTTAGTCAGTACCTGCGACGCCTGGAGTTCCAGTCCGGGCGCAGAGAACCTCCGCGAATCGCGGTCAAGCACTGAAGTTGTCCCGGGGCGGGACAGCACCCGTTCACCAAGCCGACGCTTCGTCAGGCCGACGGTCTTCGCAGTTGATGAAAACACCAGGTGCGAAACATCTTTCGCTTGCAGTAGGACGATCGTCCCTGCGCCGTTCCGCCGGACATCGGCAGCGCGACGCGTGGTTCGAGTTATCCTTCGGCGCTCGCCCCTAACCCTTAGCATGCCAAGCAATGCGATTTCCCTGCAGCCGCTACTTCGAGTGTGGCTCGCGAGGCGAGCGGCGTTTCAGGCTCGTCGCTGTGCGACGGCCGATACGCTCTTCGAAGAACCCGGGGGTGATGTCGTTGGCCACTAACAGTGCGATCGAATGGACCGAGGTCACCTGGAACCCTGTTACCGGTTGTGATCGCGTCTCCGCCGGTTGTGACCACTGCTACGCGATGACGCTGGCCAAGCGCCTCAAGGCGATGGGCTCGGAGAAGTACCAGCAGGATGGCGACCCCCGAACCTCCGGCCCCGGCTTCGGCGTGGCGGTGCACCCGCAGGCGCTCGGGGAACCGCTGCGGTGGAAGAACTCGCGGATCGTGTTCGTGAACTCGATGAGCGACCTGTTCCACGCGAAGGTGCCGCTCGCCTTCATCCGTGACGTGTTCGAAGTGTGCCGCGATACCCCGCAACACACGTACCAAGTGTTGACCAAGCGGAGTCTGCGCCTGCGCCGCGTGGCGGACAAACTGGACTGGCCCGAGAACCTGTGGATGGGCGTATCGGTCGAGAACGCCGACGTTCTCAGCCGAGTAGACCACCTCCGTGAGGTGCCCGCCGCAGTGCGTTTCCTCTCCTGCGAGCCGCTGCTTGGGCCGCTCGACAGCATCGACCTCACCGGCATCGGCTGGGTGATCGCCGGCGGCGAGTCCGGCCCCCGATACCGGCCGATGGAACTATCGTGGGCTCGCGGGATCCGTGACGCTTGCCGCGACGAGGGTGTGCCGTTCTTCTTCAAACAGTGGGGCGGCCGCACCCCGAAGGCAGCCGGCCGCGAGCTTGACGGCCAGCTGTGGGACGAAATGCCTACTGCCGCAACGGGTTAGGTGCGCTCACTCGGGCGCGGCCGGGAACTCGATGAGGGTCCCGTCCGGGAAGGTGCCTTTCCTCTTCTGGTTGGGCGACGAGATGCGCCCGGCGGCCTGCATCGGCTTGAGGGTCTTGACCTTCACCTGACCGCTGTGGAACGGCGTCTTCGTGACGACGTACTGGATCACTTCCTGCACGGAAACGGTGCGGCCACCGAAGTGCTGCGCGAGTTCGTCCTGGAGCGGTCCGGTGTTGGCCTCATCCTCGAAGAGAACCGGTTGGCCGGCGAGACGGTCGTCGAACTTGTAGTTGCCTCCGGGGGCGAGCTTCCACATCGCCTCCTTCATCCTGTCGTAGGCCTGGTCGTCGCGCGTGCAGAAGAAGAGGTAGCTGCCGGTGTGACCGCTCTTGTTGACCATCTCGAAGCTGCAGATGTGGGCGAAGTCGCACTCCTGGCGCAGCTGCCGCTCGTACAGGTCGTGGATGAATTGCCCGCGGCCGGCGTCGGTGGGAGCGTCCTTGTAGTCGTCGCAGCCGAAGAGCGCCGTGAAGTGCGGGTCGACGATGCCGGCGTTCGCGAACCGGTTGACGCTGTTGAAGTCGAAGTAGATGAACAGCTCGCACGACTGGTGGCTGACCAGATCCCGGATCAGGGCCATCGGGACGTCCTTGTAGCCGAACGGGTCTACGAACGCGAACGTCGGTGCCAGTTGCTTCCCCGCGGGGATGGAGTCCAGCAGCTCACGGGCCAATTCCTGGAAATTCAGGTGGCGCTCGTGGATGCGCACGTTCGTCGGCCACGGGGTGCGGCTCGCCTTGACGCCGGCCAGAACCTCCTGCAGCGACGCGAACCTCTCGTCGTCCCATTCGTTGAAGATGAAGTTGAACGTGGTGTCACCGAAAGCGGCGAACGACCGGTGGTCCAGCAGGGTGTTGAGGGTCAGGACCGGCGAGCCGGGCTCGTTGTCGTCGTAGCGGCCCGGGCCTGCGAAGCCGTCCAGCACGTTGACCCGTTGGTGGTACCTGCTCGTCCCGAAGATGCCGAACCACGCGCCGAGGTATCGCGTCAGGATGTCGTGCTTCGCCTGGGTGTGCGGGGGCCGTTTCCACACGGTCGGCAGGCTGTCACCCCTCGGCATCGTTGCCTCCTGGTCCTTTTGGTGAGCGCTACCTGTTGCCCTTGGCGCGGTTGTGGGGCACGCAGAGCATGGTCAGGTTCGACAGGTTCGTCGAGCCGCCCTTGGACCAGGCGGTCACGTGGTCGGCGTCCATCTCGTTCAGCTTGTAGATCCGGTCCTTGTTGCTGTCCCCGCCGATCGCACACAGCGGGCAGTTCGACGCGCCGTCGGCCTTGGCCTTCGTCGTCTGCTGCTCGTAGGCCACACGCTTGTCCTTGGCCTCGAACAGGCGAATGTCAAGCAGTTGCGGCTTCTTCTCACCACCGAGCAGGTACTCGTATATCCCCTTGCTGCTGTGCACCGCCGGGTCACCGCGCAGCTCATTGACGCGGGCCTCGATCTTCGCCGCGCTGTAGGACGTCCCGTGATGCGCCTCGTAGAGCCGCCCCCACTCAAGACCGCGCATCTCCTTGTCCGGAGGCCGGATGAAGACGCCGGCGACCCAGTCGATGACCGAGGTGAAGTAGGTTTTCAGCTGGGCGATGTCGGTGTCCTGACGATGCTGGGCGAGATAGGCGTCGATGCTCAGATCCTGCGAGGAGGCGACCCAGTCCAGTGCCTCCGCGAGCACCTGTTGCCGCTTCGGGTCGCCATTGACGTACGACTGCCACTTCTGCATGTTCGCGTTGTTCGAGTTGCTGTACTCCGCCTTGGCCTTGGTGATGAACGGGCCGGAGTAGATCGAGTTGAGCAGCTCCTGCTTGTTCAGCGGAACGCCGGCGATGTTGATCGTCTGGAACCAGGCCTTGATCTCGTCCTCGGTGCCGTCGCACTCGTAGATGTCGAGCTTCGTGTCGAGGATCGTGCGCTGGAGGTTGACCGGCAGCGACGAGAACGTCTGCTCCTTGCCGTCGACCTTGATGGCGAACTTGCCGGTGACGAATCGGCCGACGCTGGTGATTCGCTGCTGGCCGTCGAGGACCTCAAGCGTGGCCCCCTCCACGTTGAAGTAGATGAGTCCGAGCGGGTACCCCTTGAGCAGCGAGTCGATGACCGCGACGTCGCGCTTGCCGTCGTTGTAGATGTAGTTGCGCTGGTACTCCGGCTGGATGACGAGCTTGCCGTCGAGCCCGAACAGGCCCTTGCCTTCGAGCTCGTTGTAGACGAAGCCCTCAAGGATGTCCTCGACCGTGTAGTGCTTCAGCTCGGTCTTCATAGGGCGTGTTTCCGCCGGATGATGATGCGCTTGAAGGGCACATGAGGCTTGGGGTGGTAGAGGAACAGCTTCCGGCGTCCCTTGCTGTTGCTGGCCGTGCCGCCTGCCGCGTAGTAGTCATCGACGCGCTTCTGCCCGAGCGGCTCGACACCGAACTCCTCCGTCTTCTCCATATCTTCGGCGTTGAAGAGGATCTCGAACTGGTCGGGGTTGTACTTGTCGAGGAAGGTGATCGGCACACCCATCAATCCGTCGTAGTCGCTCGGGATCGCGTCGGTGTACGGAACCTCGATGGCATCGAAGGTGTCGTACTTCTGGTACTCGGTTCCGCGCACGTCCTTGTGCTTGGAGTACCTGATGTTGTCATCCATCGTCATCAACTGCAGCGGCTCGTGCCGGCGTCCGTGGTCGAGGTTCGTGAACCAGCGCACGCCCTTGATGCGCACGTACTTCTTGCCGTTCTCATCGACTCGGGTGCCCACGGCCGTCATGGGGTAGTCGTCCGGGATGCCGAACTCGCGGTCGCCGCTGTTGATGCTTGAGCCGTACCACATCTCGTTCGCCTGGACCGAGCGGAACACCTGGTTGTACGTGACGGCGTTCATGTTGCCAATCACCGAGAACTTCACGCCCCCATCGTGTAGCCAGGACATGAACTCGCGGAACAGGCTGAACGGTGGGTTGGTGATGACGATGTCGGCCTCGTCGCGCAGAGCCGTCACCTCGGCGCTGCGGAAGTCTCCGTCGCCATCGAGGTACTCCCACTGGAGGTCGTCGATGTCGACCTTTCCGTCGCCGTTGATGTCCTTGGGCTCGAGGACGAACTTCTTGCCGTTGGTGTGAGTCTTCGCCGCGTCGAACTTCGGGTCGCCCAGCTCGAAGAGTGTGGGCTCGTACGAGAACAGCGCCGGGTTGCAGTCAGGAGCATAGGACGTGGAGATCAGCTTCTTGAGGCCGAAATCGACGAAGTGGAGGGCGAAGAATTTGGTGAAGTTGCTCCATTCCGGGTCGTCGCACGGCAACAGGACGATCTTGTCTCTGAAGACGTCGGGGTCGAACTCAAGGTAGGCGTTCATCTCACGCTCGATGTCGACCCACTGGGTATAGAACTCGTCGTTCTTCCCTGCCTTGGCTGCGTTGAGGCTCGAAGTCCGATGCGCGGCCGTCGTCATACTCTCCCCTGCTCAGTCCGGCGTGCACCGCTGGCAGCGGGGCATGTCTGTGGGAGGAATCCTATCGGCGGGCTCCGACCCAGGCCGGTAAGCATGGCCGACGTACGCGACTGTGCTTACGGGCCGTCGCCCATTCGCATCGGCACGACGTTACGGACGTCGGATGCGCCCGACCGGAGTTGCTCGTTTTCCAGAGCCAACACCTGGATGATGCGTTCGAGTTGATGAATTGTGGCGGTGAGTGCGGTGACGTCGGCGGTGAGCTTCTTGATGCGCTCCTTGGCATCGGCATTCTCGTCGCGGAGTGCCATCAGGATCGGCGGCTCCGTGTCTGTGCCATCGATTCGGCCGCGGAATTCGTCTTGCAGGTCGGTGTGCCGGTGGGTGAGCAGCCAGCGTTTGACGCGGGCCTCCTCTGCGAGGGATTTGATGGTGAGCTTGCCGTCGGAGTGCAGCGGTTTGCCGTCGATGAGTCGGTCCATGGCGTCGCGGATCGTGCGACGTACATGTTCATCGGTTTGGCTGGTCGTCATGGTTTCCCGGTGCCCGCGTGCTGATCGACGATGGCTTGGAGCGCGGACACGCGTTGTTCGAGCCGGTTCCGCAGCGGCATTGGCGTTGTGGGAGAGGCGATCTCGTCCTGATACCGAGCGATAGATTCGGTGATGTTGGCGATGTTCTGGTCGGTGCGGGCGATGTTGCCGCAGCCGGGTTGGCAGTGTGAGACGTCGGGTGATTGCAGGTATTTGGTCGTGGTTCCTCTGTCTGGGTGGCACAGGGCTTTGGATTGGTCGTAGCAGCAGGTGACGAACTGCTGCGGGTTGTCGTAGATGCGCAGCTGGGGGTTGGCGCGTAGGGCGGCTGCCTGTTTGTTGCTCATGTATCGGCCGCGGAACTGCCGGTCGAATAGATGGATGGCTTGGGTGTATCGGCCTGCGGCGGGGCCACTGACGTGCTCACCGTCTTCGAGGCGTTGGTGGGCGTCTTCGAGGTAGTCGGCTCGGGCGAGTGCTTCTTCCATGGGGAAGACGTCCCTGAGGCCGCTGGCGACGCGTGATCCGTAGCCGTCGGTGGTGTATCCGCGTAGGTGTCCGTATTGCACCCCGAGGGCGACGCGGCCGCCGGGTTTGCGGTAGATGAACCATGCCAGGGTTCGTCTGAATCGCTTGACGGTCACGGCGTCCTCGGGGTCGGCGGGGATCACTTCGTGGGGACGGTCGAGGCGCACGGCAGCGTGGTTGCACCAGTCGATCAAGTTTTGGATGCGGTCGCTGAGCATGCTGGTGTGGACGGCCTTGCCTTCGTTGACACCGCAGGGCCATTGCGAAAAGGCGTCGATCGGGAACAGGAGTTGGGTCGTGGGGTTCAGCTCTTCCATCACAGCGATGGCTTTCGCCACGGGCGCGATTGCCAGCCAGGGCTGTTCCCGCTCGAGGCCGGCGGGAATGGTGTTGCCCGACTTATCCAGTGCGCCTTTGAAGGTTCTGCCGTGAATGCGGTACTGAAGTTGACCTGTTATGGGGTCGGTGAGGATTCGGCAGCAGCCGTGTTCCAACGCTCGGCACTCCTCGCCGCGCATCCCAGTCAGGTAGGCCACAATAACCAACGCAGAGGTCGCTAGGTGGCGGCACAGCTCCTCGACCTCGTAGAAGTTGATCGCCGGTGTCCAGCCTTTTCCATCGACGGAGCCTGTAATGGGCATAGGCATGTGCGTCTCATCGGTCGGGCTCAGGCCTGATAGGCACTGGGAGCCGATCGACTTGATTTCTTCGGGTGACAGTCCGAGCTGCCAGCCGATAAATCCGTTTGCCAAAGAACGCTTGCGGGGCCGGCTGGGCGCGACCCACCCGGGCGCCGTTTGTGACTCCTGACGCCGCTTGTCGGCATACGCGCGGAACCGTTGGGAAGGCGTCAGGGCCTGGAGACTCGGTGGGACATCGGGAGGTGTTGCTTTGAGTGCCTTCGCCGCGAGGATGTCATCGCTGAAGTCAATGACGAAGCGCAGTGCCCAGACGAGGAGGCTGGCCATCGTCTGGGGATGTACAGGGGTTGTTTTATTCTCACCGGAACTGCTCGCCGGGCCGATAATTGATGTCCGCCCGATTTCGCCGTTCTCCCAGGGTGGGCGCGGTAGCCGGTCGGCCTCCGGAAGGTAGGGGGCGTAGAGCCAGGCGCGGGTGACGGCGAACAGCAGGTTCGCCACGTTGTCTCGTGAGCCAACGTATCGTTTGACGTGGTCGACGTATGTGGTGAAGGTGTCTTCGGTGACTGCCGAGAATTCGTGAATGTCGTTGTCTGCCAGCCATGTCATCCATCTCCGCAGCATCTGCGCGAAGGTGCATACCGTTGAGGGTGCGAGCTGGCTGCGTGCCGCGGCAGCGCGATTCAGGTCCTCCAGCGGTGTCGGATTGTTGATGCTCGCCCAGATCAACCGCTTCGCTGTCGCAACATAACGTGGTGGGAAGGTGTCAAAGACGATGCTCGAGGGTCCCGTCACCGTGGGCTTCTGCACCAGAGATGAGAGTTCCCAGCGGTTGTCGCCAACGGTGCAAAGGCTTCCTCGCTGCGCTTCGGGAACGCGGTCGAGGTCGGCGATGACAGGATCGCCGTCGGCGAGTTCGATGATGCCCGCCAGCTGTGTCCAGAGGTTGGGTGCGGCGGTGCTCACGCGTCCAGGTTCCTTCCGATGAGCGCAGTGACGATTTCGCGGTCACTGTCAGTGACGTGGCGACGAGCATCGTCGATCTCGGCTGTGGTTGCGTGCCCGTCGAGGATCGCTTGCAGCCGCACGTAGTGGTCCTGGTAGTCGGCCTCCCATCGAGCTGGCGCAACGAGAGTGGCGACATTGTCCAGCGCATCGAGGAGCGTCACGAGTCGCGGGAGATGCTCGGGGGTGACGACGGCGTTTGTACAGGTAAAGCAGGCGAAGAATGAGGCCGGGCAAGGCTCGCCCGCTGTGGTGGCGTACGGGCTGTTCAGAAAGTCGGTGCACGCCGTCGCGGCGGTGTCGAGGGTTCCGGCCAGCAGCAACTTCAGTGTCGGCACGGGGATACCGAGTTTCATTGCGGTTGTATCGGGGTCGGTGCAGGCTGCGGTCACTTCGGCGATAGTCAACGAGCGGATCGTGACTGTGGCCTTGGCGTGGGCGACGGCGTCGCTCTGCCCGTCGGTGATCGTTTCGGCCGCTCGTTCTGCGGTGACCGGGTCTGGGGTCCGGTAGGTGTCTTCGCTGACGGCTTCGCTGTTTTGCCGTGCGTGTTGGTTGAGCACTTGTTCGGAGAGCCGCAGCCGTCGAAGGCTCACCCGCTGCGGCGTTCCGTCTTCGGCGAGGAGGTCGCCAACGCGCACGTTGTCATCGCCGAAGCCAGACGTTAACCATTCCTGCCGGAATAGTCCGACGGTGGGGAAGTTCTTGTACCGGCGGGCGATGAGTAACTTTTCCGACGGGGTCCCCAGTGCGGCGAGTGTTGCGCGGCAGGGCTCGGTCAAGGCGACGGCGGTCTCCCACAGCTTCCCGGCCTCGCCGGCGAGGATTTCGGCGCTGTAGCGCTTCGCGCCTCTGCGTGGTTTGTCGGTGTTGACGGTATAGACCGGCGATTCGTCGGCCGAGTCCGACGCTCTGAACGAGGTGGCTGTCAGGTTGTTCATGACCGAGATGTTGAAGCCGCGTTCACATACGAGAAGGATCATCAGGCAATAGATTTCCCGAATCGAGGGAAACAGCGCCTGTGCTGGAGTCTGCACACCGGTCAGGTCGAAGCACCCCTTGTGCGCTGCCCGATACGCAAGATACGGGGATGGAAGTTCTCCGTTGAGCGACAGGTACTCCAGCAGCGATCCGGTGCCCCACTGGACCCCAGCGACGTTGAATACGATGCCGTCGCCGGCGTCGCCAACCTCGCGGAACCGTTGGAGACTCTCGGTGTTGGTCTGGATTCGGCGCAAGGCGTGGCGCACTTCGCGTTTGGCGGCACTGCGGATCCGGTCGAACTCGTCACGGCTGTAAGAATCGTTCTCCGGCAGGCGATTCCGAGGCTTGGCCGCTTTGGCCCGCATCGCCTTCCGCGTGGTCTCCGGAAGTCGCGGCGACTCCGACAGCAGGGCGCGCACAACATTCACCTGCCCCGGCCACCGTGCCTGGCTTTCTTTCGCGGTGCGCCACGCCCACCACACCTCCGGGCCGATATCGGCCGTCGAGCCAACCTCGGGGAACTCGGTCTGCAGATACGCCACCAGCTGCCGTGCGGCACGCACCGCCGCATCGACGGTCGCCATCGTGCGCCAGCGCCCACCCGGCTGAGCACCGCCAGCCAGAGCGGTGACGAGATCGCCGATCAGTCCCTCGGGTCCGTCGACGTTCTCGAACGAGAATGTCCTGGTGCGGCCCGCCTCGTCGGTGAAGCTGAATTGCCGAAGCTCGGGGTCGGTCAGGGCGGGCCGGGAGTAGCTGCTGGCAGGTAGTGTTGCCGGTCTGCGTGGCGCCACTTGTCAGAGCTCCTCGGCGTCGACGATGCCGGAAGCCGTCGCTGCGATGTGGGTGATGAAGTCGGTGATCGAGGCGTCCTCGGCCGTTTCGTCGTTGAGGAATAGGTCCACTTGCAGGCCGGACACCGGTTCGAGATAGCAGTCGCGGGTTGTTTCAAGATTTGCGTGGCCGAGTAATGTCTGCACCAAAACCCAAGGGTCACCAAAGATTAGGCGATATTCGCGCCGCTCGGCAGGAGTGATTCCCATCTTGCGTTCGTGTGCGTAGATCAGCGTGACCAACATCCTCAAGGCGAACGAATGGCGCAGCATGTGCGGGTGACAATGGATGTCTACCCCAAGGGTCCGACACCGCTCGTTCGCCATGGCGAAGATGGCCTCCCATGTGCGGTACGGCAGTGGCAGCCCGGCTTCAGAGAGCCAGAGCATCCAGGGCTCGAGCCCGCGATCGGCGTTGGTGTAGAAGTTGAGTCGATCCCGCCAGTCGAGGCTGTCCAGCGGGACCGATCCTGTGGTTCCGGTCCGGGTGGTGAAGTGGACGCGGCGGTTCTTGTCCACCCGGTCGACGATCTTGATGTCGGTCAGTGCGTCGTAGCGGCCTTCCGTCTGGGCTCGGTGAACTGCCGCCGCTCGGGTTGAAATCACATAGTTATCAATGCTTTTCAGCGCTGTAGCACTGATCCAGAAGTCGCGGCCGCGGCCTTTGGCGACCGCCTGGCCTACCCTGGCTTTGGCGTAGCGCACCGGCTGGTCGACGCTGGGAAGCTCGCCGAGGACCAGGGTTCCACCTTCGCGCAGGCGGAGCCCGCTTGACCATAGCGCTTCGGCGAATGCCAGGTTGCGACCGTCGTTTCGTCCTCGCCAGGTCGGGTCGCGTCGCCCGTCACCGCGATAGCCGCCGAGTCCGACATCGCGCCAACGTCTGTACGCGCGGGGTGTGAGCCACTTCAACTGGACTGAGCGGACCGCTTTCGGCCGCAAGGTCACTTCAGTCGAGTCGCTGGTTGAGCTCGATTTACGCAGGGCCACAAGCGAACTCGTCACGGTGCCGCGCCACTGCTGCCAGTCGTAGAATTTCTTTAACGCTGCCAGCTCACGTGAAAACTTGGCTGCACCAATACGATCCGGGTTTTGCTGGTCACGCCGGCGCCAGTACTCGTAGTCAGCCAGATGCTCGAACGTCGCCGTTCGCCAGTCGATGCCCTGGACCGAGAGGAACGACAGAAACAGTTGGATGTCTTGGGCATATGACTCCTGCGATCCCGCTGACAGTGATTGGAACGCGGCCGACCTGAAGAATTCCAAGACATCTATGTCCGGCCGACCATCGGCCATGAGAAGGAACGGCTGGTACGGGTGGATGCCGAGTTTGGCCTCTCGCTCGGCTATGTCCGGGTAGTCAGCCAGCAGCTCGGAGCGAAGCGGGCCAGATCGTTTAGGCGGGTGCGCCCAACAGAACCTCCAACGCGGACTGTCGTCGTGTCGCCTCACAGCAACACAACCTGCCACAACACACCGACAATTTACGGAACGACGGGTTGCAGTCGGTGCTGTGGGCCGGGCCGGAGAACACCAGCGGCGCGCGCCGGACGGGTACCACCGAGGGCACCAGCCGGACCCGGCCCGTATCGCTCGAACTCGGCTTCGCGGCAACCGATTTCGGCTATTTCATCGACCTCGGCCTGCCGCAGGACCCCGGACACAACTCGATGTTCGGCCAGGACCCCGAGATCAAACGCGAGACCGTGTTCGCCGGGCCTACTCCCCGGCCCAGCAGCGCCCTGGTCCGTCGCACCCGGACCTACGCCGAGGTGGCATCCGACTCGGGCCGCGGTTTCGACGAACTGACCCGCGCCCTGCCCAGCTACCGCAGCGTCCTCGCGGAGTACGCGAACCCCGAAGCGCTGCCCGAACTGGCCGCGGTCCGGGACCGATTGCGCGACTGGCGTTTCTACGACGGCTTCCGCGTCGACCGGGACGCCCCGGCCCGCCGCCGCCAGGTGGGCACCCGCACCCCGGTGCTGAGCAACGACGGCAACGACCTGGCCGCCGCCGTGCAGACCATCCTCGAAGCCGGGTTCGACGATCTGCCGCGCGCGGTCGCCGATGCATTCGACGGCGCCGAGATATCGGTGAGCGCCGACGGCGGGTTGTTCGAACTGCAGCTGCACCAACGCGGCATGCTCCGGCCGCTACGCTCGGCCGAATTGTCCGACGGCACACTGCGATTCCTGCTCTGGGGCGCCGCCCTGCTGACGCCGCAACCGCCCGCGCTCATGGTGCTCAACGAGCCGGAGACGTCCCTGCATCCCGACCTGGTGGGCCCGCTCGCGGACATGATCGCCGCTGCCGCACGCAAGACGCAGGTCGTCGTCGTCACGCACTCGGCACGGCTGCGCGAGCGGCTGGCCGCGTGCGACGCGAGCGAAGTCGAACTGGTCAAGCAGTGGGGCGAAACCCAGATCGACGGCCAGACCATGCTCACCGCGCCGCCGTGGGACTGGGGAAAGCGCTGAAGCTCAGCAGTTTTGGGGTTCAGCCTCGCTTCGGCCGCAAGGCGCGCGTGAACAACACGTTCACCTGACGCATCGACACGCTGTAGGGCCACCACGCCAGCCGCTTGAACAGGTACAGGGCCCGGATGTCGGGTGACGTGTAGATCATGAACCGGTTCTTGGCCACCCCGGACAGCAGCTTGTCCGCAGCCTGTTCGGGCGACACCGCGTGTCCGGCGAACCTGGCCACCCAGCGCTGCACCTGCGGATCGTCGCGATCCACGCCCGCGATCTGAACCGTCTGCACCAGAGGCGTTTTCACCGCGCCCGGCACCACGACCGACACCCCGATGCGATGCCGTGCCAGGTCGAAGCGCAGCACCTCGCTGACCCCGCGCAGGCCGTACTTGCTGGCACTGTAGGCGGCATGCCACGGCAGCGCGACGATGCCCGCGGCCGACGAGACATTGGCCAGCCGACCACCGCGGCCGGCGGCCACCATGGGCGGGACCATGGTCTCGATGACGTGGATGGGCCCCATCAGGTTGACGTCGACCATCGAGCGCCAGTGCTGATGGGTCAGGGTGCTGACGGTGCCCCAGGCCGAGATCCCGGCGATGTTGAGCACCACATCCATGGCCTCGTGCCGGCTGTGGATGTCGGTGGCGAAAGCCGCGACGGCGTCGTAGTCGGAGATGTCCAGCGCGCGGTGTTCGGCCACCTCCCCGCCGAGTGCCCTGGCGTCGGCGACGGTCTGTTCCAGCCCGGCGGCGTCACGATCGGTCAGATAGAGGACCGCGCCCTGCTGGGCCAGCTTGAGCGCGGTCGCCCGGCCGATGCCGCTGGCCGCCCCCGTCACGAAACACCGCTTGCCTGCGTAGCCGCTCCACCGCGTCATGGCCCGACCCTACACAGGCCCCGTCTTTCAGACAGAGACCTGGCCGCCACCCCACAAGGCGCTGAGCCACAGTCGTTCCACGATGTCGACGGCGCGCTGCGGGTCGCCGCCCCGTCCGATGAACGCGCTGTCTCGCGACAGCGTGTAGGCCGTGGTCGAGACCAAGGTGCGAACCAACGCCGGCAAGTCGTCGGAAATCGGGCGCCGACCGGCGTCCTGCTCGATGAGTCCGACGATCTTGTCGATGACGCCGTCCTCGAAGTCGGCCATCAGGTCGCGGATTTCGGCGTCGGTGTTCTGGGCTGCGGTGCACGCCGCCATGATCGGGTCGTTGATGGCGTAGACCGCCGCCGCGCTACCGACCATGCGCTTGGCGAAGGATGCCGGCGTCTCGTCCGGTTCGCGCGGCGCGAAGTTGTGGGTGAGCTCGTCCAGTTCCTCCATCGCCTCGGACACGATCCGGGCCAGCACGGAGTACTTCGAGTCGAAGTAGAAGTAGAAGCCGGACCGCGCCACACCGGCGCGGGCACTGATGGTGCTGACCGACAGATCGGCGAACGGCCGCTCCTCCAGCAGTTCGCGAACCGCCTCGATGATGGCGTCGCGTTGCTTGTCGCCGCGACTACGGCCCTTGTCGGCCGTCTCGACTTCAGCACTCATGGCGCTCACGATGTCATCGCCGACACGCCAATTCAAACTTGACACGCGTCAAGTATGGCAGCCAAGATGACAACAGGTGGTGACTTTCACCACAAAAGAGCATCAAGAGCAGACAGGAATCCCTGGATGGCGACCATCAGCACCCCGAACTACCTCCTCGATCAGGCCATGCGGCGCCTCAAGCCGACACCCGTCACGGTGCCGGGCATGGGCGTCATCGAGAAGCGGCTGCTGGCCACCGACTGGGATCAGTTCAAGCTCGCCGAGCCGCCCGCAGGCAGCGGCCTGAAGCCGATCATGGGCGACTCCGGGCTGCCGGTCATCGGACACCTGATCGAGGTGTTCCGGGGCGGGCCCGACTACGTCCTGGACATCTACCGCAAGCACGGGCCGCTGTACTACGCGCAGACGCCGGCGCTGCCGGCCGTCATGGCGCTGGGGCCGGACGCGACGCAGGCCGTGTTCTCCAACCGCAACAAGGACTTCTCGCAGCGCGCGTGGGATCCGGTGATCGGTCCGTTCTTCGAGGGCGGCCTCATGCTGCTCGACTTCGACGAGCACATGTTCCACCGCCGGATCATGCAGGAGGCGTTCACCCGCTCACGGCTGACGGGCTACGTCTCGCACATCGATTCCGTGGCGACCAAAGTGCTGGCCAACGACTGGGTGGCCAACGATCCCCGATTCCTGTTCCACCCGGCGGTCAAGGAGCTGACGCTCGACATCGCGTCCGAGGTGTTCATGGGACACCCCGCGGGGACCGACCACAAGCTCGTCACCACCATCAACCAGGCCTTCACCACCACGACCCGCGCCGGCAACGCCATCATCCGGAAGCCGGTGCGCCCCTTCGCCTGGTGGCGCGGCGTGCAGGCCCGCAAGACGCTCGAGGACTACTTCTCGAGCTCCATCGCCGAGAAGCGCCGCTCCGAGGGCACCGACATGTTCAGCGTGCTGTGTCATGCGCAGGACGAAGACGGTCAGACCTTCACCGACGACCAGATCGTCGCGCACATGATCTTCCTGATGATGGCCGCGCACGACACCACGACCTCGACGCTGACGACCATGGCCTACCACCTGGCGGCCAACCCGCAGTGGCAGGACAAACTCCGCGAGGAATCCGAGCGCATCGGTGACGCGCCGCTCGACATCGAGTCACTGGAGAAGCTGGAAACCTACGACCTGGTGATCAACGAGTCGCTGCGGTTGCAGACGCCGCTGGGCTTCAACTTCCGCCGTGCCGTCCGGGACACCGAACTGCTCGGCTACTACATCCCGGCGGGAACCGACGTCGTCACGTGGCCCGGCATGAACCACCGCCTGTCCGAGCTGTGGACCGACCCCATGCGGTTCGACCCCGAACGGTTCGCCGAGCCGCGCAGCGAGCACAAGGCGCATCGCTACGCCTTCGCCCCGTTCGGCGGTGGCGCACACAAGTGCATCGGCATGGTCTTCGGGCAGCTGGAGATCAAGACCGTGATGCACCGGCTGCTGCGCCAGTACCGCCTGGAGCTGACCCACCCCGGCTACGAGCCGTGGTACGACTACGGCGGCATGGCCGTGCCGGTGGACGGCATGCCGATCGTGTTGCGGCCGTTGCGCTGATACTTCTGCCGAACGGGACTAGGCGTGCAGCCGGTTGGCGCACGCGATCATCGCCCGCAGCGCCGACTGGACCGGGTCGCGCGCCCAGCCCATGGCCCACTCCGCGCGCACGCCGTCGCTGCCGTGGATGAAGGTGGCGATGCCGCCGCCGACGGCGGGCAGTTGATGGAACTTGATCATCTCGACGGCCATGCCGCGCTCGTGCAGCATCGCGGTCAGGGCCGCGACGGGGCCGGTCGCGGCGGCCGTCGAGGTTGCGATGCGGTCGCCGACGGCGATGCTGGCGCGGTACCGGCGCGGTGCGGTGATGCCGCGACGACGGTCGTCGTCTCCCGCGGCGCCCCAACTGCCCAGACGGATCGGACCACCCTGATGGCCGTAGCGGTCGACGAACGTGTCGTGACACATCGTTTCGGCGTGTTCGCGCAGGTCACGAGGCACGGGACGGTCGAACAGATCCGCGAAACGCGTGGTGGAAATGGCGGTGGAGGTGAACATGCGTCGGTCTTTTCTGCTCGAAAGGAGTGACCGACAGGTAGTAGCGTCCGACCCACAGCGAGGGGTCGGTCAGGATCAGACCCCGCTGTGGGTACTGGCTACTACGAGCATGTGAAGCATGGTCGCCGAGGTTAGTCCGCGACCGCGCCCCGGGTCAAGGCGATTTCACCGCCGGATTGAGCAGCCACAGGAACGGCCGGTGGCTGAGGCGCCCGTCCCGGTGCAGCGGCATGCTGTCCCGCGACGCGGAATACCAGGCGGCCCGGCTGACACCGGTGAAGTCCAGTTCCCGCCCGCACCGGCCGGCGAGCGCGTGCAACAGCAGCATCCCGGTGCGCCCGTTGCCTTCCCGGAACGGGTGAATCTGGTTGTAGCGGGCGTACAGCCGGGCCAGTTCCCAGGCCAGCCTCGGGTTGTTGAATTCAGCCCCGACTTCCACCAATGCCGTTGCGGCAAGCTGGATTTCCGCCAGCCCGGCAGCGACGTCCACCTGCCAGGCGAACGCCGAGTCACCGCGACGGATGTCGACGGTACGCAACTCCCCCGCCCACTCGTAGACGTCACCGAACAGCTCCCGGTGCAGGGCCCGGACGTCGATCTCCGCCTCCGTCGCAGCTTGCCGGCCGTGCCACCGCACCATTCGCCCCGCCGTCACCTGAAATTCCACTGCTGCCAGGTCCGGCCCGTGCTGGATACCGAAGTTGTTGCGCAGCACCGATGTTCCCGGAATCAGATACGGCGCCCGGCGCCGCAGCAACCGGCGCCGCACCGGCGCCGGGGGATACTGCGCCCGGCACCGTGCGAGGTAGTCGCCGAAATCCAGTGCGCCGGAGGCCAGTGCACCCAGCTCGACGATGTGAGCGGGCTGCGGCTCCCAACCTTCGATGCGCTGCGCGGCCAGGGTCTGGTGCACCGCGTGCTGTGCCGCGCGAGCGGTCACGGTGGACTCTGTTGGCATCAGCGGAACGCCGACGTCGACGCGAGATAGGCCAGCTTGCGGCTGACGCCCGCCACCTCGCGGGCCACACTGCGCAGCATGGCCCGCTCCTGTGGCGGCAGTTCCGACAGCACCACCTGATCGCCGGCCGCGCGCGACGTCCACCGGAATCTCACCAAGGCAGCAAAACAGTCCCGTAGCGTCGAAACATCATCGGCATCAAGGACATTCGCCGCACCGGCGGCGTCGAGCCGGCTCGGCGTCGACAGCGCCGTGGCACCCGCCGACACCCCCGCCCACCGGGCGATCTTCACCAGCGGATCGATCGCCGCCGGTTTGAGGTCGACGGTGTCGGACTGGTTGGCCAGCATGCGCAGCCGGGAGGGAAACGTCGCACGCAATGTGGTGGCGTCCTGCAGCAGGTACTGACGGGCCGGGTAGTTGGCAACCGCCGCACGCACCACCTGCGCCCGTAGGAGGTCCTCGGCCACCTCGTCGTCAGCCAGGTGGACGGCGCGGGAATCGGCCAGCACACCGGTCATCACGACGCCGCGGTCCACGCGCGGATCGGACGTCCAGTGCGCGATGCCGTCGGCCCATGCGCTCGCCGAGCGGCAGAACCGCGGCCGGCTGGCCAGCACCCCGTTGGCGTCCGACCGCACACCACACCGTTCCAGGACGCCATGCACGTGCGCTGCCGCCGCCAGCGCTTCGTCGCGCGCGGCGTCGTCCGCCAGCACGACCAGGGTCTCGACGTCTGACCCCGCCACCGCCTCGCCCCGCGCGACGCTGCCGGACACGAACCACGACCAGGACGGGCCCGGCGTCAGCCGCACGGCCGCGGCGACACCGGAGCGGAGCGCCTGCGACCACGCCGCCGCGACCTCACCGGCCGGGGCCGACGCCCGCGCCGCCGCCCGCACCGCCTGCAGGGCCTGCTCGATTCCCGACCGCAGCGCGTCCTCGCCGTCCGCCGCACGGATCGCGGCGAGGGCGGCGTCGACACCGAGATCAGCGGAGGACATGCAGATGTTTCTATCGGACGACAGTTACCTCCGCGTTTCGTGCACGGTTTTCCGCGGTCAGCGCGGATTTTCGTGCACAAATCGCGAGGTTGTAGGGTTTGCCGCGATGAGCTGGCAGCATGCGTTACTTCTGCTCGCCGCCGGTGTCGCGGGCGGCCTGACCGGGAGTATCGCCGGACTGGCCTCCGTCGCGACGTACCCGGCCCTGCTGATGGCGGGGCTGCCGCCGGTGGCGGCCAACGTGACCAACACCGTCGCGCTGACGTTCAACACCATCGGATCGGTGTGGGGTTCGCTCCCCGAACTCGAGGGCATGGGCCAGTGGCTCCGGCGGGTCATGCCGATGGCCGTCCTCGGCGGCGCGGCCGGCGCCGCACTGCTGCTGTCGCTGCCCGCAGAAGGTTTCGAGCAGGTGGTGCCGATCCTGCTGGCGCTGTCGAGCCTCACCATCGCGATACCGCAGCGGCGCGGCGCGGACGACGAGCCCGGCCGCTGGCGTTCGGTGCTGATCTCCGTCGCGATCTTCGCAATTTGTCTGTACGGCGGATATTTCGGCGCCGCGGCGGGCGTGATGCTGCTGGCACTCTTCCTGCACGGCGGTAGTGAATCGCTCGCGCATGCCAACGCCGCCAAAAATGTCGTGCTCGGCGCCGCCAATTTTGTTGCCGCCATCGGCTTCATCGCGCTGGCGCCGGTGCACTGGATTGCCGTCTGGCCACTCGGCCTGGGTTGCCTGATCGGTGCCCGGCTCGGCCCGATCGTGGTCCGCCACGCTCCCGCGACACCACTGCGACTGGCCATCGCGGTCGCCGGCCTGGCGCTGGCGGTCAAGCTGGGCTACGACGCCTACCGGTAGGGGAACGGGTTGTCGCCCTTGGCCACTCGCACACCCAGGTGGATCAGCTCGGTGGCCGACGCGTGCAGCTTCTCCCCCGCCTCGCGGTCGGCCAGCCCCGCCAGGAACCGCGACCAGGTGCCCTCGATCACGATGCCCAATTTGAAGCAGGCCATCGCGATGTACCAGTCCAGATGCTCGGTGCGGCGGCCGCCCGCGGCGAGGTAGGCGTCCAGCAGTTCATCCCGCCCGGCCAGGCCACCGGCCTCCGCCAGCGCGGCGCCGACGACGATCGCGTTGGGCGCGGTCGGCCAGCACACCAGCATCCAGCCCACATCCAGCAGCGGGTCGCCGATGGTGCACATCTCCCAGTCGACGAACGCCGCCAGCTCCGGCCGGTCGTGGCGCAGCATGACGTTGTTGAGGTGGCAGTCGCCGTGCATGATGCCGGGTTCGCCATCGGGCGGCCGGTTGTCGGTCAGCCAGGTCGCCAACTGCGCGACACCGTCGAGCGATTCGGGGTCGTAGTGCTCGTGCCGGTAACTCTCGAGCAGCCCGACGAACTGCGGAACCTGGCGTGCCACAAAGGATCCCGGCTTGCGGATGGCAGCCAACGGGCTGCCATCCCAGGCGACGTTGCCCAGCTGCGCCAGGCTCGCCGCATAGGACAGGCCGACGTCATGCCGTAGCCCGGCGTCGGCGGCGTAGGCCGGCGAGAGTTCCTCGCCGGGGTTGAAGCCGTCGACCTCGGCCATCAGGTAGTAGACGACGCCGAGCACCGACGGGTCCTCGCAGCCGGCGATGAAGGCGGGATGCGGCACCGAGGTGCCGGCCAGGGTCCGCAGTACCGCGATCTCGCGCTGCATGGTCTTGTCACTGGTCGGCCTGGGATACAGGGGCGGGCGGCGCAGCACCACCGGGCGGCCGTCGATGTGCAACCGCACCACGATGTTCTGGGTGCCTCCGGTCAGCGGCTCGACGGCGGTGACGTGCTCACCCAACCCCTCGGCGCGAATCCAGTTCTGGACGATGTCTCGGTCACGGTCGGTCAGAGTCGGCTGCATGATGCAGTGATTCTGGCCCGGGACCAGCCGAACGGGCAGCCAATTCTTACGATCCGTTTTCATTCGGGGCTCGCCATCGGAGCGCGCCGTACTGTGACGGTGTGGCACATCGACTGGATCCGCACCGCTCGCTGGCCGGCCTCGCGGCCGCCGCCGTTGCGCTCGGGGTGGCGGCGCTGCTGGCGATTCCGCTTGGGCCACACGCCGATTCCCGCACCGCGGTCGGATCGGTGGTCATCGACCTGACGCCCGGGCCGGTCAAGGAGTGGGCGATCCAGACCTTCGGCACCAACGACAAGCTGTTCCTGACCGTGGCGGTGCTCGTGGTCATCGCGGTGATCGCCATGGTGACAGCACAATTCGAGGACCGGAAGCTCGGCAGTATCGCCTTGGGGCTGGCCGGGGTACTGGGCGGCGCCGCGGTGCTGTCACGCACCGGCGCCCGCCCGGTCGACGTCATCCCGTCGCTCGTGGGCGCTGCGGCGGGCATCGCGGTCCTGCGGCTGCTGGTCGCCGATCGCGTGAGTCCCCCGGCGCCGGAACCGGGAGCAGATACCGATCCCGGCCGGCGCCGATCGCTGGCGGCGCTGGGCTTCCTCGCCGCCGGCACCCTCGCCGGCGTCATCGGGACGGTGCTGGGCCGCGCCGCGTCGTCGGCCGCGGGTGACCGCAACGCCTACACCCCGCCGGCGCCCAAGGTCCCCGGCCCGCCGATACCGCCCGAGGTGCAGCCCGCCGGCGTGGACCTGGCGCCGTTCATCACTCCGACGGCCGACTTCTACCGCATCGACACCGCGCTGTCCGTCCCGCAGGTGCAGCGCCAGGACTGGCGGCTGCGGATCCACGGGATGGTCGATCGCGAAGTCACCTTCCGTTTCGATGAGCTGGCCCAGTTCGAGGCCATCGACAAGGTCGTCACACTCACCTGCGTGTCGAACCCGGTGGGCGGCAACCTGATATCGAACGCCACGTGGACGGGCTACCGGGTGCGCGACCTACTGGCCCGGGCCGGCGTGCACCCCGACGCCGACATGGTGCTGTCCAAGTCCATCGACGGGTTCACCGCGGGCACTCCCGTCGAGGCACTGACCGACAACCGCGACGCGTTGCTCGCCGTCGCCATGAACGGCGAACCGCTGCCGACCGAACACGGCTACCCGGCGCGGCTGGTGGTCCCGGGTCTGTACGGCTACGTCTCGGCGACCAAGTGGCTCGTCGACCTGGAGCTCACCAGATTCGATCGGGCCGAGGCCTATTGGACGAAGTTGGGCTGGTCCGCGCACGGGCCCATCAAGACCGAGTCGCGCATCGACGTACCCCGCGCCGGGTCCGGCGTGCCGATGGGTACGGCGACGTTCGGCGGCGTCGCGTGGGCGCAGAACCGCGGGGTCCGCGCGGTGGAGGTCCGGATCGACGACGGCCCGTGGCGACCGGCCACGCTGGGCGCCGCGTACTCGAACGACACCTGGCGGCTCTGGAGTTACACCTGGCAGGCAGACCAGCCCGGACGGCACACCATCACCGTCCGCGCCACCGATGGCACCGGCGCGCTGCAGACCTCGGAGGTCGCCGACGTCGTTCCCGATGGCGCGACGGGCTGGCACTCGGTGTCGTTCACCGTCGCCTGACCGGCTCCCGAAATATTCGGTTGGCGAGCCGGATCCGCTTCACTACGGTGACCGGATGACCGAACCCGCCCAACAATGGCGCACCGGCCTGCGGGCCCGACTGGTCGCGGCACGCAAGGCGAAGGACACCGCCTCGACCGCGGCGCTCCGCAGCGCTCTCAGTGCCATCGACAACGCCGAGACCCCGGACGTGCCGTTGCCACGCGCCGGCGCGATCGCCGACAGCGCCCACGGTCTCGGCGCCGCGGAAGTCGCCCGCCGGCGCCTCACCGATGGCCAGATTCGGGCTCTGATCGAAACCGAGGCCGACGAACGCCGCGCCGCGGCTGAACAGCTACGGTCGGTCGGCCACGACGACCGCGCCGCGCAGGTCGAGGCCGAGGCCGACGTACTGCGTGAGCTCCTCGGCGCCGACTGAACAACATTGTCGGTACCCCATGCCAAGCTGGGGTCATGCTGCTCTCCGACGTCGCGACGGCCTCGGCCGAAGTCGGTGCGGTGTCTGCCCGGTCCGCGAAGATCGCCCGCATCGCGGCTCTCCTCGGGAGCGCGGCCGATGATCCGGCGACCGTCGCCATCGTGGTGCATTGGCTGTCCGGTGAGCTGCCGCAGCGGCAGATCGGGGTCGGCTGGGCGGCGCTGCGCGCGCTGCCGCCGCCGGCCGCAGACGATTCGACGCTGACGGTCATCGAGGTCGACGCCGCGCTGACGGCCATCAAGGCCGTCGCCGGCCGGGGTTCGGGGGCGGCGCGCACCGCGCTGCTCCACGGCTTGTTCGGGGCGGCCACCGAGGTCGAGCAGACCTTTCTGCGTGGGCTGCTCAGCGGCGGGCTGCGTCAGGGCGCGCTCGCCGGGGTCATGGCCGACGCCGTGGCGAAGGCCGCCGGCATCGCCGCCGCCGATGTGCGCCGTGCCGCGATGCTCGGCGGCGACCTGGCCACGGTCGCCGCCGCCGTGCTGTCCGACGGCGCCGCGGGCCTGCAGCGCTTCACGCTCACCGTGGGCCGCCCGGTGAGTCCGATGCTGGCCCAGACCGCCACCGATGTCGGCGATGCCCTCGAAAAGCTCGGTGGCACGGCGATATTCGAGACGAAGCTCGACGGCGTCCGGCTGCAGATACACCGGTCCGGCACCGACGTGTCGGTCTACACCCGCAGCCTCGACGACATCACCGCGCGCGTACCCGAAGTGGTGACCGCGGTGCTGGCCCTGCCCGTGACGGACCTGATCGCCGATGCCGAGGCCCTGGCCATGCGCCCCGACGGCCGCCCGCACCGGTTCCAGGTCACGTCCTCGCGCATCGGCAAACGCGCCGATGATGGGGCGCAACCCCTTTCGGTGTACTTCTTCGACATCCTGCACCGCGACGGCACGGACCTGCTGGACCAGCCGGCCGAGCGCCGCCGCCACGCGCTCGACGACGTCGTTCCCGAACCACTGCGGGTCCGGCGCTGTGTCACCTCCGATTCGGCTGTCGCCCAGCAGTTCCTCGACGACACGCTGGCCGCGGGCCACGAAGGCGTCATGGCCAAGCACCCGGCCTCGCCGTACGAGGCCGGCCGGCGCGGCGCCGGTTGGCTGAAGGTCAAGCCGGTGCACACGCTCGATCTGGTGGTGCTCGCGGTCGAGTGGGGTTCCGGACGGCGCACGGGCAAGCTGTCGAACATCCATCTGGGAGCGCGTGATCCGGCCACCGGTGGCCACGTCATGCTGGGCAAGACCTTCAAGGGAATGACCGACGCGATGCTGGACTGGCAGACCGCGCGATTCACCGAACTGGCCGACGGCCCGCTGGACGGTTACGTCGTGCGGCTGCGCCCGGAGCAGGTCGTCGAGATCGCGTTCGACGGCGTGCAGGGGTCGAGCCGCTATCCCGGCAAGATGGCGCTGCGGTTCGCCCGGGTGCTGCGCTACCGCGACGACAAGCGGCCGGAAGAAGCCGACACCATCGACTCCGTCCGGTCGCTGTACGAACGCTGAGTGTTACCCCGCTTTTCGGAGCGGCCGATGACAGGATGTGGGGCATGTCGCAAGCCACCGCGCACCCCGGCGAATCCGTCGGGGACGTCACCTATGTGCGTACCGACCCGGATCTGCCACCGGTCGCGATCATCGACCGCTCGCCCATCACCACCCGACATCGAGTGATCTTCGGCGTCATCGCCGTGCTCGCCGCCGTGGCGTGGGCCGTCATCGCCTTCGCCCGTGGCGAGACGGTCAACGCGGTGTGGTTCGTCATCGCCGCGATCTGTACGTACGTCATCGGATACCGGTTCTACGCGCGGCTGATCGAGATGAAGATCGTCAAACCCCGCGACGACCACGCGACCCCGGCCGAGCTCCTCGAGAACGACACCGACTACATGCCGACCGACCGTCGCGTGCTGTTCGGTCACCACTTCGCCGCCATCGCCGGCGCCGGCCCGCTGGTCGGCCCGGTGCTGGCCATGCAGATGGGCTACCTGCCGGGCACCATCTGGATCATCATCGGCGCGGTCGTCGCCGGGTGCGTGCAGGACTACCTGGTGCTGGTGATCTCGACGCGGCGGCGCGGCCGGTCGCTCGGCCAGATGGCGCGCGACGAGCTCGGGCCCGTCGGCGGCATCGCGGCGATCGTCGCGGTGCTGGTGATCATGGTGATCCTGCTCGCCGTGCTGGCCCTCGTCGTGGTCAACGCGCTCGCCGAGAGCCCGTGGGGCGTGTTCTCCATCGCGATGACGATTCCCATCGCGATCTTCATGGGGCTGTATCTGCGGTACCTGCGGCCCGGCCGAGTGTCCGAGGTGACGCTCATCGGCGTCGCGCTGCTGCTGTTGGCGGTGGTCTCGGGCGGCTGGGTCGCCGAAACATCCTGGGGTGCAGACTGGTTCACGCTGTCCAAGGTGACGTTGTCGTGGTGCATCATCGTCTACGGCCTGGCCGCATCGGTGCTGCCGGTGTGGCTGCTGCTCGCGCCGCGCGACTACCTGTCGACGTTCATGAAGGTCGGCACCATCTCGCTGCTGGCCGTCGGCATTCTGATCGCCCACCCGGTCATGTCGGCCCCCGCGGTGTCGCAGTTCGCCACCCGGGCCGACGGTCCGGTGTTCGCCGGCGCCCTGTTCCCGTTCCTGTTCATCACCATCGCGTGTGGCGCGTTGTCCGGTTTCCACTCCCTGATTTCCTCAGGTACGACGCCGAAGCTCCTGGAGAAGGAAGGGCAGACGCGGCTCATCGGCTACGGCGGCATGCTGACCGAGTCGTTCGTCGCGATCATGGCGCTGATCACCGCGGCGATCATCAACCAGCACCTGTACTTCGTCATCAACTCCCCCGGCGCGGCGACCGGCCCCACCGCGGCAACCGCGGCCACCTACGCCAACGGACTCGGCCTGTCGGGCACCCCGATCACCGCGGCAGAAGTCACCGCCGCCGCCACCGATGTCGGTGAGCACTCGGTGGTTTCGCGTACCGGCGGCGCGCCGACGCTGGCGCTGGGCATGTCGGAAGTACTGCACCAGGTGTTCGGCGGGTCGAGCATGAAGGCCTTCTGGTACCACTTCGCGATCATGTTCGAGGCCCTGTTCATCCTCACCACCGTCGATGCGGGCACCCGCGTCGCGCGCTTCATGCTGTCCGACGCCCTGGGCAATCTCGGTGGGCCGCTGCGGAAACTGCGCGATCCCAGCTGGCGTATCGGCGCATGGAGCTGCAGTCTCCTGGTCGTCGCGGGCTGGGGCAGCATTCTGCTGATGGGTGTCACCGATCCCCTCGGCGGCATCAACACGCTGTTCCCGTTGTTCGGTATCGCCAACCAATTGCTCGCGGCCATCGCGCTGACGGTCGTCACCGTCGTGGTGATCAAGAAGGGCCTGCTGAAATGGGCCTGGATTCCCGGGCTGCCATTGTTCTGGGACGCCCTGGTCACCCTCACCGCGTCGTGGCAGAAAATCTTCTCCCACGACCCCAAAATCGGCTACTGGCAACAGCATTCGCAGTATGTGGCGGCCAAGGCCGCCGGCAAGACGAGCTTCGGCTCCGCGAAGAACCCCGACCAGATCGACGCCGTCATCCGGAACACCTTCATCCAGGGCACGCTGTCCATCGTGTTCGCGCTGCTGGTCGTCATCGTCGTGGTCGTCGGCATCATCGTCGCGATCCAGGCCATCCGCGGCGGCGGCCGGTCACTCACCGATGACGAGCCGGTGCCGTCGCGGCGGTTCGCGCCGCGCGGCCTCTTCGCGACCGACGTCGAGAAGGAGGTGCAGAAGCAATGGGACGCGCTGCCGAGCTCGCCCGCCAGGCCCGTTGGTACTGGTCATCATTGATGGGCGACAACCACTACGCGCGATACCTGGAGCACCACGGCCGCACGCATCCCGGCGAGCCGGTGCTGACCGAGCGCGAGTACTGGAAGGCGCGGCACCACGCCGCGGACCGCAACCCGCAGGGCCGCTGCTGCTGAGCCCGCCCGGGTGAACAGCTGATCCTCGGGCCGGCGGGCGACGACCGTCTACACAACCGCCCGCACAGTGGACGCACACCGCTGTCGGCACCTCACAGGGTGGTACCAAAAGAGACGATCCTCACTCCGTGGTACTAAATGAGTGTATGGACAGATGTCCAGTTGTTGCCCGACCAGCTTTAGGAGAAACGTGCTGTTCACGGTTTCCGACGTCACCGACGCCGTCGCTGCAGCCATCCCGGACCGGACCCTGATCATTCAGGGCGATCGCCGCTTCACCTACGCCGAGGTCGTCACCCGCGCCAACCGGCTGGCCGCCTACCTGCACGCGCAGGGCCTGGGCGTGCACACCGAGCGCGATCAGCTGGCCGGCCACGAAGTCGGGCAGGACCTGGTCGGCATCTACGCCTACAACGGACCCGAGTTCGTCGAATCGCTGCTCGGCGCGTTCCGGGCCCGCGTGGCGCCGTTCAACGTCAACTACCGCTACGTCAAGGCCGAGCTGCAGTACCTGCTGAACGACGCGGGGGCCTCCGCCCTGATCTACCACGCCGCGTTCGCGCCGACGCTGGCGGAAGTGCTGCCGGACCTGCCGAACCTCAAGGTGCTGATCCAGATCGCCGACGGCTCGGGCCACGAACTGCTGCCCGGTGCCGTCGACTACGAGACCATCGTGACCACCGACGTCCCGCCGCCGCCGGTGACGCCGTCGCCCGACGACCTCTACGTGCTGTACACCGGGGGCACCACCGGTATGCCCAAGGGCGTCCTGTGGCGCCAGCACGACATCTTCATGGCCTCGTTCGGTGGCCGCAACGCGATGACGGGCGAGCCGGCGCAGTCGGCCCAGGAAATCGTCGACCGGGCCTCTGCCGCCGGCGAGATGCGCATGATGATCCTGCCGCCGCTCATGCACGGCGCCGCGCAGTGGGGCGTGATGACCGGCATCAACAACGGCCAGACCATCGTGTTCGCCCAGGAAGTCGAGGGCTTCAACGCCAAGGAGATCGTCGAGACCATCGCGCGCGAGAAGATCGCCATCGCGACGGTCGTCGGTGACGCCATGGCCCGGCCCCTGGTCACCGCGATCGAAGAGGCGATGGCCGACGGCAGCCACGATCCGACCTCGCTGGTCATCGTCGCCAACGGCGGCGCACTGTTCACGCCGGCCGTGAAGGGCCGGCTCGTCGCCGCCCTGCCCAACGCGATGGTGATCGACGGCGTGGGTTCCTCGGAGACCGGCGCGCAGATGTCACACGTGTCGACCAAGGCCAACGTGTCCAGCGGCACCTTCACCGCCGGCCCGGCCACCCGGATCGTCTCGGAGGACTTCTCCGCACTGCTGGCTCCGGGCCACGAGGGCAACGGCTGGCTGGCCCAGGAGGGTTACGTGCCGCTCGGCTACAAGGGCGACGCGGCCAAGACGGCCAAGACGTTCCCGGTGATCGACGGCATCCGCTATGCGGTGCCGGGCGACCGTGCCCGGCTGCTGGAGGGTGGCACCGTCGAGCTGCTCGGCCGCGACTCGGTGACCATCAACTCCGGCGGCGAGAAGATCTTCGCCGAAGAGGTCGAGTCCGCCATCGCCTCGCACCCGGCCGTGGTCGACGTCGTCGTCGCCGGACGCCCGAGCGAGCGCTGGGGCAACGAGGTCGTCGCGGTCGTGGCGCTGGCCGACGGCGCCGAGGCCGACGCCGCCGAACTGATCAAGCACGCCGCGGAATCCATCGCGCGCTACAAGCTGCCCAAGGCGGTCGTCTTCCGGCCGACCATCGTGCGCAGCCCCGCCGGCAAGGCCGACTACCGCTGGGCCAAGGAGCAGGCGCTCCAGGACTGAGTGTTTCTCTCGCGAGCAGACGCAAAACTGTCGTTTTCAAAGCGAATTCGACAGTTTTACGTCTGCTCGCGGAAGAAACTGGACGCGGAAGACACTCAGCCCGCGGCCCACTCCTTGGCGCGGTCGAGTTCGTCGAGCCCGAAGATCTGCAGTTCACCCGGAATCATCCAGGCGACGGCGTGCAGGGTGTGTGCCACCCACGGCTTGTCGGATACCACCGCGATGCGCTTGAACGCCGAATGGTGTTTGAACAGCGCACCGAATCCGACCTTCAGGTCCTCGACCAGTCCGCCCGGCCCGAATCCCTCGTAGTCGGAGTCGATGACCTCGACGATCCTGATCTCGCCGCCGACCACGAGATCGTCCATGGTGGGCTCGAATTCACGGATATCGTCACCGCTCACCCGCCCCGAAACGCGAATGCCGGTCACGCCTTGAGGCATGTCTGACAGCACTTCGATCATGCCGCCAGCCTACGGCGCCGACCTACCTCAGGCCCCGAACCGGGCCAATGGATCGGCGGTCGCCTCGATCTTGGCGACGAGTCCGTCGCGGATCGTCAGGACCACCACCGCGAAGAGCTGACGGTGCGCGAATGCCAACAGAACGGGTTGGCCGAGCGGACCGGCGACCACGGTGGTACCCGGTCCGAGGTACAGCATGAGGTTCTCGGCGACGCGCTGCGGGCCGTGGTTGACGATGGGCGGGATCGGCGGATCGCTGAGCACCGTGCCGACGCCCCACACCGTCGGGTCCAGCACCGCGGCCAGTGCCTGCACATCGCCGCCGGCGCAGGCGGTGATGAACTTCTCGGTGACCCGTTGATGGTCGGTCGCCTCGATGTCGTCGGCGCGCACGTCGGTACCCGCCACCTTCGCCCGGGCCCGGCGGGCCAGTTGCCGGCACGTGCCGACCGGACGGCCGACGGTCTCCGCGATGGACTCGAACGGGACGCCGAACACGTCGTGCAGGATGAACGCCACGCGCTCACCGGGACTCAACTGCCGCAGCACCCGCAGCAGGGCGCTCGACACCTCGTCGTCGAGGGTGACGCGGTCCGCGGGGTCCGGCTCGCTCGATGCCAGTGGCGGCATCGCGTCCTGCTCGGTCGGTTGTTCCCGCCGTGCCCGCGCCGACCGCACCAGGTCCAGGCACAGGCGTCCGGCGACCGTGGTCAGCCACGCGCGGACGTCCTCGATCTCGCCGGGCGCCGTGCGGGACAGTCGCAGAAACGCTTCCTGCGCAACATCTTCGGCGTCGCCGACGTCACCGAGCATCTGGTACGCGAGGTTGACCAGATACGGATGGTGGTGGCGCCAGGCCGCGGTGAATTCGGTGGTTTCTGTCATCAGTTGAAGACGATTCAGGGTGCTGAAAAGTTACCGCACCGCTTCCCCCTTCGGGCCGTAACTTTCCCGAGGGGTACCCCGTCCTTGATGCATGACCATTCTCATCACCGGGGCCACCGGCAACGTCGGTCGCCCACTCGTCGAACAGTTGCACGCCGCAGGCATGAAAGTCCGTGCCGTCACGCGTAATCCGTCCCCGCATTTCCCGGCCGGGGTCGAGACCGTCGCGTCCGTCCGCGACGGCTTCGCCGGAGCCGCCGCGGTGTTCCTCAACTCCCGTGCCCTCGGACCGGACCTGACATGGACCGTCGAGGCCGCGAAAGACTCCGGCGCCAAGCTGGTCGCGCTGTCCGCGATGAACGTCGACGAAGACTTCGCCCGGCAGCCCTCGCGTCTGCGCGGCGACCGCAACAAGGAGGTCGAACAACTGGCCATCGCGGCTGGACAAGAATCGGGACTGCCCTGGGTGAGCCTGCGTCCGGCGTTGTTCGCCACCAACTTCATCGGCATGTGGGCCGGGCAGCTGCAGGCCGGTGACGTGGTGGCCGGGCCGTACGCGGCTGCGTCCAGTGCACCGATCGTCGAGGCGGACATCGCGGCAGTCGCCGCGCGCGCCCTGCTCACCGATGACCTCGACGGTCGCAAGATTCCGCTGACGGGGCCGGAGTCGCTCACCAACGCCGAGTTGCTCGCCATCGTCGGCGAGGTTCTGGGGCGCACGCTGCACTACCGGGAAATCCCGGTGGCACAGGTCCGCGAACGCTTCGTCGCCATCGGCTTCCCCGCCGAATTCGGCACCGCCTATACCGCGCTGCTGGCCGAAACGGTCGACACCCCAGCGCCGGTGACCGACGAGGTCGAGCGCATCCTCGGCCGCCCGGCCCAGACGTTCGCCGACTGGGTGGGCCGGCACCGCGGCGCCTTCACCCCCCGATTGGAGACCAGCCATGTCTGAGCCGCGTACATCGAATCCGCGACCGCCCCGCTACCTCAAGCAGATGAACAAAGTTGTTGTCGCCGTGGGCAAACTCGGCATCCCGGTCGGCCCGGCCATGGTGCTCACCGTGCCCGGCCGCAAGACCGGCGAGCCGCGAAGCACCCCGATGACGCCGTTCGTCGTGCACGGCGAGATGTACGCCGTCGCCGGCTATCCGGGCGCGCACTGGGCCCTCAACGCCCGTGCGGCCGGCACCGGCACCTTGACGCGGGGCCGCAGGTCGCGGTCCGTGCGGATCATCGAGCTGACGGTCGACGAAGCACGGCCGGTGCTGCGCGAGTTCCCGGTGCAGGTACCCGTCGGCGTGAAATTCGCCAAGAGTTCGGGCATGGTCACCGAGGGCACGCCCGACGAATTCGAGTCGCTGGCAGGCACACTCGCGGTCTTCCGGTTCGACCCGTTGGGCTGATCCGGAGACCACGGAACCCGTCGAACTCAGCGGTATGCGCTGCCCTGCTCGCGGTCGAGGTAGGTGTCGGACTTGTTCTTCAGGAAGAACAGATACACCAGCAGCGACACCGCGATGCAGACGGTGACGTAGACGATGAACAGCAGCACGTCACCTCGGGCCTTGAGAGCCTGGTAGATCAGCGGCGCGGTACCGCCGAAAATCGAATTGGCCAGTGCGTAGCCGACGCCGACACCCAGGGCGCGCACGTGGGCGGGGAACAGTTCGGACTTCACCAGCGCATTGATCGAGGTGTATCCCGTGAGGATGACGTATGCGACGGCAACCAGCACGAACGACATGATCGGCGAGTGCGTCTGTGGCAGATAGGTGATGAGAACGTACGTGTAGACCAGCCCGCCGAATCCGAACCACAGCAGTAGGGGCTTGCGGCCTATTCGGTCGCTGATCATTCCGCCGATCGGCTGGATCAGCATCAGGAAGATCAGCCCGAGCAGGTTGATCCAGGTCGCGGTCATGGGTTGGGTCTTGTAGGTCGACTTCACGATCGCCGGCGCGTTGACGCTGTACGTGTAGAACGCGACGGTGCCACCGAGCGTGATCAGGAAGCACAGCAGCAACGGCTTCCAATAGCGCGAGAAGAGTACCCATATCGAACCGGCATGGGGCTCCTTGCCCTCCTGAATCGCCTCGAGGGTCTCCTTGGACAGCGACTCGTCCATGCTGCGGCGCAGCCAGAACACCACGACCGCCGCAACACCGCCGACCGCAAAGCCTATGCGCCAACCGAATTCGCTCACCTGCGCGGCGCTGAAGGCCGTGAGGATGATGAGCAAGGTGAATTGGGCCAGCACATGCCCACCGACCAGGGTGACGTACTGGAACGAGGAGAAGAAGCCACGGCGTTCCCTGGTCGCCGCCTCCGACATGTAGGTCGCCGACGTGCCGTACTCGCCGCCGGTGGCGAACCCCTGCACCAGCCGGCAGATGATCAGGATGATCGGCGCGGCGACGCCGATGCTCGCCCGCGACGGAACCAGGGCGATCACCATCGAGCAGGCGGCCATCAGCGAAACGCTGACCATCAGCGCGGCGCGGCGGCCCCGGCGGTCGGCGAAGCGGCCGAAGAACCACGATCCGATGGGCCGGGTGACGAACGTGACCGCGAAGATCGCGTACACGTAGATCGTCGAATTCTGGTCGGCCTTGTCGAAGAACTGGTTTTCGAAGTATGTGGCGAAGACGGTGTAGACGTAGACGTCGTACCACTCGACGAGGTTGCCCGACGACCCCCGGATGGTGTTCCAGATCGCGCGTCGGGTCGCTGCGCGGCCCGACGGCGTCGGCGTGTCCTCGGTCAGTGCGGTCATGCTGCTCTCCAACGATCGGCAACGAATCGGGTGTGGGCACATCATTGCGGCGAACCGACGCCGAGGAACGGGATCTGGCCACAGCGCCGTTTTCCTTGCACGATTCACAGATTCACACAGACCGTACCTCCGGGCGACGCCGGCTCAGTGGACTTCAGCCCTCGCGGATGACCCCGCGTGCGCAGAGATGCTCGGTCAGCGGGGCCACCCCGACCTCGAAGTGTTCGGCCATCGCCGTTCGGGCCGCTTCGCCGTCGCCGGCCTGCAGCGCGGCGATCACACGGCGGTGGTCCCGGATCGACAGATCCGGCCAGCCCTCCAGCGTCGGGAACACGGCTTCAGGCGCGTAACGGGTTATGCCCGACATGAATTGGGTCAGCTTGGGCGAATCGGCGACGACGTTGATCAGCCGATGGAACTCGTGGTTGAGCTGCACCATGCGGTCGACATCGGTGTGCTGGTAGGCCTGCTCCAGCGCGTCCTGAATCCGGGTGAGCTCCGAAACCTGGGCCGCGGTGATGTTCTCGGCGGCGCGGGCCGCGAGTTCCCCACCGACGAACGCCTGCACCATCGCCACGTCGGAGACATCGCGGGCGGTGACCTCCAGGACCATGAAGCCACGTCGCGGGTGCTGCACCAACAGCCCCTCGGCCCGCAGGTTCAGCAGCGCCTCCCGGACCGGGGTGACGCTGACGCCCAGCTCGGTGGCCAGCTGGTCCAGCCGCAGATACTCCCCCGCCGGATATGTGCCGTTGAAGATCCGGCGGCGGACGTAACGCGCCACGTCATGAGAAAGCTGTGCGGGCGCGGCGAATTCGGGTTCAGATGCGGTATTCATTGAGCAGGCTCTTGCTGATGATGGTCTTCTGGATTTCGCTGGTGCCCTCGCCGATCAGCAGGAACGGCGCGTCCCGCATCAGGCGTTCGATCTCATACTCCTTCGAGTAGCCGTAGCCACCATGGATCCGGAAGCTCTGCTGGGTGACCTCCGAACAGAACTCGCTGGCAAGGTATTTCGCCATCCCGGCGGCGACATCGTTGCGCTCCCCCGAGTCCTTGAGCCGCGCCGCGTTGACCATCATCAGATGTGCCGCTTCGACTTTCGTGGCCATCTCGGCGAGCTGGAAGGCGATGGCCTGGTGGTCGGCGATCGGCTTGCCGAACGTCTCCCGCTGCTGTGCGTACCGCACCGCCAGCTCGAAGGCGCGGATACCGACACCACACGCCCGCGCCGACACATTGACCCGGCCGACCTCGATACCGTCCATCATCTGGAAGAAGCCCGCGCCGGGCTTGCCGCCCAGCACGTCGTCGGCACTGGCGTGGTAACCGTCGAAGATGAGCTCGGTGGTGTCGATGCCTTTGTAGCCCAGCTTGTCGATCTTGCCCGGGATCGTCAGACCGGGTTTGACCTCGCCGAAGCCGGTGGGCTTCTCGACCAGGAACGCCGTCAGGTTGCGGTGCGGCTTGTCCGCGCCCTCATCGGTTTTCACCAGCGTCGCAACCAGAGTCGAGCTGCCGCCGTTGGTCAGCCACATCTTCTGGCCGGTGATGGTGTAACCCCCGTCAGCATCCCGCACGCCCCGGGTGCGGATCGCGGCGACATCCGATCCCAGCTCCGGCTCGGACATCGAGAACGCGCCACGTACCTCACCGGTCGCCATCCGCGGCAGGTACCGCTGCTTCTGCTCGTCGGTGCCGTGCTGACGGATCATGTAGGCGACGATGAAATGCGTGTTGATGACGCCCGAGATGCTCATCCAGCCGCGGGCCAGTTCCTCGACACACAGTGCGTACGTCAGCAGTGACTCCCCGAGCCCGCCGTACTCCTGCGGGATCATCAGGCCGAACAGGCCCATGTCCTTCATCTTGTCGACGATGGCCTGTGGGTAGGAGTCCGAGTGCTCCAGGTCCTGAGCCGCGGGAATGATCTCCCGGTCGACGAATTGCCGTACGGTGGCGACGATTTCGCGCTGCACCTCGGTGAGGCCGGCGGTCTGGGCCAGCTTAGTCATGTGCGATCCCGCTCCGCTTCTCGCTGCCAGTCACGACGCCACCCTTTCGAACACGGCGGCCAATCCCTGGCCGCCTCCGATGCACATGGTTTCCAGTCCATACCGGCCGTCGCGCAGGTGCAGTTCGCGTGCCAGCGTCGCGAGCATCCGGCCGCCGGTCGCACCGACGGGATGACCGAGCGAGATACCCGAGCCACGCACGTTCGTGCGCTCCCAGTCCCTGTCGGTGAACTTCCATTCCCGCGTGCAGGCCAGTGCCTGCGCGGCGAAGGCCTCGTTGAGTTCGATCAGATCGATATCGGTCAGGGCCAGGCCGGCTTTGGCCAGCGCGACCTCGGTGGCCGGCACCGGGCCGATGCCCATGACGTTCGGCGGCACCCCGGCCACGCCCCAGGACACCAGCCGCACCAGCGGCTCCAGCCCCAGTTCGGCCGCGCGCCCCGCGGTGGTCACCACGCACATCGACGCCGCGTCGTTCTGCCCACTGGAGTTTCCCGCCGTCACGGTGGCATCCGGATCACTCTTGCCCAGAACGGGTTTGAGCTTGCCCAGCGCTTCGACGGTGGTATCGGCGCGCGGGTGTTCGTCGGTGTCGATCACCTGGTCGCCCGCGCGGGACGACACCGTGACGGGGACGATCTCGTCGGCCAGTACCCCACTGCGCTGCGCCGCAACGGCTTTCTGGTGCGACCGCACCGCGAGGGCGTCCTGTTCGACGCGGGAGATCGCGTACTGCCGGCGCAGGTTCTCGGCGGTCTCGAGCATGCCGCCGGGCACGGGATGATTCTTGCCGCCCGCGGTGGTCCGGCCGCGCGCCAAACCGTCATGCACCGTGATGCCGCCACGCGCGCCACCCCAGCGCATATCGGTGGAGTGGAACGCGACGTTGCTCATCGACTCGGCACCACCGGCGATCACGAGATCGTTTGCGCCACTGGCCACCTGCAGGCACGCCTGGATGACGGCCTGCAGTCCCGACCCGCAGCGCCGGTCGACCTGCATGCCCGGAACCGTTACCGGCAACCCGGTGTCGAGCGCCACCACGCGGCCGATGGCCGGCGCCTCACTCGACGGGTAGCAGTGCCCGAGAATGACGTCCTGCACTGCGTCGGCCGGAATTCCGGTGCGCTGCAACAGGCCCTGCAGCGCCGCGACGCCCAGCTCGACCGCGGTCAGCGACTTGAACATGCCGCCGTAGCGCCCGATGGGGGTACGTACCGGTGCGCAGATGACGGGACTGGTCACGGTCATCTAGATGTGCCGTCCCCCGGTGATCTCCAGGACGCAGCCGGTCATGTACGACGACATGTCCGACGCCAGGAACGTGACCACCGACGCCACTTCACTGGGCTCGGCAGCCCGTCCCATCGGTATCTCCGCCAATTTCTGGTCCCAGATCCGTTGCGGCATGGCCTCGGTCATCGCGGACCGGATCAGACCCGGCTGCACGGCGTTGACCCGCACACCGAGGTGGGCAACCTCCTTGGCCGCCGCCTTGGTCAGACCGACGATGCCCGCCTTCGCGGCCGAGTAGTTGGTCTGGCCGATGAGGCCGACCTTGCCGGAGATCGACGAAATATTGATGATGGCACCGCTTTTCGCCTCCCGCATGACATTGGCCGCGAGGCGGGTGCCGTTCCAGCAGCCTTTCAGGTGCACATCGATGACCTGGTCGAACTGTTCCTCCGTCATCTTCCGCATGGTGGCGTCGCGGGTGATGCCGGCGTTGTTCACCATGATGTCGAGACCACCCCACGCGACCGCGGCGTCGATCAGCGCCTGGACGTCGGCGGCGGACGTCACGTCGCACCGGACCGCCTTGGCCACGTCGGCGCCACCGAGCTTGGCGACGGCCGCCTCGGTCGCCTCGAGATTCAGATCGCCGATCACCACCCGGGCACCCTCGGCGATGAATCGTTCCGCGATCGCGTATCCGATTCCCTGGGCACCGCCGGTGATCACCGCGATACGTCCGTCCAGCAGCGGCATGGTCGTGCACTCCTCCTGATCGACTGGACCGGTCGGGGTGTCAGACCCCGCGACCGGGTTCATACATAAAATATGATATTTCTTGCATCAAACCAGAAGCACCCTCGTGTTGCGCAAGGAGACCCCCGACATGGCCGAACCCACCGGTTCCCCCGCCGCAGAAGTCAGCGATCAGGATTTCCGCGACATTCTCGACGCCACCCGCCAGTTCGTCCGTACCGCGGTGGTGCCGCGCGAGCTGGAGATCATGACCGAGAACCGGGTGCCCGACGACATCCGGGATCAGGCCAAGAACATGGGCCTGTTCGGCTATGCCATCCCCCAGGAGTGGGGCGGCCTGGGGCTCGATCTGGTCCAGGACGTCGAGATGGCGATGGAGTTGGGCTACACCACGCTGGCCGTGCGCTCGATGTTCGGCACCAACAACGGCATCGCCGGGCAGGTGCTGGTGGGGTTCGGCACCGACACCCAGAAGCAGCGCTGGCTGGCGCCGATTGCGAGCGGCGACTGCGTGGCGTCGTTCGCGCTGACCGAATCCGGCGCCGGTTCCAACCCCGCGGGCCTGCGCACCAAGGCGGTGGCCGACGGGGACGACTGGATCATCACCGGCCACAAGCGATTCATCACCAATGCGCCCACCGCGAATCTGTTCGTGGTGTTCGCCCGGACCCGGCCGGCCGACGCCGACGGGCCCGGCATCGCGGTGTTCCTGGTCCCTGCCGACGCTCCCGGCGTCGTGGTCGGGCCGAAGGACGCGAAGATGGGCCAGGAAGGGGCCTGGACCTCCGACGTCACCTTCGACGACGTGCGCGTCGGTCCGGATGCCCTGATCGGCGGCAACGAGGACATCGGCTACCGCGCCGCGCTGACGTCATTGGCGCGGGGACGGGTGCACATCGCCGCCGTATCGGTGGGTGCGGCACAACGTGCCCTCGACGAGTCGGTCGCCTACGCCGCGACCGCCACCCAGGGCGGCACCGCCATCGGCGAATTCCAATTGGTGCAGGCGATGCTCGCCGACATGCAGACCGGCGTCATGGCCGGGCGGGCACTGGTTCGGGACGCCGCGCAATTGTGGGTCAGCGGCGCGGACCGACGCATCGCGCCGTCTGCCGCGAAGCTTTTCTGCACCGAGATGGTCGGCAAGGTTGCCGACCTGGCGGTGCAGGTGCACGGCGGTAGCGGGTACATGCGCGACGTGCCCGTCGAACGGATCTATCGCGACGTGCGGCTGCTGCGGCTGTACGAGGGCACTAGCGAGATTCAGCGTCTGATCATCGGCGGCGGCCTGGTGAAGGCGGCACAGCGCGCGGCCGCGGGTCGCTGACGCAACCGCGCGGCCGCGCGGCTCACGCTTTCACCGGGTTGCCTCCAGCAATCATCCGATGATTCGCACGATCGACTCGGCGACGGCCGCCGGCTTATCCGATCCCTCGATTTCGACGGTCACTGTCATGGTCGCCTGAACGGCCCCGTCCAGCTCGTCGACTTTCGAAATGACCGCACCCGCGCGAACGTTTGCTCCGACCTTGACCGGTGTGATGAATCGCACCTTGTTATAACCGTAATTGACGGCCAATGCGACGTTGTCCACGCGATAGAGCTGATGCATGAAATGCGGTAGCAGTGAAAGTGTCAGCAAACCGTGAGCAATTGTGCCGCCGAACGGGCCCCCGGCGGCGCGCTCCGGATCGACGTGAATCCACTGGTGATCGTCGGTGGCCTCGGCGAAGAGATTCACCCGATCCTGGGTGATTTCGAGCCACTCCGTCGGCCCAAGCTGGCTACCTGCTGCTGCGACGAACTCGGACAGATTGTCGAAGACCTTCACGCTTACTCCTCTCGGGCGCGGCCGCTTCCCGGCCCGCACCGGTAATACTTCTAACGCGTCCGTCAGGGCAGCACAATGCGCAGATTTCGGGCCAATGTCACCTACTTAGCCACTCAAAGTTCGCCACCTTCGAGCATCGTCTAGGCTAACCTGCAGAAATAGCGATATCCGGGATTGCCGACGTCCTTCACGCCAGCACACTCGTTTCGGTCAATTCTTCGGTACGCCGAAGGTCGACAGACAACGTTTCACCACTAGCTGGCTGCAGGACCCCAACAACCCCGATACTGAATTAGGGAATGCAGTCCGCGCGAGATGCGTTTACCGCAACCGACTGCCAACTGACGTTGCAGTGACTGCTGAACACGAATGGGGCAACGATGTCGGTGGAGTATGTCGAATACGAATCCAATGCCGATATTCGATTTCCCGAAAACATCGCCTGGTCCGACGCCGATACCGATTGCAGCGTGGTGCTGTCGCAACCCGACACCGACCCAGAACTCTGGAACCGCTACGTGGATGCGGCGGAGCAGAGCTATCGCCGGCACGGCGTCGAAGCGGTCGTCGACGCTGCCGCGATCCGCGGCGGCGCGGACACCGCACTGTTCTGGACGGTCCTGGACCGCGGGGGCAACATGGTCGGCGGCCTGCGTGCCAAAGCCCCGCTCAGCTGTGCCGATGACTCTCATGCCGTGGTCGAGTGGGCCGGCCGGCCCGGGCTGGCCATGGTGCGCAAGATGATCAACGACCGGGTGCCGTTCGGCGTCATGGAGATGAAAACCGCGTGGGTGTCCGACAGTCGCGCCGGCCAGCACGCCATCACCAACCTCCTGGCCCGCACCGCGTACCACGCCACCAGCGTCATGGGCGTGCAGTTCGTGATGGCCACGGCAGCCCAGCACGTCCTGGAATTGTGGAAATCCGGTGGCGGCGTGGTGGCGCCCATTCCGGCCACGCCATACCCCGACGAGCGCTACCGCACCAAGATGATGTGGTGGGACCGCAGGACCATGGTCAATCACTCTCAGCCGGAGCAGATTACGAAGGCGCTGCACGAGATCGACGCGATATCAACCAGGCTGGTCGCCGGTTGACGGCCGCCGTCGCATCGGCACCGTCGGACGCGACCCGGGCCACCTGAGCGCCCATTCGCTCGCCGTGGCGGCAACGTAACCGTCGGAGCGGCAACCGTTTTGGCAGCCATCCGCCGGATCGCACCCGGCGAACTCTTTCGCAAGTACGCCGACGAACTCCGCCGACTACAGGACACCTTCCCCGCGTCGACCAGCAAAGTCCCCGACGAGACGGTGGTCCTGGTGCACCGAATATCGGACGCGCCACCGGCTTCGGTACCGAACCGCAGGAGCACCGCCTTGAGGTCAGTGCAGGTTAAGCTGATCGTCTCATGTCCATCGACGAGTCTCCCCCTTCACTGGATCGTGTGGTCACAGAGGTTGCGACGCGGCTGATGGCGGCGGACTCCAGCAACTCCATCAAGGTGTACACGGACGTTCTGGAGATCCTCGTCGACCATTTCGGGGTCGACGTCAGCTTCCTGCGCCGCAATGATCATGAGATCGGTGCCTCGATACTCGTCGCGGAATGGCCACTGCGGCCGGAGATTCCGGACCCCGATCCCCTGCGCGTGGTGTACTTCGCCGACGCCGACCCGGTCTTCGCCGAAACCGAGCATCGCAAGACACCGCTCATCGTGCGCCCCGACCCGGACTCGGACGACTACCAGCGTCGCATCGCGGCGGACCGCAACGTCCCCCAGATATCACTCGCGGCAACGCCTTTGGTGTCCGGCGACCGCACCACCGGCGCACTGGGCTTCGTCAAGTACGGCAACCGCGAATGGGTCACCGAGGAGATCAACGCGCTGCAGGCCATCGCCTCGCTGTTGACCCAGGCCCAATCCCGGGTACTCGCCGAGGAGCAGCTCCGTTATCTGGCCGAACACGACGACCTGACCGGCCTGAACAACCGGCGCGCTCTCATCGCCCACCTCGATGCCCGGTTGCAGCCGGGGCAACCCGGCCCGGTGACCGCGCTCTTCTTCGACCTCGACCGGCTCAAGGCCATCAACGACTACCTGGGGCACAGTGCGGGTGATTCGTTCATCCGCGTCTTCGCCCAGCGCCTCACCGAGGGGGTCGACGCCAAGACCGTGATCGCCCGGCTCGGCGGTGACGAGTTCGTCGTCGTCCCGGCAGACCCGATATCCGCGGACAAGGCCGAAGCACTCGCCTACCAGCTGCAGGACTCCTTGCGGCGCCGCGTCTGGATCGACGGTGAACGGCTCACGCGAGCAGTGAGTGTCGGCGTCGCTTCGGGCATTCCGGGCTCCGACACCTCGTCCGACCTGTTGCGCCGGGCCGACCAGGCCGTCTTGAGCGCGAAGTCCGCCGGCGGGGACCGCGTTGCGGTGTTCACCACCGCGATGTCGCTGGAAACGGCCTACCGCAACGATATCGAGCTGCATCTGCAGGACGTCATCGAGAACGGCGCGCTGCTGCTCAACTACCTACCGGAAATCGACATGCGCACCGGCAAGCTGCTCGCCACCGAAGCCCTCGTGCGCTGGGACCACCCCACCCGCGGGCTGCTGCCGCCGGCGGCATTCATCGGTATCGCCGAATCGATCAACCTGGCAGGCGAATTGGGCCGGTGGGTACTGCGGACGGCATGTCGCGAGTTCGCCCGGTGGCGCGAGGACTTCCGAGCCTCGAAATCCGGCGACGATTCCGATGATCGCGACGATTTCGAGTTGCGCGTCAACGTGTCTCCGGTCCAGCTGGTCACCGACGGCTTCGCCGAGTCGGTGGCCGACATCCTCGACGAGTTCGGGCTCGACCGCGGCTCGGTGTGCCTGGAGATCACCGAGAACGTCGTCGTGCAGGACAGCGAATCCTCCCGCGCCACTTTGGCCGACCTCCGCAGAACCGGGGTTCGGTTGGCGATCGACGACTTCGGTACCGGGTACAGCGTGCTGTCCCACCTCAAGTCGCTGCCGGTCGATATCCTCAAGATCGATCGCAGCTTCGTGACCGACCTCGGCTCCAACCCGGGTGATCTGGCGATCGTGCGGGCGATCATCGCGCTGGCCGACTCCTTCGGCCTCCAGATCGTCGCCGAGGGCGTCGAAACCAAAGCTGCCGCAACCACGTTGCTGCGCCATGGCTGCCACCGGGCGCAGGGGTTCCTGCTGTCGCGGCCACTGCCGAGCGACCAGATGGCGACGCTGTACCGCAAGGGACGAGTGCCGGTCCGGTTCACCAGCGAGATGTGACGCGAACAGCGCTAGCGCGCAACCAGTTCCACGCGGGCGAATCTGCTGGCGGGCCGCGCCACGATACAGACCTCGAGGGCGCCGGCCGGCAGGGCATCGGTCTCCGCGGGTATGCCCCCGCCGGTGAAGTCGGGAGAGATCACGACGCCGTGGCGCGCACGGACGAAGTACGGTCCGTCGGGCGTGTTCAGTTCCGCTCCCACGATTCGGCGGTCTTCGAAGAGCAGCGTCTGCAGCGTGCTCGCCGCACTCACCGCGATGTCGCGTTCGGCAGCAGCCGCGGCCAGCCAGTCGAACAGTTCGTCCGGCCCGTCGCCCGCGCGCCATTCGATGCCGCCGAGGGAAGCCACTCGAAGCGTCTTGCCCGCCGAATCGCGCAGGGTTTCCGAGGACCAGCCGCGAACCGTGCTGTAGAGCGCGCCGGTGGCCGAATCCAGGCAGACCCGCGCCCAGTCGAGCAGTTCCGCGCCGACGAACGTCTCGATGGTGCGAGTGTGCGTTTCGGACTCCGTCAGCTCGCGTACGGCACGGGCGGGCACCGACCTGCCGTGCGGCGGCGGTGCGCTCGCGTCGACATCGACTTCGGCGGTGACCGCGGCGAAATAGACGGCGGTGGCATCGAGTTGCTCGTCGGTGTCCGGCTCGGCCGGTTCGGCCTCGCCGGGCCCATCGGCTTCCGGCTCGGGCTCGTCGTCGGGAAACCCTCGCGGTACGCCGAACTCGTCGATCCGCGCGTCGAGCGCGGCGCCCAGAGTGACGCAGTGCACATCGTTGCCGCGCAGCCAACGCCCGTCATCGGCGTGGAGCACTCCGGCAACCATCACATCTGCGGCGGCGTCGACCGCGGCAATGGCTGTCGCCAGGCCACCGATACCGGCGCCGACACACAGCACGTCAACTTCTGCGTCCCAATCCAACCTGAAATCCCTGAGTTAAGCGGCAGCGAATTGCAACAATCCGACAGCCAGGGATCGATTTCGCCGTTCGGCTACTTTACATACTCTCGGAATGAACGACACCAACAACGGCCTACGTTATGGCACCCTTAGGATGATTCGGGGGGCTAGCCACAGAACGCGCGCTGACGGAAGGTGATCGACGAATGGGGCGCCAGCCGCGATCCGAAGTGACCCGACGCAAGATCATTGACTCTGCTGTCGATTTGATCAACGAGATCGGTTATCCCGCCGCTGGATTGGCTGACATCATCGAACGCGCCGAGCTGACCAAGGGTGCGCTGTACTACCACTTCGATTCCAAAGAGGCACTGGCCACTGTCATCATCGAAGAGGCAATGGTTCTGCTGCACAACGTGTTCCAGTCCGCACGGGATTCGGAGCACAGCGCGATGAAGTCACTGATCGTCGGCACCTTCACCACCAGCGATCTGCTGGCGACCAACCGCACGGCCCAGGCCGGAACCAAACTGCTGCGGACGTTCGCGGGGTTCAACCCGACCGCGCGACACAGCTACGTCAACTTCGTCGACCAGTTCACCTCGGACATCAAACGCGCCGAAACGGACGGCGACCTGCGCCCCGGCGCGGACCCAGCCGATGTTGCCAACACGCTGGTGGCGTGGATCCTCGGCGCGGAGTTGATGTCCAGCGCCGCCTCCGACGGTGACGACCTCCGCGACCGGTTCACCAAGCAGTGGCGCGTTCTGATGCCCGCGATCGTGACGGCGGAATCGCTCGACCGTCATCTCGACTTCATGGTGGCCGCATCCGCGCGACAGACCGACATCACGGAGCACACCGCCACACCCTGAGTCCACATCGCTAACTAAGTTCACTTCTTTGTTGCTAGGCTGCCATCAGCCCAAGCGACAGAGGAGTCTGCATGGACCTCAAATGGTCGGCCAGCGATCTGGCATTCCGCGATGAAGTACGCACGTTTCTGCAGGAAAATCTGACACCGGACATCCGAGAAGCCGGGCGGCTGATGACGAGCGTGTACAGCGATCACGACGCGAGTCTCGCCTGGCAGCGCATCCTCCACGAGCGCGGTTGGGCAGCACCGGCCTGGCCCGTCGAATACGGCGGCTGCGATTGGAGCTTGACGCAGCACTACATCTTCAGCCGGGAGTCGACCCTGGCCGGGGCGCCGTCCCTGTCCCCCATGGGTATCCGCATGGTGGCGCACGCGATCATCCGCTTCGGCACCCCGGAACAGAAGGACTACTTTCTGCCCCGCATCCTGACCGGCGAGGTCTTCTTCTGCCAGGGCTACTCCGAGCCCGAAGCCGGATCCGACCTGGCCGCCCTGACCATGGCCGCCGTTTCCGACGGCGACGACCTGGTGTGCACCGGCAGCAAGATCTGGACCACCCACGCCACCGAGGCCAACTGGATGTTCGCGCTCGTGCGCACCACCCGCAGCGCCAAGAAGCAACACGGCATCACCTTCGTGCTCATGGACATGAGCACACCGGGCATCGAGATCCGGCCGCTGGTGATGACGTCCGGCGAAGAGGTCCAGAACCAGGTGTTCTTCGACGCGGTCCGGGTGCCCAAGAGCAATGTCATCGGACAGATCGACGACGGCTGGACCGTCGCGAAGTACCTGCTCGAGTTCGAGCGCGGCGGCGGCGCCGCCGCCCCGGGCCTGCAGGTGCTGGCCGCCGACATCGCCGCGGCGGCGGCGAAGGCGGCGGGCCCCGACGGCGGCCGGCTGCTCGACGATGCCGCGTTCTCGCGCAAGCTCGCCGATGCACGGATTCGTACCGAAGTGCTCGAGATACTCGAATACCGCGTGCTGGCCGCGCTGGCCGGCGGCGGCCATCCGGGCGCAGCGTCGTCGATGCTCAAGGTCCTCTCCACGGAGTTGAGCCAGACCCTGACCGAACTGGCCATGGAGGCCGCCGGGCCCAGAGGTCGGGCGTACCAGCCGCATGCCACCCGTCCCGGTGGTCCGGTGGCCGAATTCACCCCTCCCGCAGACGGTTACGTCAGTGGTGAGGCATGGCAGGCCGTGGCGCCACTGCGCTACTTCAACGACCGCGCCGGGTCGATCTACGCCGGCAGCAACGAAATTCAGCGCAACATCCTCGCCAAAGCAGAATTGGGGCTGTAAATGGACTTCACCTTCTCCGCGGAACAGGAACTTCTCCGGGACGGCCTGTCCAAGTTCCTGGCCGGCCGGTACGACCTCGAATCCAGCCGTGCGGCAGCGAAATCCGGGCCGGGCTGGCAGCCCGACATCTGGCGGTCGTTCGCCGAGGAACTCGGCATCCTCGGCGCCGCGCTGCCCGAGGACGTCGGCGGCATCGGCGGCGGGCCCGTCGAGGTCATGTTGATCGCCGAAGCGCTGGGTCACGCCCTGGTCATCGAACCGTACGTGGACACCGCGGTGGTCGCCGGCGGCCTGCTGCTGCGATCCGGTAGCCCGGTGGCAGGCCCGGTGTTGGAGGAAATCGCCTCCGGCACAGCGGTTGTCGCACTCGCTGCAGCCGAGGCGCACAGTGGCGACCGCTGGCAGGACGTCCAGACCACCGCCACCCGCGACGGCGACGCCTGGGTACTGAGCGGCGACAAGATCGTGGTGGTCAACGCGCCGTTGGCCACGCATCTGCTCGTCACCGCGCAGACCGCCGGCGGCATCTCGCTGTTCCTGGTCGACGTGTCCGAGCCCCGCGCCGGGCTGACGATGCACAGCTACCGCACCGTCGACGACCGGCGCGCGGCCGACCTGGAACTGCGCGAACTACGACTGCCGGGCGACGCACTCCTCGGCACCGAAGGCGACGCCTGGCCGTCCATCGCCCAGGCGCGCGACGAGGGCGCCGCCGCCGTGTGCGCCGAAGCCGTCGGCAACATGCGAAAGGTGTTGGCCGACACCGTCGAATACGCCAAGCAGCGCCAGCAGTTCGGCCAGCCGATCGGCAGCTTCCAGGCACTGCAGCATCGCATGGTGGACATGCACATGGAGCTCGAACAGTCCGTGTCGGCGGTCTACCTGGCCGTGCTGAACCTGGGCGCTGACGCGCAGACCCGAGCACGCGCGGTTTCCGCGGCCAAGGCCACCGTCGGCCGCGCCGCGCGCTTCATCGGCCAGAACGCCGTCCAGCTGCACGGCGGCATGGGCATGACCGAAGAGCTCGCCATCGGCCACTACTTCAAGAGGCTGACCGCCGTGCAATACGAATACGGCTCCACCGACCACCACGTGACCCGCTACGCCGAACTGACCCGCGGCTGAGCTCGCGCCGCCGGTCGGCCGCGGTCACGCGGTCACGCGGATGCACGATTGCTCTATTACTTTGGTGGACTGTCACTTTCACCGTCGCCACCCTCGTCGTCTCCGCCCTCGGGCGGGTAGAGCGTGGGGTGCCAGTAGTGGTTGGTGCGTGGTTGGCCGACGTCCAGTAGTGGTGGTGGGGTCCAGTGGGCGCGGCCGCTGGGCCCCATGGTGGTGTGCCAGCCGCCGGTGTCGGCGAGGCGATTGTCGCAGCCGCACGCGAGGGCAAGGGTGGTGATGTTGGTGAGGCCGCCGTCGCGCCAGTCGGTGTCGACATGGTGGGCTTGGCAGCGTGAGGCGGGGGCGGTGCAGTTGGGTTTGGTGCAGCCGCGGTCCCGGGCGAACAGCGCGAAACGTTGAGCGACGGTGGCCGTGCGCCGCGCTCGACCCATATACAGCAGCTGTTCACTGTGCCGGTCGAACACAGCGAGGTAGTGGTCGGCTCCGTTGGTGGCGGCCATCTGCAGCAGATCCTTGATGGGCAGCGTGCTGCCGGTGTGGGTGAGCGCGACCCCGGTGCGCTGCTCCAAATCGGTCACGGTGCAGGTGGCCACGACACCAACCGGCACGCCGTTGTGCTCCCCCAGCGTCCCGGAGGCCAGCAGCATCCGGAACACCGCGGTGCAGGCGTCATGGCGGCGCTGGGCCGGGGTGCGGGTGTCGGCGGCGATCTGCTCGGCCGACGGAGTACCCGACAGGCAGGGCTGCGGATCGGCGGGGTTGCACATGCCCGGGGCGGCGTATTTGTCCAACAGGGCGTCGAGGTAGGCCCGCGCTTCCGGGGTCAAGGTGCCCTGCAGATCCGACATCCCGTCAGGCCGTTGTTTGGACACGGTCAGGCCGCGCTTGCGGGCGCGTTCGGCATCATCAGGCAGCGGTCCGTCCTGATCGAGTAGGTAGAGCAGCGCCTCGGCGGCGGCGCGCAGTTCCTCGGGGTTTGGTGCCGCGCCCCGGCAACCAGCGACTGTTCGAACTGCCCGCGGGTGCCGAGGTCGATCCAGCCGGGGAGTTTGTTGATGAACCCGGTGATCACTTTGACGTGCTCGGCGTTGATCGCCCCTTCGGCCTGGGCTGCGGCGACGAACTCGAACAACGGCGCCAACAGCTCGCCGGTCAGCCCGGTGCGCCGCGCCAAATGCTGGGCATCGCGGACCCGGCGGTTGGCTTCGGTGGTATCCACGCGCAACCGGATACGCAGCACCTCGGCCCAATTCTTCGCCCCCAACTCCCGGGCCGTCACCTGAGACTGCGCGGCAACCAGGATCTGGTGATCGACCGCCTCGGCCGCACATTTCAGGGTTTCCCGGCGCGACTGTAACGCCAGCAGTTCAGGCACACTGAGCCCGGTGTAATCCACGGCAGCGAGCCGAGCCTGCGCAGCCTCGTAGGCGGCGTACGCCTCCTCGACAGCGGCCGGATCGGTCAATCTCATACTCGAACACTAGTTCGAAGTACCGACAAGAAACCGTGGCGATGTGACGCTAGTTGCCTACCGTGACCAGCGAAAACAAAGTGACCAAAGTTTCTCGACAGCGGCAATGGGCATGCCTAGCAAGGCAATTGGACCGAATGTACGACGCGGCCGCTAGGTCGGCCAGCTGGCCGCACCTTCGTCGACATCCCACGTCACGTCACAGAAGCCCTCGGTCTCGGCGATCAACCGCGCATTCGGCTCGTCGACCGCACGCACCCAATGCTCGGCGGCGATCAGGCTCCGCCCGCCGGCGATGTGGCGCGCAAGCAGTCGCTTCCGCCGCACATCGTCAGCGCACCCCAGATAGTAGAGCCGGTCGATCAGCTGCCGCGCACCGGAGAAACCGTGGGACGGCAGGGCCAGGTAATTGCCCTCCGTGACCACAAGCCGGGCCGCCGCCGGCACGACCAGACCGGCCGCGACAGACTCCTCGAGTGCCCGATCGAACTGTGGCACATAGACATCCGCGGACTGGTAGGCCTCCCGCACCCGAGCCAGCGACACCAGGAAGCCGGCGGCATCGAAGGTGTCCGGGGCGCCCTTACGGCCTTTCCGCCCCAGCCGCACCAGCTGCCGGTTGGAGAGATGAAACCCATCCATCGGCACCAGGGCCGCGAAATCGCGCTGAGTGGAATTGAATTCGTCGACCAGGCGCTCGGCTGCCGTCGACTTGCCGACACCCGGCGGCCCCGTCAGACCGACGACCACGCGGCCCGACCGCTCCTCGAGCAGTCGGGCGACATCGGCGGTCAACGGGGCCATGGCGCGGACACTAGCCGCTCAGCGCGTCCAAGTCGAAGACGTGCAGCACACGACGTCAACGGTGTCACCGACGCTGAGGCTCGGGCGCACACGCGGTCAACAGCTCCTTACCGTCCTTGCCGGCGACATCAGCGGGACCCAACCAGCCGAATCCCTGAAACCAGTAGGTATCTGGAGCATGTCGGCCCGACTCGTTCACGGCCGGACCGAGGTCGGTGGTCGTGGTCCACGGCTCCCCTGCTGTGCGGTAGACCCGCAATACCACCGTTTTCTGGGTCCGCCAGTCGAATCCGCCGGGCAGCGGCCGCACCACGGCGAAGCCCGGATACGGTCCGGTGGCGGTCAAGGAATCGAACGGAGACGCACTGCGGGGGTCGGCGGCCAGCACCAAATCCGCCTGACCGGGCTGGAACGTCAGAATCACGTCGTCCACCGGACCGCAGTACCGGCCGGGCCAGACCCGCAATGTCCCGTCGGTGACGCGAACTCCGAAAACCCTTGGTAGCTGCGAGCCTCGAGCAGGATCACGTGAACACAGCGCCAGGAACTTCGTGCCGTCCTGCGCGGCGAGATCCTGCGGGTTGAGCCAACCGATTCCCTCGAACCAGTAGGTATCGGGCGGATGCCGGTTCGATTCCTCGATCGCCCGGCCCAGCTTGCTGACGGACCCGAATGCGCCCGGCGACTGCGGGAAGACGTACACGGTGTCCGCGGTGCGCCAATCGAATCCGGCGGGCAGCGGCGTCACCACGTCGAACCCCGGATAGGGTCCGCCGACCGTGACGTACTCGACTTCGGAACCGGGATTCGGCGGGGCCTTCTGTGCGCCAACAGCTTCCGGCAGTGGGGTCGCCTCGAGCTTCAACTCCGCCTTGTCGCGGCCATCCATGTTGAAGGTGACGTCGACCGCCGTCGTGCCGCGGCACGGCGAGCCGGTCCACAGCCGCAGGTGTCCGTCCGTCACCCGGACGCCGAAGTGAACCGGCAGCGAAGGCTTACCCAGCGGATCACAGCCGACCAAGGCGATCAGCGTCACCAGAGCCGCACCCAGGCAGAGGATTCGGCGAATCACGAATAGCCCCCGTCGGAAGCACCGGCGTTGGTCTCGAACGGATTCCGGCGGCCGGTCAGTCTTTCGGCGCCCAGACTGATCGCGTACTGCTTGACGAATTCGACCGGCCCCAAGGCGGCCCACTGCGCCGAATGCCGCTCCTCGTGATGCAGGATGGGATCGATGTCCACGTCGCGTTGGCGGGCGCCGCCGGGTCCGTCGTACCACATCTGCCCCGACCCGATGATCATCCGGAGTTGGTCGCGCGCATCGGCCGGGTGGTCGATGTTGATCAGGAACACGTCACCGTAGGTCGATCCGGCCTGCTGGCTCAGCTGGTTCTGGATGAAGCCACCGCCCAGGCCCATCAGCATGCCGTTGGGCGTCGTCGCGAACCGTCCGCCGCTGCCCGCCAGTCGCGGAACCTGTTCGTAACTCCAGGAATTCGCTGCCTGCCGGTCGACTATGCGCTGCACCTCGTTCGCGGTGTAGGGCGTCTCGGCGAAATCGGTGTTCGGGTTTCCCTTCTTGTATCCGGTGCCGGCGTTCAGGATGTACGTCATCAGCACGGCCCGACGGGCGTCGGCGGCACTGGTCCCCGCGGGGATCAGGAAGTAGGTGTTGTCGTCGCCGGGATCGACGCTCGTCCGGTTGTTGTCGACGACGCGCTCCATACCGTTGAAGATGTCGAAACTCGCCGGCGTGATGTGCTGCTGCCGCGCGATGTCGACGATGACCTGCGGCGGCGCCCCCTTTTTCGCCGCATTCTGCAGCCACTCGCGGTAGTACCCGTCACTCGGTCCGCTCAGCAGGCCCGCGTCGCGCAGCGCGTCCTCGTATTTGTTGACGGGGTCGTATCCCGGTTCCCCGGGATCGTCGCCGATGCGGGCGTCTTTGGCTTCCGGCACGTCGAACGGAATACGTTCGGCGGCCGCGCGGTCGCCGTGCTCGTAGCGGAGCGCCGCCGATTCGAGCTTCCCCGCGAAAGCGGACATGCCCTGTCCGAGCACCTGCGCACGACGGCGGAACGCGTCCCCCGCCTCGCGGCACGCCTGGCCGCTGTCGAGTCCGGCGACCGGACCCGCGGCGGCCGAGAGCTCGGGACCGCCGCCGTCGTTGCACAGCCCGCCGGCCACCTCCGCCAACGCTGCCGCGGTTTCCCGCAGCGCGGCCACGACGACGGTCAGCGGCGCGGTCATGCCAGTTCCCAGCCGACCTTGCGGATCTGATGGCCGGTGTCCCGGTCGGCCGCCTCGAATTTCGCGAGCAGGAGTTTGATCTCGTTCTCGACCTCGATTCGCTTGGCCGCGATCTGCAGCGCCTGGACCGGCGACACCCGCGCGTACCAGCGGAGCCAGAAACCCGGGGTGACCCCACCGTCGTCGGCGACGTCCCACTGTGCCTCGGCGGCGTCGACCGCCTTCTTCAGGCCGGCGCGGAGCTCGGTGAGCTGCGCGCCACCTGTCGCCAACGGTCCGGCCACGGCATCGAGGTGGTTCCGGTATGCGGTCTGCTCGTCGAGTGATTCGCGGCCCTGCTTCTGCGCGGCATCGGCGGCGGCGCCGGTCCAGCCCTCGGCAAGGTGGGCGAATTGCGTTCGTGCCCGGTCGATCTGAGCGTCGACGCGCTGCGCCGCGGCGCGCGCGTCGAGGGATGCGGTCAGCAGGGCTTCCGGATCGGAATTCAGCACCTGCGACACCGTGTACGGCATGGACCGTCCCCCGTTCCCATCGGTCCCTCCATTGTCCCCCACGGGCCGCAGGCCGCCGGTCGCCAAAATCGAATCCCGAAGCGAGGGTGTCACCGAGTGGGAACCTGCCTTCCACAGACTCTGCGGGCCGACTAAGACCGAATGATGACCTTCCACATCGCTGCCCCGCCGAACACGATGCAGGCGATGGTGCTGACCGAATTCGGCGGCCCCGACGTCCTGCATGCCGCCGAGCTGCCCACCCCGGTACCCCGAGCAGACGAGGTGCTGGTCGAGATCGCCTGCGCCAGTGTCAACCCGGCGGACTGGAAAACCCGCGAGGGCAAGCTGTCCGCCTACATCGACTACCACTTCCCGTTCGTGCTGGGCTTCGATCTGGCCGGCGTCATCGCTGCCGTCGGGCCCGACATGACGCGCTGGCGGGTGGGTGACCAGGTCTTCGGGATGTCCAATCAGCGCAACGGCGCAGACGGCACCTACGCCGAGTACTGCCTGGCCTCTTCCGAACTGCTCGCGCCGCTGCCCGAGGGCTGGAGCTACGCCGACGCCGCCGGTCTGCCGGTCGCCGGCAGCACGGCCTACGGGGGCATGGTCGACGCCGGCGAGCTGCAGAGCGGCCAGACCGTGCTGATCAACGGCGGTGCCGGCGGTGTCGGCAGCATCGCGATCCAGATCGCCCGCGCGCTGGGTGCGCAGGTCGCGGTGACCTGCAGCCCGAGGAACTTCGACTACGTCACCGAACTCGGCGCCGACCTGGCCATCGACTACCGGGGCGGCGACGTCGTGGCGCAGCTGCGGGCCTGGGCCCCGTCGGGCGTCGATCAGGTGCTCGATGCCGTCGGTCTGGACACCCTGCTGCCGCACGCCGAGGAGCTGGTGGCACCGGGCGGCAGCTACGTCGAGATCGAGACCCTCATTTCGCGCGCCGACGAGGAGCGGGTGGCGCGTGCCGCCGAGCGCGGGGTGCGGATCGTCTCCAACATGATCGCGGTGCAGCGCCAGCCGCAGCACCTGGCGGAGTTGGCCGCACTCTGCGCCAAGGGCGCGATCCGGCCGCCGGAGACCGAGGTAGTGCCGCTGGCACAGGTCGCCGACGCGCACCGCCTCGTCGAGGCCGGCCATGTCCGCGGGAAGGTCATCCTCGCCGCGCACACCGACTGAGCTCGCCCGGCCAAAGCCCTTGGGACGGAGATGTATCCGACCACGGGACTGGTAGCGTGATGCGGACGTTCAGGCCGAGGCACGGGAGGCGTTGTGGGGCACGGCGAATTGCTCCATCACCTGGTGTCCGACGCCGCGGCCGTGGTACCCGATCGTCCTGCCCTCATCGCCGAAGACGGCACCGTCACGACGTTCGCGCAATTCGACCGGTCCATCGCGGCGGTCGCCGGCTGGATCGCATCCCGGACCACCCGCGGCGACCGCGTCGCCGTGATCGCCGACAACAGCCCGCACTACGCCACGCTCTACTACGCCGTGCCGCGCGCCGGACGCATCCTCGTCCTGATCAATCAGCGGCTCAGCGCCGACGAGCATGTCGCGCAACTGGCGACCGCAACTCCCGTCCTGGTCCTCGGCGACGGCCGGTATCTGGAGCCTCTGGGCCGGCCGGACGCGATCCCTTTCGACAGCGAACAATGGACTGCGGCAACGCAATCGGTGCAGTGGCCCGAGGCCGATGAGCCGGATACCGACGACCCCGTCTGGCTGCTGTTCACCAGCGGGTCGACGGGAACGCCGAAAGGTGTTGTCCACACCCATCGTTCGATCACCACGGCGGTCCGGGGCAGCATCGCCGGCAGGTCGGTGCGTCCCGGCGGCGTGTATCTGCTGCCCTTTCCCATGTGCCACATCGCCGGGTACAACATGCTGGTGCACCACGCCGCGCAATCGACGGTGCTGCCGGTCGCGGCGTTCCGGCCCGAAGCCTTCGCCACCGCGGTGAACCGGTACCGGGTCACCTCGTGTTCACTGGCCCCGACCATGCTGCACAGCCTGCTGGCCCATCTCGACCAAACCGGCACCGACCTGCCGTCGTTGCGCGACATCGCCTATGGCTCGTCGGCCATCCCGGCCGACCTGCTGCGGCGTGCCCTCGACCGCCTCGACGTGGGCTTCCACCAGGGCTACGGCATGACCGAAACCGGCGGCAACGTCACGTTTCTCGGCCCCGAGGACCATCGCGCCGGCGCCGCCGGCGACACCGCCGTGCTCGCCACCGCCGGCCGCCCCCACGCCGACGTGCAGATCCGCATCGCGCCGAACGGCGAAATCCTGGTTCGCGGCGACCAGGTAGCGGTGCGGTACTGGCCCGACACACCCACGACCGACGACGACGGCTGGTTACCCACCGGCGACGTCGGATACCTCGACGACCAGGGCCGTCTCGTGGTGTCCGACCGGCTGAAGGACATCATCATCACCGGCGGCGAGAACGTGTCGTCGCGGGAAGTCGAGGACGCGCTGTCATCACACCCCGACGTGGATCAGGTTGCGGTCGTGGGGGTCCCCGATCCGTATTGGGGCGAGGCCATCTGCGCGGTGGTCGTGCCCAGCGGCGGGGCTCACCCTGACGCGGATGCCCTCACCGCGTATGTTCGCGAACGCATCGCGGCCTTCAAGCGCCCCCGGCACGTCGTGTTCGTCGACGCCCTACCTCTCACGACAACTGGCAAGATCGCGAAACAGCTACTGCGCCAACAACTCCGCGCCCAGTTCACAGGATAGGTCAGGCCGGCTCAGGGCGTGGCCGTCGCGAGGCCCGCCCGCTCGACGCTCATCAAGCTCTCGGTCTCGTGCTCCCGCCGGTACGCCGCGCCGCCGCCGTTGAGGCCGAAAAGCCGCTTGCTCCACAACAACCACAGCACCGCGATGATGTTCACCAGCAGCATCGCCACCCGTAGCGTCGTGACCTTCTCGGTCAGCTCGTATATTTCCAGCGGCAGGAAGATGCCGGTGGCCACCACCGCGAAGTACTCTCCCCAGCGCCACATCCCCCACAGCCCAACGGCCTCCACCAATTCGAGCAACGCATATACCGCGATGCCGATGCCGATCCACAACAGCGTCGTGCCCGACATGGTGAACGCGTCGTTGATGTGCCGAATGATCTTGGAGCCGTCGATGTTCCAGCCGATCTGGTCGGCCAGCGGGCGCAGCAGGGGCAGGTCCTTCTCGAACATGTCCCGCAGATGCACGCGTGCCGCCCGTACCCGGAAAACGCCATAGGACATCGCCGCCAGTAGCAGGAATCGGAAGACCCGCTCGACGGCCAGCACTCGCATCAGCACCCGGTCGCGCAGCAGACGGCCGCGCGGAACTTCGGGTGCTGACTCCGCCGGCCCCTTCCCGCGCGGCGGGCCGACGACGAACGTCTCACACCGCAGGCAGCGCCATGCCTCACCGACCGGCGTCTGTACGTGCAATCGGGCGGCCAGCTCCGGTTCATCCGGTGCGAATGTTGCATGACCGCGTAGGCCACAGGACCGGAGGGCGAAATCCACCATGCCCGTACCGTATCGAGATGAGCTGAGCGGAGCACCCGAATCCGGGCGTCGCGGTTCGGCCGGTTCATACGAAGATGGACCGATGCCGTCCTTACTGTGGTTCCGTCGCGATCTGCGGCTCCAAGACCTGCCGGCCCTGGCAGCTGCGATAGATCAGGACCGTGACGTCCTCGGATGCTTTGTGCTCGACCCGCGCCTCGAGGCGGCGTCGGGTGCGCGCCGCCTGGCGTTCCTGGGCGACTGCCTGAGGCACCTTCGCACCGAGCTGGACGGCCGGCTGCTCATCACCCGCGGGCACCCTGAGGAGCGAATTCCGCTGATCGCCAAGGACATCGGTGCCAGTGCCGTGCACATCTCCGCGGACTTCTCGCCGTTCGGCCGTCGTCGCGATGACCGGGTCCGGGACGCTCTCGATGGCATTCCGTTGATTCCCACCGGCTCGCCCTACCTGGTCTCGCCCGGGCGGGTCACCAAAGACGACGACAGCCCGTACCGGGTCTTCACGCCGTTCTTCCGGCGCTGGCGTGACCACGGTTGGCGGCAGCCGGCGGGCACCGGTGCGGACTCGGCACAGTGGATCGATCCGGGCAGTCTGGCCGCCGGGGTCGCCGAACCAGTGGACATCCCGGACACCGGTACGTCGTCCGGCTTCGCCGCCGGCGAGGAGGCCGCACTACGCCAGTGGCGACGATTCGTCGACGCGGGCCTCGGCAACTATGCCGAACATCGCGATCTGCCCGGCATCGACGGCACCAGTCAGATGTCGGTGCACCTGAAGTTCGGCACCATCCACCCGCGCACCATGGCCGCCGGTCTCGACCTGAATGACAGCAGCCACGTTGCGTACTTGCGCCAGCTCGCTTTTCGTGATTTCTATGCCGCGGTGCTGCACCACTGGCCGGACAGCGCGTGGCACAACTGGAATCGCGATTTCGACGCCATCGAAACCGATACCGACGATGAGGCGGAGCGGCTGTTCGAAGCCTGGAAGGCCGGTCAGACCGGGTTTCCGTTCGTCGACGCCGGTATGCGGCAATTGAGCCAGACCGGTTTCATGCCCAACCGGGTGCGGATGATCACCGCATCATTTCTGGTCAAAGACCTGCACCTGCCGTGGCAATGGGGCGCCCGCTGGTTCCTGGAGCAGTTGGTGGACGGCGACATCGCCAACAATCAGCATGGCTGGCAATGGTGCGCGGGCAGCGGCACCGATGCCGCGCCGTACTTCCGCGTGTTCAATCCGACAGCGCAAGGGCAGAAGTTCGACCCCACCGGCGACTACATCCGCCGCTGGGTTCCCGAGTTGGCCGACGTGACTGATCCGCACCTCAAATCGGGATCGCGTCCGTCGAGCTACCCGGCAGCCGTCGTCGACCATGGCGAGGAACGCGCCGAGGCCCTTCGCCGGTATCAAGCGCTCGGCGCCCACAGCGCCGCTGCACGGAAAAGATAGCCGCATCGCGGCGTATGGCAGCATCGAAAGTGAGTCACTGCCAATTGCCCAGGGCCGTCTCGATTTTCTGTACCGGGGGAAGGATTTCCATGCGTGTCACCACCTTGCTGATAACGGGAGTTGCGACCGCCGCCACCGCGGCGATCGGCGGAGCGGCCACGGCGCCGGCGGTCCGGTCGCCCTGGTACGCGCAGCTGCGCAAGCCGGCCTACCAGCCGCCACGGCAGGTGTTTCCGATCGTCTGGCCGGCGCTCTACGCCGATATCGCCGTGGTGTCGGCAGCCGCGATCGACGAACTGGGGGCAACGGGCTGCGACACCGAACGACGCGCCTACCGGAACGGACTCGCGCTCAACCTCGCACTCAACGCCGCGTGGTCCTGGCTGTTCTTCAACCGCCGCCGTTTCGGCACCGCGACGGCGGTCAGCGCCGCGCTCACGGTGAGCAGCGCCGATCTGACGCGGCGGGCTGTCGAGGCGATCGGCGGACGGGCCGCCCCGCTGGCGCTGTACCCCCTGTGGTGCGCTTTCGCCACCGTGTTGTGCGGGCACATCCGGCAGCTGAACCGCCGAGTCGGCCCGGCATAGCGGCCGAAGTCTGGCACATCACGGGGCAATCGACCTACGCTGGCGACCATCGCTCGATGCACGTGGAGGCCAGGTTGCAGAATCCGGAAGCTTTTCTCGACCAGTTCGCCGATGACGCGGCCGGGCGGGTGTTCGCCGAGCCCTACCACACACCCGACGGTTCGACTGTGATTCCCGTCGCCAAGGTCAGCCACTCCGGCAGCGGAACGACAGCGAAACCGCTGGGCGTCTTCGTGATCCGTGACGACGGAACGACCTGGGTGCCTGCCGTGGACGCCGACCGGATTGCGTTGATCGGCGTGGTGACAGGCCTGGTGGCCGCGACGATCGGCTGCCTCACGCTGCTGCGGCGCCCACCGTGGCCTGACCTGTCCAATCAGGGTCATCTGGCGCCGCATCGGCGCCGATTCCATTCATAGCTTCTCCACATTGCGTGGTTTCGTCACGCCGCACCCGGGTATCTGGTGTTGCGGGGGTCGTGGAGTTGTTCGACCGCGGGACAGCGCGGAAGAGCGATTCCTCTTTCATCACGAGCACACGCAAGGAGATCAACCCATGACCTTGAAGAAGACCGCAGCGCGTGCAGTCGCGACCAGCATGCTTGGCCTGGCAGGCCTCGGCGTCGGGGCCGGTCTCGCGCAGGCAGACCCGGTCGGCCCGAAGCCGACACCGCCATTTCCGTCGCCGACCGTCCCCGGTCCCGGCGTAAACGCCGGGACACCCGGCAATCCGCTCCCGCCGGGACACGGCTTCCTGCCGCCTCCTGGACACGGCGGCCCGATGCCGCAGGACCGCATTCCGTTCACCGCGACGCCGTCGTGGGTCCTGGTCCCGGTGGTGCCGCCGATGGGCACGCCGCCGGCACCGCCGCTGCCTGACTGGGCAACCGGCCTGCAGGTGGTCTGGAACCCTGACCTCGGCGCCTGGGGCGTGTGGGACGCGCAGGGAAGCGCGTTCATCCGCCTCTAACCGAAGACGTGGCCGCCACTCCGTCATTCCGACGGGGTGGCGGCCCACGTTCGGCACCGGCGACGGCCGTCATCGCTCAAATCCCAGGAACCTCTACGGATACTCCCAGCCGCATCCCGGGCAGAAATGCTAACTCGGGCGTCAATTCTTTCTACCGTTACCGCTGACAGCCAACAGCGCACGGGCGGAGGGAACGACCATGGGTTGCTCACGGTACATCGGCCGGGTCGGTGCCCTGGCAGTGTTTTTCGGGGTCGGCATATCGCTCACGACCGGGCAGGCGATCGCCTACGCCGAGCCGTCATCAACGACGCCGGATACCGCGCATGCCGCGGACGCGGCAGCCTCAGGCAAACCGGCGCCCAAGCGCGCGCCCGCCCCGGCGACAGCGGCACAACCGGACTCCGCGCCGGCGTCCAGGTCAGACGTGCCGGCGCCGTCGGCCCACAAACCCAAGCGACAGCCCAAAAACAAGGGCGGCGAAGGCAGAAGCGCGGACGCGGCCGACAAGCACCGTGACGCGGACCCCAATCGGCACGCGCACAGCGCCATCAAGGCAGCGCCGACCTCGACCTCGAGCGAATCCACCAGCACCACAACAAAAATCAGTCGGCCGCAGCCCGCCGCCACGGTCAAACGCTCCCCCGCACCGTCGATCGTCGCGACCGCGGCCGTGCCGGCCACCGCATCAACTGCCCGCACCGCGGCACCACTGGCAGCGCTCGTCACGCCCACCGTGCCGGCTCCGATCGTCCCCAACCCGATCAACCAGATCGTCACCGCGGCAAAGCAACTCCTCAGCATCGCACTGAAACCGCTCGTGTCGGTCCTGCCGTCGAACGTACCCGCCAATTCAGCGGCGTTGTGGACGGTACTCGCGTGGGTGCGCAGGCAGATCGAGACGAATCTCCTTCCACCCCATGTGGTTTCGGCCTGGAATGTGACCAGCCCGAACCTCCTGACCAACCCCGGCGCAGAGCTCGGTGATCCGTCACTGTCCGGCGGCAGCACGGTGTCCATCCCCGGCTGGACCGTCACCGGCACGCCGACCGTCATCAAGTACGGCACCGTGCGCCAGATCCCGTTGGGTCTGCCGACACCGGGGCCGACGCTTCCGCCCATCTTCAATTTTCCGAGCGATCGACCCACCCCGGGCGACACCCAGTTCTTCGGCGGCGGCAACGTCGCAACCTCCACGTTGACCCAGACGGTCGATCTCAGTGGCGCCGCGGCGGGCATCGACGCCGGCACGACACCGTTCAAGCTGAGCGGATTCCTGGGCGGCGCCATGATCGATCCTTCGGCCGCGTCGATCAAGGTCACGTTCTTCGACGCCGGCGGGACGCAGCTCGGCGTCGGCAAAGTGGCACCGGTCGGTCCCCTCGAGCGCTGGTTCCAGACCGGATTGCTCGAACGCAGCACCGAAGGCACCATCCCCGTCAACACCCGCACCGCGCAGGTGGTCGTCACGCTCAAGGACTCGAACCCGCTGACCGGCGGCTACAACAACGCGTTCGCCGACGATCTCTCGTTCACCGTCGGGGCGTCGCTGCCGGCACCGCCGCCGCCCACCCCGCCGAAGTCGACGGTCGGCGCGCTCGACCACATCTTCATGGTCTACCTGGAGAACAAGGGCTACAAGGACATCGTCGGCAGCGCCAACGCGCCGTACCTCAACAGCCTGATCGACACCTACGGCGTCGCGACCGACTACTACGCGCTGACGCATCCGAGCGACCCGAACTACTACCCGATCCTCGGCGGCTCCGACTTCGGCCTCAGCTACAACTGCGCGACCAACTGCATCGATGCCACCAACCTCGCCGACCGAATCGAATCGGTGGGCAAGACCTGGGCCGGGTACGCGCAGGGCATGTCCGCCGCCGGGCCTTACGTGTCGACAAGCGATTATGCGCCCGACCAGTTGCCGTTCCTGGCGTACAGCGACATCTACAACAATCAGGCCCGCGCCACTGCGCATCTCCATCCATTGACCCAGCTGGCGACCGACCTCTCATCGTCGGCCACGACGCCCAACTTCGCCTGGTTCGCGGCCAATGAAGCCAACAACGGCGAAGGTCCCATCGACTCCGTCCAGGGCGTCCTCAACTACATCGGGGCGCTGCTCACCAACCACCAGTACAACGTCAAGGCGGCTGATCAGTTCGCTCAGCAGACCATCCCGACCATTCTGAATTCGGCCGTCTGGAACGACCCGACACAGCGGTCGGCCATCGTCGTCACGTTCGACGAAGACAGCGACAACCTGTCGCTCGGTTTCGGCAACGGCGGCAATCGCGTTGTCACCGTGGTGATCCCATCTCCGGCAGCCGTCGACGCCGGGATGCGTTCGGGTAACTTCACCAGCACCAGCTACGCCAACCACTACAGCCTGCTGCGCACCATCGAGGATTCACTGCAATTGGCGCCGCTGACCAACAACGATGCCTACGCCGTGCCGCTCAACGACTTCTGGGGCACGCCGCCGGTCATGCCGTAGCCCAAAACGAGAGTCGGACCCGAGGAAAACCTCGGGTCCGACGTCTACTTCCGGTTGGGTCGGTGGATCAGAACCAGTCGACCTGCGCTTCGACGGTGGTGCGGTCCAGGCTGGCCAGCAGGTCCAGCTGGGTCGTCACCTTCGGCAGCTCGTAACGGAAGAAGTACTGCGCGGCAGCACGTTTCCCGTCGTAGAAGTTGCCGGTGTTGCCGCCGGCGGCAACCAGCTGCTCCAGCCAGATCCAGGCCATCACGATGTGGCCCGCAGCTTCCAGGTATGCGGTCGAGTTGGCCAGGGTGGTCTCGGGATCGCCTGCGGCCCACAGCGTCGCGGTGACCTCGGCGAGCCGGTCGATCTGCGCCTGCAGCTCCCGCGCGTAGCCGGCCGTCGCCTCCGACTGCAGTGCGGTCTGGACGGTCTCCCCGATCCGGCGCTGCAGTAGCTTCAGGCCGGCGCCGCCCTGCATGACGACCTTGCGGCCGAGCAGGTCGATGCCGTGAATGCCATGCGTGCCTTCGTGAATGGCGTTGAGGCGGTTGTCGCGGTACTGCTGCTCGACGTCGTACTCGGTGGTGTAGCCGTAGCCGCCGTGAATCTGGATGCCGAGGTTGTTGGCTTCCAGGCACCACTGCGACGGCCAGCTCTTGGCGATCGGGGTGAGGACCTCGAGCATCAGCTCGGCCTCGTCGCGTTCGGCGCCGGTGAAGATCTTGATCTGGTCGACCAGCCGGGCGCAGTACAGGCCGAGCGCCAAAGCACCTTCCACGTAAGACTTCTGGGCCAGCAGCATGCGCTTGACGTCGGCGTGCTCGATGATCGCGACCTGCGCGCGCGACGGATCCTTGTCGCCGACCGGACGGCCCTGGGTGCGCACCTTGGCGTACTCCAGCGACGTGAGGTAACCGGCGTAGCCGATGGCGGTGGCCATGGAGCCGACGGCCACGCGGGCCTCGTTCATCATGTGGAACATGTAGGCCAGGCCGCGGTGCTCCTCGCCCACGAGGTAGCCGACGGCGCCGGGCTCGTCGGTGGGCTGGTGGCTACCGTCACCGAAGTTCAGCAGGGCGTTGGTGGTGCCGTGATTGCCCATCTTGTGGTTGAGGCTGACGAGCGCGACGTCGTTGCGGGTGCCGTCGGTGAGGTACTTCGGCACGATGAAAAGCGAGATGCCCTTCACGCCGGGGCCGCCGCCCGGGACCTTGGCCAGGACCAGGTGCACGATGTTCTCGGACAGCTCGTGGTCACCGCCGGTGATCCACATCTTGGTGCCGGTGACCCGGTAGGTGCCGTCGGCGGCCTTGGTGGCCTTGGTGCTGATGTCGGCGAGCGACGAGCCGGCGTCGGGCTCGGAGAGGCACATGGTGCCGAAGTAGCGGCCCTCGAGCATCGGGCGGACCCAGGTGTCGATCTGCTCTTCGGTGCCGTACTCGGTCAGCAGGTTGGCGTTGCCGACGGTGAGGAACGCGTACGAGAAGGTGGCGGGGTTCGCGGCACGGAAGAACGCGGCCGACGACTGCGCGACGACATTGGGCAACTGCATGCCGCCGACACGCTCGTCGAACGAGCTGGCCATCAGGCCCGCGCCGTTGAAGTCGTCCAGCGCCTGCTTGATCTCGTCGATCAGCACGACCTTGCCGGTCTCGTCCACGAACGGCGGGTTGTGGTCGGCCTTCTTGTTGTGCGGCGCGAAGCGCTTGGTGGCGATGTCGGCGCTCAGATCGAGGACGGCATCGAAGGTGTCCCGCGAGTGCTCCGCGAAGTGCTCGTGCTTGGTGAGCTCGACGACGTCAAGCCACTCGTACAGCAAGAAGTCCAGGTCGCGCCGAGACATGAAATCAGTCACTGGGTTCTACCTTCCAATGCAGCCAGACATTAGCAGTCGCTCATTTCCTAAGCGATTGCTAATATCGCCTATCGGCCGGGTCTGTGTCAACTGTGTGTACGATCACCAGCACATGAAGACCGACCGGACCACCGACTCGGCCGCCGCCGAGCGCATCCGGCGGGCGGCCATCGAGGCGTTCGCGGAATCCGGCTACGGCGGCACCTCGACCCGTCAGATCGCCAAACGCCTCAACATGAGCGCGACGGCCATGTACCCGCATTACCGGTCGAAGGAAGAACTGCTCTACGCCATCGCCCTGGAAGGGCACGGCAGCCTGCTGGCGACGCTGCGGGCCACCGACGATGCCGGCGCGCCGAGCGCGGAACGCTTCCACACGGTCGTCGCGGCCTTCGCCACCTGGCACGCGGAGAACAGCAAGCAGGCCAGGGTCGTGCAGTACGAGCTCCACGGCCTGACCCCGGCCCACTACCGCACCATCGCCCCGCTGCGGCACCAGGTCACCGCCGTGATCGCCAACATCATCGAATCCGGCATGGCGACAGGCGAATTCCACGTCGACAACCTCGACGACGTCGTGATGGCCATCTCGTCGCTGTGCGTCGACGTCTGCCGCTGGTTCCCCTCGCGGACGCACCGCGATCCCCACAAATTGGGCGAGATCTACGCCCAGGTCGCCGCCCGCCTGGTGCGCTGACCGCACTCTGCGGCAGTTCCTTCGGCGGCCCGGTCGCGCCCCCGATTTTTCGGGCTCTACCTGCCATAACCGGCCAGTGAACCGTCGGCGGTCGTGATGTACTTGCTGCCGACGACAGGAGGCCCGATGGTCAACCCTCCACCGGAGGATCGCGAACAGGTCGCGACGGCGGCCGACGACAGCCCGTCCATCACGGGCGACGCGCCAACGGCCGAGGTCCGGTTGCGCCGGGTGCGCGGCAGATTCAGCATCCAGTCGAAGCTCATCACGATGCTGCTGGGCGCGAGCATCGTCTCGGCCGCCATCGTGGGTTTCATCGGGTACCAGACCGGCCAGGCCTCGTTGCGCAACGCCGCCTTCGATCGGCTGACGCAGGTCCGTGAGACACAGTCCCGGCAGTTCGCCGCCCAGGTCACCAACCTGAAGAACGCCCTGCTCATCTATACCAGCGGGCCGGCGATGGCCGAAGCCGTGCAGGCCTTCAGCACCGGGTTCAACGAATTGGCCAATGCCACAATCGATCCCGCCGAGCAGCAGGCGATCGTCGACTACTACAACCAGGAACTGATCAACCCCGTCGAGCGGGCGACGGGGGCCAAGCTGAACCTCGACGTGCTGTTGCCGTCGTCCAACGCGGCCAAGTACCTGCAGGCCCGGTACACCGTCGCCGCGGCACGGCCCAACGGCCCACCGCCACCGCCCGACCCCACCGCCTGGGGCGCCGCCTCGGCCCGCTACAACCCGTTCTTCCAGGAGATCGTGCGGCTGTTCGGCTACGGCGACGCCCTGTTGATCGACGCCACCGGCAACGTCGTGTACTCGGCCAAGAAGCGTGCGGACCTCGGCACGAACGTCCTGTCGGGTCCATACCAGCAGGGCAACCTGCACGAGGCCTACGCCAAAGCCATGGGCGCCGACCGCGTCGGGTACGTCGCCGTCACCGACTACCAGACCTATCACCCGGCCGCCGACCACCCGATCGCCTGGATGGCCGCGCCGGTCGTGACGGGCGGCCGCACCGTGGGAGTGGTGGCGCTGCAGTTCCCCATCTCCGGGCTGAACGCGCTGATGACGTTCAGCGGCAAGTGGCAGGCGAACGGTCTGGGCTCGACCGGCGAGACCTACCTCGCCGGCACCGACGATCTCATGCGGTCGAATTCCCGCCTCTTCGAGGAGAATCGGCAGACCTATCAACACGATGTCGTCGCGGCCGGGACACCCGCCGAGTTGGCTGAGCGCGCCGTCCGGCTCGGCGGTACCACGCTGATACAGCCCGTCGGCGGCCCCGCCACCCGCGCCGCGCAGCGCGGCCAGTCGGGGGTGCTGATCGCCACCGACTACCTCGGTCAGGAAACGCTGCAGTCGTATGCACCCGTGACCGTCGGCCCCGACGTCAACTGGTCGATCGTCGCGAAGATCGACACCGCGGAAGCCTTTGCGCCCGAACGCGTCTTCACCAGGACCATGGGCGTCGCGGTGACCGCGATCGTCATCCTGGACTGCCTGGCCGCCATGGCACTCGCGCAGCTGTTCGTGCGGCCCATCCGACGGCTCGAGGCCGGCGCCCAGAAGGTCAGCCGGGGCGACTACGACGCGATGATCCCGGTGCGGACGCGCGACGAATTCGGGGATCTGACCAAGACATTCAACGACATGAGCCGGCTGCTCGGCATCAAGGACGATCTGCTGCGGCGCGAACGCCGCGAGAACGCCCAGTTGCTGCGCTCGCTGATGCCCGAATCGGTCATCGAGCGCTATCGCAGCGGCGAGGAGACGATCAGCGAGAACCATCAGGACGTCGCGGTGCTCTTCGCCGACATCGACGGTCTCGACGCCCTCTCCAGCGCGCTACCGGCCGACCAATTCCTCACGGTGGTCAACGAATTGGTGCGCCAGTTCGACGACGCCGCCGAACGCAGCGGAGTCGAACCGGTGCGCATCCTGCGCAACGGATACACGGCGAGCTGCGGTTTGAACGTGCCCCGGCTGGACAACGTCGAGCGCATCGTCAACTTCGCCATCGAGTTGCAGCGCATCGTCGCCCGCCTCAACGACGAGGACAATCTGCAGCTCGGTTTCCGGGCCGGCATCGACACCGGCACCGTCACCAGCGGCCTGGTGGGCGGCGCCACCATGATGTACGACATGTGGGGCAGCGCAGTCGATTTGGCCTATCAGATTCAGGCCGGCGGCGCCGAGCCCGGGATCTACATCACCGGGCGGGTGTACGACGCCGTGCACGACACCCACCGATTCACGCCGGCCGGGCAGCACATCGTCGACGATGTCGAAGAGCCCATCTGGCGGCTGGCGGGGCGGCGGTAGGCCGTGTACTCCTCCGGTTCGTCATGGTTCCTGTGGGTCGCAGCGATCGCCATCGGGCTACCTGTCGGCCTGATCGTCCTGACCGAGTGGCGGCGCGCCCTGATCCGCCGGCGCAGCCCGCTCGCCGCGCCCGTCGGGCTCCTGCGCACGTATGTGCTCCCCGTGATCGCCGTCCTGCTGCTGATGCTCAAGGTGGCGGTCGTCCCCGCCCGCGACGTTCCCATCCGCATCGTGGCGACCGTCCTGGTGTTCCTGGTGCTGCTGCTGGTGCTGTCTGGTTTGAGCAACACGATGTTCGCGAACGCCCCGGAGACCTCGTGGCGCAGCCGCATCCCCCGCATCTTCCTCGACGTCGCCCGGATGGTGCTCATCATCCTGGGCTTGGCGGTGATCTCCCGGTACATCTGGGGCAGCAACGTCAAGGGCGTCTTCACCGCGGTCGGTGTCAGCTCCGTGGTCCTCGGCCTCATGCTGCAGCACTCCGTCGGGCAGATCGTGTCCGGGTTGTTCATGCTGTTCGAGCAGCCGTTCCGGATGGGCGACTGGCTGGACACCGCCGCCGCGCGTGGCCGCGTCGTCGAAGTCAACTGGCGCGCCGTCCACATCGAGTCCAGCACCGGCGTACAGATCACGCCCAACTCGGTGCTGGCCGGCACGTCCTTCACCAACCTGAGCCGGCTGGCCACCTCGCACACCACCATCACCACGACGTTCGCCGCCACCGACCCACCCGACCAGGTGTGCGCGATGCTCACCCGGATCGCGGCCGCCCTGCCGAACCGCGGCGACGACGTCGAGCCCACCGCCGTGCCGATCGGCGATCACAAGTACCGCACCACCATCGGGCTGAAATCGCCCGGGGACGACGACGCCGTGCAGGCCACCTTCCTACGCTGGGCCTGGTATGCGGCCCGGCGCGACAAGCTGCATCTCGACGGTGTGGCCGACGACTACTCCACCCCCAAACGTGTCGACGAGGCGCTCGAGGAGGCGGCGGCACCCGCACTCCGGCTGAACAAAGCCGACCAGCAGGCTCTCGCGCCGTACGCACGCCTGATCCGGTACGGCACCGGCGAGCTCATCCAGGCACCCGGCGAGGTCCCGAAAACGATCACGGTGGTGGTGTCCGGGCGGGTCCGATTGACCGTGCCGACGGCCGACGGTTCGGTCGCCGGCGTGCGCAGCCTCGACAAGGGGGCTCTCCTCGGCGTTGCGGCCTTCACCCACCAGGCGAACCTCGCTTACGTCCACGCCATCGACGAGGTCACCCTGCTGCAGATCGAACACGACGAAATCCAGCGCCTGCTGGCCGACCGCCCGCAGCTGTCCCGGGAGTTCGGTCGCGTCATCGACGAACGACGCAGCGAGGCCAGGGCCACCATCCGATCCGCGGGGAAAGCGGACCGTGCCAAGGTGATTCGAGATGCGGCAGCACAGCTCGGCACTGCCGGTGGAGCCAAGGCGTTGGATACCCCTTAGCTCATCACAGGCATCACGTTTCAGCCATCCCGTCGAGCTTGCTGATGTGTCGCTCGAAGAACTCGATGATGTCGTCACGACCGCCTGACACCCCAAGCGACGCATGCATGGACAGCAGTTGCGACGTCCCGACGATCAAGAACGTCGCTACCGCCGGCGATAGGTCCTCGGCGGCGATGCCATGCCGCACGAGGACGGACCTGATGGTCTCGACCTGCGCGTCCAGAATCTGCTGCGCCGCGCCCGCGACCTCAGATTGCAGCGCTTTACGATGATTGGCGAGTGCGACGTACTCTGTGAGCAGTCGAGACTCACGGTTGTCGATGAGGTAATTCCACAACGCCCGCAACGGGTTCGGCGCCAGCAGGATATGCGCCTGCGCGGCCAATCCGAGCTCGGTCTTGCGCCGGATAGCAGCCAAGAACAGATCGTCCATGGTGCGGAAGTAGTAGTGGACCAGCTGCGGCTTCAGTCCAGCTCTTTCAGCCAGCCGCCGCGAGGTCACCGCGGCGTAACCCTCCTCGAGCATCAGCGCCTCAGCAGCATCGAGCAGGGCGCCGCGGTTCTTGGACTCGGGACCAGCGATCCTGCGTTCCGATGCCATAGCGTCACCGTCCAATCTCGGTCGCGGCGCGCCGCGTCGATCTCGATGCACACCACGGAAGCGTGGCGACGCCACGATGCTAAGCATGTGCTCGGCACAAGCGGCCACCAGCCTGCCCTCGGGTACAGTTCATGAGTGTTTTCCGCCGATGACATGGGCGTGTGGTGACCGGCCCGACAGACGATCCGATCTGGAAACAACGCGCGGTCGAGCGCTCCCTCAAGACGGCGAAACTACGGGCAGCCCAACGAGTACAACGATTCATGGACGCCGCTCAGTCGATCATCGCCGAGAAGGGCAGCACGGATTTCACGGTCCAGGAGGTCGTCGACCGCTCCGGCCAGTCGCTGCGCAGCTTCTACCTGCAGTTCGATGGCAAGCATGAACTACTGCTGGCGCTGTTCGAAGATGCGCTGGCCCGCCTGGCCGACCAGATCCGGTCCGCGATCGACGCCGAGATCGACCCACTGAAGCAGCTCAAGAACGCCATCGCGCTACTGCTCGAATTGTGTCGTCCCGGCCCGGCACCCGGGCGACCGCTGTTCACCGACTTCGCTCCACTTCTCATGGCCACTCACCCAGCTGAGGTGAAAATTGCCCATGCGCCGCTACTGTCATTGCTTACCGAATTGATGGAAAATGCCAGTGCGGCTGGGGAATTGCGCTCAAACGTCAACCCGGCACGGATGGCAGTCATAACCATGCAGACGGTGATGTCCGTCGCCGAACCCACCGGAATCACCGGCGACTCAGACACGGATCCCATCACCACCGAGGAACTCTGGGATTTCTTGGCCAACGGCTTCGTCGCGCCGTAATGAGAATTGGATACCGATTTCCGAGAGGAGGTTGCCCGCAGTGACAAAAGTGGCGGCAGCAGATAAGCGCCGGCGGCGCGAACGCGGTTCCATCAATCCCGACGACATCGTCAGCGGTGCATTCGAACTCGCCGAACGGGTTTCGATCGACCATCTCAGCATGCCGATGCTGGGAAAGCATCTCGACGTCGGTGTCACGAGCATCTACTGGTACTTCCGCAAGAAAGACGACCTGCTGGACGCCATGACCAACCTCGCCGTACAGCGGTATGCGCTTTCCACGCCCTATGCCGTTGGCGAAAACTGGCGGTCTGCACTACGCAGCCACGCCCGCACGATGCGACAACTGTTCCTGGACAACACAGTCATGTGCGACCTGATCCTCATTCGCTCCCCACATGCCCAACACGCCGATCGCTTGGGCCTACAAGCCGTCGAGCAAGCCATCTCCAGCTTGGTCGAAGCCGGGCTGACGCCGGAGGCCGCGTTGGATGTCTATGCGGCGGTATCAGTCCACGTGCGCGGATCGGTTGTGCTGCAACGACTTCGGGACAAGGCGGCGCTCAACGAGGGGCGAGGTGGGCGCCGCGACACTCTCCATGCCGATCCCGCTACCACACCACTGCTCGCGCAGGCGCTTCAGGACGGTCAGCAACTCCACACTCTGGACGAGGCGAATTTCGACTTCGGTCTCGAGTGCATTCTCGACCATGCTGAGCGCCTGATCACGGTCAACACGAAGCCGGCACGAGTGCGCAGACCGGTGCGCCCGTGAGCCAGCGGACACCACGCCGGCCGATGCTGCCGCACGGAGAACACCGCTCGCGTGGGATCTAGCTCCGGTTCGTCCTGATGTCGAAGCCGACCTTCTCGCCATCGACGCTGGTGATCTTCAGGTGCGCCTTATATGGCCCTTCCGGTCCCGTGAAGGTGCAGTCGAATTCGCCGCCGACCTTGGCGTCGATGCCCGACGGGCACTTGACATCGGTCGGGTGGAATCCGGTCTTGCTGGTCACCATATCGGTCACCGACTGCGCGGCGCCTTCCGGTTTGATGGTCGAGGTACACGCGCCCAACTGCAGCGTGAGCACCCCGACGATGACGGTCGTGCCGATGAAGCCGGTGGATCGGGTCATGACGGGAACGTAGTGGCAGCCAGTTGGAAACGCGTTGGAAAACGGCCGCAGCGTCCGGCCGCGGGCGATTAGCCGCGCGGTCAGCGGGTATCACGACAGTTGCCCTTTCACCTGCCGAGGTAATCGCGACGATGAGGTTTGCATATCTGGCCGGAAGCTTGGCGTTCCTCCTCATCTGGCTGGCGCTGTGGTGGCGTTCGAGCCGGCTGCGACGCATGCTGATGCTGCGGGTCAGCGCGGCAACCGCGCTGCTGGGACTCACCGAACCGCTCTACGTTCCCGAATACTGGCACCCACCAACGCTTTTCGACCTGAATCTCAAGACGGGTTTCGATATCGAGAGCGTGTTGTTCTCGTTCGCCATCGGGGGAATCGCCACCGCGGTGTACGGCGCCTTGCGTACGAACCGACAGCTGCGCCGCAGCGCAGCCGCACCGCGTGGGCCTCGGCAGATCCTCCACGCCGTCGCCATCGCGGTCCCGATACCGGTGCTCGTCCTGCTCACCCTCCTGACGAGCCTCAACCCGATCATCACGACCATCGCGGCGCTGAGCGCGGGCGTGGCAGTCAGCGCGGCCTGCCGGCCGGATCTGATCGCGCGGATGTTGACGTGCGGTTTGCTGTTCTTCGGCCTCTACTTCGTCTTCTTCGCGCTGTTCAACATCGCATTTCCCGGCTACATCGACAGCGTCTGGAATCTGCCGGCACTGTCCGGGGCCGTCATCGCGGGCGTACCTGTCGAGGAGTTGTCGTTCGGCTTCGCCTTCGGCCTGATGTGGTCCAGCGTCGCCGAGTACGTCGTCTGGGCGACGGTCGACCCATCGACGTGACGGCACGACGGCGGCGCGGACTCGCGTTTGCGGTGGGCACCGGCAGAAGTGGGTATCAGCCAAGACATGAATGCCGAGATGATCCAAGGTCGCCGCGCGTCGCTGTCGTTCGTCGTCGCGCTCACCGCGCTCGTGGGCGTCTTGGCTTACTGCGACTTCCCGGTGGAGTGGCTGGTCAACTCCCAGCTCAGCCCCCTGCGCTCGTACATCAGCGAGCTGGCCGTCGCAGGCCAACCGGCGCGTTCGTTCTTCCGGGTGAGCGACATCGTGGCCGGAGTCGGCTTGATCGCCGTTGCCAATCTGCTGATGCGTTGGCCGCCGACAACGCAGGCGTCGGTCGCGCATCTGTGCGCGATGGTCGCCGGAATCTCGTCGATGGCCGATGGCCTGTGGCCCATGCCGTGCGCGCCATCGATCGACATGAGCTGCCGCGCAAAGGAAGAGGCGATTCACACCACGCAGGTCGTCCAACCCCATACCGCTTCCAGCCTCATCGGGTTCACCGCACTCGTCTGTGCCATCGGCCTCTACGGGGCAGTGCTGACACGTCACCCGGGCTACGGCAGGCTCGGCGCCGCCGGACTCGCTGCCGCAGCCGCGGCTGCCCTCCTCGGCGGTGTCGACGTCGCCATGTGCCTGACGTCCTCGACAACCTGGGCCGGGCTGGTGGAGCGGCTACAGATCTGCGTCATATCTGTGTGGCTGGCTGCTCTGGTAATCCGCGCGGCACGTGACGGCGTCACTGCGATCGACGGATGCGGTCCCCCACTGCCGCAACCCGGCGCCGTACCCGAGTGACCCGTGGTACGTACTCGGCCGCGCGCCGGGCACCGTCCAGAATCGTGGTCATCGGCTGCAGCGGTGCGGAGACGCGAATCGGCGTCCGATCGACCTGCGGCCGCTGATTTCCCTGCCACCACACCGGTTCGGTGAGCCGCTGCACGAACGGCACCGAACTCTCCACCGAGGCGTTGCCCCACTCGATCGCGCGATCGATGGCTTCCGGCGCGGCGGCCAACGTGACGGGAGACAGCGTGGGACTGAACCGGATGACGCGGTCGGCGAACGGCGCGTTGCGGACCATCTGCAACTGCAGCGCCTGGGTGATCGGTTGCAGCCAAAGGTGTCTCGGGTTCCATTGCGGGTGGAAGCAGTCCCAGCCGATGTAGCACGCGTTGCGGGTGCCGAGCCGACCGTCCTGAATTCGCTTCCACGCCAGCTCGATCGGGACGTTACTCGCCGCTCCCCCGTCGACCAATGCGGCGACATCCTTCTCCACGAGCAGCTGATCGAGCAGGCCCCACATCCGCGGATCACTCGACTCATGATGCAGAATCCCCGGGATCGCCGACGAAAAGCTCGCGGCGTCAACGACATTGAAGTCGGCCGTCAGATCGTCGCCGCCGAGCACGATCGGCTTGACGACGCGCGAATCGATGAACGCAGCGACCTGCCACAGCCGGTTGACGACGCCGGGCGCGTAGCCAAGCTTGAGGTGCTCGAGCGCGCGCACCCCCATCATCGTGAAATGCGACGGATGGAACTGGCCGGGCAGCCGGTCGAAAGACTGCTTCCGGACCCCGGCGACGACGGTCTCGTACGGGATCGAGAGATCGGTCATCCGCATCGGTTCACCGTCCTCGCGCGTGAACATCTCCTTGGCGAACTCGTTGAACTGCAACGAGAACAGTCCGTTGAGTCCGTGGCGACGACGGGTCCGGGCCGGGGCCAGGACGCCGCGGTAGGTGACGGTCTTCGCCCAGGCGACGTAGTCCTCGATGGGCACCGGCAGCACGCGCGCCATGACGCTGCCGACGATGGCGCCGAACGAGTTGGTCAACATGTACGCGGGCGGCAGCCCCGCCGCGAGCATGCGCTGCATGCCGCCGAGGTAGACGTAGCCGGCGCCGCCCCCGCCGCCCAGCACCGCGACGTAGGTCTTGTAACCGAGTTCGGCGTCGAGTTCGGCCGCGGAGAAGTCATTGCCGTGACGCTCCAGCAGCACCGACCGCTCGTAGTCGACGTCTTCGGCGAAAGTCTCGAGGATCGCCTTCGCGGCATCCAGCCGTTCCTGTGCGGTGGTTCGCCCGCGCAGTGCGTGGTAGAGCGCGTCAATCACCCGGGCACGGAAGCCGGCGATCTCGTCACCGACCGTCACATCGCCACGGCCGCGGGTGCCGCCCGGCCCGGCGGCACCCGGTTCGAACACCGTCAACCGCGCGAAGCTCAAGAGGTAGCGCAGGCGCCGGAACTGCTCGGGGCTGAGCACGTCGGGGCATTCGAGGTCGGCCCGAACCAGCGCGGCTTCCATGTGCTGCAGTGCGAGAGTCGGATTGCTGCCCGGAAGGCCAGGGGGTTCCGCGGCTTCTATCACCGCCAGCTCGGTGGACACGTCGCCGAACGGTACGAGCTCGGGATTCACCATCAGATCATTGTTCGCCACCGGGCATCCGGCCGCGGCGGTTGGGTCGGATTGCCAGAACTGCCCGACAACGTCAACTCTGCCGCGACTCGGCCAGCACGTCCGAGAGCCACTTGATCACCAGATCGGGCTGCTCGTCGATGATGAAGTGACCGCAGTTGGGCACCTCGGTGATGTTCAGATCGTCGGCGTGGTCCTTGAAGCCCTCCAGCAGCGACGGATGCACCGCCACATCGTCGAGACCGAACAGCACCCGCACCGGCATCGCGAGCTTCTGATCGTCGTAGGGACCACGCGCCAGTTTCGCGAACTCCTTGCCGACCATGGCGCGGTAGATCTTGGAGCCCGCGACACGACGGTCCCGATCACGGAAGCAGCTGCGGAAGAAGTCCACCGACTCCTGGGGCATGCCACTGCGGCGGATGAACCACCACAGCGTCGGCGACAGGTGCGACAGCGGCCCGACCACCGGAGCGCCCACGACAAGTTGGTACGCGAGTTTGTGGGCATGCCGTGCGACCCGGCCCGGCTCCTGCCACACCGGCGGGATGTTCAGGATCGCCAGCCGCGTGACGCGCGTCGGCGCCTTCAACGCCACCAGCTGCGCGGTCCAGCCGCCCCAGTCATGACCCACCAGGTCGAAGGTGTCCAGCCCCAGCGCCGTCGCCGCGGCGAGCACGTCGGAGGCGAACTGCTCCTTCTCGTAGCCCTTCGGCGTGACCTCGCTCCAGCCGGCGCCGCGCAGGTCCATGGCGTGCACCCGGTAGCCGGCATCGGCCAGCGCCGGGATGACCTTGTGCCACATGAACCAGTTCTCCGGCCAACCGTGCAGCAGGACGACCGGGCGCCCCGCCTCCGGCCCGGCCACGGCGACGTGAATCTTCACGTCGCCGGCCTGCACGTATTCATGGGTCACGCCATCGACGGTCGGCATGCTGCGCTGAGTCATGCGCGCATCTTACCGCGCGGTAAGTTCGATGATCGAGAGGTGGCGGATTCTTCGATCGGGACGCTGACGCGGTCCGCAGCGATCAGTTCGTCGCCGCGTTCCACTCATAGGGCAGGAACTTCCCGTCGAACGTGATCACCACGCGGTCACCGCCCGGGTGGGGCTTGCGTTGCAGGTCGAGGCTGAAGTTGATGGCGCTCATGATGCCGTCACCGAACTGCTCGTGGATGACCTCCTTGAGCGCTGGACCGTACACCGAGAGCGCTTCGTAGAGCCGGTAGATGGTCGGGTCGGTGGGCACCGCGGTCGGCAACCCGCCGCGCATCGGAACGGCGGCCAGCACGGGAACGACGGACTCGTCGAGACCGAGCAGTGCCACGACCTTGGCGCCCAGTTCGGCCGGCACCGGGTGCTGGCCGAGCAGTGCCGCGATCGTCCACACCAGCGGACGCTCGACCGCATCCGCCAACTGTTGCCACGTCAGGCCTTTCGCCAGGCGCGCGGCGACGATCGCTTCGGTTACTTGATCTCGTGTCATGCGGTACAGCTTCGTGGACCGGTGTTACTGAGGAATTACGAGTTCGGCGCTGCCGCACCAGCAATGCCCGCCTCCGGAAACGAGAAAACCCGCCCTGACCGAAGTCAGAACGGGTTTTACTTGTGGAGCTAAGGGGACTCGAACCCCTGAAAGTGCTGGCCGTTTGGCTCGTATCCTGCGGATTCGCGACTTCTGACGACCTCTCTCGGGGTGCCAAAACCGGCCAAAAAGTGTGGCGAGGATGACGTCGTCATCGCGTGTCGTCCCCCGCCTGTACTGTCCGCGCCATGGGTATCACCCGCTTCACAACCAAGGTGACACTTGGTGGCGAACCTGCTGGGGAATCTGGCGGCGGGGTTGCGGGTGGAGGACGTGTACCGGGAGATCGGCTGAGTTATCGCTTGCCGAGCCACTTGCGGACGGTCATGCGGTCGATCTACCTATTCAGACGTTCACGACGGGCGAACGGTTCCATACGTTTTAAAACTTATGGTTCCGCGCCCTGTGCCCTCTGAAAGTTTTGGGAATCTGCCTAAACCGTCCTAAAACGACAAAAAGGCCGCCCCTGACCTCGTTACGCGAGGTCAGGGGCGGCTTGACGGCTGGCAGAACACCGGTCACGAGACCGGGTCAGTCAGCAGGTGTCAGCTTAGCGCCGACGGGCGACAAGTCAGGCCATCTTGCGGCGCAGTTCGTCGATGTCGTCGTCTAGGCGCTCGACATCCTTGTGGTGCATCGCCCGGTCATCGATCACCGAATCAGCCAGACGGCCGACGTCTTTCTTGACGCCCTTCATGTCGTCGGCCAACTCGTCCTGCCGCCGCTCCATGCGTGCCTGGTTCTGCTCGATCCGGTCGAGCTGGTCGCGCATGTTCGCTTCCTGCCCGTGATCGTTGACCGTCTGCTCATGAATCTCGGTGACCTTGTGCTCGGTCGTCTTCGCAGTGTCGGCGGCTTCCTTGGCCTTATGCCACAGCGGCAGACCAGCGGTGACGAGACCTATCAGGCCGAGACCGAGTAGCGCCACGACATCCATCCATGAGTCGGGGTTGAACGGGGTGACGGTCACTCGACTGTGCCGGTCTTGATCTGCCCGTTGAGCTTGACGGCAGCAGTTGCGTTACTGGCGATCCCGAGCACGATGCCCGCGAACCCGAGCCACACGGGCACGGCGGCCGGGTCGATGAGCTTGTAGAACGTGAGCACGCCGAGCCCTGCGGCGATGACACCGTAGGCGTACATGCGTTGCTTGGCGGTGATGGTGGGTAGCTTCATTGGGCACCTTTCGTCTTCATTCGTTCGCGTTGCCGCTCGGCATTAATGAGCGAGCACGCATGGCACTTCCTGCCGCCCTCAGGTCGGCTGATGGTGTTCTCGGGCGTGAACTCGTGCCCGTGCTTGCAATGCGTCTTCCGCGACTGCCAGTGGGTGTTATGCCGAACCAAGTCACGATTGTTGGACGAGTAGGTATCCCACCGAAGGTTGCCCAGGGTGTTGTTGTGGTGATTTCCGTCGCCGTGGCAGGCCGCCATTCCAGGCGGCCGCGGGCCGACAAAGGCCTCCAGGACCAGGTTGTGCACGCGAGCTGATGCGCCACCGCCGAGCGCGACGACGGGATAGTCCGGCGTCCGGGCCGTGCTTGGCTTAAGCATCGTGCCCTTGTATCGCGTTGCGCGGCCATCGCTGCGAACGGTTACGCGATCAAGAGATCGGACGCGCCCTTGATCGGACACCTCATAGCGTCCCTCATAGCCGACTACTGGGCGCCATTCTTCATGGGTAGCATTCACTGCTAGCCCCCTTTCTGCTGATACCAGATGGGCGGGTTAGGGGCCGGTTGGTGTTGGTAGCACCGCCGGTCCCGTCTCGAACATTCTAGCGACCGGTTGCGACTTCATGCAGCCACGGCGCGCATCCACTCCACGTCACCCGGTGTAGCGAATGTCGAGTAGTGCGGGTTCGGATTTGAAGCTAGGAACATCACCGCGTAGAACGTCGCTTTGATCGCTGCGAACACCTCACCGACCGGGTTCTGGAAGATCGCCAGCACACGGGAGAACAGCGACAGAGGTCCACCGGCCCAAGAGTTTTCGGTGACGATCTTGGCTATCGCGGTCTGATCCTTGCCGGCGGAATCATCGCCCACCTCGGCGAACATGTCCTCGTTGTTGGCGTTCTCAGCCCACCTGTCGCCAATCCCCTCGGCGACGGCATCGAACCGCTTGTCCATGATCCCGTGCGTGCCAGCATCCGGCGGCGACTGAGCCCACGAGCAGATGGCATCCGTGGCCCTGCGCGGGTTTCCGAACATCAGACCGCGGCGGAAGTCCTTCAGCCGGTAGTGCAGTGGTGCCGACGGCGGCAGGACGTACTTCCACATGAACTCGCAGAAGATCATCGCGCCTTGGCTGAAAGCGACGCCACCCCATGGGGTTCCAGCGGGGAACGGCCACATGATCTTCGGGCCGTCCGGGTTGTTCGGGTCTACCGGTGGGCCTTCAATCACATTGGAACTGAGCTGCCGGTAGAGCGCTTCCACCCCACTCTTGTTGTTGAACGGGAGTGAGGTGGTGTCCCAGTCGCCCACCGGCTTCCAGTGGCATACACCCTGTTGTTCAAGGGTGCTGGCGGTCTGCGCACACGGGCCGAAGAACATGTTGCTCATGTGACCCTCGACCGTGAAGATGATGGGCCGGGTCGGGGTGGGTCGTTGGATCAGTCCGACGTCGTACTTGAATTCGACGTTGACCACGCCGAGGATGTACCGGGGCGCGCCCTGCCTGCCCTCGCTGATGTAGATGCCTTGGACGCGACGGACTTCAGCGGTCAGCGCTGGGGTGAACAGGTCACTGTCATCGAGCGTGTTGCGCGCCGGGGTGAACTTGCGCTTAAGCAGCGCCTTCAGCTTCACCACTTCGGGGCTGCGATCACCTTCGCCGAGGCCGACGTACTGACCGCCGATCCTCACTGGTCAACCCACCTGACCGCCGTTGCGCCGTTGTGGCCGTGGACTTTCTCGACGGACTCAATCGAATCCCATGTGACAGTCGAGCGATGCTCGCCGACGACCCACCGCAGCGCTACGCGACCATCCGAGAACACGATTCCTTCGGCCACCGTGCCTACGCCAGATACACCGCTGATGTCCTCGGCGCGCTCCAGTACGAAGCGCCGGCCGTTCACTTCACGCCTCGGTCGTCGCAGCCTTCAATCCCAAACTTCTCCCCAACCGCACCTAACGCGTCAACCAAAGATCGGCCACCGAGCTGGTTCCAGCCCTCGAGAGTCGGCCCACGCAACTGCCGCAGAACCTCGACCATCAGTTCGCGGTCCGTCCAGTCGTCAGGGAAGCGCTTGGCCGCCGGCGGTGTGACAACGGGCGGCGTGCCAGGTCCGTCGAACGCGCCGTCGATGTCCTTCTGAATCTCGCCACGGAACCAGTCCATGTCGAGATTGCCGGGGTCCCACTTGTACTGGCGCTGACCGGCGGGTCCGAAGCGCGCCCATTCACGGTGGGAGATGTTGTGCGACACCGGGACGCCGAGGTGTTTGGTGAGTGCGGCGCCGACGTCGCGCATGGAGATGATCTGCGCGTCGGGCCAACGTTCCTGGTTGGCGGTGTCCTCGGTGAGTGCGGTGTTGCGGGGCCATGCGCATTCGATGCCGATGGTGTAGGCGTTGGCGCCGTCGGTCGGCAGTCCCGGCCATGAACCGGCTCCAGCGTGGTTGCAGGGGCCGACCGCGACGATTGTCACGATGCCGTCGGGCGCGATGTGAATCTGAGCCAACGGTCCCGCGAGGTCCGGGCGGCCCTGGCTGATCGACTGTGGAGTCTCTGCGGCGTTACCGGTGTGGTGCCAGATGACACCCCAGATGTTGCCCATGGTGCCGCCGACGCCATCGGTCTTCCAACCGTCGAGTGTCTTGAGCCGGTCACCGAGTGCGGGCCGAAGTACGTCTTCGAGCCAAGCAGGGTCGCCTGATACGCCCACGGTTCCTCCAGTGTCAGTTGGGGTTTCATCGAGAAGTGCGTCACCGAGCTCGAGGCATCGGTTCCATCTGGCTTGCCGATCGGCCCACCCATTGGGCATCTGGCCTTCAACCCACCCGTTGACGCACCGGGAGACGGCGAGGATGTCGCCAGCGTCGGCGAACCCGTTGATCTGGCCAGGGCGCGGACCGCCATTGAGCCAGTACCAGGACGCGGCGAGGAAGCCCCACTTTGGTTGCTCGACGAGTTCGGGTTGGTTGACGAACAGTTCTGAATCGTCCACGTAGCCATTGGCTTTGCACCACTGGCCGAACTTCCGGTAGTTCGAGGACCAGGTGAGTTGGATTGGTCCGCGTCCGCGATACCGCGTCCGGTCTGCCGACCATGACGGGTCTGAGGTTTGAATCTCAGCCATGTACTTGAGGCCGGCTGATTCGTGTCCGATCTGGCTGCACCATGCGGCTGCGCGGCGAATGGTGTTGATCTGCGCGGCTTTCATCGCGTCGATGAAGTACGGCAGGTAGCCCGCGAGAACGTTGTCGGCGACGTAGGTTTCCTGCATCGCGGCCCGGAGTGTTGCGGCGTCCATCTACTTGAGCACCTTCACGTTCTTGTGTGGTGTCCCGGCTTCGATGTGCATGTCGTCTTGCTCGTCGGCTGGTTTTCCGGCGAGTTCCATGCACAACCGTTGGAATCTCACGGCGGCTGCGATCTGGACGCCGCGATGGGTGAGGACGTGCATCAGGCAATCACTCACCGCAGTTTTGCAAGAATCGACTCCGCGATCACCTCATGTCCCAATGGTCCGGGGTGAATCCAATCCGACGTCAATCCGTCGTAGTACATGAACAGCGCCTGCTGCTTGGTGAACGCGCCGTCTAGGTCGACGGTGACCACGTTCGCGCCGAAAGACGCGGCGACGGTGTCGATGATCGAATTGATCGAATCCACAGCAGCGTCGGTGGGGCGGCCTGGGTTGGAATACGCGGTGTATTTGATCGCTTTCGGTTGCTTGATCAAAACGACCAATGGGCTCGGAGCATCCTCGTAATGCCAGCCGAGGACCTCTGTTCGTGTGACGCTTGCCGTCAGCCCGCTGATGGTTCCGACAATCGTGTGGCTGCCCATGTCGACACCGGGGATGCGGAAAACAGACGGCGTGATCTGGACGCCGCCCGAATTGCCCTTTGTGTCGATCGAGCCCACGGCAACACCATCAAGGGTGAAAGTGTGGACTGCCCCGTCATCCACCGCGGTAAGGAGGTCAATGCAGACGGTTCCGCCCGGGAAATTCGCCGGGGTCGTGATCGTGTACGTGTTCCCAGAGGTGAAGGAGTACTTCACCGGGACGCCGAAGATCGCCCCCGAATCGTAGGTCCACCCAGCGCTCCAGGCGATCGACGCATCATTGGCGGCCTTGATGGACCCGGGGGCTGCACGGACGCGGCTCACCACAGCCGTCAACGCAGACTGAAACGCCTCCTCGAACGGGGCTCCCAGAAGACCTGCTGCCGCAATGTCATTCAGGCCGTAGTGGAACAGAACGATCTGCTCGCGTCCGGACGTGCGGGGAAGCTCAGTGAAGACATGTTTCCACCCGCCGGTGTTTTCCGCCGACATGAGTGAAGCGCCCGGCACTGCTCGGTTGTCATTCACGACGCCAAGTTCCTTGGCTACCCGCGCCATGTACGTGTCGGACTGGTCGTCCAGGGCAATGTTGGGCCACGCCATATACGAATGCCCGAAGCCCGTGATTCGGCCGACCGGCCCGATACCCGCAATCACCTTCCGGTAACTGGGGTCATACGGCAAGTCGTTGTAGTGGGTGGTGCCATCACCGGTCTTCTCCCGGCCCGTATCCGTCTCACGGACACGACGAGCAACAGCCGGGATCGGATTCGACGCAGCCAAATTCGCGGCAGTATCGACCAACGGCTGTTCCCCAGCGCCGATCGCCGCACGAGCGGCAGCCTGCGTCGCACCCGCCCCGATAGCGGCAGGGATGTTGATCAGGCCGTTCCAGTCCGCAGCCGGCGGGTTGTCGTCCAGGTAGGCGTTGACGGCCGATGCCAGCGCCTGCGCCTCGGTGTTCGGGGGAAATGCGACGGCAGTGGCGATGATGCCCCACAGGTCGGCGTCTTCGTCCGGGACTGTGACGGTGTACCGCTGGCCATCCGGGTTCTCGAGGACGCACACACCCGGATCGAGCTTGGCCGAGAACATGCCCGCGACCACGCGGACCTGCTGCTGGCGCATCGTCACAACTTCGCCGCCAGACCCCTCCCGATACACGGGCGAGAACGCTTTCCAGTCGCGCGAATCCTTCCGGCCCGTCTCGTCCTTCACCACGCCGGACACAGTCACAGTCGCCACGCCATCCACCTATCCCTGAGACCCAGCAATCCAGAACGTGCGATCAAACCGGCGACCCTTCGCCGTCGAGCACCGGATGCGCACGGAGCGAGTGACATTCACGGTGCTGCCGGTGATCCACACCTGAGTCAGAACACCCGCATCGTCGAGAGCCGGTTGCGAGATCATGCGCAACGAACCCGACGTCGTGCACTCGACATGGATGATCTTGTCGTCGTCCGCCAGATGGTTCGACCAGTCCAGCGTGTAATCGCTTGTGTCATCCGGGTCTTTCACATAGACCGGCATCGGCACACCATCGAGTGACCGAATGAAGTTCCCCGCCAACACCGTGTCGTTCGCGGCACCAACTGGAGGCACCACATACAGGCGGTCCGGGTGCGGCTCAGCGAACCGGTACACCGACGCACCGAACGAACCCTTACCCGCCTTGTGAGTTCCCTTCGCGCCGAACACAACCGGCGCGGGGTCAATGTTCAGGCCGAACGTCGCCCACAACCCAGTCGACGGTGACTGTGTCACAGTCGAATCCACCGACGCAGCACCCCGGCACTCCCCGAGGATCATCTGCCCGTTACCGCTGGGCGAGTTCGGTGTACCGGCCGAGTTCGCGGCAGCCACCTTGGTCCCGTTGTAGGCGGTGATCTTCTTGCCGCGCCCAACGAGGTGCGCGGCGATCACGCGGGATGCCGGCAGAATCGACGGCACAGTCACCGTATGCGACGTGACATTCGTCGAACCCACCGCGCTCACCACGGCGGCCTGAATGTTCACCAGGTCCAACTGCTGAGCCTGCGACCACACACCAACCGTCAGGAACCGAGCCTTCGCCCACGTGCTAGTGCCGATCCCCGTGTGCGACACCTGAACCGTGCCACTCACTGGGTTCTCGACGATCCAGCCCATCAGCATGTTCATGCTCGACCCGAACAGCAGCGGAGACGCCAGTAGGTCCACGGGTGTGCCGCCGGTCCAGGTGCATGTAACGGTGTCGCCCGTCAGTGACACGTCGGACGTGAAGCCGTAGAGCACAATCCCGTAGACGTACGGTCCCGCGCTGGGGTTCACATTCACCGCGCGGTCGATGGTGTGCGAGGTGAGGTTCCCCGCCAGCAGCGCCGAGGTCTGCGCCGTCGCGATCCGCGTCACCGGCATGTCAGGCGACCCAATCGGTGACGGTCCACTGAATCTTGTCGGACAGGATCAGCAGGTCACCCTCAACGACCGGGATCGGCTGGTTCGCGATCATGTTGATTGCCCAGTTCCCGGACGTCGGCGCATCCCACAGGCTGATGTGCGTGACAGTCACGTCGGCGACGTCGATTGGCACTTCCATCGGCGCGCCAGTGGTCCGCCAATGCCCGTCAGTGTCCCGCTCGAACAATGCCGGTTGCCGGTCCAGGGCAATGACATTCGCCGTACCACCGCTACCGGGATCGCCGGAGTGGAACTGCACGTACGGCTGGCTGATCACAAACGGGATGCCCGTCAAGGCTGCGTCCCACATCGAATTGATGAGCCAAACTGAAGGTCCAAGAGCCATGATCAGTTACCTCCATTGGTGGTTGAAGCCAGGTCATCCCATGACTCGACATCCGCATCGGCCGCGTAATGGCATGTGCCATCAGAAGTCATCACGATCTGCCACGACTGATCCGGGTCGGTCTTGCCGGTCTTCACCGCCACGATCCCGGTCTGGGGGTCCTGCTTCGCCGCATTGACGGGATACGTCATTTCGTCGTTCCAATCCTCGTGATTTCCAGGTAGGTCTGGGTGCCCGTCGCCTCGCCGGTCAGGGTGCCGCCGGAGACATTGAGGTTGTTCCAGCCCGGTTGGATGTAGTCGCCGGGCTTGAGATAGACGATGAATACGCTGCTCATGGCGTTCATGCCGCCCTGATCGGTGGCCGCGTTGGCGACGGTGATCCACCGCAGTGCCGGCTGGCCGTATTCCCGGATCGAACCGTTCTTGTACAGCAGTGGCGTGATGAGCTGATTCGCGGTCGAGCTGTTGGTACCCATGTTGATCTTGGCTCGGATCTTGACCAGGTACGTGTCTTCGACGGAGACAGTGACTTTCGACGTTGTGAGGTCGACGGTCAGGTCAGCGGTGGCGTAGTCGGTAACCCCGAAGAAGCTGCCCATTACCGTGTTCGATCCCGACGAACCGAGGCTCACGGTCGACGTGGACGTCCGGTATAGGCGCGCTGTCGAACCCACGTATGTCGGGATGATGTAGTCCGACACCAGGACCGCCGACAACCAGAAGCTGTACGCCGTGTACGCACCCTGGAACAGGAACGGTGGGACGGTGCGGGAGGTCATTGTGACCTGCGTCGACCGGTTCCCTGAAACGGCGTGCGCCCCAGGGTCAGACACCGTGGCGATGGCGGCGGTGCTGCTGTTGATAAAGACGTCGTAGTTATTCGCCGTCGCGGCGTTACGCACCTCAATGCGGGTCGCCGACGTCAGCGTCTTACTGACCGTACCGCCCGAAAGCGGGGTGTAGGTGCGTGACCCGAGAGCGCCCGAGTAGTAGCCGAGTACCAGCCCAGTCGTCTTGATCGACAGGTACAGGCCCGTGGTGAACCCCGTGTTGCTATGGAAGTGCAGGATTGTCTCAGCGACCGAGTCACCTTTCGGCCCCAGTACCACGCCGAGGGACTGGCTGTCGGTGCTGTACAAGTGGGCGCAGTTCGCCACCGCGACAGTTCCCACCGATGCGCCTGCTGACATGCCCATCGAATCGACACTGCCCACGACACGGATAGCCATGTTGGACACGGACACCCAATCGGCGGACGGTAGCGGATCGCCGTCAGCACCGGCCATGTCCATTTCGAAGGTGACACCGCTGGAGCCACCGCCAGTGGCCTGCTGCTGCAGCGCCCACTGAGCCGCATATGACGCCGCCAGGGCATCCTGCGTATCCTGAGCATTCTTGTCGGCCAACGCGTTCAGAGTGCTGGCGTTGTTGCCACTGATCGCGCCGCCCAGGCCGGAACCGATCGCATCCCAGATGTCCTGCAGCCCATGCCCCAGGCCGTCGGCGATGACATGGCCGATGTTGCCGATGACCGTTTCCGCGGAGGTCAGCAGATTGCCCGCAAGTGTGGTGACCTGATTGACCGCGTTACCGATGCCGTCGCCGACATCCTGCGCCCACTCAGTGACAGCTCCCCAGCCATCGAAGTCGTCGCCGGTATCCACGGCACCGACAGCCACCGCGACATCCGCGCCCGTACGCTGCTGCTGGAACTCCTGCCACACCTGCACCTGGTCCATGCCAGGACGCGTGTTGCCGACATTCGATTTCCCGGGTGGCCGCTTGATCGCGGCGAAAGTGTCAGCCCAGTCAGGACCATCGGTCATGCGGTGCTCGCAGCGCGGAGGCCTCTACCCGAAGGCGGAGGTAGGGGATCGCCACAATTCTGCTTACATATTGAAGTGGTATTATGTGAAATATGGCGAAGGTTGTGCAGCGGGCGTACAAGTACCGCTTCTATCCGACCCCGGAACAGGCCGCGGAACTGTCCCGGACGTTCGGGTGCGTTCGCCTGGTTTGGAACAAGGCTCTCGACGAGCGCACCCGGGCGTACGCCACCGAGCAGCGCAAGACCACCTACGTGCAGGCGTCGGCAGCCCTGACTGCGTGGAAGAAGACTGAGGAGCTTGACTTTCTCAATGAGGTGTCGAGCGTGCCGCTGCAACAGACCTTGCGGCACCAGCAGGCGGCGTTTTCGAACTTCTTCGCCAAACATGCCCGATACCCGCGATTCAAGTCGCGCAAGAAGTCCCGCGCCTCGGCCGAGTACACCCGATCGGCGTTCCGCTACCGCGACGGCCAGCTGACGCTCGCCAAGATGGCTGCGCCGCTCGACATCCGCTGGTCCCGGCCGCTGCCCGAGAGTGCAGAACCGTCCACGGTCACCGTGTCCCGCGACGCTATGGGCCGTTGGTTCGTGTCGATGCTGGTCGAGGAAACCATCAAGACTCCCCGCAAGGAGCGGGCGCGGGTCGGTATCGATGTCGGTTTGACGTCGCTGGTCACCCTGTCCACGGGCGAGAAGATCACAAACCCACGTCACGAGCGCCGCGATCGTCGCAAGCTGGCGAAAGCTCAACGCACCCTGTCCCGCAAGGAAAAGGGTTCGATGAACCGGGAGAAAGCTCGCCGCAAGGTGGCCCGCGTCCATGCGCGGATCACCGATCGGCGCACCGACTTCCTGCACAAACTGTCCACGAGGCTGGTCCGCGAGAACCAAGCGATAGCCATCGAGGACCTGACGGTGCGCAACATGGTCGCCAACCACTCGCTGGCCCGAGGTATCTCGGACGCGAGCTGGCGGCAGTTGCGGACCATGCTGGAATATAAGGCCGATTGGTACGGCCGCGATCTGCTGGTTGTGGATCGCTGGTTCCCGTCGACCAAACTGTGCTCCGAATGTGGTGCACTGCACGAGCGGTTGCCGCTGAACATCCGCAGTTGGACATGCCGGTGTGGCGCCGTCCACGACCGGGATGTCAACGCGGCCAGGAATATTCTCGCTGCCGGGCTGGCAGAGAGTTAAAACGCCTGTGGAGTCGGCGTAAGACCTCAAAGGAGTTTCTCCTTTCGGGCGGCTGGCGATGAATCAGGAATCCCCCGGCTTCGGCCGTGGGGAGTTGTCAAGCGGGCACCGTCATGCAGCCAAAGAGCGCGGTTCCAGCCACCGACGAGTACGCCGACGAACCCGCTTGCTTCTCGGTCCGGAAGTACACGTTCGCAGGGTTATTCGCGAGAATCTTCGTCGCCGACGACGTGGTGCCCGCCGGCGGATACCCGATCAGCGACAGCTTGTCCTTGGCTCCAGCGACACCGTATGAGCGCCCGACGATCTTCGTGCCCGTCTCGTCGTCCAGATGCGCAACAAGGTCGCAACGCAGGTTGGTGCCGGACGCCGCGACTACCTGCACCTCACCCGTCGGGATCACGTATCGGTCGAACGGCGCGGCAGCGATAGGAATGGTCGTCATCGTGTACCCGGAGGTTGTACCGGTGGGTACGTCGGTCACCGTGGCGGGCCAGTACATCTGCGGAACACGCTGAGGCACAAGCTCGAACGTCGCCAAACCGGCAGCGACAGCGGGCACCCAACCGAGCTGCGGATCCTCGGAATAGTCGCCGGGAGTGATGATTACCGTTCCGGTTTCGCCAGTAGCGCCGCGATGCAGCACCACATCCAGGCCGTACACCGGGCCTGAAACGTCCGTCGCTTCAGCCAGCAAGTTCAGCGACACCGACCCCGGTGTCGGATCGTCAGCATCCAACTCGACGAAACTCGACATCTCGATCGTCGGCGAGAAACCCTGATCACCCTTCGCGAGAATGTTCCCCAGCGACGCAACACCACCGAGCGGGGCCGCGATAGCCAGGAACATGCCCGACGCCTGGCCATCGTCATCGAGCCGGAAACCCAACTCGGCGAGATTGCAGAACAGCCACCGCACACCATCGCGGTATTCGGTGCGCCACAGAATCTCAGCCACGAAACCTCCTCGGATTAACCAGAACTCGGAGCCAGGCTGACGACGTTCACTGCCGCCATGGCCTCGCTGATGTTTCGTCGAAGTTGGGCAATCGGGTGCTCCAGCGGCTTCCCGTCACCCATCTGCACCGTCAACTCACGCGTGTTGCGGTTGACCTTGCCGCTGACCAACTCGATGTAGTCGGTGTAGAGCTTCGTCCGGGACGCGTAGACCAAGATGAACAGCGCGCCCGGGAAGATGTCCCGGCCCAACTTGTAGGGTCCGTTTTGACCACGGAACGTCGCAATCGCCGTCGTGTAACCCCTGCTGTTCCAAAGCACTTGGATGAACTGGAACAAGGCCTCGACGTTGTACGGCGCGCTGTTTGTGGAGGTGAAAACCTCGATCGCCGGGTGGTACGGGCCGACACTGTTGCGCCGCGTGTAGTGCTCGATCAACTGGAACGCAAGGAAGCTGTCGTTCATGAAGCCGTCGAGCAGATTGCTTGGGACACCGGTAAATCCGATGACGATCATCGCCACGTCGATGACGTAGGCGAAGAATGCGTTGATGAGATCGTTCAAGGTGGCTGGTTAGCCTGCGCCCCCCGGTTGCCCGGGGGGCGCAGACCAACCATTTCGGGCTCTTTCCGCCGATAATGTGTTGCCACCCAAGGGGTGTGTTGTGCGCGATCTCGCACGACACCAGCGGCGACCGCTCCCGAACAACATCACCATCCTCGGTGATCACATTGTCCGGCGTGACGATCATCGCGTACGGCATCACGAAATTGATGCCCAACCGAGGCGCGATATACAGACCCTCAGGCGCGTACTTGCCATCCGGATTCAGTAGCGGCGAAAGGGTATTGCCCAACAGCGAACCCTGCACATCGACAACCAGGCGCAGCGCAGAATCTAGGATGCTCTTCGTCGGGCCCTCGATCTGCGTGCGGTCCCGAACCGTCATCACATAGGTGGGTACCTCGAGGTTCGCCCACTGGTCCGGCTGCGGATCACCCGGCCGCCACAGATGCACCCGAACATCCACACCGTAGGCCGCGGTGATCTCCGTGATGATCTGCCCGACCGTCTGCATCCGGACGGTCTTCACATAGACCTGCGAGCTATCCCGCAGCAGGCCCGTACGCACAACGTAGAGAGGCGTTTTCAGGATCGTCGACGGCTTACCGTCACGCTTCAGCCCCTGCAGGACGGTGCCGAAGTAGGAACGCACATCCGGGTTGCCCGACAGGAAGTTGTTGACGAACTCCCACATGCCCGACTGGATACGCAACGCCTGCTCCGCCGCCATCGACTCGATCGCCGTGCAAATCGGCGCCGCGTAGATCGCGTGCGAAAACGGCTGTGACTGAATCGGCAGATACCACGACGGCCAGATCACCAGGTAGTTCAAAATGTCGTAGATGCCGACAAGCTCCAGAACGTGCGTCCACACACCATCCGGGCCCAGCTTCTCCCGATGCCGCTTGACATAGAACGCCTCCGAGATACCCGCCGTCTCGATGGTGATACCGACCATCGTCTGCGTGCACGTACGGAACAACGGCACCAGATGGTGATCGCCCTTCAACGTCAACGTCGCTTGTGGAGCAAGGTTTCTCGGCGTCGTCCACGTGAACTCGATGAAGTCGCCGATACGGTCGACGTCGCGCCACAGGTAGTCACACACCGTGAGCGTGATGCCGGTGTCGTCCGACGCGAACGACTGCGACAACACCTCAGCCGCTTCAGCCTCACGCCACTTGTCGCCCGAATCCAGGTCGCGCTTCCACTGCTCGACCTCAGTGTCGGTGAGCTTCATCGCGGGCAGCCTGAACTCGCCGCTCCAGCGAACTGGGCGGCTCTCGTGGTGGCCATCTAGTAGGGCAGCTTCCGCAACGGTGTCAGCGCGGCGATGACCCGCGAATCAGGGTTACCGCCGGTGATCTTCACCGACACCCGGTACTCCTGCGCCTTACGACCAGGAGACTTCGCCGGGATCGGATGCGTGAACCAGCCATCGATGATCCGATGCAGATTGCCCTGCGGCGGAACAACACCGAACTCGCTCGCGTTCGATGCGCGCGTCGGGCCGATGTTCTTGATCGGCGCATACGAATCGAGCTCGTCCAGTGCCTTCTTGTACTCCAGCAGCTCGGCAGCGGTCGGCGGCACAGAAGTCAGGTCGATGATGCGCCGCTTCGTACCATCGGTGCGCAACTGCACCACCTGGTTCGGCAACAGCGGCCCGATCTTCACCGTCTGCTTAGCGCCAGGCCCGGATGCGATCTCGAACGTCCCAGGCCCATAGATGGTGTACCGGTCGGGCGCGTCCTGGTCTCCCACGTTGATCCGCGTCAGGTATCCCGTCGGCGCCGATGAAGTCAGGTCGCCGGCCGACACCTCCCGCAACGACGCGGGAGTGCCCTGCGTGACCAACGCGCCGGCAGCTTGGCCACCGGTGCCGACACCACGGAACGACGCCCCAAGCGACGACACACCGGCCTTGTCCTTGCAGGTGAATACCGTGGCCCCACCGCGACGGACACGGAAGATGCGCGGGTTGAAGTTGCCATCCTTATCCAGGCCGCCGCACTCCAACCGGAACCGCTCCCCCGGTCCAGGAGGCCACGGAATCGACGCGAAACCCTGCGCGATGATCGTCTTGTGGAAGTTGTTGTACGCCGCGACTTCAATCCACGGACCGGTGATGCGCGCCCGGACGCCATAGCCGTTCCACTGGCCCGTCGGACCGCGCCCTTTGCGCCCCCAGATGTCATTCGACGCGCCCCACTCCTGAATGGAGTCGAACACGATGCTGATGACCTGGTTATCCGACGCCGTCGAGAAGTCCTTGAACGGGCCGGCGACGAACGAACGCGGCTCAGTGAAGAACGTCCGCGACGGATCATCACGCCACCGCATCGCACCACGCAACGTGTACGGGTAACCACCACCCGGACCAGTGAAGTACAACGGCCAATTCGGGCCGCAGTTCTTGTCCTCGACGTAGTCCACATCGAACGTGTCCTTCATCGAGTCGTACGGCAGGCGGAACTCGTCGACATGGTCAAAGGTGCGCCATGAACCGCCATCGACCCGCAGATGCAGGTCGTACTTGGTGGAGCGCCGCTTGCCGATGTCGTAGCCCTCGATCGACGGCCGCGCATGACGGACATCAGCGAACCAGTAGCCCAATTCCTGCGTCCACCACGACAACCGAGACAGCTTTGTCTTGTCGACCGACCCGACCAGCGTGTCACGCAGCCTGCACAGGTACGCCGGATTCCGCGCGATCAAATGGAGCGGCAAGGTTGTTTCCATCGCCTCATTGACCGCGAACAGGAACGTCACACCGTCTTCGTTCGCGCCCTGCTGATCCACCATCTTCCACGCCCCCGCAACACCTTTCGGCGGCGCAGCGAGACGGACGCATTCCGGCGAGACATGCCGGTCAGGAATTGAACCGCCGCCCATGATCTCGAAGATCGCCGAGCCGTCGAACGCCGTGAGCCGAACGCGCGGAGAGGTGCCATTCAGGAAGTGGTAGGCACCCGCCGGCGTAACCGGGTTACTCGGGTAGCGCAACACTGGCGCGGTCATTGACGTCCCGCCGGCGCATACATACGGCTGGTTTCGGCGGCGATCTGCTCACCGTGCTCCTGGCCGCTCGCGCCCTCGCGCGACTGCACCATGATGTTGTTCGTGGTGTTTCCGCCGCCACCTTGCTGCTGGTCGCCCTGCTGCTGCTGAGGTGCCTTCTGGCCCGCGATGTTCGGCAGAGCCATGCCAGCACCGGCGATACCGCCGGCGAGCTTCCCGAGCCATCCGGCGCCGATGCTGCCCTTGGGATTGTCGCCGACCGAGAAGAACTCTCCGATACCGTTCGCGAGGATGCCGGCGTTCTGCGCGGCGTACCCGATGGTCCGATTCGCGACCTGGATACCGATCTTCGCCGCAGCACCAGCACCCGGCGCCATCATGTCCAAACCGGACGTCGCGGCCATGATGCCGTCCATCGCCATACCGCCGAGGATGTTGCCTGAGTTGCCACCCTGCGACGGGTACGCAGTGCCGCCACCAACCGCCGGCGTCACCGGGCCAAGCGGAGACATGCCCGGAAGTGCCTGCGACGGGCCAATACCGGGGTACATAGGTCCACCGCCGGGTGCGGGAGGTCCAGCCGATCCGGGCGTGAAGGTGTTCGGCCACGCACCCGGACCCTGCATCTGCAGTAACTGCTCGGCCGTCAATGCCTGCTGATAAGGAGATGCCAGGTCGGCGCGCGGCGCGTACTGCGTACCACCGGCTGCATCCCAACTCGGCTGAGTGAACTGCAGACCGCCATAGAACCCGTTGCCGGTGTTCGCCGACCAGTTCCCACTGGCCCCCTTCTGCGCCATGGTGTTCCAGTCGGCGTTCCAGCCGCCACCAGGTCCACCGAGGGCGTTGGCAGCCGAGTTCGCAGCGCTCGCAAGACCATTCAGTGAATCTGTCGCCTGCGGAGCTCCAGGCAGGCCGAGTGACTCGCTCTGCGTCGTGTGAACGTGATCCCGGTGGTCGGCGAAGTCGTTCTTCCCGCGCCGGAAGTAGCCCGGGTCCGCGCTACCCGGCGTTCCAACAAGGCGACCGTTGTTGACGCCGATGTCCTGACCGGTGTTCGGGTTCTCGAAGATGACGTCCTCGAGCCCTGGCATGCCACGGTTCTGCGCGAGCCATTCGGCGAACCGCTGCCGATTCTCAACCGGTCCCCACCAGTCAATGCCCTGATTGCCCTGGCCCTTATCCTCCTGGTGGCCCGCATAGGTGCTCGCCTGCAACCCGAAAGCGTTGGCCACCTGGTAAACCCAACTAGGGAAGCCTGGGGCGCCCTGTCGAATATCGGTACCATTCGGCAGTCCATAAGGCTGACCACCACCCACGGCTGCCGCCACTGGGGCATAGCCGCCCGGGTATCCGCCGCCACCGCCTCGCTGAGACGCCTGCATCATCGCGATCGCACCCGGGGTGTACTGAGACCCGAACGCACCATTCGCGGCCATGATCCCCACCAGACCAGAGCCCTCGTTCGGGTTCGCCTTCGCCACAAAACCCAACGCCTGCAAGAACGGTGCCGCGACGATGTTGCCGAGCGCCTTGACCATGTTCTCGACAATCCCGCCGAGACCCTTCGAGACGCCGAAGTCCTTGTCGATCTGCGCGCCGAGCTGCTGCAAATCCCCCTGCGCAGTCTGCATACCCTTGAGTGACTGCTGGACGGCCTGCTGCTTGGCTTCGTTCAGCCGCAGCTCGGACTCATGTTCCTCACGCTGCGCCCGGGCAAGCTCGTTACGCTTGGCGAGGATCGCGTCCTCATCGCGAACATTCGCCTTCTCCAGCGTGTTCAAATCCGACTTGGCTTGCGCAACCTTCTGCTGGTTATCCAGAACCGTCCCAGCCGCCGAATACAACGATGCTGTAGCCGGGAAACCCTGCAACAGCGACATCGGGTCGTTGTTGCCTATCGGAACCGTCGGCAACGGCTGCTTCTTACCCTTGGCATCATCAGCCGGCAAGCCAGGAACTGTGTAGCCGCCATTCGGGTAGTTCGGAACAGTCGGCCACCACGCGGAAGTGCCGGTAGCCAAACGCAATCCCGGAATGCTGCCTACGCCCGCCGATGGAGCGACAGTGGCTGAAGGGCCAAAGTTTCCACCCCCGCCCGAAAATCCGGGAGAGCCGCCGCCGCTCGAGCCAGGCGGTAGCGTCGTACCCATGCCGATCGTCGGAATCTTCGGAATGCCTGCGCCGATCTTGTTCAGGGCGTCGATCGCGAAGTTCAACGGCGCGATGAGCAGATTGTTGATGGTGCTGTTGATGTCGTTGAACACCTTCACCACGGCATCACCGAAGCTTGGCCAGACGTCCTTGAAGCCCTCGACGTCACCCTTCAGGAGCTTGAACGTGCCAGCCAGGAGCAGCACCGAATCCTTCACGGTGTCAACGGCTTCCTTGCCGTCTTTGCCGAAGAGTGTCTTAATTCCGTCGATCAGCGGAGGGATCGTGGAGCCTAGCTCCTTGACCGCGTCGATGCCGTCCTGAATCCACTGGCGCAGCTGGCCTGACTGAGCGGCGTTGGTGATGAAGTTCGAGAACTGCGTCGCCACGTTCGCAATCGACGTCGCCAGACCCGGCAGGAAGCTGGAGGACACATTCGCCAACTCCGCGAACGCCCGAGTTACCGGACCCATTGCAGGAGCAAGATTTTGGAACGCCTGGCTAATGTTCTGCATCATCTGCTGGAGCTGCGTCTGCGTCTCCGGCGTCATCAACTGATTCGCAACACCCTTGAACATCGAGTTGAACGAACCGGCAATGCTCGACAGCATCGTCTGAATCGACGGAAGATACGTGGACGCGAGCCGATTCAACTCCTGGCCCACACCGTCGAACAGTGCGTTCTGAGTTGCGTTCTTGAGGTCGTAAAACGCAGGGACCATCGCATTGATCGCCAGGGCGGCCTGCTGCGCATTTGGGGAAAGAGACTGGATGCTCTCGGCGAACGCCTTCTGATCCTCGGCGAACGCCTTCGGGTTCTTGAAGTCCTGCAACGACTTTCCGACGCTGTCGAGCGCATCAGAGAAGCCCATCGTGGCGATCTTCATCGTCCCGAAGCCAGCGCCCACCGCAAGCGCAACACCCGGCAGCAGGCCAAGGACCCCGGAGGTTTGCATGGCGGCGCTGCCGAGCGTTCCAATGACCTCGATGGCGCCGTTCACGGCCGTGGCGATGCCAGCAGGGCCGAGAATGCGCAGCAGGCTGCCCGACTCTGCGCCAAGCCTCGCGACACCGCCGGCGGATTCACTCGCAGCTCTACCGATCGAAGTCAGTCCAGAACCCGCTTGAACTATCTCCCGATAAGCACTCGCGGCTTCACGGACCGCCCGAGCCTCAGCACGGCGAGCTCGCTCTGCCCGCTCGCTGTGGGTGATGAGCTGCGCGTGAGTAGCCGTGCCCGACGCCTGAACAGCCTCTAGCTTGGCTTCCTCGATACGGAGCCGTCCGGCAGCGTCGGCCGCCTTGTCGTAAGCCCGCTCGAGCGCAGCAGCCTGGACGCGCGCCTTGCCCGTATCGACACGGCCAAGACCCTGATTGACCTGCCGGGAGAACTCGTTACCGGCGCGCTGGCCAGCCTGCGAGAAGTAATCCTCAGCCTGGCGGGTGGTGCGGCGCGCCTGGGACTCATCAAGATGGGACCCAATCGGAAGGCTAATCCCCAACGCTCACACCACCTTCCACATCAGTAGTCGTCTTCCGCCGCAAGCGCGTACTCAAGGTCGGCCTCTTCGTCGGCCTGCTCCTGGAACGCAGCCCAGCGCTCCTTCGGCGAAAGGAACGTCCGCGCTTCGTCTTCGCCGTACTTCCATGCGTGATAGAAGGCCAGCTCTTTGTGAATCCCAGCGAGAATCTGCGTCTTCTCGTCCCAGTCGCCCTCGCGGCCGTGCATCGCCATCTTCAGGGCGCCGTCATCGGGCAGATATTCGAGGATTGCCAACAGTTCTCGGCTAGTGACCTTCAGCCGACCGTGCTCGTCACGCGTGCCGCGGTGCCAGTCGCGGAGGATGCTGCGGTCGAACCGCAGATCAGCCTCAATCTGTTTCGGCCACCGCTTCAGGAACCACAGTGCTGCCCCCACTTTTGGGATCACTGGCCCGCCGATTCCGCATCTCTTCAGAACGCTTGGCGAGCGCGATCGCAATGGCATTCGAGGTGCCGCCGGCGGCCTTGAACCGCGCGTACTCCTCTTCGGTGCCGAGCAGAATCTTCGCCATTTGGACGTTGTACGACGGGGTGATCCGCTTGCCGTCCTTCTGGAACGGGTCGATGAAGCCGCCCTTAACCACATGCGCTTCGATCGTCGTGGTGGTGCCGTCCTTCGTCACGAAGGTCGATGTCGGAACTTCCTCTTCAGCGCGGTCGCACTGGTTGAACTCGTACCGCATCTGCTGGTAGAGCTCGTCCTGGTCATCGTCGAGCATGTTCGGATGCGTCACCTTGAACACGCCGTCCTTGACGGGAATCTCCAGTGGGCGCAGGAAGCTTTCGAAGTCGTCGGCTTGCTCACGCGCAGCTTCGATGGCTTCGGGATCGATCGGGGTCTTCTCTTCGTTTTCGGGCACGGCTGGGCTACCTTCCTTGGGCTTTGTTGAGCTGAAACACATTGGGCGCCTGCTTGTATGGCTCGCGGGTGCGCGCCGCCCAACGAACGCGCACCCGCGAGGTCTGTTACACCGGGGTGATGGTGAGAGCGCCGCCGGTCAGGCCGGTGCCGTCGCCCGTCAGAACCTTGCCGGTGTTCGGCACGGTGACGGTCCACGTCGGAGCCGAACCACTGACGGTCCAGTCGGCGGCCACGTAGCCATCGTCCAGACCAACCAGAGCGGTCTTCACCGCAGTGTTGTTGGCGTTGAACGCGATCGTCGACGTCGGGCTGACACCGCCGTAGCCGAGGGTGAACGTGCCAGCCGAAGCCGCACCCACCGACACCGTGTACTGCGAGACAGGAGAGGCGTACACACCCTTCACCGACGACCACTCATACCGGCCCTTGACCGGCTGATACACGCCGTCGATCTTCGCCATGAAGTACGGATCGGGCAGTGCCCGGAACGTGAAGGCGGCCGTCTCGGCATCCTTCTTCGATGCCTTGATCTTGTCGACCTTGGTCCGGCGGCACAGCGAGTACGCCTTGACGGTGTACGCCTTGGCGCCGCCCGGCTTTGAGAATTCGCGCACCACCAGCGCCTGGCGGTCAATGAGCTCCGAACCGCTCGCCTGCCCCCAGCCGGTGATCGTCGCACCCGGCAGTTGCACCAGGTTGTTGCCATCGGCATCGCTGAACGGCAGGTTGTCACGGAGCCGGCGCCACGCATCCTCCAGCGTCTCCACCGACGAGAACGTGAACGTCTGGTCTTCCTTGGTGGTGACCGAGTCGTACACCTCGTCGTCCTGCTCGATCATCAGTTCGTCGGTGTCCGTCGACTGATCGAACTCCGGGCCGTCACCTTCCTTGAAGGAGACGAACCGCAGGAACCCCTCGTTCGGGCTGGGATTCAGGATGTACTCGCCGTTGACCTTCTTGAACAGGCCGAGGTCGTCACGGAGAGCGCCGTCCGTCGCCAGGGGTGACCAGTTGATCGACCCATCCGGGTTGTGCGGGCTGATGTTGGTGGCCGATCCACGGTTGTCGCGGATGAACACCGCCATCGGCTTGCCGCGCTCGAGCTTCCGCGGGTCCTTGTCCAGATAGCCGGCACCTGCCATCGTCTTGCCGGTTGCGGGTATCGCCATGAAAATGTCTCCTCTTTCGGGAATGGCAATGAACCGGAACGGGTTCCGGCGAATGGATTGGGCTGAAGTGCCGCGGCGCGGCGCCCCGTCAGGCGACGGGGACGAGTGTGAAGCCCAGTTTGTACCGGGCCGTGTAGCGGACGATCTTGTCGTCCGCGTACGTCATGCGGAACGGCTTAATGACCGTCTCGCCGTAGTCCAGGGCGGCTATCGTTCCGTCCGACAGGGTTACGTTCGGGCAGTCACGGAACAGGCGATTCATCCGGCGATGCATCGTCTTTGACGCAGCCTTCGCGGCAGTTACGCCGTAGCCGTACACATCGATCTGCGTGGTCGGGTCGTCGACACCTTCATTCTCGTCGTCGGCACCCGAAATCCGTTGCACCGTACAGAACGGCAACTCATCACCAAGCTCGCGTTCCACCGACGCACGGATCACCGGCTGCAACCAGCAGCACACGAAATCCTCGTCATCCGGCGCATCAACATCGAGCAGCGAATCAGACATCAGTCGGTACCTATGCCGCCCTTATAGGTGCCGCCGAACCGCTCAGCCACCTTCTGCGCAACACCAAACGCCGGCGTCGGAGTATCAGGACCAACCTCAAGAAACTCGCCACCAGTCTCGATAATCCGCGAATCACCAGGCCCCGGAACGTTCCTGCGGCCTTCCTTCGGACGCTTCTTGTTGACATGGCGCTTGTTCTTCTTGTCCGCGCCAGTCCCAAACTCAATCAGGTGCGCATACCAAACAGTCGGCCCCGCAACAGCCTTCCCGTTCTTCGCCTTCTTCTTCAACTTCCACGACGCCGCGTACTTGCCGGAATCGACAGGGCTAATGCTGCGCGCGAACGGGATCAACTCTTTCTCAACAAACTCATCGATCCCGAGATTCACAGCCACCGACTCGCGAATCGCCTTCTCCACCTCAGCATCCGAAACACCGAGATCGCGGAACGGATTCGCCATGTCAGCCCACCTGCCGCTTCGCATAGATCGTCACGTGATGGAGCACGCCATCCATGTCCGGGCGCGGCATCCGCTGACCATCGATCTGGAACACGTACTGCCGCGTCGAATCGGCCTCGGGGTCCAGCAGTTCCGGATGCTGGCTGCCGTCATAGACCAGCTCACCATTACCCTTCGCCGCCAACGCAACAGCATCCGGCGGCGCAGTCAGCTTCCACACCTCAGTCGTGGCGTCCGTCTGCGTCACCGGAGTCTCATCCACCGACACCGGCCGAAACCGCACGCCAGCAAGACGAGTCACCGTCCGCGACTTCTGCTTCAAGCCACCCCAACCCGGCTCACCAGACTGAGTGACCGCCACGAAAGCGACCGCCTGGCCGCCAAACGACTCACTCACGGCGACGGCAGAATCCGATACTGCGAGAACAACGCCCGCAGCCGCTCATCCGTGTCGATGATCCCCGCCGCCCACTGATACTCGACGTCATCGATCTTCTTGCGAATCAGATCACTCGAGTTCCGTTGCGTGGCCTGCTCGTCACGGTCCATCAGATCAGCGAGCCGCAACACCGCACGCCGCCAATCCGCAGCCTCAACCTCGGTGAACCCGTGCGTCATCGTCACGCTGATGGCACCAGCACGCGACGTCCACCACCCATACGGGTACTTCTCGACCGTCCCCTTGCGCTTCGACTTGTCGAGTCGGGCGACATCCAACGCCACGCCACATTCCGACACAGAAGTCAGCGCAACGAGATTCAGTGTCGGCAGAGACAACACCCGACCACCCGGACCGTCGACCTCAACCGTCACACCAGTCTGAACCGGCGACACCCACCACCCACACCAACGCCGAGCCGCCGACAACGCAGCACCCAGTAAGTCCTGGGTTGCCTCATCATCGGGCAGCCGGCCATTGGTGTACGCCGACAAGTCGGCGCCGGTGAGCTCAGCCATTGTTAGGCAGGCGGGTTGTCGCTGCCGTTGGCGAGAACTGCGACCGCCGACAGGACGCCACCAGTGGTAGCAGTCGCTGCGGTGATCACCACGCGCACATACCGCTTCGTGGGTCGGCAAGCAACCGACTTCACGGTGTTGTCGTCGGTGGCCGCGAAGCTGGGCGCTGCGGTGACGAGCCGGTGCGACCCGATGGCCGCGTAGCCCGAACCGCTGGCATCCGACTCCTCGACTGACACGGTGTAGGTGCCGTCAGTGAGGGTGCCCGAGGTGATGATGAACAGGACATCGCGGAAGTTGGAGTTGTTCTGCCCCAGGTCGATCGCGTCGCCGTTGGTGGTGCCGGTCTGCACCGTGCCCGACGACAGCGCCTTGACGGCCTTCGTACGCGCTCCGAGGTTGAAGCTCATAGTGTTTCCTTCTTCGTTGTGGAGTCAGGGCTCGGCTGAACCGGTTCTTGCTGCCGGGGTTCAACTTTCGCCGGAGCGGCTTTCTTCGCGGGCACCTTCTTGGCTGGCGCGGGCGTCCGGGGCGCGTCCGCCGAGGCGGTTTCGCTGCCCACGACGGCCGGAGGCTCGCTGACCTTCACGAAGTGCGCCGCATGGGTCTTCAGGATCGGGTCGTCGTCCGTCACGACTGCGCCGCCGCCGTAGACGTTGGGTCCGGAGATGAACGCGTTGGTGCACCGGTAACTCATCAGGCAACTCGCAATCGTTGTGTGGTGGTGGGGTTGAGGGGTGGTGGCCCTGAACCTATTTCAAGCCCAGGGCCACCAACCCGTCGCGCTACTGAACCTGCAGCATCCGGAACGCGCCGTCGTTCACCGAGTCGGCACCGACCCGGATGTAGGCGTGCCAGCCGGCCTGGCCCTTCGGACGACCGTTGGCGCCGAAGAGGTGCGGGATGTAGGAAACGGTCGTCCCCAGGCGGTCAGCGATCACGTAGTTCGAGAAGTCGCCGAACACCAGGAGCTTCGCAGCGTCGGCGACGGCCGAAGCCATCGCTTCCGACACGTAGTCCGGGCGACCGAGCAGCTCCTGCTTACGCGCGTCAGCCAACTGACCCCACAGCGCGGAACCGCCGTTGGTGTCGAACTGGCGCATCAGGTTGTAGATCGCACGGTGGCCGAGCCACGAACCGTTCGCCGCGTAGCGAGCCGGCAGGGCCGAGTCGGTCTTGTACACGTCGCCGACGGCGAACGTGTCGTTGGTGCCGGTCGTGACCACCGAGGAGCCACCGGTGAGGGCGGTGACGATGCCCGTCGGCTGGCTCGAGCCCGAGCCGGTGGCGAACGCCGCCGACTCCTTCGCGTCCTTCTCGAACGCGATCATGTTGGCGATGTCGTCGGCGAGGCTCGGCGCATCCTGCTGAACTTCGTGCGACAGCGGCACGAAAATCTGCAGCTTGTACACCGGGATCGACGGCTGTGCCAGAGTGGGCGCATCGTCGGAAACCTCGTCGGCCTCGTTGTCCCACGAGCCGGTCACACCGGCCGAGGACACACCGTTCCAGGTGTCGCCGGTGGCCTGCACCACCCGCGAAATCTGGCGAATCTGGTTCACCGAACCGTTGGCGGTCAGGATGACCGTCGGGTCCAGCTGGAACGGCACGGCGAAGCCGCCGGCGTTGTCAGTCAGCGACATCGCGCGCTGCATGGCGCCGATCTCTTCACCGTCGAGGACAGCGAACTGACCCTGCGAGCGGATCAGCTTGATGAAGGCGCGGCAGTAGGCGGGCGAGGTGGTGGCGAGCACCAAATCGCGAGCCTTGTTCGACTTACCCTCATGATCGCGCTCGACCAGCTTGGTTGCGGCCTCGCGGACCTTGTCGTCGGCGAACTCCATCCGCTCGACGGCGTCCAGTGCGCGGGCGCGGATTTCACGCTCACTGTTGGCGCCGTAGCGGAGCTCGGACACGTTCCAGGGGTCCTTGAACTTGCCGTTGACCAGGTCAACGCCGGCCATGCGCTGGCGGTCGACAACGTCGTACGACTGGCGCGTCTCGCCACCGTCCACGACAGCCGGTGCGGCCGGGACGCCGGGGTTGGCTGCTGCGCGGACCTCGGCCAGCGCGGCATCGTGCTCGAGGTCCAGGCGGTGCGCGTGCACCTCACGGAACTCGGTGAGCAGTGCGGGGACCTTGGCGCGGTCCTCGGCGGTCTTGTCTTGCTTGCCGTTCAGCCGCTCCAGCTCTTCCTGGATGTCCTTCTCACGGTTGACGGCCTGCTGATGCGTGAGCTTCACAGTCACAGTCCTTTCATGGGGGGATGAGCGTCCCGCTGATTCATGACTTCGTTCAGCGCCTCACGGAAGAGCCTGTCTTCTTCGGCGGCCCGTGCGGCGTCGATCTCATCGGTCGGCGGGGTTTCTTGGGGTGTATTCGACGGGTGCTCGGCGGCGTGCCCATTGGGGCAGGTGCTTCGCGGCGCGTCGTCGTCCTCACCCGGGTGCTCGGCGGCGACCCCGTCAGGGGTGGTGCCTTGCGGCGCGGCATCGGACTGACCCGGGTCTTCCCGGGATTCCTCTACCGTCCTGATCGTCAGGGCGGTAGCAGCGAACAACTTTCGGTGTTCGGGGTCTCCATCGCGGAGCCGGTCCAGGTCGATCACCTTGGACCGCAGGCCCGCGGTCGTATCAGGGTAGGCGGGCCACACGACCGGCCCCACCTCAGCGACACGCACTTCCTTCAGAATGCGCAGCAGTGGCGTCCGTTCGGGCTGCTCGCCGTAGTACAGAATCTTGTCGACTTCTTCGGGCTTAACGAGCTTCCCGGCGTTGTCGCGCCATTCATCGCGAACGACGCTGAACCGGAAGGACATTCCATCCACGGCTTGCGAGGCGATCGCTTCACGCAGCGGCTCCCAGAACCACGACGACGACATACGCGCCTGGACGAACAGCCCGTTGTCGTCCTCGTGAATGTCGGTGATGACGCCGCACGGCAGCGATCCAAACACCGAACGGCCGTGGTCGAACTGGAACTTTGGAATGAGTTCCCGGATTGACTTCCGGAACGCGCCTGCTGCGATCTGCTCGTCAAACAGGCCCTCCCAGGAGTCGATGCGGGTCGGCGAGTCGAATACCGCCCCGTATCCCTCGAAGGTCAGGCCGTCGTCCTCGCCATCGGCATTGTTATCCGACCGCAGGAGTGTGAACTTCGCCGACCGGCAAAGGTCTTCACGCGGAAGTGTTTTCGAGGCTTGTGCTGCCGTCACTGTTCCTCCTTATGAGTTGAAGTGGTGGCGCATTATTCGTTTCGCTGGGCGCCGACTTGCTAGGCGTCCCAGGCGGTAGAAGTTGGACGCTCGTCATCCCTGTGTGCTTCAACAGGTTGATATCTCCGGCATCGACTGCCTTCACCGCAGATTCGGCCGTGAAGCCTGCGGCAAGGTAGGTATTGATGGTCGATGCCCGGACGGCCGCGATGTTCGCCGCGTCCGCCTCGTCCTCACGCAGGAACGGCACATCGGTCGCGTCGTACCACAACCGCACGCCATTGCCCGGTGGCGGAAGAATCTGCTGCATCGAGCCGGCCATGTTCTGCCACAACGGATGCGCCGTACCGTCAGCGAGCCGTCGACGAGCCTGCCCATAGTTCGAATACGTCGCCGAGTCGAGACCCTTCGACAGGCCCACGATCACGGGCGGCACACCGGCCGCCGCAGCGATCCGAACCTCACCACCTTCACGCACACCGGCGAAATCGATGTCTTTGAGGTTCGCCCCGACGATGGTCGCTTCAGCGCCCGGATACAGGTGCAGCGTCTTGTACGCGTTGTCCACACCCGCATGGCTGCCATCAAGTTCCTCGGCCCACTTCTTGATCGCGTCACGATCCGAACTCGTGTGCTTCACCACCATGTTCGGCGTCGCGCCGTTATCCATGAACTTCCGCTGGTGCCGCGTCATCGCCTGATCGGCCTGAATCTCGCGGAGAATCGGCGTCAGCCAAGACATTCCAGTGAATACGGCCAGCGGATCGGGAATCGGCGCGAAGTGCGCAACCTCGTCGACAGTGAACGCCACGGCCGTATTCGAGTTGCCCGGATGGTAGCCACCCTCGGTGTACAGGTAGCCGGCCTTCTTCCAGCCAACCTGCCCACCGCCACGCGGCGAACCATCAGACCCTAGGCGCCGCGCCTGGCCAACGACCTGCACCCAATCTGGCCGCAACCGCACCATCTCGGAATTCGGCGACTGCGTACCCAACCTGGCCAGCGAAGTATCCCGATACCAATAGGAATTGCCCGCCAGGTCGGCATCTTGAACCGCACGTGCCAGCAAGTCTTGCGTCGTGCCGCCAGGCCACGGCTGCTCAAGTAGCCCAAGCGTCAGATCGCCGAAGGTCTCCGAAGGCTTCCCGTTCAGAATCCGCTGCCACTGAAACCGGATGCTCGAGAACACCAGTTGCCGCACCAACATGCATGCGAACACCACGCCGTTCGCCGCGTACGCCTGCGACGCCAAACCAACGAACGTATCCGCTGGTCGCTCTGTAGATGCCCCCGCGATCGTCTGCTGCAACCCAATACCCGCGTAGCCCAAGCCGCCCCACTGGTACTGATACTGATTCAGCAATTGGCCGTATTGATCCAGCGTCAACACCTGATCTCGCACAGGCGATTTGCCGGTCAGTCGATCCAGCAAGCTCACTTCTCAGAGCCCCACAACAACGCCACGGCCCCGCCAACCGCCGACGCAACCAACAACACGCCGCCGACGATCAACGCCCAGCCAGAACCCCACAACAGCCCAACACCAGTAACCACCAACACCAGACCAGCCACAACAAAACCCAGGGCCACCGCGACAACCCACCGAACTGCAGTCATCACGTCACCCCCGAATCCTGTTGCGCCATCACGTCCACAGCGGCTCCCAAACCTCAACCGGCGCAGCCTGCAAACCCCACCGATAGAAAGCGCCAGACACCGCCACCAACGGCGAATCATCAACCTTCACGTCCTTGCGGTCCCAACGCTCCGACTCACCCGACATGCGCGTCTGAGCGTTCTTCACCGCCTTGTCCAACTGCACCTGCTTCAGATGCACGAGGCCGGCTGACTTCACCGCCTCCTGAAACGCTGCGCATGACGCCGCCTCGTCAGCGCCCGTGAGGGTTTCGAACTCGATGCCCGCCTGTGTGAAGTCAGGGGCCAACGCCTTCGCCATCGCCCCAATCAGTGCGACCTCGGCGACGTTCTTGCCTTTCTTGAACCCGGCGACCTTCTCGGCGACACCAGCCAAACCGGGTAACGACTGGCACATCACTAGCGTGCGTTTTTCGTCACCGACCAACACGTCACCGGCGACCGCGATGCAAGACCACGAACGATCCTGCGCCACAGCAACAACCAGCACCACACGATCGGGCGGCGGCGCCGACGGATCACCTAGATCGGTCCACTGCTTGAAGTCGATGACATCCATGCCAGCCTTCGGCCAAATGCCCCGCGCCTCACGATTCCACGAATCGTCATCCGGGATGTTCTCCCGCATCCGCTCCATCGCCTCCATCGGCGTGCGGTGCGGGAAAGACGGATTCATGATCGGGTACTGCGACACGTCGTCAGGCTTCGACTCGGGATCAGCGCTGAACCCGAACCAGAAGATGTTCTTCGACTTCCCCGACAACGCCTGCTCGCGCTTCGCGGTGAACGCCTCACCCGGGTCCGAGGGCCGCGGCGGCGTACCAATGAAGAACAACAGGCCGCCGTGCGGATTACGCGCCTGGTTCGTCGCCGGCACCATATCCTCCAACGCCTTCAGCGTCAGAATCTGCGCCTCGTCGAACACCTCAGAATCGAGTTCATCCAGGCCGCGACCGAACCCCTGCTCCCGCGCGCCGAACATCATGATCGACCCGTTGATGAACCGGATTTCCTGCTCACCGTTCGTCGTCCGAATCCCGTTCGGCGCCAGGAACGGTGCTATCTGCTTACGCCGCACCAGACCCTGAACTGACCGGAACGTGTTCGTCGTCGTCCGGTTATGGTGCGACGTCCACGCGCACTTCCACTCCGGGAACTCCAAGCACAACCCGAGCTCGAGCCGGCTCACAAAGAACGTTTTGCCGACCTGCCGCGGAATCGAACCACACGCGCCACCGACGCCGGCCGCGAACTTGCCGTCCTTCCGGCAGCCCAGCGCCACTGTTCCGGCACCCTGTTGCCACGGATCAAAGAACACGCCAACGTCGTTCAGCCGCTTCTGCACCCGCGGGAACACCGACGTGACAATCCCCTCGGGGATCACCAACTCCCGGGCCGCCTCCGACAGTTTCGGGTTAGACGACGGAAGCGTCGTACGTGTCATCTACCGCATCACTGATCAGTGGATGATTCGGCGCCACTTCCTGCAACGCCACCTCGAGCTCACGCACCCGCAGCTGCGAGTTCTCCCGCGCGTCCATCGCGTCAATCGCATTCGCAATGTCCTGCAACCGCTTCGTGAGGGATGCCAATTCCCGCGCGGGGCAAGTAGGATCAGTCACCGTGACCGCAATCCGGTCACGCATCGCAACCAACAACTCCCGCGGCGTTCCACTCTTTGCCGCTTCAGCCACGTCTTTCGGAGGCTTCGGTGGAGCTTTCTCATCCTTACCCACTGCACGCAGGGGTTTCGAATCGACGGTCATCGTCAGCCCCTTTCGCTCGACGTTTGCCCGAAAGTTTGCTGGCGTAGCGCGTTTTGGCGGAAAAAGTTCGGGGAGAGATTTGACGGGAACGATGGGGTCAGTAGGCCGGCCAGGGGTTACGATGCCTACCCACCCCCCTGACCTGGGCTTTTGCTGATCAGTGGATTGAGTGCCATCCGCTCATGTCTGCCGCGAGCCTCTGACCTGCGGTTATGCACTGATTCGTCATCCGAACCAGTCGAGTGCGGCAGCGTGTCCAGAAGTTTGCTGGGCGGCGGCACGTGTTTGCTGGTACCACCGCTTTGCCGCTTGCTGCATCTGCCATGGTCGTTCGGCCCTGCACCTGGCGAGCACCACGTCCTGACCGGGGTCGATGGTGATGATGTGTGCGCCGAGGCCCTGGTACTTGGCGATAGTGGATGCGCCTGGGTCTGAGTGGATGATGTACACGTCCACGTCGGACTGGGTCAGTGCGCTGTCGATGGCTGCTTGTCTAGCCGCCTTGGTCACTGCCTGCACTGTGGACGTGTGCTTGTGCGGCTGTCCATCTGGTGGCGTGAGGACGTTGGCGAGTGCGTCGAAGTCGATGGTGATGTCGCCAGGCTTGGCGTGCTCGCGGACCCAGGTCGTCTTACCGGATGCTGGCGGGCCGGTGACGATGTAGATGTTGGCCGGCTTGGACTTTGGCTTGCCTCGGCCTTTGGTGGCTCGATTGCCGCCTTCTGGACAATCCTTGGCGTTGGCGTGTTCCGGGCCTTCGTACTTTCGTCGGTCGGTGTCCGAGTGTCCGAGGTCCCAGTTCTGCCCGGGTTGAATCGGCAGTCCACACCGCCAGCAGTTGACCTCGCCGGCTACTACTCGTTCGGCCCATCGCTTGCGTAGTGCTTGATGACCGGACCCATAGCCTCTGGCCGTTGTGCTGCCCTGCTTAGGCATCAGGCCTTGACGTCCACCTTGAACCCAGTCGCCTGCTCAAGCGCCTTAGCCATTGCCTTGGCCAACACGGCTCTGATGGTTGGTGGCATGTCGGCGGCTTTGATGGGGCCGTTGATGCGTGGTGGTGTGGGTGGTGGGTTCCAGTCGGTGACGTCATCCGAGAACATCTGTTGCACACCAGCGGCTTTGATGGCCACGGGGTCTATGGGCTGGCCACCGGTGAACACCTGGACGTAGGTCACAGGAACCACCTCCGGGTATGCCACCCTGGCATGCGCTCATAGCTGGAATGGTCGTTGGACCACAGTCGCCAACCTGGTAATGCCGCACCGGATTTGGTGACACATGGGCTACGTGGTGCGGCGTCGCAGGTTGGGCATCGGGAGTTATGACCCTTGGTCATGCGCCGGTGGACATCGGCTTCCCGCTTTCGCTCATCGATTTCGATGCGGATGTTAGCCATGGGTGTGTGCCGCCTGTACGTTGTCGGTTTCGCACGGGATGATCGGGTGGTCGCTGTCGAAGTCTTTGACCATGACGCGGAATGCCGGTTCGCCGCATGCGAACTGGAAGCGTTTGACCTCGTTGCGCTTGTGCTCATTCTTGGCGGCCGCTGCTTGCAGGTCGGCCAGTTCTGCCGCGTCGACCATAGTGACGCCGAGCTGCGTAGTCAGTGTGTGGAACAGGGCCTTCAGGAACAGAATGCCGAAGTTGTTGGTGGGTAGGCCGAGTTCTTCGGCTTCTGCGTCTGCCATGCCTTCGGGGAGTGTGTGTGGTTGGAAGACGGGGACGTTGAGTGGGAATGCTGGCGTGTCGTTGTCGCCTGGGTAGATGAGGGTGGCGAGGAGTGGTGCTGCTTGTTCGGCGAGGTCGTCGAGGTTCATCGCTTGGGATGCGCGCCAGCGAGTCCGTCGAATAGACGACGCTGCCAGCCAGTGGCAGGAATGAAGAACCGCTCGCCCTTGCTGGTGGTGTGCCAGGTGCCGCGATCGTCGTTCTGCTTGATCATCGCTTCTCCTCGGCTGTTCTGGGCAGTTTGTCGCACAGGTAGTCGAATCGCCGTTGTGCGACCTCAATTCGGTCGTCGTCACCGCTTGCGCGCGCGTCCCGAAGTTTGTTGAGTGCGATACGGATCAAGGTGGTGAGTTGCACTTGAATGTCGGGCACGAAACACCTCCGAACACGCGAAAACCGTGTCAGGGCAGCGTCTACTACTGGCACGGTCAGCGCCATTTTGACATATCGGCAAGCGCTTTTGCTACTACGTGGCCGCGTGTCGAGTTAGTCGATGTGCTCAAGACAGTGCTCAGGCAATCCCCATTCGCCGCCGAGATGGTCTCGCACCCACACGAGTGATTGACCAAATCCGACGACGTGTCCATAGAGCGGGTTCGTGTTGCCATCCTCTGTGTATCGCGCTCGGACTTCGGCTTTTGCGCCCACCCGGTCACCGACCTTGAACACCTCAGCCAGCCTTTCCGTGCCGCGGTCTCGACGCTCTTGCCCTACGCACGTCGCCAATGGTCACCATGTTCGCACCACTGGCGTCATGACCTCGCACTTCAACCCAACCCTTGACGATCCAGCGCTCAATCGTCCGTTGCGGCACCGGCTCATCCAATCGAGGCAATACCCAGTCGACGAGGTCTCGCACGGTCACCAGCACGGCATCTAGTTCGGCCAGGTTCTTGGTGAGCACGTCCGACACGTCATGCGTCTCTTCGCACTGCGGACAGGTGACCTTGTCGGCTTTCTTCCCGGCGTGCAGTGCGTAGTTGCACCGAGTGGTCGTATCGCCGTCTTCCGTGCGCTTTTCGATCACCTTCTCGGGCGCAGGGTCGGTCACACACGGTCCGATCACCAGTGGCGCTACTGGCCGGTTCACCACGCGCGCGATGGACTTCTGCACCTCCTCGATGTCGGCGATGAGGTTCAGCCCATCCTCCTGATGCGCCGCAGCATCGCAGTGGTTCCGCAGCCACCGAGCCATGCCTGCCGCCGTGTGAATCTCTGGCAGCTCAACACCACGGCTCGTGCACACATCCTTGATCCACCAGGCGAGTGTGTTGTGCACCCGCTGCAGTTCCTCGGATGCGCGGCCATTGATGCGGCCGGTCGCCAAAGCATGACGTAGCGCCATCTTCTGACGTGCGGCACGATCTTTCGGAGTCGCCGGCCGATCACTGTCTCGCGGGAATGGCTCGATGTGCGCGGCCAGATCATCGTCACCATGTAGCACGTCACGGCGCTTGGTTCTGCGGCCACCGTCGCCCATGCGCGTCTGGCCGATCTCAGTTTCGATCAGACGCGCGATCCACCAGGGCAGCTCGTGCAGCATCTTGCGTAGGTCGCCGATGCATGTTGAACACAGGTACAACTCAGTCTTGCGCGCGCAACGAGTGCATTCGATCATTCGGCGGTGTCTCCTGTCTCGATGGTGATGCGTGCTCCGATGGCGTTGGCGTATGCGAGGAGTGTGCTGACTCGTGTGCCTGCGAAGTTTCGGCGTTCGAGTTGGCTGATGGCGTTGGGTGTGAGGTGGCAGCGTCGTGCGATTTCGGTTTGTGTGAGGCCGAGTTGTTTTCTGCGGGCTGCGAGTTGGTTGATGATGGCGCGGACGTCAGTCATTTCGGCTGTCCTCAATCTCGCCTGTGTCCATGGGTTTTCCGCACACGCATGTCCAGACGCCGTCAACGACTATCCAGTGGCATCGTTGGCATCTGCGGCAGGTGACGTTGGTTGTCCAGGTCATCGTTCCCCGTCCCATGCTTTGAAGCTCATGACTACCCCGCACGCGCAGCACATGCCGTCTTCTGTGTCACCGATGGCGACGAGTTCGGGGTGTCGGCAGTTTTGCGGGTCGGGTATCGGCTCAGGAATCACCATTAGAAGCACTCCCCTGCGTGCACTAGGAAGCATTTTGTGCAGGCGTCGGCGCGTGTGTATTCCTTTGTGGCGGCGCGACAGTCGGTGTGCTGGTATCCGTCGATGTGTCGTTCAATCCAGTCGCCAACATGAATCGGATCGCTGCATTCTTGGCACACGCCAGGCCAATTCGCTTGGAACACGCGAGGCTGGTTGGTGTTCATGACCTAATCTCCCATGTCACGCCTGTTGATTCGAGACTATTGGGGTTGTCCCAGTGGATTGTTAGTCGCGCCCAACCTGAGACGGATGTGGTTACACGGGCGCGCATTTCACCGTTGCGCATGTATGTCATCCATCCGTCGCGGCGTTTCGCGTCGAACAGGCGGTGACGGGCGCGAGTCATTTGCACACCGCCGCCCCAAATGCAGCGAGCGCCCAATCCACCACGATGGCGATTCCAGCGATTGCGGCAATGACAGCCATCGCGATGAGCATGCTCTGGATGAGGTTGATGATCGCCGTAGCTCTTTCGTACGGGCGCGGATCGACAGGGATTCGGTCGTTGTCGCTCATCGTTTCCTCCAGCTTGTTCGGTGGTATCTGCGTCGGTTGCGCCACGAGGTGAGGGAATCAGCAGTCATCGGGCATCGTCCTGTTCGGCGATGAAGTCGTCCGTGCGTTGCGCCGCCTTCTCGGCCTCGTCAATGTGATGACCCGCTTGCGTCCCAACGTCTTTCGTTGCTGTGGCGAGACGGGCATAGACGGCGGCCATGCTGATGGAGAGTTCAGCGGCGCGATCGGCCCCAAACTTGGCCTCTTGCATGATTTCCCCGGCTTCTCGGAGCAGTCCCCACGCTGCGAGGAATGCTGCTGGGCGTGCGTCGGGTTGCTCGCTCATTTCGCCTCACCCTCGGCGGCGTCAACACGTGCAGCAGCGGCAAGGAGGGCGGCGGCAAGGTTGCGTGCCTCGGTGGCGTCGAGCGTGCACGTGCCACTCACCACGATCAGGTCTTCATTCGCGGCGGGGTTCAGCCAGACGGTTTCAGTTTCGCCGCCGATGACGATGGGCCAGATGCGTTCCCGGAGCGGTTCGGGTAGTTGGACGGCGACGACATCACTACGCCGGCCGATCAACTCCAAGGCGAGTTTGAGCGCTTCGTCCGGGTTGAGTGAGCCGTACGCGATGGTCCGGTTGGCGATGTCCATGCCGGTCTGCGCGGCAGTCGATGCGCCGGGTGCCAGGTACTCGAGCCCCCAAGTTGGGTACGCCAAGACTCGGTCAGGCTCCGGTGGGGGCGGGAACTTCATCCCTGTCGTGAGTTGCTTGAGCGCCCGGATACCTGCCTCGGCTGCGATTCCCGGCAGGCCCTTCGTGACGCCGAGCTCGGACCGCTTGGTGATCTCGAATCCGGCTTCCTTGAGCGCTTCGACGACGTGCGGCGCGATCCAGTCTCGGCCGGGACCGACGTGATCGCGGAGTGCGTAGGCGATGATCGCCTCAGTCGTTGGTTCGTCGTTGTGTTCGGGTAGGTCTTTTTGCGGGCTCATTTCGCCTCCAGGGGGTTGTGGGGTGTCATCTATCGCGGGTGGCAGTTCTGGTGGCTCAGCGGCGGCTCCGGGCGGCTTCTTTGCGTGCCTCACGCTTGGCGGCGTGGTACTCGCGGATGGCTGCCATTGCCGTCTTGCGGTCGACACACGTGTGAAGCCCATCCCGTGCAGCGGCGAGGCGATCCGTGTGCGGCACCGGCCCGAACACGACACCGGATGCGATGGCGTGGGTTTCTTCGGCACGTGGCTTCAGGGCTTCGTCACGAGCGTCCTCACGCCGTTCGCGCTCGGCGGCGCTTTCCCGGCTGGTACGAATCTGGCGTGCCGTCTTGGCGTGGTGGATCAAGTCACCGATCTGCATAGCGCGCTCGGACGGGCTGTCGTAGTACGACTGAAGACCCGCCAGGAGGTCATCGGTGCAGAGCTTGCGTGGGTGAATCTGCTCAGCCCATGCGACGATTCGCGCCTTGTCGGCCTTTGGTGCGCGGTCATCGAGGATGGCCGCCAGCTTGAGAACTTCGGCGATGGCTTCGAGTTCTTCCTGTGTTGCGTTGACGTTCACAGTGTTTGGACTTCCTGGAGTAGTTCATTGAGGGCTGCGTCGTAGCCGAGGGCTTTTTCGGTGGGCTTGCCCACGCCGTTGGCGGGTCTTCGGTTGTTGGCCTTGTGGACGAAGTTGGGTATCTGGGTGGGTGACCAGGAGTCGCTGTCTGTCCATGCCTTGAGGCCGGCGGCGATGGCTTGCGGCGGGATATCTCGCTTGAGGCACTTGTCGATCTGCGTCCCGATGCCCGCTAGGAGTCCGTCTTCGATTGGAACGGGCAGCGATGCGCTGAAGGCTTCGGCGATGCGGTACGCGTCGACGGATCGCGCAGTGAGGTTGGCTTCCCGCATAACCGCGAGCGCTTTCCCCCGGCCGTCGTTCGCGCGCGCGGTCTGTTGTTCCGTACGTACTGGGGGACGGGGTTCATCCCAATCCCTATCCCCATCCTTATCCCTATCCAGGGGGCGATTCTCCGCAGCTAATAGCCGATCTTCCGCGACTGGCTGCGCAATTTGCGCAGACGAGTCACAGGGCGAGCAGATGTAATCCGGGAAATCCCTAGTCAGGTCCCATATTTCACCTTCGTCAGGGCCGGGAAAACCCGAGTTGGGCTTAAAGTCCTTCGACTGATGGACCTTAAAACTGGGGATCACGAAGTAGTTCCGGCAAACAACGCGGTAGAAAACGACGCCGTAGCATTTCTGCACTTCCGCGAGGACGTGTCCAAAGCTCCGCCAAGTTCCGCAGCTACCCGCGGAATTTGCGCCGCTTGCCGCGCAATTTGCGCAGATGCGCCTGGGCAGTGATGTGACGGTGTCATTCGGAAACGCGAACGCCTCCAACTCTTTGAGGTTCGCAGTCCCCCGTCCAGAGTCATCGGCCCAATTCCACATCGCCATGAACAACAGGCGCGGGGCAAGATCGGCCTTCGCGGTATCTGGCGAATCCCAGAATCTCGGCTTGATGTTTCTGATCCGGGCCACCTAGTCACTTCCTTTGCATTTGCCCAACCACGGCTCTAGTTCCTCGACGCGCTGATTCCCCCGTAACCGCTCCACCTCGGCGAGTGCTTGGTCGCGTTCCCTGAGTGCTGTGGCGGCGGTTTCGACGTCTTGGTGCCAGAGTCCTTCCCAGTGCGAGGCTGACTCGCGCAGGCGTTCGTTTTCGGCGACGACGCGGTTGTACTGGTCACGACATACCGCCAGTTGGGCGCGCTGCAATCCGATCTCCTCGGCCATTTCACGCACCAGTTCGGGGGCGGCATTGTGGGCGTCTGGCACTGACTGTTGCGCCCGACTTCCGCCAACCAACTTGAGCGGTCCAGGCCAGGACTCAAGCCATTCGCGTGCCCGGTCGAGGATGTCGCGGTCGTCAGTCATCAGCCATCACCACAACGTCGTTGCACCAGGTGCACTGTCGATGGGCCTCGCAGTAGCCGGCCTCTTCCTTGTAGTAGACCCAGTGGTGTTGGCAGTTCGCGTCGAGGTAGTCGTTCAGTAGCTCGAACGTGGCTCGTAGATACGGTGGCGCGGCCAGTAGGTCATCGCGGACTTTCCAGAGCATCCGGTGATCCGTTGGAGTCGTGATGGGATCGCCGCGGAAGTCCGTGCTAGCGAAGACACCACCAGGTAGTCCGCGGTCAGGATTGTGCGCGTGCGTCGTCCACCATTCGGGGACGACGCCGGAATCGTCAGGCATCTCGCTTCTCCTTGTATCTGTCGAGTGGTCCGCCGCAGCAGGCGAGGTGCTTGTCGACGGTGTCGAGGCGGCCGGAGTAGGACGTGTCGCCGCATAGGCACCAGGTGCGGTCGAGCCAGTCGTTGAAGGTGACGCCCGGGTGGCCGAGGTCAGCGCATTCGACGCGCTTGCCGTGGTCTAGTCGGGTGTCGCCGGTGGGTACTCCGCAGGGGTTGCTCATGGGGCCACCTCGAATAGCGCGTCCTCATCGAGCACTGGTGGCTGGTCGCCGCGGATGGCGAACGGGCATGGCTGGTTGGGGTCCAGGCGTGGGCGTAGGACGTTCTTGCGGAACTCTGCGGCTTCGACGTAGGTGTCGAATGGTCCGGTTTTGCCGCCGGTGCGTTGGTTGATGATCCAGACGGTCATGAGGCGACTCGGTGGAGTGCGTGTTGGCGGATGGTCTGGCGTGGGAAGCCGAGCCGCCTCCCGATCTCGGAATAGCTCACACCCGCTGCGACGAGGTCGGCGACTTCCTGTGATTCAGCTTCGGTCAGATGTCGGGGAACTTGTTTGCGGCCTAGGATTTCCCGACACTCAGCGGTTGAGGTTCCGCCCCATATGCCGGTGGCGCCGTAGCCGAGGTTCAGTGCATAGTCGAGGCACTGTGCGGCGACGGGGCATCCGGCGCATATGCGTTTGGCTTCGCTTGTCAGGCCGCCCTTTTTGGGATGGAACAACTCGGGATCAACTTGTGCGCAGACGGCTTCGGTCATCCATTCGGGGGCGTGGGTGAAGTTGCCGATGATGTTGGGTTGGGTGCGCGGGTAGGGAGTGTTCATGCGACACCGGCTAGGCAGATGTCGCAAACCAGTTCGGAGCTAGTTTTGGCCCAGCCGCGTTGGATCATGGCACAGGTGATTGCGATCTCGGGGTGTGAGTGTGAGCAGGGATGATTACGCCCGCATCGGGTGCACTGAGCCATGTAGACGCTGACCTTGTGCACGTCAGTGAATCTGGGCTGAACCTCGGGCGCTTCACCGACTGGTTCATCGCCGTCTTCTGTTGCGTTCATTGCTTCTCCTCGGGTTCTGCGTGTCCTTTGCCGGTGAGGTGTCCGGTCTTGTCTCGGCAGCCCCGGTATTTGATTGGTCCGACCGTGTGCCACCACTGTTCGATCTGTTCGAGGTAGACGATCGCGACGCTGCAGTGTCGGCATTTGGTTTCGAGGGCGGCTTTGACGTCGGGACTATCGGGATGGGTGAGATTCATTGCGGCGCTTCGTTCCATCCAGACACCCAACGGTGACGCACCTCGTAGCAGTCCTCGGAATACTTGTCGCGCTTTACGATTTCGGCGGCCTCTCGGAGCGTGTAGGTGTCGAGGGTTACGACCGCGCCGGGGTAGTCGTCTTCTGGTCGCGGCGGGTAGTCGATCACCACGCCCCATTGGTCCGTGAGTCCACCTAGCGCCGTGTCGATCTCGGTGGCCAGCTCATCCAGCTTGCGGTCATAGTTCCAGGCGGGTGTGTAGTCGTTGGGCAAGAGAACACCTGCGCATCGCAGCACTTGAGAGATCACATCGCGGGCCGACTGCTCGCTCACCCTGCCGTCCCCTTCAGTTCGTTGTTTCTGGCCGTCCACGCCGCCTGCAACACGCCCCGATGACCACCCAAATCACGCGCCTTCAACTCGGCCCCAACCTTGTTCAACTCATCCACTGTTGCGGCCTCACTGATCGCACGCCCAAAATCCAGCGCATCGTCATCAGTGATCGCAGGCAGGGTCACAAGCGGTTCGACGGTGTGGCTTGCGCGTCTCCCCCGCGTAGATGTCAGCTTCACGGTGAACGGTTTGTCGCCGGTCGGAAGATGACTCATGTGCGACACCCTGATTCCGCCGACCGCATCGGAGCCGAAGCGAACCGTCTCATCGCGGTACAGGGTGACTCGCCTGCCCGTCCAGTTCGCGGCTTCGTCACCCCAAGCCGCGATCAGCAGTCGCAGCACAGTCAACGGTGGACGCCACACGCGACCCGACACTTCTGCTAAGGCGATGTCGTACTTCTGTTCTGCTGTACCAACTTTGACGCCTGTGATCGTGTACGTCATTGCGCTGCCGACGAAATCATCAGCGTTGAGCTGGTCGCTGCGTGGTTCTGCGGTGATCTTCACTTTGCGCCCACCTTCACTAGCTGCACATTCGAGATTTCGTCCGGCATGGTCAGCAGCCCGTCGCGTTGCTGATGAGTCGAGTGCTTAGTGCCGCGACGTTGTACCGGCCGCCAACATCCGGTGATTGGGTCTTTCATCTGCCAGGACAGCAACCACTCCTCGGTGTCCTCTTTGACGAATTTCTCGCCGCAGATGCAGAACTCGTCTAGGGGAGAACGGAGTTCGGGACAGGCCTGGCTGCCTGACCACACGCTGCTGTGCCCGTAGCCGCCACCCTTTGGGCATACGTAGGAGGTGTACGGCTCCAGGACGGCGAAGTGGATGTGGTCGCCCTGGTCGTAGGTCAGATGGCATGTTCCGCAGAGGCGTTTGCCGCCAGACCAATTGCGAGAGAACTTAAATATGTGAGCCGGGTGATTCATGCGAGTTTCAGCTCCCCCGTGATCATCGGATTGCGTTCGGTCATCGGCATGTTCACGGTTGCCTCGTCGTACAGGCGCATGATCTCGATGGCGTTGGCCTCGAATTGATGCACGGCCTTGATGATGGCGTCGGACCAATTCAGCGACGGGCGAACACGTCTCACCAGCATCGGCATACCACCGGACCAGCTGATGAAGTCACACCATTTGCGGCCGGATACGAGTAGGCCGCATTGGATTTGCGCCATGTACTCGGTCGGCACACCGTCAGCGAGAATCGTTGCTAGGTGCGATTTCTGGCGTGGGGCCTTCACTTCAATCAAGCCGTCATCACCGACCAGCCCATCAGGTGAGTACCCGATGCGGAATCCCCAGTCGTCGCGAACCATGAAGCCCGTGTACGACACCTCGGCGTAGTGCTCGCTGTACTTGTCGCACGCTCTAGGCTCTTCATCGATGCCCCTCTGCATGTCATCGTTGACGAACGTGGGCTCGGTGTATCCGGTGATGCGTTCGGCCGCGAGAAGCATTGTGAGGGTTCGCGATGTGTCGTTGCTCGCGGGTTCGATGATGAGCGGTGACGGCTGGCTCTTGGCATAGGCTGTGCGTTCGGGGTGCATCGACTGGACGGTCTTGCTCGGGTCGCGCAGGCTCAGGCAGTCGTTCGTAGCCTTCGCGCCGCACTTCGGGCAGTCGTAGTCGATCGCAGTCCGCCGGCCGATCGAAAGCAGGTTGCCGACAACCGATGCGGTGACCAGGCCGCGACGCTGGTTGTACCACTCGTCCGACCGCTGTTCGACGTCCGGGAAGGTGATCAGTGCCATGTGTGTTGTCTCCGTTCGTCTCTGTCGGCTTCTCGGGCGTCGTCTTCCCAGTCGTGGATTAGCGTCATCGAACGATCCTGTCCAAGTCGTTGTGCGTGAAAATGCTGTTCCTCAGTGCACGCGCTGCCTGTTCGGCATCGCCAATGTCTGCGAAATAGCCACCGTAGAAACGCTTTCCCTCGCGGGTGGCGTACACCGACCACCTCTGGCTGGCTTTATGCCAGGACACCCCGCGATATCCGGATGAATTGTGTCCATCCAAGTCGCGGTGCTGGCTGTTCTGCCGCTTGCTTACGAGCCTCAGGTGATCAGGTCGGACGCAAGCCCTGTTCCGGCAGCGATGGTCGATGCATTTGCCATCGGGTATGGCACCGTGGGTGAACTCGTACGAAATTCTGTGTGCCTTGTGGGTCCTGCCATTCATCCGGAACATGCCGTAGCCATCGGCGGCGATTGATGCCGTCCACTCCCAGCACTCCTGTAATTGGGGGTTGCACTGCGGGACCGGACCGGACTTGTTGACCTTGGCCCAAAACCTCACGTCAGCGGGGCCGTTGATTCGTCGAGCGCTCATCTCCACCCTGGCCGATCTTCGTCGCGTGCGTCTTCGGGGTCGCCTATGACGTCAGGTGACTTGTTCTGCCAGTAGCCGGGCTCCCATTCGGCGTCTCGTGCCATGCGGGCTTCGTGACGCTCCCAGGTGTCGTTCATCACTTGGGGTGCACCTTCGTTCGATCCAGCCACGCGTTCAGGTTGTCTCGGAGTTTCAAAACAGCCGACTCGTCCAATAGAACGGAATGCACATTGCGTGGCCCGATTTCAAGCGGTCCGTTCCATACGGACGCTGTTTGCATGCACACGTCCAAGCGCATCCACGGGCCGACGTGGGTGTCGGTATCGACAGGGGTCTCACTCAGCTCGAGATTGCCGGGGACGCAGAATGGGGCAACCCAACCTGTACAGATTGCGGCGGGCGTTTCGGCACCGTCCCCATCTGGGAATTGGTGTGGGTAGTGGTTGGACCAGCCTTCGATGTATGAGATGACTGTTCCGTCGTAGTTGTCGTCTTCGTCTGCACCGGCGACGGTCTCGGAGGCGTAGATACTCACGCGCCAACCCCTGATGCTCCTATGACGACTGGTGCGGCGATGATGGCGGCGTTGATGTGCGCGACGACATCCTTGAGGCGTTCGGTCTGTTCGAGGGTTGCGGTACCGGAATCGACCAAGTCCTGGAATGTTGTTCTCGCGTCATCCAATTCGGCGATGGCTGTTGCGACTTTGGGGTGCATCATGAGGTCGGAATAGCTCCCATCGGATAGCGGGCGAAGTCGGGGTTGAACTGTCGGCATCCGCAGTAGGTGCACGGTGCCTGGGTGCTGTTGTGGTGGTGGGCAAGGAAGCAGCCGCAGATGCATTGGACGGTGATGAGCGGCGGGATGTACCTCATGCGGCCTCGAATTCGAGTGTTGATCCGGTGCGCTGGGTGTAGGTCATGAGTGCGTCGAGCTGACGGCTGTCGAGGTGCCATCCGTCGGGCCACAGAGTGCCGGTGCGGTCTGTCACGACGCCTCCAGTTTGGCGATAGATACCTCTACGTCGTGGCAGTCGACGCATGTTGCCGATCCGCGGTATCGCGGGCAGCGGTCGTAGTCGATGCCGCAACGGTCGCATCTGCCGGGTGGTAGCTCACCTTCCTCTGTGGCCCTTCTCTTCCACCAGGTGGAGCTATATGCCTTCTGTGCTGCACGGCATTTCGGGCATCGGCACTTGTGGTTGCTGTAGCCGCCTGGTGTGCCGTGCCACGGTTCAGTTGCTATCGCGGTCATTGGGTAACCTTCTGGTGGGCTCGGATAGTCCCGTCGCGGTTGATGGCGTGGAGGCGTAGGCAGCGAGGGCATGGGTAGCGGACTCCAGCACGTGAGGGTGCGGTTTTGAACATTTGGTATCCCGATCCGGGGCAAGGGTCATTCATGTGAGGTGGCCCCGGATTTCCTTGCGTGGCAGCGTGACCGCGATTTCTCCGCCGAGTACGCCGAGGTCGACTGGGATCGTCAAGCAGATAACGTCAGCGTCGTGATCTGATGTCACGCGCACACGACCGGTCGTGACGATGTCCAGCGAATCCAACTCAGTCAGTTCGACACTGGCGCGCATTGAATCGAAATACGTTGTTGTCTCGGTCATGCGATTGCCCGTCGTTTCAGTGCAAGGCGTTCGTGGTAGTTCAGGCCGCCGTGGATGCCGTAGCGCTCACCCGTGTTGATGGCGTGGTGTAGGCATTCGAGGCGCACGGGGCAACCACGGCAGACGAGTTTCGCGCCGGCCTCCAACGACCGCTGACGTTCCTCCCGGCCAGTCCCAGGTGTTGCTTGCGGGTACCAGTTGTTGACGTTTTTGCCTCGGCAGGCAGCGTTCTCGCGCCACTCCTGATCGTGGATGGGTGCGAGTCGGGTGAATGAGACGCTGATGTGTGGAGGCTGGTAGTTGCCTCTTGTGGCGGCGGTCATGGTTCAACCTCTCGCTCGTGGTAGCAGTTGAAATCACAATCGGGCGAGCAGCGATACGGGCAACCGCCATCAGGACGCAGCGGAAGACCACGGTGAACGTGAAGAACACCCTTGCTGGTGATGTAGTAGTCGCGGCGGCAATACCCGCAAGTGCCGTAGCAATCGATCATGACCTTCCCGCGACGGAAAGTCTTCTCGCGATCAACGGCTGCTGCGGGTTGCGTCCCCGAACCTGGGCAGAGGTCGCTCATGGTTCGATCCCTGTGCGTTCGATGACGGCCCAGATGTCGGCTCCGACAACAGTGAAAGGCGATGGTGTACCGCCACACAGGTCTACCGCTATCTTGTGTGCCAGTTCGCTTGCGGTGGTGATGGCCTTGATGGTTTCGAGTGCGCCGCGCAGCTTCTCGACCTCGGCGTTGGCGGCCGCGAGTGAGCGGAGCAAGTCACCTTGCCTGGCCGACGCAGCCTGGTAGCCGTCACCTGGCTGAATCCCAAAGTCTTGGAACAGGCACAGCAAGGTCTCAGACCCCCACTCGCCATACTCCGGGATTTGCACGGACAGCCCCTGAAGACTTGTCTGCATCTCCAGCTCTTCAATCAACTCGCGCACTAAGCCGACCCGAAAGAAATCCTGCATCTCGTCAGCGCATCTGGTGGCATCGAGTGCTGCTTTGGCTCTGGCTACGACATCGCCGCTCATGACTGCACCGGCGTTTCGTGATCGGCTCGCGCAGTCGTCATCACACCACGACGAATGCGCCTCATTGCCGCAGTCACACGGCTTGATACCCAACGCTTTCCGCAGATCGGCAGCCAGTTCCGGGTACTCGGCGGCGCACGATGCGGCGTAGTACTCAAGTGCAGCCGCCGCGTGCGGGTCGCTGGTGTACGCCAGAACGAAGTACGGACCCTTCTGCTTACCGTCAACCCGCTCGACGCGATACTTCCCATACAGACCGCGCTGACGCTCATCGCCGCTCATTTGCCCACCACCCAGTGATAGAGCAGCGTCCCGATGGTCCAGCCGAGATGCGTGCTGAGAAGCATTGCGACATAGACGGACAGTGGGACGGTCTTGGGGATTCTGTTACTCATACCGCCCTCCCGCCGGCTTGGTTGCGGAAGTATTCGCCGGTCTTCGTCAGCAGCGGATACCACTCGGAACAAAACGTGGCGACGCTGTAATTCACCACCGTCACCGATTCCTCGGCCGTGAACCCTTGGTCCATGACGCCTTTCACGACGCCGACGACACCACCGATGCTGTGGTACTTCGCGACGGCTGGGCAGATGACCGACTGGCCGTATTCGGTGACGAAGCTGTACTCCTTCGCTGTCAACGAATCAGCCTGCGCGGCAGGGATGTTGAAGAACCCGACGACCGGGATCATGAGTGTGCCGGTGAGTGCGGCGATGGCGGTGATGGTTCTCATGCGTGCACCTCGGGTGTGTAGGACTGGTGGATTGCGGCGAGGGTGTCGGCGCGTTGGGTTTCGGTCATCCGGTGGAGGGCTGCGAGTTGATCGGCGACGGAGATCAGGCGGGGATCGATCATGTTCAGTACCAGTCGCTTCCGGCATTCTGAGTGAGTCGTTCGCGGGTTGGCAGGTAGAACTCGTTGTGGTCGAGGTACGCGTCTCGGGGCTCGTCGTAGTCGTATCCGCCCTCGAACCAGTCGAATCCGCGGTACTCGATGCGGACCCAAAGTGTTTCGCGTTCAGGTCGCACCGAGTAGTCGCACCCGGCACTCAGGAGTGCGTACGCCTGTCCGAGTTGCATCTGCGCACGGGCCGAGTCGCGATCGTTCCACTTCTCCTGTGGAACGAATCCGTCGCGGCAGATACCGAGCAGCTCTTCGCGTGTCGTCTGGCTCACTTCTCCCCCTCCGATTTCTGTTGCTTGGCTTTGGGTTTCGGTGGAGTCAGCGCTTTGGCGACAGCACCTTGGATGGTTTTGATGGTGTCGTGCACCGGATTCGCGGACGGTTTGCGGGGTTTCGGTTTGGTGGCGGTGACCGGAACGAGGGTTGGTTTGATCGCCGGGACAGCTGTCGGTTTCGGCGACTTCACCGGACCAGCAGCAAGACGCTGAGGAATCGCAGCGAAATCACGTGCCGCCTTACCGAACGAATCCACCAGCCCCTGAACCTGTTTCACCGCAACCTGTGGCGCCGGCGCGAACGTTGCCGCACCCGGTACGTCCTGGCCGCCCAACTTGAGGAACCCGGCAGCAATGTCATCGACCGGCTTGATCAACGTGCCGACAACATGCCCAGCTTGTGGACCACCAACCATGGTGGCTGCGATGACTGCGAGCTGTCCGTACGGGGTGAACGGGTCACGCAGTTTGATGACCGTCAGGTTGCCGGTTGTCGTCACCTCAGCGCCGTCATAGTTGATGCCCATCGCGCCATACGGGCCACCAGTCGCACCGTGATACGCAATGAACCCGGCAGCAGCGGCAGGCAACGTAAACGCCCATGTCCATGCGTATTTCGGGAAGTACGCAACCGGGTCCCACTCATGCGAGATCGACGTGATGTCCATGTTCGGATCCGTCGGCTGCTGTGGTGTGCCGCCCGTGACACCCGTCGTGGGTATCTGCTGACCAGGGAAACGAGCTGTCCCACCAGTACCAGGCGTGTCAGGATTCGAATACAACCGCACCGACAACCGCCGGCCAGCCAACCTCGGATCCGACAGTGCCCGGTAAATCACCATCGAGCCCTGAGAACCACCCGTAACCTGATCAACCTCAGGATGCGCAACCAGAAACTCCACCAACGAATCACGGCCCGTCGCAAGAGACTTATCACCCACACCAGGACCAAGAAGCGCCGGATACTGCGAGCTGTCACACAAGCACAACGCCGGGTCCGTACCGTAACGGCCGCCATCCAACCAACCCAGACCAATCGTCGCCGCCGCATGAGGGCGAGTTCCACCAGTACCAGGAACAAACACAGTCTCAGCACGAGCAGGGATAGACGAACCAGCAGCCAGGACAGCACCGGCAGCGACACACGCGAGAAGACGATTGGTGGTGGTCATGCTGTCACCGCCGACCCCAGCACCCGGCCGCACCAATCAGCCGCGAACCGATCCATCCGACCCTCAGGCACGGAATGACGCGACTGGACACCCGCCTCGTCGATCGCGTGCACCGTCCAACCAAAACAAGGAATCGGGAACAGCTCGGCATGGATCAGGACACGTTCATCGTCGTCGCGCACCCAGATGTAGGTGTTGATGTCCGTCTCATAGACGGTGACGCCATCGGGCAGGCTCATGCGGACACCTCAGCCGGAACGACCTGCTGGACAGCGCTATTGATCGCGGCCCACACCTCTGGCGTCAAGGCCCACGAGGCGTTACCGATACACACCACCACAGTGGCCGGCGACCGCCCACCCCAATCGAACACGCGACCGGGCCGGTACGTCACCCGAAGCCGATCCACCCCACGTAGGTAATCAGCAGACTCCGTGTAGCAACCCTCGGCGTCTATGCCGACAGTTGCCTCAATGGTTGGCTTTACAGGTAAACTGCTCTCTGGCATGCGAATCTCTTTCTCTTGTCAACCGGTCCGCGTCGGGGGCAATCCGGCGCGGACCGACCTACTTCTGAAACTTGTGGTCGGCGTTGCCGAATCAGCTGGTCTTTTTGCGCGCGTCGATTACGGCTTGCCGAACGAAGCAGTCCTTGGCCTCCAGCAGCTTCCGTAGTCCGGTGGTCAGCTCGGGACCCTCGCCGAGAACGCCGACCATGAACGCAGCGACCTCGGCGAGCTCTCTACTGACGTCTTGCAGGTGCGGCGGCAGGTGGTCGAAATCGAACAGGTCGATCAGGTGCTGGGTTGACGGATGAAGTGCCACGCGTGACTCCTTGGGATCGAACCGCTACTTCTGAAACTTGTTGGTGGCAGCAGCGATACGCACATCCGCCTCAACCATCGCCAGGACAAACCCGGCCACATGCTTCGCGTGCTGATGGAAACTCTTCGACCGGCGATGACACGCGCAGTAGATGCCGTCACCAGTGATGGATGCGACGTGATGGAACTCGACCAGCTCCTCGACGGGATGCCCCGAGGTGGGCGCGATCGGGGGTGCACTCACCTCGGGGCCACTTCCCGCCGCAACCCCAGCGGCAGGAAAACTCCACGGCTCCGTGACGTCCACGGCAGCCTCACGCTCGGTCAAACGATCAGCAGCCCGACGAGCAACAACCTCAGCACGCACCGAAGCCGAAGCAGGACAAAGGATCATGGACAGATCACGGACAATGGTTAGGACGTAACGAAGCCGGCGGATCATAATGCGGCCTCGGGGTTCTGCTCAATCAGCTTGAGGATGCGGGCACCTGCGTCGGCGAGTGACCATTCGCCGAACCGGTAGCCATCAACGGCGAACATGATCCGCTCAACCAAATCGCCGCGCGTGAGCTCGGCGCTCATGATGCAGCCTCCGCGCAATCTCGATGCCCTTGCGCTCCAGTTGCCTTGTTGCACTTAGGGCAATGCATACTTCCGCAGCGCTGGTATGCCGGTGCGTCGAAGTTGAAGTTGAACTGATCGGGGTACTGGGCGCAGTTGGTGTGATCGATCGACAACCACCACTCGCGATTCAGCCACGGATGCTCAGCGAACCATTCGTCCTCGCTCATGATGCCGCCCAGTCGTCTTCGGGGTGATCGTCGCCCGGATCATCCAGAACCGACAAACTCCGACGAAGCTGAGAGTTAGCCGCCCGCAACGCCTCAGACGCCAAACAGAACGCAGCCAGGACGAACAAACCCACAACGGCCGACCAGAACACCGCCTGCTGAAGAGTGCTCATGACCGCACCCGCTCGATACCAGCCCGCGCAATCGCCTGAAGCCGCTGCTCCGAATGAAACTCAACCGACGCCTCAAGCTCCTCGATGCGGCAACGCAACTCAGCGTTCTCCTCACGCAACACCGCACACTCATGCTCAAGACGCTCACGATCAGCAACACACTGATCCGACTCCGTGTGCGCAAACACCGTCTTCTTAATCCACGGCAACACAGACGAGTTCACGCGGACAACCTCCGCTGCGTCGTCTTGCACATCCCCGACGTCGACGGAACGCTCGGAACAGCAACTGGTTTCGGCGTCAACCGCTCGATAGCCGCGTCGATCTGGTCGGCAGTCCCCCGCCACTTACGGCCCGACTTGAACGCCAGACCCTCCAGCCGGCCACCCTTACGGAACTGCCGCTCCAACCACAACACATCGACCGGGTCATGCGAGCCACGAACGGCGTCCGCGTACTCCTCCAGCGAAAATGTCTTCACGGCTTGCTCCTCGGTTTCGACACGTATACAGGGGGTTTCGGTTTCGGGGTGAAGTGCCGCAGCTTCGGAGGCGGCGAAAAGTGTTGCGTCATGGCCGGAACCTCCCAGACTTATTGCGGCCCTTCTCGGTACGGATACTGGACAGCACGCCGAGCACGCACATGGCGAACATGAACAGCGGCAGGGAGATTGCCTCGATGATGTGGTTCATGCGGCTATCTCCTCTGCGGATTCGGCATGCAGTCGTTTGGCTTCGATCCAGAGGTCGCGCAGGACTTCCTTGGCGACGGCGCGGAGCCCCCGTGCGTGCTGGTGTCCGAGTGAGAGCGGTGAGCCGGGTTGTGCTGGTTTGCCTTTGGGGCCGCAGCGGACGCATTCGCCGGCGTGGACCGCGTCGGCATATTTGGCGCGGGTGGCGTCGTATACGCGTCGGTAGCGGCTGCGTTCGGCTGGTTGTTTGACGCAGCTTGCGGCGATCAGCCAGACGCGTTTGCGAGCGTCTTCTGACCAGTTGGCTTTTTGTCCGCGTTGACGTTTGGGTGCCACCCCGCCAGCGCCTACTCCTTGGGTATCGCCGTGCGTGTGGCCGGCGGGGTGGAGAACATGGAACCCGCAGTACGCCCACAGTTCGGACACGGTGCGCGGCCGGTCGTGAAGGTCGTTCCAGTACGGGTCTCGAATGACAGCCAGGAGTCGGGCGGCTTGCTTCTCCCCAACCCCGGCTTGAGCTTTGACGAACGGCCCGAGTGCGTGCGCCTTCATCACCTTTTGAAGGTTCTTCACGGCCTGCCTCTCGGCATCAGTGAGTGCATCCACGATGGCCGATAGTCGCGCTACGTCAGGGTTGTCGGGTGACAGTCCGTGTCCATGCTCGTCTGCGGCTGTCAGTGTGCGGTAACGGTTTTCGTTCGCGATCCGCACGCGTTCGAGGTCGTCCACAACGTCGGCTGCCATGCCGAGAAGTGGTGACGCGAGGATTGGTCCCAGGGCGACACACAGAGGTTGGGTCTCGGATCGTGGCTGGTCGCCCTGGGGAGTTTGGTCACCAACACCGCAGGCCCATTGGGTATCGCTACGAGGTTGGGTGTTGGTGAAGTCTGGCCCGGACGCGACTGCAACATGGGGTTCGATGCTCAAATGGCGTCCGGGTGGCTGATCCCCGCCAGCGATTCCATCCTGGGGCTCGCTGCTACGTTGGCTGGTGGGGAAGTTGGAACCAGCGCCGACGTCGAACTCCTGGGAGTCGAATGTCAGATGGTCGGTGCTGGTGGTCTGGTCCCCGGCGACACAACCACCATGGGTTTCGGTAGTGACTTGGCCGCCGGGGAGGTTGGGTGCAGCCGACGAAGGCTGGATGGGCTCCGTTGCGGTTGTGGTCGGCTGCGAGTTTTGTCCGGACGCCGTTTGTCCTGTGGGCTGCGGGGCAACTATGGGCGTCCGGTTGTCTTTGGTGGTCATGATTCACCCCAGGCGGACTGCTCCGGGAGGTCGGCGACATGACGCGCGCCGTTCTTCGTCATCAGCTGAATGAGCTTCTGGTAGTTCAGGATTTGACCCTCAACGTGCGCGATGTGGGCGCGGCGTTCGTCGATGCACAGTTGCAGGTCGTCAACAGTGCAATCGCCCAGTCTCATCGACTTGCCAGCGACAGCAACGCGGGAAGCGAGCAGATCAGCCCACCACTTGCGGCGCTGCTCCAACTTCGGCGACTTATTCTTGCCTGTCGGATTCGTGACGCCATCGAGCGCGCGATTGCGATCACCGCGCAGAACATCAGCAACAAAGCAAGACAAGACCTCGACGTAGAAGTCGGTGACCAATTCCTTCGGCGTCAGCTTCTCGACATACTCCGCGAGTTCACGGACCGATGCGCCCGGATGGTCCGCAATCACCTGGCGAACCAACGCACGCAACTGAGTGCCAACACTGGGTTCCGAGACCGACTCTGCTTCAGTGCTCATGAATTCACCTCGACCAATTCGGCTGAGCGAGTGAGCTTCTTACGCAGGAAGTCGATACCAGCCGGCCGGACCGTCGTCGTCGCAGTCGGAACCGTCTCGCCGGTCTTGCGATTCGTGTACGTTCCCGGCGTCACCTTGAAGTGATGCGCGTACCGCTGATAGGGCAGGTTGTTGCCCTGCAGCACTCCCAGTCGACGGAGCTGGGACATCATCGTCGTGCGGCCCCAGCCGAGCATCTTCGATGCCGCCAGGAACGAGTACGTGCCATCGGCTTCCATCAGCTCGTCGTAGAACTCGGCCTTAGGCTCAAGCTCCGCAACCTTTGCCTCTGCTCGGTCAGCGCGGTCCTCAGCTTCGATCACCCACTGGGCAAGCTCACGCTTGGACGGCAGTGCGGCCGATGCGGGCGCGGCGGGGTACCGGCCATAGCTTCCCGTGTGGCGGATCGCGGGCAGTACCTCGCGCGTGACCCAGCGCTTGAACTTCTGTGCGCCCTCGACCTGGCTTCCCAGGATGGCGACGTACAGTCCTGGCTCACTGACAATGGCGACTACTTGAGTTCCGCCAGGGGTACTCACTGAGTGAGTACCCTTCTCGTCGGCCGCGAGTCGACGGCCCATGTTGTGCGCGTCGCGGTAGCCCAGTGCGCGGGCGATGTCGCCAGCCACGAACCACGGCTCGCCGTCGACCAGGATGGCCCGGATGACATGCCCGTCGAACGCGAACGACATCACGTCGTCGGCCGCGTCGGCGCGCTCAAGCTCAGTGCTGGCTCTCATCGGGCAACCGCCTCACGCACCGATGCGAGGTACGCCTCGTCCAACTTGGCGATCAGGCTGGTGTGCAGTTGGTAGTCGCCCTCCAGGTAGGCCAGGTATTCGGCGTTGTTGCCGCTCTTGGCGACCTCGATCTGCGCCTCGGTCGGGCAATCAGCCAGCAGCAGCCGGGTGATGAGGTGCCGCTCCTTGGTGGTGAGCACCACCGTCGCGGTATCCTTGGTGTCTGGCATCTCGAGCTCCTAACTCGGGTTGTCGGTAGGCCCGCCCTGATCCGGCGGGCCTTTCTTATGCGGCTGGGTTCTCGTCGTCGCTCGGGATGACGACGAATAGGTCTGTGAAGCAGTCAGCTCCGAACGCCTCGATGCATCCGGCGATGAATTTCGGTCCGGGAGCGCTCTTGCCGGTTAGGACTCGAGAGACGGTTGTCGCATCGACGTGAATGCGACTCGCGAACTGGTGGTCGTGCTCGATGCCAGCGAGACGGCGGATTTTGGCTAGTCCTGGCCGATTGACTTCGAGAGTTGCCAACACCACTCACCTCCTTAGTTGTGCCCCTGGCCTGCTGCCTTGCGGTAACGCGATTGACGCTACGCCCGCGATAGCGCTAACGCAATCACTATTGGTAACGATTTGATAACAGGCAAGAATTGCGCCTGTGCAGTGCAGAAACACAGGGTTGTAACTTGCTCAACAGGACTCTTGCGTAGACGCAACTACCGTTTGTCGGGTCGCATGATTGCGTGGGCGCAATACGATGTGCACATGTCGATCTGGTGGGAGTACGTGGTCCGCATCGCGAAGACCGAGGTGCAAAAGAAGATGGCTGCCGACACCGGCATCAGCGAGACCGCGTTCTCACGGTGGAAGAACGGCACCAACAAGCCGGAGGCCCCGCACGTCATCGCATTCGCCCGAGCCTACGGCCGCCCGGCGGTAGAAGCGCTAGTCGCGGCAGGCATCCTCAGCGCCGACGACGCGGGGCAGGCAATTGAGATTCACCGAGGGGTGGACGACTTCACCGACAGTGAGCTACTGGAGGCGATTGGATTACGGATGAAAGGACTACGAAATGCACTGGAAGCTGCGAAGGAACAGGCTGCATCGAGCAAAGCGCCGCCGCACGAGAAGAACCCCGACGAGCTAGCGGACGAGGGTCAATCTGCGTCCGCCAGACTCGGGGCCGCCGTCGACATGGGGAGGCCCAAACTCCAAGTCGAAGACATCTCGAAGGACGCGTAGGAACGCTGCCGACCACTGCATGTGTGGGTGTTGCTCAAAGCGGAGCGCTACATCGTTTCGTAGCTGGTCGAGGTCTGGAGGGTCCATCCGCGCTGAGGTTCAACGAAGGTGCCAAATGGCGGTATGCGGGCATGCGGAATCCATTGCGTTCCTACGGTTTTCAGAGTTATGAAGGCTCCCCGGCCTGCCCGGTAATTTACGTACCAGTCGGTTATATTGCCAGCGTTTGCCCAGCCGTTATGCAATCGTTATCCAGGTAGCTACATCGCTGAACAAACCCACCAGAACGTTCAACCGAACCACCTTCGGGAAACCACCAGCCAGTGACCCTGGCGACAATTAGGATCAGCCCCATGTCCAGCAGCCAGGGGGATGCTCGGCCACCAGCCGCAGAAACCTACCCACAAGTGTTCCAACCGGCCAACTACGAGCAGGTCGTGCCCTACGTCCAGTCGGGACCGCCCGCTGGCTGGCATCCCGACCCGCAATCCCCTGGCATCCTGCGCTACTGGGACGGCTGGCAGTGGACTGAACACCGATCCGCCGTCACACCCCAAGCGACGGCCGTCGTGTACAACAACATCCGGACCGGCGGCGGTGACGGCGGCCGAATCCTCCTGCACATCGTCCTGATCTTCCTGACGTGCGGCGTATGGATACCGTTCGCAATCATCATCGAGATCATCAACGCGGCCTCGAAATGACCGAGCCAGTCGACCACGAGGCGCTGACGCAGTGCGGCGCAACAGAGTTGGGTGTGGTCATACCCGAGACCGGCCCGCAGCTCGCGTACAGCGAGGAGCTGCCGACGCTCGACTACCCAGAATCGGCATCACCGGTGCGAGTGGGGCTGATTGCGGCCGCCATTATCGCGACAGCCGGATTGGGCGTCGGTGCCGTCCTAATCGGCGGCCACCTCAAGCACGCGGACCCAACACCGGTGGCCGCTCCAAGTACGGCTCAAGTCACCCCGCCCGTGGCGCCCACCCTTGCTGCACCGACCGTGACCACCGTCATCGTGCAGGCCCCGCCAAGCACGGTCACGCAGGAAGCCAAACCCTCGCAGGTGCCTGTCGGAACCCCCGTGGCGGCCGACCCTGAATTCATATCCGCGATGCAGGAACAAGGCTGGATTGTGTCCAACCCAGCCGTGATGACCCTGCGGGCGCACCAGGTGTGCGGCGCACTCCAGCAGGGCGCGACCAAGACCGCAGTGGTACAGCACATGCTTTCCGACGCGGCGCCGCCGCCATGGACGGACGCAGACATCGCCAAGGCAAACCAGTTTGTGTCGACAGCGATGCGGATATATCCCGTCTGCCCCTAGGCCAGCATCGCGTCGATGGCATCGGCGTTGCCCTGCCCACTCGACCGGTCCAGATGCCCGTACACATCCGAGGTGGTCTGAATCGACTCATGCCCCATGTGCGCCTGGACGGCAGGGAGTGGCCGACCGGCTTGGATCAACCAAGATGCGCAGGTGTGCCGCAGGTCGTGAACGCGCGGCCTTTTTCGGAGGCCGGATTTCTTGGCGCGATCAATCGCGGGCACCCACACATTCGGACGGAATGAGTGGATCCGCACCGGTCCAGGGTCGTCGCGGATCATGCCGTCGGCGAACTGCCCCTTGCCGCGCCCACTGTTGGTGAACACCCACTCCCCCGACAGGTCCAGGAGGTCGAGTGTCGCGGCGGGAACGTTGATAGTGCGCACGCTCCTGACCGTTTTGGGTGTCCCGAGGGTGTAACCGCCAGCCCCGGTCTCCCACGCCTTGGTGACGCGCACCGTCCGCGCGTCAAGGTCAATGTCGGCAGGAGTCAATGCCGTGGCCTCAGACCAGCGGCAGCCGGACGCGACGAGGAACTGCACCAGCGGCTTCCAGTACGGCGGCACCTCGGAGAGAAGCGTCTGAAATTCATCGCGGGTAAGGAATACCATCTCGGCGCGCACCCACCGGGGACTTTTCACATCTTCGGCGGGGTTGGTTTTGATCGCGCCGGCCTTGACGGCCGTGTTGAGTGCTCCGGAAACGAAATCGCGCTTGTTTTTGACGGTCTTGGGGCCGTTCTTCTCGCTGAGCCTGACCACCCACGCGGCGAAGTCACTGCGTGTGAGTGCGGTCAATGGAATGTCACCGATGCCGGCCAGGTCATTGTTGATGTACGCCTTGTACCGGGCGGCGGTGCCGGGTTTGATGCCGGTCAGTTCGCGGATGTGCTGGGTGAGGTATTCGGCGAGTGTCTGCGCACGTGCCGGCGCCTGCACGATCTTGAGGATTTCGCGGGCTTTCTCGGGGCCGAGCTGGTCGATGAGTTGCCGTGCTTGTTCGGCGTCGGCGGGGTTGTCCCAGGACAGGGAGGCTTGGCGGGTCTTGCCGGTTCCGTGGTCGAGCTCGCGGAAGAAGACGCACCAATAGGGGGTGCCGTCAGTCTTGGCTCTCTGTTTAACCCAGGCCATCGCGGTTTCCCGATGACTTACCCCAAGTGTGTGAGTCCATGTGACCAGCATAAACCCGGTCCGTGATGACTAGGGTTGATGACGGGCGATAATCCCGTGCGTTTTCCCAGGTCAATCGGTGGAGCTAAGGGGACTCGAACCCCTGACCCCCACACTGCCAGTGTGGTGCGCTACCAGCTGCGCCATAGCCCCTTAAGTGGTGCCTGATGAAGCTACACCACTGGCACCACGGTCGACAAAACGGCTGGTCAGAGGGACCCTTCCACCGGCTCGTGGCCCAGTGGACAGATCGGGGTCTCCTCTTCGTCACCGGAATGACGCGTTTCCGGGGCCAGCGACCAACACACCGCAGCCGCCAGCAGGATCACCCCGCCGACGCCGAAGGCGGCGGTGAACGACACGTGCTGGGCGATCTGTCCGGCGGCCAGGGAGCCGACGATCGTGCCGAGGTCCGACATCATCTGAAAGGTCGCCACGGCGGTGCCGCCGCGCGCCCGGTTGCCGATGATGTCCGCGACAGCCGCCTGCTGTGGCGAGACGAAGACGCCACTCGCCGCACCCGTCACGAACGCGATCACGAGGAACACCGGCAGCGACGTGGTCCAGCCGAGCAGCGCCGTCGAGGCGGCCGACACCGTCAAGCCGACGATCATCAATTTGCGGCGGCCCACCCGGTCGGACAAGTGCCCGCTGGGAATCACGGCACAGACGTTGCCGATCGCGAACATCGCCAGCACCAGGCCGGCCATGCCCGCGCTGCGGTGCAGCACATCGACGACGAACAGCGGCACCAGCGCCACCCGCAGGCCCAGCGCCGCCCATCCGGCCGCCAGGTTCGACAGCAGGGCGGCCTGATAGGCACGGTTACGCAGCACGGTTCGCACCGACACCGTCGGCCCGATCACCTCCTCGTCGCGAGCGGCCAGCGTCGAGTTCCGCAGGCTGACGAACACGACGACCGCGGCGACCACAAGCGCCATGCCGTAGATGGCGAACGGTACGGACAGACCCAGCCCCGCAGTCAGGCTGCCGACCACCGGCCCGGCCACGCCACCGATCATGAATGCGCTCGAGAACAACCCGGCCACCCGGCCACGGGCGTCGAACGGCGACAGCCGGATCATCAGCGCCAGCGACGACACCGTGAACATCGCCGAGCCCGCACCACCGAGGGATCGGAACACCAACAGCTGCCAGTAGGTCTCCGCAAACGCGCAGGCCAGCGTCGACAACGCGACGATCAGCAGGCCGGTGAGATAGACGCGCCGCTCACCGAGCTTCTGCACCAACAGGCCGCTGGGCGGCGCGAAGATCAGCCGCATCGCGGCGAACGCGGTGATGACGAAGGTCGCCGCGCTGATACTGACACCGAAATTGCGGGCGTACGCCGGCAGTACCGGGGCCACCACGCCGTAGCCGAGTGCGATGACGATGTTGGCGCCGGCCAGCACCCAGATCTCGGCCGGCAGTCGGGTCGGGGTCGGACAGTCGCCCTCCGTGACAGCGCTCACGCTATGACTGTATTCACCACTTCCCGCGCCGCGGCCTGAACCTGCGCCAGATGCTCCGGACCCTTGAACGACTCGGCGTAGATCTTGTAGACGTCCTCGGTCCCCGAGGGCCGCGCGGCGAACCAGGCGTTCTCGGTGGTCACCTTGAGCCCGCCCAGCGGCGCGCCGTTGCCCGGCGCAGTGGTCAGCTTGGCGACGATCGGCTCGCCCGCCAACTCGGTCGCGGTGACCTGCTCGGCCGACAGCTTCGCCAAGCGGGCCTTCTGTTCGCGGCTGGCCGGCGCGTCGATGCGAGCGTAGGTCGGAGCACCGTACTTTTCCGTCAGCTCGGCGTAGCGCTGCGACGGCGACTTACCGGTGACCGCCAGGATCTCCGAGGCCAGCAGCGCCAGGATGATGCCGTCCTTGTCGGTGGTCCAGACGGTCCCGTCCGTGCGCAGGAACGACGCCCCGGCACTCTCCTCGCCGCCGAATCCGATTGTGCCGCTGAGCAATCCGTCGACGAACCACTTGAAGCCGACCGGCACCTCCACGAGCTTTCGCCCCAGTCCGGCGACCACCCGGTCGATGATCGACGAGCTGACCGCGGTCTTGCCGACCGCGGTGGAACCCGGCCACCCCGCTCGATGCGTGTAGAGGTAGTCGATGGCCACGGCGAGATAGTGGTTCGGGTTGAGCAGGCCCCCGTCGGGCGTGACGATGCCGTGCCGGTCGGAGTCCGCGTCGTTGCCGGTGGCGATCTGGTAGCGGTCCCGATTCGCGATCAGTGACGCCATGGCGTTCGGCGAGCTGCAGTCCATCCGGATCTTGCCGTCGGTGTCGAGCGTCATGAACCGCCACGTCGCGTCGACCAGAGGGTTCACGACCGTGAGGTCCAACTGATGCCGCTCGGCGATGGCAGCCCAGTAGTCGACGCTCGCGCCACCGAGCGGGTCCGCGCCGATGCGCACGCCCTCGGTGCGAATGGCGTGCAGGTCGACCACATTCGGCAGGTCCTCGACATAGGCATTGAGGTAGTCGTGCCGCTCCGTGGAGCCCAGCGCACGGGCCAGCGGTATCCGCTTCACGTCGCGCAGCCCGTCGCGCAGAATCTCGTTGGCGCGCTTGGCAATCACACTCGTGGCATCGGTGTCTGCCGGACCGCCGTTGGGCGGGTTGTATTTGAAGCCACCGTCGCGCGGCGGGTTGTGCGACGGGGTGACGACGATGCCGTCGGCGAGGTCGCCTTCACGGCCGCGGTTGAAGGTCAGGATCGCGTGACTGACCGCCGGCGTCGGCGTGTAGCGGTCGGCCGCGTCGATCATCGCGACGACCTCGTTGCCGGCCAGCACCTCGAGCGCCGTGACCCAGGCCGGCTCGGACAGGGCGTGCGTGTCACGTCCGATGAACAACGGTCCGGTGATGCCCTGCGCGGCGCGATACTCGACGATCGCCTGTGTGGTGGCCAGGATGTGCGGCTCGTTGAACGCCGCGTCCAGGCTCGAACCGCGGTGGCCCGACGTACCGAAGACCACCTGCTGGTCGACGTTCTCAGGATCGGGCGCCACGGTGTAGTAGGCGGTGACCACGTGGGCCACGTCGATCAGGTCATCTGGCTGGGCCGGTTGGCCGGCGCGCGGGTTGGCCGTCATGGCCTCGATTCTGCTACCGCTTCTCCCCCGGTGTGCACCGGTCGGCGTTCGGCCACCATACTTTTGCCCTATGTTCGGCCACGACAACCGAGAATTGGCCGCCGTCTTCGTCGGGGGCGCCATCGGCACCGTCGCGCGCGCCGCACTCGCCGTCTTCGCTGCACCCCATCCCGCGCACTGGCCCTGGCCGACGTTCGTCGTCAACATCGTCGGCGCTTTCCTGCTCGGCTACTTCACCACCCGGCTGCTGGAGCGGTTGCCGGTGTCGAGTTACCAGCGCCCCCTGCTCGGCACGGGCGTGTGCGGTGGCCTGACCACATTCAGCACCATGCAGGTCGAGACGGTGCGGATGCTCCAGCACGGCGCCTACGGACTGGCCGCGGGCTACACGGTGGCCAGCATCGTCGCCGGACTGGCCGCGGTGTACCTGGCCACGGTCCTGGTGCGACGGGTTCGGGTGCGGGCATGACGGCGGTCATCTGGCTGGGCGTCGCGCTGATCGGTGGCGTGGGAGCCGTGTCGCGGTTCCTCGTGGACCGCGCGGTGTCGAAACGCAAGAGCAGCAGTTTCCCGTTCGGCACCTTCGTGGTGAACCTCAGTGGCGCCTGGCTGCTCGGCTTCTTCGGTGGCCTGGCGTTGAGTCCCAATGTCGCACTGCTGGCCGGCACCGCGTTCGTCGGCGCCTACACGACGTTCTCGACGTGGATGCTGGAAACCCAGCGCCTCGGCGAGGAGCGACAGGTCTGGTTCGCCCTGGCCAACATCGTGGCGAGCGTGGTGCTGGGCCTGGCCGCCGCGGCGCTGGGAATCTGGATGGGTGGCCTGCTGTGAGCGAAGCTGCGGACTACCTGAAACTCACGACGTATTTCGGTGAGCGGCAACGTATTTCCGGCCGGTTCCTGGCCGAGGAGCTGCTCGACCTGTACGCCGCCGAGAACGTCGCCACCAGCGTGGTGCTGCGCGGCATCGCGGGATTCGGGCCGCGGCACCAGCTGCGCACCGACCAGACCTTGAGTCAGTCCGAGGACCTGCCGGTCGCCATCGCCGCGGTGGACACCGCCGACAAGATCGCCGCACTGGCCGAGCAAACAGCGGAACTGACGACGCGCGGACTGGTCACGCTCGAACGCGCTCGCCTGCTCACCACCGCAAAGTCCGGCGCGAGCTCATTCCCGTCGCTTCGCTCGCCCCACCACACCAAGCTCACCGTCTATGTCGGCCGCCAGCACCGGATCGCTGGCCGGCCGGCCCACATCGCGGTGTGCGACCTGCTCCACCGGAACGGATTCGCCTGCGCCTCGGTCTTTCTCGGAGTCGACGGCACGGTCCGTGGCCGCCGTGAGCGCGCCCGCTTCCTGAACCGCAACCTGGACGTTCTTGTCATGATCATCGCGGTCGGCGACGGCGACCGCGCCGCCGCGGTCCTGCCGGAGCTGGAGCGGCTGCTGCCCGACCCGTTGGTGACGGTCGAGCGGGCCGAGCTCTGCAAGCAGGCGGGGGCGCTACTGGCCCGCCCGGGTGCGCTTCCGGCGTACGACGCCGCCGGAACTCCGCTGTGGCAGAAGCTCATGGTGTACACCACCGAGGACACGCTGCACGGCGGCGAGCCGGTGCACCGCGAGATCGTGCGCCGCCTGCGCGGCATCGAGGCCAGCCGCGGCGTCACCGTCCTGCGCGGTATCTGGGGCTTCCATGACCGACGCAAGCCGCATGGCGACAGATTGTTTCAGCTCGGCCGTCAGGTTCCCGTCACGACCATCGTGGTCGATACTCCGGAAAACATCTCTACCGCTTTCGATCTCATCGATGAAGTGACCGCCGAGCACGGAGTGGTCACCTGCGAACGCGTGCCGGCGTTGGTCTCCATCGACAACGGAAACCGGGACGGCGGTACCAGTCTGGGCCACTTCCCCACTTAGAAGGTAAGCCTAGCCTAAACACCTTCGGTCGACTACGGTCCCTCGACATGGAGACAACTGAATCGGTAAGCAGTGGCTTGGCCAAGATCATGCGGGACGACATGGGCGTGGACATCAAACGCGTCACCCGCGAATCACGGCTCATCAACGATGTCGGTTTGGACTCGGTGGCATTCGCCGTGGGCATGGTCGCAATCGAAGACCGCTTCGGCGTCGCACTGTCCGAGGAAGACCTGCTCAGCAGCGAAACCGTCGGCGACCTCGAAGACGCGATCGCCGCGAAACTCCCTACCGCCCAACGCTCATGAGCGCCTCCAGCCTCGCCTCCGCCCTGTCCGCGGTGATGACGCGGTCCACGCGCGACCTGGTGACGCTCGATCCGAAAACCGGTGACTGGCAACGGCATCCCTGGCAGGAGGTGCACGCCCGGGCCGAGAACGTCGCCGCACACATCGACGGACAAAGCCGCATCGGGCTGGTCGGCGAGCCCACGGCGGAATTCCTGGCAGCCATCTACGGCGCGATCTTCGCCGGCGCCGCAGTGTCCATCCTGCCCGGGCCGGTACGCGGCGCCGACACGGCCACCTGGGCCGCCACCACCCTGAACAGGTTCGCCGGTATCGGCATCGGCACAGTGCTGAGCCACGGCAAGCATCTCGACCTGTTGCGCACGGGCGCCACCGATGTGGAACTGCACGACGTCAATGCCGTTGCCCACGAACGTCGTTCGACAACCTTCGTACCTTCTCGCACCGCCGACTTCGGCATCCTGCAGGGCACGGCGGGATCGACCGGCACGCCCCGCACGGCGCAGATCCCCGCGGACGCGGCGTTGGCGAACCTGCGTGGACTGGTCGCGCGGATCAATGTCACCGACGCCGATCGTGGACATTCGTGGCTGCCGATCTACCACGACATGGGCCTGGCGTTCATGCTCACCATGACACTCGGCGGCGGCGAGCTGTGGCAGGCGCCGACCACCGCGTTCTCCGCGTCGCCGTTCAACTGGCTCAAGTGGTTGACCGAGAGCAAGGCAACCATGACCGCGGCGCCCAACATGGCGTTCGGGCTGCTCGGCAAGTACGCCCGCCTGGTCACCGATGTCGACCTGGGCGCACTGAGATTCGCTCTCAACGGCGGCGAACCCGTCGACTGCTACGGCACCGATCGGTTCGCGACCGAGATGGCCAAGTTCGGCTTCGACGCGAACGCCCTGTGCCCGTCGTACGGGCTCGCCGAATCAACCTGTGCGGTAACCGTTCCCGCCCCGGGTGGCGGACTGCGGTGCGACGATGTCACCGTGTCGATCGACGGCGACACCGCGGTGCGCAGGTACGCGGTGCTCGGCCGGCCCATCGACGGCATGGAAGTCCGCATTGCCCCCACCGACGTGCCCCACGAGCTCACCGGACGCGAAGTGGGCGAAGTACAGGTGCGCGGCACCTCGATGATGGCGGGCTATCTCGGACAGGACCGCATCGATCGCGAAGAATGGTTCGCCACGGGCGATCTCGGCTACTTCACCGCCGACGGCCTGGTGGTGTGCGGCCGGCGCAAAGAACTCATCACCGTGGCCGGACGCAACATCTTCCCCACCGAGGTCGAGCAGGTGGCCGCCCGCGCCGACGGCGTGCGCGAGGGCGCCGTCGTGGCGGTGGGCACCGAAGGCTCCGGCGCCCGACAGGGTTTGGTGATCGCCGCGGAGTTCAAGGGCGACGACGAGTCGACCGCCCGCAGCCAAGTGGTGTCCCTGGTCGCCTCCGAGTGCGGCATCGTGCCGGCAGACGTGGTGTTCCTCAAACCGGGCGCCCTGCCGCGAACCTCGTCGGGGAAACTCCGTCGCCTCGAGGTCCGACGCACCCTGGAAACGGTGGGATCATGACCACGGTCGAGTCGTGCACCATCGAGGCCTATCGCGAACTGCTGGGCGAGGTCTTCGACGACCGGGTCCGCGACTGGACCGCGGAAGCCGAAGAAACCGACCGCTTTCCGCGCAAGCTCATCGAATACCTGGGCCGGTCAGAGGTTTTCGCCGCCAAGTGGGGCGATAGCCAACATCCGGACGTGGCAAAAGTGTTCGCCCTCGCCGGGGAGTTGGGCAAGCTCGGATCCGCGGGAATCGGCGTCGGGGTGAGCCTGCACGACTCGGCCATCGCCATCCTGCGCAGGTTCGGCAAGTCCGACTATCTGCGCGATATCACCGAGCAGGCCATCCGGGGCGATGCCGTATTGTGCATCGGCGCGTCGGAAGAGTCCGGAGGTTCCGATCTGCAGATCGTCGAGACCGAAGTCGTCTCCGCGCGTGGCGGTTTCGAGGTCCGCGGCACCAAGAAGTTCGTGTCGCTGTCGCCCATCGCCGATCACATCATGGTGGTCGCCCGGAGCGTCGACCATGATCCGGAGAGCCGCCACGGCAGCGTCGTCGTGATCTCCGTGCCGACGGCGCAGGTCGAGGTACGCACGCCCTATCGCAAGGTGGGCGCCGGGCCCCTCGATACCGCGGCGGTCCACATCGACACCTGGGTGCCGGCCGACGCTTTGGTGGCGCGGGCGGGTACCGGCCTGGCCGCCATCTCCTGGGGACTGGCGCAGGAGCGGCTTTCCGTCGCCGGTCAGATCGAGGCCAACTGCCGCAGGATCATCGGAATCACGTTGGCCCGCATGATGAAACGGCGCCAGTTCGGCCATACCTTGTACGAGCATCAAGCATTGCGGATGCGACTGGCCGACCTGCACGCGCGGGTCGATCTGCTGCGCTACGGCCTGGCGGGCCTGGCCGCGCAGGGGCGCATGGATCTGCGTGCGGCCGCGGCCATCAAGGTCACCGCGGCGAGGCTCGGTGTCGAGGTCGTCGACGAATGCATGCACATCTTCGGCGGGGCCGGATATCTGGTGGACGAGACACCGTTGGGCCGGTGGTGGCGCGACATGAAGCTCGCCCGGGTCGGCGGCGGCACCGACGAGGTGCTCTGGGAGCTCGTGGCGGCGGGAATGCGGCCCGACTACGAGGGATACGACGCGGTGACGTCGTCACCGTTCATCGCTTGACCAGATTCACCAGGAACTCGATGGTGACGATGGGATCGACGGCGAGCAGTCCCACCGGTGGCGCCGGCGGGACGATGCCGTAGTCGGCGAAGGTGACGGGGATTTGGCCCACGGCCACAACCCCGTTGCCCGACCGCTGCACATCCAGCCGTACCGCGACCTGGCGGGCGACGCCCTTGAGCGTCAGCTGCGCCGAAACCTCCATTGTCGTGGGCATGCCGTCGCCGGAGACCGACGACAGATCGACCGGATCGAGGACCGCGAGTTTGGCCGTCGGGAACTTGGCGGCATCCATCACGTCGGTGCCGCGGAACCTGTCGTCGCGGCCGCGGTGCGGCGACTGCATGGTTGCCACGTCGACGACGAAGCTCGCCGCCTGCAGCGTGCCACCGGTAACCGTGGCGTCACCCCTGACCGAGTTGGTCCGTCCGGTCACGGTCACGGTTTCCCACAGCAGTTGTTGCCGGGCGCGGTAACCCGCCTGGGAACGGTTGGCCTCGTCGTCGGGGCCCGCGGCAACGATCCATTTACCGTCGAGGTTCGTGCTGGCCGGACGGTGCGTGGACGGCAGGCTCAGGGCCGGCGCCGGTGCGCCTTCCATCTGGGTTCGGTAGAACCACGGTCCCGCGCACACCCCCACAACGGCGAGCACTGCCAGCAACAGCAGAAGCCTTTTTGCCACTCCCTCTATATACAGGGCGGGTTCGGCGTCAGCTGGATGGGCGCGCCAACGCGTACAGCGCCATCCTGCGGTTGGCCATGTCATGTTCGCCGAGGAATTCGGCGCCGCCATGCTCGACGAGCCGTCGCGCGCCGGTGTTGCGATGGTCGGGATCGAACATCACCCGACGGCACGACGGCACCAGTTCGAACAGACTCGCCAACACCTGGGGCATCAACAGCGGTCCCAGCCCACGATTGACGAAGCGCTCGTCCGCGATCGCGGCGTGCAGCCCCAGATCGTAGGGATCGGCATCGTATCGAGGCGCGATGGAATCCTTGGCGGCCCAATACAGCTCCAGGTAGCCCATGGCCTTGTCCTGGTAGCTGACCAGTAGCGGCCGCGAGTACTCACCGTCGAGTTGCGCCTGCAGGTGCCGCCGCCACCACTCGGGCGGTCGGTCGTACTCCCAGGCCTCCGCCAGATGCGGCCGGTTCATCCATTCGGACAGCATCTCGGCGTCGGCATCGGCGTCGACAAGGCGCACCGCCCACGGGCTTGCCAGCCGCGGCACGGGTGGTGCGCCCACCGCTCGCACTTCAGCGGACAGTGAGGTCAACTCGCGCGGTAGCACCGGCCCCTGATCAATCTCGGTCATTTCAGCGGGGAGCCTACCCGATTTTGTTTAGGTTAGGTTTGCCTACATCAGGGTGTCGGCACCTGGTCGATTACCTGCCCACCGGACGTCACCGCTACGGCCGCCGACACATCCAGAACCCGTGCGGACTGCTTGTTCGGACGCTGTAACGCTCAGCCACAGACGGTCGATAGAACTGCTAACGTAGTCATCAATCACTTTGGTCGCATCGGTTAGCTGGTGCGGGAGGGGAATACACAATGTCTTTCACCACTCGGATGATGGTCGGCGCGGGCTCGGCACTGGTCGCTGTCATGGCCAGCGGCGCAGTCGCCACCGCTCAGCCGGACCCCACCCCGATCATGTACTCGACCTGCACCTACCCGCAGGTGATCGCCGCTCTGACCGCCCTCGACCCGGGTGCGGCCGCCGAGCTGCAGGCGAACCCGATCGGCGTCGGTTACCTGCACCAGCTGATCGCCTCCGGTCCGCAGCAGCGCAAGGCCCTGATCACGCGGGCGTACAACACCCCGGGTGCCGCTCAGTACACCGACCTGGTGCTGAACGTGGCCAACACCTGCAACAACTTCTGAGCAGAAGCCAACTCGACGCGGCTCGATCCTTCGGGATCGAGCCGCGTTGTGCTTTCTGGACGCTGAACGTCAGAATCCGCGGTTCGAACCCCGGACCGCGGCGACGGCGTCGTCAGGTCCGGTGAAGGCCACCTGAGCCGGGCCGCGGCCTGCCGCGAAGAGCAGCAGCTCGCCGGGCGCGCCGGTCACCGTCACCTCGGCGCCGCGGCCGGCCGCGGCCAGGCGGCGACCGTCCGGTGTCACCAGCACGATCCGCGCCGGGGCGTTCTTGATCCCCATGCGCGCCATGGTCGCGACCTGCCCCGCCAACGCGGACACCAGCCGGTCGTCGAGCTCCCGCGGCTCCCACGTCGGCTGGGCCCGGCGCACGTCCTCGTTGTGAATGAACATCTCGGCCACGTTGACGAACGGGTCGAGCAGCTTGAACGGCGAGTACAGCGGCGGGCCCGCCGCAATCATGTCGACCAGCTTCTCCCAGTCGGTGGATGCGGCCACCTGCGCCTGTACTCGTTCGGTGTAGCCGGCCAGTTGCGGCACCAGAATTCCGGGCGCAGCGTCGAGCCGACGTTCCCGTACCACCAGGTGCGCGGCCAGATCACGAGCGGTCCAGCCCTCGCACAATGTGGGTGCATCGGGGCCGTGCTCGCGGAGCGATTCGACGAGTGCGGCGCGTTCCCGTTGGGCGACAGTCATGGCTGGAGTCTAGGTCGGCCGGTGCCCAGGCGGCGCGGCACCAGCGCTGCGTTCAGGCTGCGACGCGGGTCACCTTCGCCAGGCAAACGCCAGGTGAACGATCGCGACGTGGTTACAGATGGGTACCCATCCGCACAGCGGGGGCCTCAACAGCCTCATTGCTAACTATGGTCACAACAGCCCCTCGCTGGCGTCCGAGCGCCGCCTGCCATCCGAAAGGTGTGACCGTGTCGCCGCGTCCTCGCATTGCATCGGTGGCTTTGACGGCTGCCGTCGTTCTCGGTGGAGCAGTCGGCATCGCGCCGCCGCGCGCAGCCGCCGAACCGTGCACCGGCCCGAATGCGGGCGTCCTGCCGCCGAACGGCGTGCCCTCGAGCGGCGTCATGCGGCCGCCATCGGGCGGCCACCGACCGAGCAACGCGAACGACAAGGCCCCGCTGCCGACCCTGGGCAAGTTGTCCCGGTCGCTGCTCAGCGCCTTCACCCAGGGCACCGTGCAACAGCAGGCCGGCGTACTGCCCGGCAAGCCCCGCGTGCCGCAGCCGCCGGTCCAACCGCGCGCGGCACAACCCGCCCCCGCCGCGGCGCAACCTCAGCCCGGAGCGGAGCCGGCGCCCGCCATCGACGCGGGCACCACGTCGTTGGTGGGCTGGGTGACCGGCGACCAGAGCGCGGGTGGCGACACCCTGCAGCGGTTCGGCATCTCCGGCACCGACCTCGGCATCATGTGGGACAACGGCGACCCGGTGAACAACCAGGTGCTGATGATGTTCGGGGACACCTACGGCTACTGCGCCACCCCGAATCAGCAATGGCGCTACAACACCATGTTCCGCACCAACGACCGCACGTTGTCGCACGGCATCCACATCCCACCCGGCTCGGTGACCAACCCCTATTCGGGCTCACCCGAGTGGCAGCCGAATCTGGCCAAGCAGACCATCCCGACCATCCGGTGGGCGCCGGTCGAGAAGGGCATCATCCCGACTTCCGGCGTCTCCGTGGGCAAGACGCAATACGCCAGCTTCATGTCGATCAAGAACTGGGACAGCGCCGGCGCGTGGACGACGAACTACTCGGCGATCGCCGTCTCCAACGACAACGGCCAGAACTGGGGTGTGTACCCCAGCAGCGTCCGGCCGATGGCGCCCGACAGTGTGTCGCGCGTGGCGTACCTGCCGGGGAACGAGAACTTCCAGCAGGGCGCCTTCCTGAAGGGCAGCGACGGCTACATCTATTCCTACGGAACCCCTTCTGGCCGAGTCGGAAACGCCTACGTGTCCCGGGTGCCGCAGAACCTGTTGCCGGACATGAGCAAGTACGAGTACTGGAACAACGAGAGCCAGTCCTGGGTGCCCAACAACCCCGCTGCGGCCTCGCCGATCATTCCCGGCCCGGTCGGTGAGATGTCGGTGCAGTACAACACCTATCTCAAGCAGTACCTCGTGATGTACTGCAACAACCTGTCCGACGTGGTGATCCGTACCGCCCCGACACCGCAAGGGCCCTGGGGCCCAGAGCAATTGGTGGTGTCTTCGCAGCAGTTCCCGGGTGGGGTCTACGCGCCGTATCTGCACCCGTGGTCCACCGGTCGGGACCTGTACTTCACGCTGTCGCTGTGGTCGGCGTACAACGTGATGCTGCTGCACACCGTACTGCCCTGAGCCGGTTGGGTTTCGGCGTTCAGTCGAGCGTGGCCCAGAATTCGGTGAGCGCGGCCGCGCCGCGCGCCGGATCCTGCAACATCCACCAGTGCCCGAGCCCGTCGAGCACCGTGGTACGTGCGCCCGCACGTTCGGCTGCGCGGTAACGGATTTCGTCGGAACCGATGTACGGGTCATCGGTGGCCAGCAGCGCAAGGCCCGGCCTGGCCCGCAACGTCTCGATGTGACGCCCGGCCTCCGCCATCGCGGGTTGGCGCGCCGAGCGGTACAGCGCCAGGATCGCCCGGCCCATCTCCGGGCCCTGCGCGGCGGCGAGGGCCGTCGCGACATCCAGCGGCATACCCAGGGCGACCATCTGGGAGGCACGGTCCTCGACGCTCCCGCCGAGCATCGTCTCGACCAGCTGCTCGCCCTCCCCCGGCGTCTGCCACACCTGGGCCAGGTCGTGCCAGACGTAGTCCGGGTCGAGTATCCCGACTACGTCTGTCACCCAACTGCGGACGAGTTCGGGCCGGTGCATGACGGCAGTCAGGACGTGGCCGCCGCCCCAGTCGTGGCCGACGAGGTCGACCGGCTCCCCGATGGTGTCCAGCTCGGCCTCGAGCCAGTCCCGGTACGCGAGGTAGGTCGCCGGGAAGTCGGCGGGCAGCGGGGCACCGAATCCCGGTGGCGACAAGCGCACCACGTCGTCGCGACCGAGCGCATCGACCAACGGTCCCCAGATCGCATCGGTCTCCGGGTTGCCATGCACCAGAACGACGGTCATGAGGCCATCCTGGCACTGGCGTGATCGTCGTCGCCACGAATTCGTGAATGGCGTCGGTACTCGAGCAGTTGCCGTGATGTCTACGTTCTCGGTGGCGCGGTGGCCGCCGGGCCCAACAGATCGGCGCTGTTGTTCGACGAGGTGCGCCGCCACCGCCCGTACAGCGGTAACTCGCGCAACGACTCCCCGCCCACGGACCACCGTCGAGCGACGAATCGCAGGACCGTCCGCACGTAGCGGTTCGTCTCTGAGTACCAACGCCATTCGTACAGCCGGCCGGCCTGCAGCCAGTGCGCGAGGGCCTCGGATTCGACGCCCTGCAGGTACGGCCGGACCCAGGTGACAACCACCCACGTCTGCGCGGCCGCAGCGTCGGGAAGCCGAAAGGTCCAATCGATCGGATCGTCACCGGCAATCATGGTGTGGCGCAACGCCGGTGGTGGTGGTGCCGCGCCTTCGGGCCTACCGAACAGCTGCACCGTCACGTTGTGAAACACCGCGGGCCCACCGACCTCGAACCGCACGCGGTAGGTGTCATCGGCCACGGCGTCGCGGTGCACGGTGAACGCCGCCAGCCCGCCGACCGCGACATAGCGCGCGAACACCAGTCCGCTGACGGCCATCACAACGCGGCGCGCGGCCAGCAGCACCGTGAACGTCGCGACGGTCAGCGCGACGACACCCCACACGAGGTCCATCCGGACAGCGTGTCAGAGCGTCAACGGCACGTCATGGCAATAGCGGACGTGCCGGTCAATCCGCCGTGTTCGCCTTCTCGAGTTCGCGCAGTAGCGGCAACGACAGGAAGGTCATGGGCCCTACGTCCTTGAACTTGCTGCCGACGTTCCCCGCGATGCCGCCCTCGACGGCGAGGTCGCCGATCAGATCGAGTTTGAGCTGCGGGCTGCCCGCACTGAAGTCGAGGTCCGCCAGGTCGACCCACACGATGTTGGGACGCGTGGTGGATTCGTAGACGTAGCGCCGGTTGGTGAGGTCCATGACCACCTGCCAGATGGTCTGCGACGCATCGGGCTTGCCCGGATCCGGTATCCGGAAGGGTTGGGCGGCGTTGCGGATCACCGAGAACATGCTCGCGATCGCTTCGACCTGACCGGACGGCGTGGGCAGCCGGCCGGCGTAGTAGGTGGCGCGCGCGAATCGGTCGGACGCCAACGTGGAACCCGGCAGCGGCTCCGAACCGCCCAGGCCCTCGAATTTCTTCACCAGCTCGAGCTGCTGATCAAAGGTGGGCGAGTTCGTCATCACCCGAAAATCCTTGCTGTGGTAGACCTTCGGCCGGCCGTCGAGGTATTCGATGATCGCCGAGTCGCCGGTGGCGTCGTCGAGTGCCAGATGAATCGTGGGCGGGTCGCCACCAGTGGGGTCGTCCAGTTGGACGACCTGCACGTCGGTCTCGTCGATCCACGCGACGGCCTCGGCCACGGTCGCGAAGTTGTCGAGGAAGTACTGCAGCCAGATCGCCTGGCTCAACTGGGTCCGGGTGTCATCCGGTGTGCCGTAGGTGGATTCGGCCAGCCACAGCACGTGCCCGGCCAGTCCAGCTTCGTTGATGCCGTCCACCGAGATGATGTCGAAGGCGGTCGCGATCACACTGCCGAACTTCGAGGTCCAGGTGAGCTTGCCGGTGACGCCGTCGTCACGGCTCACGCCGCGCGGCTGCTTCCACAGGTTGGTCATGAGGTCGCGGTGGAAGTCCATGTTGCGGCCGACCAGGACCGCATCGCCTGCGTCAGGCCAGATGACTCGAGTGCACACCGGAGCAAGCCTAACTTTGCCCGCGTGCGGCGACCGCTGAATCGTTTGCTATCAATTGCCCGCCGCGCGTGGGATGCTCGGAGGCAGCGGCAAGTACAGCAAGGCCCGCGGCGACGGCACCGCGCAAGTGCCGCCCGAGGTGCCCAATCAGACCGACGCCAACTTCGTGCTGAACGTGGTGACGAACTGAGCGCCGCGACGCGCGAGCACTAGGCCCAGCGGTTCGCCAGCAGCTTGAAACTCGGCATATCTTCCAGCGACGTGAGCGCCTCGTAGATGCGCTGGTACCCGGTGCCGGCGATCCGCCACACACCGTCCTCGTCCTTGCGGTAGGTATCCGAGTAGTAGCCCGAGCCGCGGATCATCGCGTGCCCCGGCACGATCACGGTGTCCTCGAACACCCACGACCCGTGCGCCGTGGTGTCGGAGTCGAGGTCGATCTCGGGGTGGCTGGCGATATGGGTCGTGACGATGCCATTGTCGAGGTTCGTCCGCATGAAGTCGACGACGGCGTCGCGTCCCTCGTAGTGCACCGGCTCACCCATCGCGTGTGTGCCATAGCGGGTGACCACATCTGCCGTGAGGCAGTCCCCGAAGGTGTCCCACTCCTTGAGGTCCAAGGACCGGAAGTACCGGTACTTGAGTCGTTGAATGTCAGCGATCGCCTCCAGGTTACCCATGCCCCAGAGACTAGAACGTGTTTCAGTTTCTGTCACGGAAATACGGAATGCAGGTCGCCACATGGCGGTATCGAAACTACGAAGCGTGCGGTGATGCGGGGCTTGACCTGAACCTAAGTTAAGGTTCTAGCTTGGCATGCATGTCCTTCAAACCCCACGAAATCGAATTCATGAAGGCGGCAGACCTCGGGCGACTCGCCACCATCCAGCCCGACGGTACACCGCAGGTCAGCCCGGTGGGCTTCACCTACAACGAAGAACTCGGCACCATCGACATCTCTGGCTACAACATGGCCAAGAGCCGGAAGTTCCGCAACCTCGCCCACCACGACAAGGTCGCCTTCGTCGTCGACGACATCGCCTCTCGCGACCCGTGGCGCGTGCGTTGCCTGGAGATTCGCGGCACCGCCGAGCAGGCAGTAGCAGCGCCAGGACAACGTGGCCCCGCAGGAGATGCCCTCGATTCGGCCATCATCCGCATCACCCCGCGCCGCATCATCAGCTTCGGCATCGACGACACCGATACCGAACCGCACTTGCTCAAAGCGGACATCCGTAACGTCTGAGCCCGGGGGGACGTGTGAGGCAGACCAAACAAGGCGATCAAACGAAAAGGCCCGGCTCGCTTCCGAGCCGGGCCTTTCTTGTGGAGCTGCCGGGAATTGAAGCCGCATATAATGCGGTTGACCTGCACAAATACAAAGCGAGTCAGCACGGTGCGACATGGGATAACACGACCGGAGAAACGATTGTGCTGACCGCCGTCAGCACGGGTCAGCACCCAGCACTCTTTACTTCATCAGGAATCCACGGGCCGTTTGGCGCGCTTCGAAGTCCAGGACGTTGCCGCCAATTTCGACAGTGAGCATCGCTACCGCGCCGGCCGCGTCGCAGTATCGGACCAGGGTCGAGAGGGTCCAGTCCTGGTCGGTTTCTAGCTCGATGAATGCCGGTTCCGTCAGTTGCAAGCGCTCGGCAAGCTCTGCGCGACTCAAGCCGGCGGCTTGCCGTATCGCGATCAGGGGGGTGTATTGCGCAGCTTCGACGCGTTCGGCCTGTATCCGCGCGACCTCGGCGGCTAGTTCGGGATCGCGTCGCAAGCGTTCCTGTATCTGGTCATTCTTCGGCATGGTGTGAGGGTAGCGAGCTGGCGGCGAGCGTGCCTAGGCATTTTCTCCGGGCGCCGCGCGTACCAATCTGGTACGAATACGTTGCGACACAACATGTTTCGCTGTCGTGCCGCCGTTGACGCGCCAGCTTCCCGCGCCTACAGTCTGGACCGCCGGCAACCTCAACAGTCACAACAGTCAGGAGACCCGCGTGCTGCGGACCCTCAACGATGTTCCCGAACCAGACGACGCCATCGAGTGCGATGACTGGTTAGACGCTGGTCAGCGCCGCGTCGTCTTCAGAACACGCGCAGTCGGGCAAGGCGCCATGGCGGGTCAGGTCGGATTAGGTGGCTGGCAGGACTTCACGGGCGCGGTGGGAGAACTCCACGCGTGGATCGGTTCCTATCTGGAGCTTGGGTCCCCGCAAGCGATGCGTGAGTGTGCGGCAGAGCTGTTGGCTGGCGCTGACATGTGGGAGCGGCTGGAAGCACGCTACGCGGCCTAGATAGCAAGAAAGACCCCCTGCACCCACACGGCGATTGCCGCGAGCTGTTGGGTACAGGGGGTCTACTTGTGTCCATTCAACTGAAATAACAACTAGCCATCCGCCCTTAGCGGGAAGAACTAGATGTCTTGCCCACCGGCCGTTTCTCCCGTCCGGTGAACTCTGCCAAGCCTGTTGGCTGGCATGTCTATAGGGCGCGGACCCGATACCGGTTCAGCACTGCCAGTTCGGCAGTGCTCCACCCATCGAATCCTGCGCGGTACGAGACCGAGAACGGTCCCATGCTTCTGTCTTGCACGATCTGCGACGTGTCTTCGACCAGGCGAGCTGACGCGGACAGGATCACAGCACCAACGGCGTCGTTGGGTTCCCCTGCGGTGAATCCGTTGCCGCGTGTGTACGACTCGGCCAGGGCGGCAACCACCGTGATTACCGCCGTGGCCTGATCGCTGTTCAGCTCCTTGCCGGTGAACGCCGCAAGATCAGCACTTGTCGGCGTCGCCACGATTACGGCGCGTCGTAGATACGGACCACGCCGGCCGGGTTGGCGAATCCCCACGACACACGTGCGGTCGCACGGACCTGCACGGCGTCGTAGCTGAACGCCGCATCCTGCGACATGACGACCGTGGTACCGGTGCGCTGCGCAAGGAAAATCTGGCTTGCGTCAACGCCCCACGCGTTGCCGGCCGGGACGGATACGGACACCAGCACCGGCACGCCGGCCAAGGTGATTCCGTCGCCCACGTTGTCCAACAGGCCGGTATTCCAGCCGTCTGCCTGCTTGGCCTTCGCCAGTGCCAGAGCAACGTCCTGCGACAGGATGAAGTGGGTCAGATGAGCGCCGTCTGCCAGGGCGGCGTACTTGGCCTCATGGAACGGATCGAGCGACGTTAGCGGCGTCACGCTGGTATCCACGGTGTTGATGCCGGTCAGTGACAGCAGGCCGTTTGGTCCGTTCACGGTGGTGTTGGCGAAGAACGCTGCGTCAACCTTCTTCGCGACGCTGCGCGCCAGGGACTTACCGGTCTGCTCGGCAACCCCCGGCGTGGTGTCCGATGCGGCCTCGTTGCTGATCTGGGTCAGGCCGGCGACCTTGCTGGGAGTAATGACCAGCTCGTTGGTGGCCGGGTCCGTCAGCGCGATCTGCGTGTTCTCCGCGTACCAGCCCGTGGCGGGGTCGGCGGTCAGCATCGGGAAGCGGATCTTCTCGTTGCTGGTCTGCACGACAGTCGCGGCCTTGAAAGCGATGCTTTCTTCGGCCAGAACGGTGTCAATGAGCTGCCCGTACTGTTCCGGGGTCCAGCCCTGCTGCAATGCACTATTAGTTACTGCCATATTAAGTTGTCCTTCTATGAAATTGTTATTTAGTTATTGATTCAGCCGGCCGCTAGGTGCGAAATAGATCGCCCCATGTCGGTTTAGCCTCACCATTGCCGCGCTGCCCCTGCCCAATATCGCCGGTAGGCCGTACCCGTAGATAGGGTTTCGCGTTGGTTAGAGCATCTATAGCGGCATTGAGCTTGTCCGGGTCGGTCAAATGCTCGTGGTCGAACGGCAATTCGTCAGGATTCACCAGTTTTCCCGTTGCGCTAACCATCGCCTTATGCAATTGTTTCGCCATGGCGTCGGCCCGGTCGCGGTAGCCCGCTGATTCTTTGCGCAGCTTCTCGACGTATTCACGCGGAAACGTATCCCCATCGGGAGGATTGTCCGCATCGGCGTCTGTGTTCGATTCTGCCGCGTTGTTGGCGTCGTCGGGTGTGATCACCCTATGGTCGCCTGTTTCGCTGCCCTGAGGATCGTTCAGGGCATCAGGCCCATTGTTATTCTCACTCATGTACTTCAGTCCATTTTCGTTTGGTTATGCCGCGATCTGTCGCGCTGTCGATTCGATCTGCCGGCCGTAGAATTGACCCATTGGAGTTTCATTCAATTGCTCACTGGCACGCGCTTCGGCCTCTGCGGAAATTTCGTTCTCGGTGTAACCCATGCGGCGCAATGCGCCCGACTTGCTCAAAATGCCGGCCTGTACCAATTTCGTGACAGCATCGGACATCTGCGCCTCTGAACGCGTACCGGGATCGCACCACACAACGCGGCACGGAATATCAGTTACCCGCTGGCCGGTACGCACGGCTTTCATCAGCTTGCCGACCAATTCCCAGCTTCTCCCGAATGCGGATTGCTTATCGGCAGCCTTGGATGTCAGGCCGGCCTCACTGGCCCGCAGTGCGTCCGCGCTAGATGGGTTGTCGTGCATGATGCCCAGGTAGTGCGGCGGCAGGCTGGATACGGCGGCGATTTCACTGAGGATCAGGTCGGCCGCGTTCTGGTAGCCGTCCAAGGCGCTACCTGATAGTTGCCCGAACTTGGCATTCTCGGCTTCGGCCAACAGGAACCGATCGTTTTCGGGGAATGGCGATACCGCATCCAGAACTGGTTCGCCATTCTCGAATACGGGATTTCCGTCGTTGTCGAGCCGGGGAATTTCTTTCGGTTCAACCCCCGTCGCCCAACGGCGTGGCTTCGCCAGAAACTCGCTGGCAATAAGCATGTCGCTCGACACCTTGCATAGGGCATCGGTGAGGCCCATGACGCCATCAATTTCTGAATGCCCATGCCCGCAAAAGTCGGTGTTCCATTGGCCGGCATCGTTCACTAGATCGGTATTCAGGAACCGCACCACGGGAACCACACCCAGCGCATTAGGCAGTGTCTCGATGAGCACAAATGCGCCTGGTGAATCCGCCCGCACGGTCTTGGCACGCCAATGCTCGATGCGATCAGGTAGGTACACCATTGCGTGAGTCTCGCCATTAATGCGATCAGACCAACGCTTGACAGCGGCAGTAATTGCCCGCGTCGCTGGATCGGTCAACACTTCGACATTCAGCGGCGATTCCACTGACACAGTTGGTTTACCGTCTGCATCGGCCCATACGATGACAAAGGATTGTCCGTATAGCAGGGCGGTGCGGTGCACAATGCCGGCTTGCTGGTCCAAATCGTTCGCAATGAAATCATCCCAAATCGTTGAGTCGGGCGTGAATCCAAGAATGCGGCAACGCTCCGCAAGAGAATTGACCAAAACGCGCGGAATATTGACCACCAAGTGCGCCAGCCGATTACCGATAGCCTTCTGCGATTCCGGGCTGATAAAGCTCATAGCCTGTTGGCCCCGGTAGTACCGGTCATATGTTGCGTACGTGACCTGACGTAGGTTTAGTTGGTAAAACAGTTCGTCAAGTAAATTCAAAATGCCTCTATTCAGTTATGAAAGTTCGTTAGTAGGCGGCCGAGAAGGACCGCCGACGCTTCGGTTTCTGACTCGCCAGCCACGTAGCGCGGCTATGCGCCATCACCATGCACGCGGCAAGGTCGATCTTCGGAGCGGTTCGGGATCGGCTGGCCTTGCCTAGTCGTAGGCCCTTGTCGCTCTCGATCAGCGTCGCGGCCAGGACGTGCCGGCGTAGTAGCTCGCTGCCGTTGTGGGACATTCGGCCGTTCTGGGCAGCGGTAAACAGGTCCGTGGTTGCCCGCGTCAATCGCGCTGGCGAATGCGGAAACTCACTGATCGGGATGCCCTCACCGGCTAGTACCTGCAACGTGCGGTTCAGCCGAAACGGGTCGGCCACAACCTCACGAACCTGAAACCTCTTGCAGGCGTCGCGTATCGCGTCCTCGACCTCAAGCACCGGCACTCGGTAGTCATCGCTGCCGTCCGACTGCCAGACTTGTAGCGGCTGAAATAGCGGACGGGCAGAGACGCTAGCCAACAACACAGCTGTGGTGTCGGCGTGGGCGCCGCCAAACGAACCATCGAGCGCCACAACAACTTCGGCGCCGTCACTGATCGAGTGGCCTGCATCAAGCGAATCCCATACGTCGGCAGTGAGAAACGCGTCCTCGACCGGTCCAACAAACTGGCAGAGCCGTGCACGTCGGAAGTGCGCTTCACTTGACTTCGGGGGCAACAGTGCCCGCATCGCGTCCCGATGTAGGTAATCATCTAGGTGTACTGACCTGAGAGGTTAGGCACGCGACTGGCGGGTGGGTGGCCTCCGAGTGCGGTGTGGCCGCGGTGGTGATTGTAGGTGTGGAGCCAGCGTGGGTATTCGGCGCAGCGCTCGGCGTCGTTGGTATAGAGGCGTGCGTAGGCCCATTCGTCGGCCAGGGTGCGGTGGAATCGTTCTACTTTGCCGTTGGTCTGGGGTCGATAGGGCTTGGTGCGGCGGTGCACTATATCCCCGAGCGCATCACGGAAGGCGTGCGATCGATAGCAAGAGCCATTGTCGGTCAATACGTTTCGGACCGTGATCCCACATTGGTGGAACCAATTGTTGGCGCGGATCCAGAATGCGGCCGCGGTCTCTTTGCGTTCATCGGCGAGTATCTCGCTGTAGACCAATCGAGAGTGGCCGTCGATGGCTGTGTGCAGAAAGTGATAGCCGCGCAGCGGTTGTCGGGATTTGTTGAAGACGCCGCTGCTCTTGTCTTGGTTGGAGTTGTGGCCGCCTTTGGTGCGGCCAAGCATCCGCCAGCCGCCTCCGGCAGGGATTTTGCCGAGCTTCTTGACATCGACATGAACCAGATCGCCGGCCGCTGCAGACTCGATGCGGCGTACGACCCGGCCAGTAGGGCGGTCCAACCAACGCAGTCGGGCGATGCCGTAGCGGGTCAGCACCCGATGCACAGTCGAGGGGTGAATGCCCAGCAGGTAACCGATTTGGGCTGGGCCCCAGCGACGGGTCACCCGAACCTTGATGATCCGGCGTTCGGTCCGGGTCGGTGTCTGGTTGGGGCTGCGGTGGGGTCGAGAGCTGCGGTCAACCATGCCGGCCGGTCCCAGTTCGCGATATCGGCAGGCCCAACGCCGGGCGGTCGTGACGGCGACCTGGAACCGCTCAGCAGCCCGGCGTAGCGACCAGCCTTCATCGACCACACAACGGGCCAAGCGCAGACGACCGGTTTCTGACAGCGGGGCATTACGGTGGGACACGAAGACCTCCGAGAGAGTTGGTGCGTTCCTAGACAGCTCGCACTTCACTCGGAGGTCTTCTTCATGTCACCACGCCACGCCGTACCTAACGTCCATGGTCAGTACATCTAGGGCTGGGTTCGCGAGTTCCCAACAGTGTTCGCAGTCCGGCGCATGGTCCTCAAAGCCAGCCGCGCTGTATTCGCGGTAGACCTGGCTCGTGTCCTCCGGGTGATCCAGCGAGTAGGCCCGTAGCCGTGTGAGTACGTTGTCCTCGGTCGGTCCTGGCGTGCCAATGCCGATCAGCGTGGAACGTTCCCGCTTGCCCTGTGCGAGCGCGATGACTTCCCATGTCTCGATGCCGACGCGGCCAATCTCGTCAACGATTGCCAGCGTGTAGTCCAAACCTTCGAGCGCGGCCGGCGACGCCGGCAGACAGGTGAACGATGCGCCACGGGACGGCACTACAAGCCGGTCCTTGAACACCTGCACACGGCTAGCGAGTTCGTCGTTCAGCTCCACCATTCGGGCAGCGACGCCGAACACGATGCCTGCCTGGCGTTCATCCACGGCGGCAACGATCACGGTCGCGCCGTCGCCGCCCGTCATCAGTTCGTAGAGTCCGAGCGCAGCGACGAGGGTTGACTTGCCTTGACCACGGGGCAGGCACCAGCCGGCGACGCGCGGTTGCGTCCGGGCATCTAGCACCGACCCCACAAGCTCCCGCTGCCACCTGCGGAGCTTTAGCGGTCCACCGGAACCGGTGCCCTTGGGCACGGTAATGAACTTGGTGCAGAATGCGGCGAACCGCGCCGAGCCGTTCGACCTCGGCCGGAACGGCAACTCAGTGTCATCAACGGCCCGTTTAGGACCAGCCTTCAACGTAAACTCCCCTCAAGTTGCAACACTCAAAGGGGGAGCATTTGTCAACTATATTTGGTTATCTGTATGACCATGGCGCCGGAATTTTGGGCGTCCTCGGATTCCTCCTTAGCCTCTATAACTGGTGGTCAGCGATTCGCAACAAGACCGTAAATCCGCAACCACAACTCCTGGCAGAATTACGCGGCTATCTCGATACCGCCGTGAAGGAATGTCAGCAGGTGAAAGGTCAATTAACATTCGACCGTTACCTAATCCATACTGGCTTTAGACCGGAAATCCGGCCCCGGCCAGCCGAGTTCGACACAGCCATAAACCGACTTCCTGAACTTGGGTTCACCATTACGTCGGTAGGCCAGCGACAAATAGACATGTTTCACTACTTGATAAGAGATGCGACGTATTTTTGGGACAACCTGAGAGTATCGGTGCAGGCCGATCCCGTAAATCAAAGCGCATTAGAACAAGCACAACGATTACGCAGGCTTTGCCTGATGATCGAAAAATTCTTGCCTGAATACGTTGACGCTATACGGGATATCAATAAAGCCCATGTTTGGAAGCGGTTTAAATACCGTGACCATCACGCCTTCACATACAAGTTGTTTCGGTGGACCCCACTCAACACCGCAATCAACGAGTACGAACGCGTCCTCACGGCAGAGTAATCGGCTCTGCGCTGGCTGATCGAGGTGAGGATCATCGCCGGTCGGGGCCTCTCCCCGGGGGCCTCGGATCGGCGGCGTTTCCTCTGGTCAACGCGTTGCCTTACGAATTCGACGTGAGGACGAACGCGGCGTGAGAATGTACGACCGTGGAAATACTCCTCGTACTCTGGCTTCTGTGCGGGATCGCCTCAGCCGTTATCGCTGGCTCGAAGAACCGCAGCAGGTTCGGCTGGTTCATCCTCGGTCTGTTGCTCGGTGTGATCGGCCTCGTGATCATCGCCGTACTGCCACGGCAAGCACCGCTGGCGCCGTTAGGTATGCGCAGCGTTAGTTGCGTGCGGTGCAATGCCGTCCAGAACGTCCCCAAGAGCGACGCCGAGTTTGAGTGCTGGCAGTGCAAGTTGACGAACGAAGTGCCGGCCCTGCGGCGCGGCAACCGCTCGGACGGAACGGATGGCCCGGAAGACATGCGTGAGTGGCTGAACCGCGTCAAGAAGTAGCGGCCGTCAGGTGCTTGTAGCGTCCATGTAGTTGGTCCATCGTTGCTTGCGCGCTGTGATAGCCGCTCGAACCTTTTGGCGTTCAGCGTCGGTGCATGTATCGCCTCGTTGGGCGTTGCATGGCCGGCACGCACTTCGGATGTTCAGCTCGTTGTGTGCCAGCTCTGGTGCTTCGCTCACTGGAATGATGTGGTCGGCCGTCTCGGCCCTGCGCCGGCATCCCGGTAGTGCGAGTTCACAGTATGAGACGCGTTTGCGTTGTGCTGCTGAGAGTTTGCGCCAGCGCCAGTCGCTACCTGCGTGTGCGGTGCTGCGTGGTGCGCGTTGTGGCGTGCATCTGCTGCATCTGCTGCCTGTGCCGATGAGGCGTCCGCATCCTAGGCAGGGCCTGTTCATGCTGGCTCCCGTTCGATTAGGTCGTGTATGGCATCGGCTACGGCGAGCGCGTCGCTTTCATGGATGCAGACGGTTCGGTTCATGCCGGTGCGGTCTCGGCGCTCGATGCGCAGGTAGTGACCGGGTTTGCGCCGGAGCTTGTAGTCGTGGCCTTGCTCGGCGGGCACGCTGGTGCGCTGGATCATTCGGTTGTCCATCGGCACTGCGCGGGAGTGGCGGTCGTGTAGTCGCGGGACTGCATGTCCGTGATCGCGGTTACCAGGTCGGTGGCTTGCTCGTCAGTCAGGACGAACTCCAGCGGCAACCGTGGCCCGTAGTAGTCCCACACCGTTATCAGGTGCTTGCCTTCGGCGGTTCTTTGAGTCTGAATCTCCTGCATCGTGTGTTCTCCTGAATGACGGATACCCCCGGTCTCCCATGTGATCGGTAGGGGAAGCCGGGGGTATCTGTCGGTATTGGCGGGGCTGCGTCGATGATCTGCACTTTGTTGGATTTGGCTCCAACCCCACCAAATCTATTGCGCTGCTTGGGTTTTATCCTCGGCAGTAGTCTGCGAGTTCGTCGGCGGTCACGCCATGGTCGCGCGTGAAGTAGTCCCGGACTCGCTGCCGGCCTTCGGCCAACTCCTGTGCAGTGCGATCACGGCGCGCATTGCCGGTCATGGCGTCAGCGTGTGCCAGCAAGGCTGCTGCTAGGTCGGTCGCGTCGTCTGCGCTGATCGGGAAAGTGATTGAGTCAACGCCGTTGGCGAAGTACCCCTGTCGGATGTTCATCCGGACGCCGACACCAGGGCGGCGGTCTCCGGTTTCGACACTGGGGACTAGCTCGAAGCTGGTTGGGTGCATCGTCATGTTGGCGTTGCGCTTGCGCATGTATTCCATTGTTTTCCTTGAATTTTGGTAGTTAGCTTGCTTGTGGGTATTCCGCGTCCCAGTGAGGGACTCGCGTTGGTGGCGGTTGCACGTGGTTGTACCGGTCCGGTAAGTAGGTCGGGTTCCGGTTCAGGTCGGCGCCTTCGCGTTTCTTCAGTGGCTTCTTGTCGGTGTAGATGACGCCGCTGGACCGACGCCCTGGCCGCATCAGCGCCATGAGTTCCTGTTCGGCGAAGTACCGTTCAGCCTCGGCATCGAGCACGTAAGCCAGGTTGTTGGCGGCGCAATTGCTGCGGTCGCCGTCAATGTGCGCGACGATGGCTGACCGCGTCGGTGGCGGACCCAGGAACTCGTAGGCCACCAGCTCCGCTAGGCGCCGGTCGTAGCAGGTAGTAGTAGGCGCGCGCTTGCTTCGGTCGTGGTCGTGCGGGTCGCGTGTGTCGTACCCGTCCGTGAGGTAACGGCCGAACGTGTTCCCGAACGCGGGCGGTACCGGTCCGCCGTAGTCCTTGCCAGGATTGACCAAATGCAGGTGTTTCCCGGTCCGTAGCAGCTTGTGCCCGGATGGGTCATAGACGTTGCCGTTGTCCATGATTCGGTAGCCGTTTGTCCCGGACAATTCCCGGCCTTGAGTGCGTTTTGGTTGGGTCATTTTGTGCCCCGCTTCGCGTGGCCTGACCCCTTTTCCGAAGTGGCACGCTCGCACGCTCGCAACCACTTCAACCCATCTACCATCAATATACTCACGGACCCCGTGAATTTGCGATGGAACTACATTTGCGCTGGTCATCCCGATGCTGCCGTCCGCAATCAAGCGGCAACTGCCCGATTGCCAAGCGGCGTGAATTTCGGCGGTGGAGTATTTGCACCACGTGCTGATTCTTCAAAGCACTGGTCAATCCAATCCAGCACGTCAGAGCGCCGGTACTTCACCTTGCCGCCGATGATGGCCGAACGTGGACCTTTTCCTTTGGCCCGGTAGTCCTTCAAAGTATTGATCGGAATGCCGGTCAGCTTGGAAAGTTCTTCGTGGCCGATCAACAGTTGTTCTGACACTTGCGTGTTCCATCTGGTGAATGGTCGGACGCTCCCCTTGTTGGCGTCTTGAGTCAGGCCGATTCACCCCCGGTCCTGACGTTTCATACTTTATGAGTAGCACCGACAAGTACCAAGAAAATGGGACGTTGAATATTTGCCCGCAGTTACTTCTGCTACGCCACGCGAGCACAGGCTAGCGTGGGCTACTTAGCCTGTGGCGCACGTCACGCCAGCATCGCCGCAATCGCATCCGACGCAACCACATGCGAACGCCGGTCAAGGTGTCCGTAGCGATCAACCGTCGTGGTGATGGACTCGTGGCCTAGGTGAGACTGGACCACCGGCAATGGCACGCCAGCTTGGATCATCCAGCTCGCACACGTGTGGCGCATGTCGTGGGGTGTGGGAGACTTCTCAAGCACCGGCTTATCCGGGTTGTTCTCATCCGTAGCCATTGCCCTGGCGCGTGACTTGTTCCAAACGTTCGTCCGCCAGGTCGAGAGTCGCACCGGCCCACCCTTTGTGGACGTGAATAGCCATTCCTGGGAGTAGTCGAGCTGGTCGAGCACCGCCTTAGGGACGTTGATCGTGCGGTTGGACTTCTGTGTCTTGGGTGGTCCCATCGTGTACTTGGTGCCGTCCTGTTTCCAGGCGCGGGCAATCCGCACTGTGTTCGCTTTGCGGTCAACGTCGGCCGGCTTGAGTGCTGTTGCCTCGTTGAAGCGGCACCCGCTCGCCACCAGGAACTCAACCAACGGCCGATAGTGCTCGGTGAACGCGGCCTTGAGAATCTGAAACTCGTCTTTGGTCAGGAACACGGTTTCGCGTTCCTCGGTACGGGGCAGTTTCACTCCGTCGCAGGGGTTGGCGGTCAGGTGCCCATCTTTGACGGCCTGTTTCAGCGCCCCTGACAGAAATCCATGCTTGTTTTGCATGGTGCCGGCCTTGGCTCCGTCCGCGTGCATCTGATTGACCCACGCGGCCACGTCGGCACGCGTCAGCTTCGACAGTGGCAACAGTCCAACGACCGGAGCAATGTCATTACGGACGTACCGGTTGTACTCGGTGATCGTCTTGCGTTCGACGCCCGACAGACTGGCGATGTGTCGTTCTAGATACTCGGTGACGGTGAGGGCAGACATGGCGTGCTGCGGTACGTCCGAGATGCCGGCCTTCGCTAGCGCCTCGACAGGGCCGAACGCATCAACCAGGGCACAGAACTTGTCGGCTTGCTTGCGCTCTGGGAATGAAGTTTGCGACTGCCGTCCTGCACGTCCACCTACGCGGTACGTCACTGCATAGACGGTGGTGCCGTCCTTACGGGTGCGCTCACGAACAAAGGCCACGTCGGCATCCTAGTCGCATTGTGCTGACTCGGTGCTGACGTGGCCTCTATTCGATCAGATTTAGGCTTCTGACCTGCTATTTTGTTGTGGAGCTGCCGGGAATTGAACCCGGGTCCTACGGCATTCCCTCAAGACTTCTCCGTGCGCAGTTCGCTATGCCTCTACTTGGATCTCCCGGTCACGCGAACAAGCCGAGATGACGATCCCAGTCGCTGTTTGATGTCCCCACGGGCCCCGCGACCGGCCCCGTGGGTGGGTCCCTCTAGTCGATGCCAGGGTCCGGGCCGAGGGCGCTCCCGGTCTGACAGACACGCGGTCGCTACTTAGGCAGCGAGGGCGTAGTCGCGCTGATGAGAATCGGCGCTTAATTGGTTACAACGACGCTTACGGTGGTCTCTTGCCTGCACCGGCACGCTTCCCTTGATTCGATGCGCGAAGTCGAAACCGTTCAGCCCCTCGCACCCCCGCCGACTTTCGGCAGGACCAACAATCTTACGCCAGTCCCAACGGCGAACGCCAAGCCATTATTCCGAGCGCGTGGACGAGGCCCGGTGCTGCCGTCCGACCAGGTCAGATGACGTAACCGAGGTTCTCGACGATGCGCCGGCCGACCTCGGTGTCGCCCTCGAACTCGATGGCGACCGGCCGCACCGCGCCCAGCGGGCGTCCGCCACACAGCCGGGTGAACTGCCAGCCGTCCATCCGGATCACCGTGGACGGCTCGGCGCCGCCGAAGTCTTGGACGACGGCCGCCCGCTCACCTACAGCGACCCGGATGGTGCGCGCCATGGGTCCGGTCAGCTCGATGGCGATCCGCGATCCGGCCGGCGCTCCCCCGCGCTTGGCGACGACGAAGCCCATCATCGTCTCGATCTCGTCGAGCGACAGCTGCGCCTCCGGCTTCTGCAATGCCGCGTCCGGCGCCGGGCGGGCGACGGATTCCCGGATGTCCTGCTCATGCATCCACGAGTCGAACGTCCGGATCCGCATGAAGCGACCGACGCTGTCCTGTCCGGCCGGCGTCATCGTCGGGGTGTTCCACTCTTCGTCCGACATCGCGGTCAAGGTGGCCCGCCGCTCGTCGGTGACGGCGCGGAACTTCTCCAACAGCTCGGCGCTCGAGAGCGCGGCCATCGACCGGTTCCAGCATTCGTTCATTACGCCGATGGGGTTGTGCACATGGTCCAGTTCGGACACGTCCATGTCGGCCTCCGGCACCGGTTCGCCCTTGAGCATGAGCTCGGTGCCGATGATGTGCGCGACGACATCACGGACATGCCAGCCGGGGAGCTCGGTCTGCGTGGTCAGCAGCTCTGCTTCGGAGATGGTGGCCAGCAGTTTGTCGAGGTCGTCCCACACCCCGAAGAGGGCGGGCAAGACGTCGGATTTTTCCAGGACGGTCACGGGTCGCGTTGAGCTGCTCACCGGCTGACCGTACGACGAGCGGACCCGTCTGCACCGGGAATTGCGCGATGCGTCCCAATTCGGTCATGCGACGATGGCCATATGGGGGACGACCGGGCCGAGGCGCAACGCCTGCGGGACATCACGGTGATCCGCAAGGTGCGGGACCGGATCGACCGGGAGTACGCCAAGCCGCTCAATGTCGAAGACCTGGCCCGTGGCGCGCACATGTCGGCCGGTCACCTGAGCCGCGAGTTCCGGCGCATCTACGGGGAATCGCCCTACTCGTACCTGATGACGCGGCGCATCGAGCGGGCGATGACACTGCTGCGGCGCGGCGACCTCAGCGTGACGGATGTCTGCTTCGCCGTTGGCTTTTCGTCACTGGGCACGTTCAGCACGCGGTTCACCGAGCTCGTCGGGGTGGCACCCAGCGTGTATCGCCGCGACCATTCGCAGGCGGCCGACGGCATTCCCGCCTGTCTGGCCCGGCAGGTCACCAGACCGATCAGGAATCAAGAAGCACCGCCGCACTGACCGCCACTACCGTGACGGGCATGGACATCTCGATTCACTACGCATTCCTGCCCCACACCGACGCCGAGGCCGCACTCAAGTTCTACCGCGACGATCTCGGTTTCGAGGTGCGCAAAGACGTTGGCTACCAAGACATGCGGTGGATCACGGTCGGCCCGCCCGGACAGCCCGGCACGTCGATCGTGCTGCACCCGCCGGCCGCCGACCCCGGCATCACCGACGACGAGCGTCGCACCATCCTGGAGCTCATCGCCAAGGGCTCCTACGGCGCCGTCACCCTGGCCACCGACGACCTGGACGCGTTGTTCGCGCGCCTGGAAGCGGCGGGGGCCGACGTGCTGCAGGAACCCACCGACCAGGATTACGGCGTGCGCGACTGCGCATTTCGCGATCCATCGGGCAACCTGATCCGGATCAACCAGCTGTAGTGCAGCCGACTATCCCGCGGCGATCATCGCGACCGAGCCCAACGCCAGCACCATGCCGACGGCCTGCCAGGCCCGAACCCGCTCTTTGAGCACCACCATGGCCAGGGCGACGGTCGCCGCGGGATACAGCGAGATCAGCACGCTCGCCAACGACAGCATCGAGGCCTGCAGCGCCAGCAGCATCCCGACGTTCGCGATGACGTCGAGTCCCGCCGCGATGAGGGCGAGCTTCAGCGGAAGTCCGCGTGGCAGAGCGAAATTCCGGGTCACCACCGCGGCGACCATCACGACCGCGGTCGCCGCGAAGCGGGCGAACACCAACGGCCAGAGCTTCGCGTCGTGCGGCACCTGGTGGATCACCGCGAAGCTGAGCCCGAAGGTCAACCCCGAGCCGACGGTCAGCCAGGCGACCTTGGCCGTGAACCGGTGCGGCGTCTCGTCCTCATCGGTGGCCTGCGCGCTCACCAGCGCGACGGCGACCAACGCCAGCGCGATCCCGGCGATCGCCAGCCCGCTGGGCCGCTCCCCCATGGCGACGCCGACGGCGATCGGCCCTGCCGACACCAGGATCGCGGTCAACGGCGAGACGACGGATATCGGTCCGGAACCCAACGCGGCGTAGAACCACCAGATTCCGAACGCCTGCAGCACGCCGCACGACACACCCAAGAGCACCGCATTCGACGAAACCTGGCCGCCGACAACGCATGCCATCACCGTCAGCAGTACCCCGGCGATGGGGTATGACACCAGCACCACCCGCAGTGCCGCGACGCGCCGTGCCGCGATACCACCGACGAAATCGCTGATGCCATAGCCCAGCGCCGACAGCAGCGCGAGCAGAATGCCGGTCAGATCTTGCCCTTGAAACGTCGGCCCATCTCGCGGGTGATCTCGCGCTGCGCATCGCGCTTGGCGATGTCGTGGCGCTTGTCGTGCGCTTCCTTACCGCGGGCCAACGCCAATTCCACCTTGACCCGGCCGTCGGAGAAGTACAGCTTCAGCGGCACCAGCGTGAAGTTGCCGTCGCGCAGCTTGCCGACCAGCGTGTCGATCTGCTTGCGGTGCAACAACAACTTTCGGTTGCGCCGCGGTGCATGGTTGGTCCAGCTCCCGTGGTGGTACTCGGCGATGTGCAGGTTGCGCAGCCACACCTCGCCGTCGTCGACGGTGGCGAACGCGTCGGCCAGCGATGCCAGCCCCTCGCGCAGGCTCTTCACCTCGGTGCCGACCAGCGCGATGCCGGCCTCGTAGGTGTCGATGATCGAATAGTTGTGTCGCGCTTTGCGGTTGGTGGCGACGACGGAGTTGTTGCCCGACTTGTCCTTGTCGTCCTTCTTCTTTGCCATCGCTACCGCCGGATGTACGCGCGCAGCGTGACGTACGCGGTGAGGCCCGCCATGCCGAGCCCCAGCAGCAGCATCCACGGCGCGCAGAACACGAGGACGTCGGCGTAGTCGACCTTGGCGATCAGGCCGGCTTGATAGAACTGGTTGAGCACGTCCTCGAGGAACATCGCCCGCACGATGATCAACCCGACCACGGCAAGCACCACACCGACCAACGCGGCGATCAACGCTTCGACGAAGAACGGCAATTGGGTGTACCACCTGGTGGCGCCCACCAGCCTCATGATGCTGATCTCGGTGCTGCGGGTGCGCGCGGCGATCAACACCGTGTTGGCGATCAACAAGGTCGCGGCGATGGCCTGCACGAGCGCCACCGCGAAGGCTGTCGCACTGATGCCGTCGAGGATGCCGAACAGCCGGTCGACCAGTTCCTTCTGATCGGTCACCTGGCGCACGCCCGGACGGCCGCGCAGCGCGTCCTCGAATCCCTTGTGCTGCTCGGGATTGTCGAGCTTGACGACGAACGACGCCGGGAACGCCTTCTTGCTCGCGTAGTCCTTGAACGCCGGGATGCGCCGGACGGCGTCGTCGTACGCCTGGTCCCGGTTCATGTACCGCACCGACTTGACGTCCTTGCGGTCGTCGATCAGCTTGCGCAGCGACTTGCACGGGTCGGCGTCGCAGTTGGGGTCGTTCGACGAGACGTCGTCGGTCAGGAAGACCTGGCTCTCCACGCGGTCCAGATAGATCTGCTTGGACTGGTCGGCCAGGCGGACGATCAGCAGACCACCGCCGAACAGGCCGATGGAGATGGCGGTCGTCAGGATCATGGCGACCGTCATGGTGACGTTGCGACGAAATCCAGTCAGGACTTCATTGACGAGAAAGCCGAAGCGCACTTAGCGATCCATTCCGTAGACGCCGCTCTGCTCATCACGGATGAGGCGGCCGAGTTCGAGTTCGATGACGCGCTGACGCATCGAGTCGACGATGTGATGGTCGTGGGTGGCCATCACGACCGTCGTACCGGTGCGGTTGATCCGCTCCAGCAGGTCCATGATGTCGTTGCTCGTCTCGGGGTCCAAGTTGCCGGTGGGTTCGTCCGCCAGGAGCACCAGCGGCCGGTTGACGAAGGCCCGGGCGATCGCGACCCGCTGCTGTTCGCCACCGGACAACTCGCCGGGCAGCCGGTTGGCCTTGCCCGACAAGCCCACCATCTCCAGCACATCGGGCACGATGCGGTTGATGGTGTCCGGGCGCTTGCCGATCACCTCCAGCGCGAACGCCACGTTCTCGAACACCGTCTTCTGCTGCAGCAGCCGGAAATCCTGGAACACGCAGCCGAGGACCTGGCGCAGGCTCGGGATGTGCCGGCTGGGCAGCTTGTTGACGTGGAACTTCGAGACGCGGATGTCGCCCGAGGTCGGCACCTCGGCACCGAGCAGCAGACGCATGAACGTCGACTTCCCGGAACCGGACGGACCGATGAGAAAGACGAACTCACCCTTGTCAATCTTGAGCGACACGTTGTCCAGGGCTGGGCGTGCCGAAGACTTGTAGTTCTTGCTCACGTGGTCGAGGGTGATCATCACGGCACGCCAGTGTAGTCGGACGCTCAGGTGTGACGGCTGAGGCTGATGCCGCTAGCTCGGCGCGGGTGCCGCGCCGGGCGAAATGATCGTGGTCGTGACCGGGCCATCCGCCGGTGCCGCGGCCGGGAGCGGTCCCGGTGGCGGGGACGGCGCGGGCGCCGGCGTCGGTGCCGGGGCCATGCCGGGCAACAACGGCAGCGTGACGGGCGGCAGGCCCGGCGCCGGCGTGATGACCGTCGTGGTGGGCGGCGCCGTCGTCGTGGTCGTGGTCGGCGTGCTCGAGGTCGTGGTCGTGGTGGTCGTCGTCGGCGTCTCGGTGGTCTCCGTCGGCGTCGGCCGGTACGTCGTCTTCGGTCGGGTGTTCACGTCGGTACGCGGCACCCAGGTGTACTCGGGGTTGGGCACGAAGCCCGGCGGCACCACCGCGGGCTGTTGCGGGGGCGGCGGTGGCGGTGGCGCGTAGGTCTGGTGCAGCCAGTACGCCACGAAGAAGGCCACGACCAGGCCGACCGTGGACGTCCGGACCCGGCCCAGGATGTAGGTGGGCCAGGAGCGGTCGGCGCGTTTGACGGCGATACGGGAGAGGGCGTTCATCACTGCTCGTCCCCCGGACCCTGGGTCTGTTCCGCGGCGCCGCCGACCGTGGCGGGATGCACCATGGCCTCCACTTCGGGCTCGTGGTCGGCAGGACTCTCGATCCCGGCCCGTCCGAACGCGGAGACGACCATCACGCGCAGTCGCCGGCCGACCTCGAACTGCTTGCCGGGCAGCGTCCGCGCCACCATCCGCAGGTTCACGGTGTCCAGCTCGATGCTCTCCACACCCATCAGCTGGGGCTTGTCGAGCAGCAGCGTGCGCAGCTGGCGGTCCTCCATCGCGCGTTCGCACACCCGGCCCAACACGTCGTTGACCTTGCCGAGGTCCGCTGTCGTGGGCACCGGGATGTCCACGACCGCACGCGCCCAGTCCTTCGACAGGTTGACGGTCTTGGCGATCTGGCCGTTGGGAATCGTGTACACCTCGCCGTCGCTGGAGCGCAGCTTGGTGACGCGCAGCGTCACGTCCTCGACGGTGCCCTCGGCCGGCACCGCGATGCCGGTGACGGTGAGCGACACCAGGTCACCGAACCCGTACTGCTTCTCGGTGATGATGAAGAACCCGGCCAGCAGGTCCTGCACGATGCGCTGCGCACCGAAGCCCAGCGCGGCGCCCAGCACGGCGGCGGGCGCGACCAGCGAACCGATGGGGATGCCGAGGATTTCGATGACGTCGACCAACACGACTACCGACACCAGCGCAATCGTCACCCACGAGATCACCGAGGCGACGGCCTGCCGGTGCTTGGTGGTCTCCGACCGGACCAGCGCGTCGCTCTCCTGAAAACGCTCGTCGATGCGGGCGGTGACGCGGCGCGTCAGCCAGCCGACGAACCGCGCGATGAGCATCGCCGCAATGACGAGCATGACGATCCGCAGCCCGCGGGTGATGATCCACTCGCCGATCGAGCCGCGCCAGAAGTCATGCCATTGCTGCGCCCACCAACCGAGCGATTGCGGTTGGCTCGCGGCTTGGAGAGAGAAAAAGTTAGTCATCTTCTTTTCGGTTGCGCCAGCGGATCCCAGCTTCGAGGAAGCCGTCGATGTCGCCGTCGAGCACCGCGGCCGGATTACCGACCTCGAACTCGGTGCGCAGGTCTTTCACCATCTGGTAGGGGTGCAGCACGTACGAGCGCATCTGGTTGCCCCAGGAGCTGCCGCCGTCGCCCTTCAACGCGTCCATCTCGGCGCGCTCTTCCTGGCGCTTGCGTTCCAGCAGCTTGGCGCTGAGCACTCGCATCGCGGAAACCTTGTTCTGCAGCTGCGATTTCTCGTTCTGACAGGTCACGACGATGCCCGTCGGGATGTGCGTGAGCCGGACCGCCGAGTCGGTGGTGTTGACGGACTGACCGCCCGGGCCGCTGGACCGGTAGACGTCGACCCGGACGTCGCCTTCGGGGATGTCGATGGAGTCGGCGGTCTCGACGACCGGCAGCACCTCGACGTCGGCGAACGACGTCTGACGGCGACTCTGGTTGTCGAAGGGGCTGATCCGCACGAGACGGTGGGTGCCCTGCTCCACCGACAGCGTGCCGTAGGCGAACGGGGTGTGCACCGCGAACGTCGCGCTCTTGATGCCCGCCTCCTCCGCGTACGACGTGTCGAAAACCTCGACCGGATACCCGTGCTTCTCGGCCCAGCGGATGTACATGCGCATCAACATCTCGGCCCAGTCGGCAGCGTCGACGCCACCGGCGCCGGAGCGGATGGTGACGACAGCTTCCCGCTCGTCGTATTCCCCCGACAGCAGCGTTCGAACCTCGAGCGCCTCGATGTCCTCACGCAGCTTGGCCAGTTCGGCGTCGGCGTCGGCGATGGCGTCGGTCTTGGCCGCGCCCTCTTCTTCCTCGGCCAGCTCGTAGAGCACGGGCAGGTCCTCGACCCGACCGCGCAGCTCCTCGACCCGGCGCAGCTCACCCTGTGCGTGCGACAGGCTGCTGGTCACCTTCTGGGCGTTGGCCTGGTCGTCCCACAGCTTGGGGTCAGACGCCTCGTCTTCGAGTTTGGCGATTCGCGCGCGCAGACCTTCGACGTCGAGCACCCGCTCCACAGTGGTCAGGGTGCTGTCGAGGGCGGCAATGTCGGCTTGACGGTCGAGGTCCACAAAGGATGAGGGTACCGACCAGTGAGACGGACTTTCACATTGCGAGCCCTGATCGCTTAGACCGGTTTAGCATCGCCCTGTAGGCCCGCTCGGCCGCGTCGCGACAGCCCCTTGCGCGCACTGAGCAGAACAAGAAGGCAAACCATACATATGCGCCCTTACCATGTGGCGGTTGTCGGATCCGGCCCGTCAGGGTTTTTCGCTGCCGCGTCACTGTTGAAATTCGCCGATGCCAAGGCTGCCGCCGATGATCCGGTCGACGTGCGCATCGACATGCTCGAGATGCTGCCCACCCCCTGGGGTCTGGTGCGCTCCGGCGTGGCTCCGGACCACCCGAAGATCAAGACGGTGACGGCGCAGTTCGACAAGATCGCCGACGACCCGCGGTTCCGCTTCTTCGGCAACATCACCGTCGGTGAGCACGTGCAGGCCACCGAGCTCGCGGAGCGGTACGACGCCGTCATCTACGCCATCGGCGCCCAGTCCGACCGGCCGCTCGGCATCCCCGGTGAGGAACTGGAAGGCAGCGTGGCCGCGGTCGATTTCGTCGGCTGGTACAACGCGCATCCGCATTTCGCGGCCATGAACCCCGATGTCACGCAGGACCGGGCCGTGGTCGTCGGCAACGGCAACGTGGCGCTGGATGTGGCCCGCATCCTCGTCAGCGATCCCGGCGAGCTGGCGGCCACCGACATCGCCGACCACGCGCTGACGGCCCTCGGTGCCCGCGGTGTCCGCGAGGTCGTGATCATCGGCCGGCGCGGCCCACTGCAGGCCCCGTTCACGACGCTGGAACTGCGCGAGCTCGGTGACCTGGCAGCCATGGCCGACGTCGACGTGATCGTGGATCCGGCCGATGTCGACGGCATCACCGACGCCGACCTGGAGGCGGCAGGCAAGACCGTGCGGCAGAACATCAAGATTCTGCGCGGCTACGCCGAACGCGGGGCACTCGGGCGCGAGCGCCGCATCGTGTTCAAGTTCCAGACGTCGCCGATCGAGATCAAGGGCACCGATCGCGTCGAGTCGATCGTGTTGGGCCACAACGACTTGGTCGACGACGGCGGCCGGATCGTCGCGAAGGACAGCGGTCACCGCGAAGAACTGCCGGCCCAGCTGGTGGTGCGTGCCGTGGGTTACCGCGGCGTCCCGACCGCGGGCCTGCCGTTCGACGAGCGCGCGGCGACCATCCCGCACACCGACGGCCGGGTCGAGGGCAGCCGAAACGAGTACGTCGTCGGCTGGATCAAGCGCGGGCCGTCGGGCGTGATCGGCAGCAACAAGAAGGACTCGCAGGACACCGTCAACACCCTGATCGCGGACATCTGCGGCGCCGAGCTGGCCGACTTCGGGTCCACGCACACCGAGGACCTGGAGGCCTGGTTCCTGTCGCGGCAGCCCGCGTTGGTGACCAACGACCACTGGCGCCTGATCGACGCGCACGAACGGTCGGCCGGCGAAGGCCAGAACCGGCCGCGGGTGAAGCTGACAGATGTGGCCCACATGCTGCGGGTCGCGCACGGCTGACCAGCGGTGCGCTTCCGCAGCGTTCCCCCGGCTGCCTAGTGGCCGGGCCGCAGGATGCCCTGCACTGCGAATGTCGTCAGGTTGCCGCCTGAATTGAGCAGTGACGACGTGGCCGTCGATCCCGACAGCACACCCGCGCTCAGCGACCCCACGCCGGCCTGCAGTCCGCCTGCGTTGATCGCGGCGATGCCCTCGAGTCCTCCGATGTTGTGGGTGGTGAAGTGCTGGGCGAACCCGACCTCGTTGGTCAGCGCGCCGCCGAGCCCGTCGAGCGGCCCGCCGTCGGCCGATGCCTGGCCGGCCGGCCCAAGGAGCATCGATCCGCCCACTGCCAGGCCCAGCCCGATCATCCTGATGGCGCTACCGGTCGACAACATCTGAGACTTGGGCATGTGCGTTCTGGTCCCCTTCTGCGGAAAACTCTGTCCGATGGTCGGATCCGAGCGCTGTGCGCCACTCGCCCAGCAAGCTCGATGCGATAGCTGGCCCATCGCACAGTGAATCTATTAGCACAGGGAAATACCCGAAATGGCCCAATCGCCGGAAATTCCAGCCGAAGCTGAGCAAACGGCTGGACCGGTATGAGGGACAGGGCCGGCAGGCCGGCGGACTACGCCTGCGGAGCGTGGGGCGCGAAGTTCCAGTTGTCGGGATTCTTGGGCGAGTAGACGACGGGCACCAACTGGCCCACCGCGGGCCACTCGGCCACGTCGATGGCGATCCGGCCGTACACCTCGTGCTCATTGACACTGGGTCCGTTGATGACGCCGGCGACGGTGACGAACTGCTCCCCCGTGGCATCGGGGCGGGGACTGACGCCGGTGATCAACAACGTCCCGCTCTCCCCGCTCCGCGTCCGCCGCAGCCATGGGGCGGCCAGCAACACGAGCGCTCCGAGCAAGACGATGAGCACGACGAATTCCCACACGTACTCATGGTAGGACTGCACTCATGAGTGCCACCCAAGCAAGTAGCGCAGCGGATTGCGCGTCCCGCCGAGACGACGTCACTTTGGCCTTGGCCCTGGCCGATCAGGCCGATGCCGTGACGCTGGACCGCTTCGGCGCGCTGGATCTGCGCATCGAGACCAAACCGGATCTGACGCCGGTGACCGATGCCGACCAGTCCGTGGAACGGGTGCTGCGGGAGACGCTGGCGGCGGCCCGGCCAGACGATGCGTTGCTGGGCGAAGAGTACGGGGGCACAGCGGTTTTCGCGGGCCGGCAGTGGGTGATCGACCCCATCGACGGCACCAAGAATTTCGTCCGCGGCGTGCCGGTGTGGGCGACGTTGATCGCCTTGCTCGAGGACGGTGTGCCGGTCGTCGGTGTCGTCAGCGCCCCGGCCCTCGGACGCCGGTGGTGGGCCGGCACCGGCGATGGTGCGTTCAGTTCGTTCGGCGGGCGGACGCGCCCCATCTCGGTGTCGGGCGTCGACGCACTGGACGCCGCGAGCCTGTCCTACTCGGATTTGACCACCGGTTGGGAAGACCGGCGCGACGCGTTCGTCGCACTGACCGATGCGGTGTGGCGGGTGCGGGCCTACGGCGACTTCTGGTCCTACTGCCTCCTGGCCGAGGGCGCGGTCGACATCGCCGTCGAACCGGAGGTCAAGCTCTGGGATCTGGCCGCGCTGGACGTCGTCATCCGGGAGGCCGGCGGGTCGTTCACCAACCTGGCCGGCACACCCGGGCCGCACGGCGGCAGCGCGGTCGCGACCAACGGCCTGTTGCACGAAAAAGTGCTCGCCGCCCTCTCCTGATTCCCGAATCTGTGCCGGAAAACCCGCGTTCAGCGCGGGTTTTCGCGCATCAGCCACCGAGTCCTCGAATGTGAAGTTGATAACACGAGCGTCGTACCTTACTCCGGAGTAAGATACGGTCATAGCGCACTGCCCCAACGACGCGAGGCTGTCGAAATGACCAACACCCTTCCTCAGAACGGCACAAAAGCCGGCTCCGCCCAGCGCCCTGTGCGCAAGGGCCCGGAGAGCGCCATCGGACTCCAGCGGCACAAGCGGACAGCGACCGACATCGGTCTGGCGCTGATCACGCCTTTTGTCGGCCAGGAGTTCCTGGACAAGTACAACCTGCGGGATCCCATGAACCGCGGCCTGAAGTACGGCATCAAGACGGCGTTCTCCACCGCCGGCGCCGCGGGCCGGACCTTCAAGCGCATTCCCGGGATCAACGGCGCCCCGACCCGCCTGAAGCCCGGCGGCTCGGACTACTTCGACCTGAACCCGGACGAAGACCAGCAGATGATCGTGGAGACCGTCCGCGAGTTCTCCGAGGAGATCCTGCGGCCGGCCGCACATGACGCCGATGCCGCCGCGACCTACCCGGCCGACCTGATCGCCAAGTCCGCCGAACTCGGCATCACCGCGATCAACGTGCCCGAGGAGTTCGACGGCATCGCCGCCTCCCAGAACACCGTGACCACGGCACTGGTCGCCGAGGCCCTGGCGTACGGCGACATGGGTCTGGCCCTGCCGATCCTGGCGCCCGGCGGTGTGGCGTCGGCCCTGACCCGTTGGGGCAGCGCCGGTCAGCAGGCCACGTATCTCCCGTCGTTCGCCGGTGAGAACGTCCCGCAGGCGTGCGTCGCGATCGCCGAGCCGCACGCGCTGTTCGACCCGACCGCGCTGCGGACCACCGCGGTCCGCACGCCCAGCGGTTACCGCCTCAACGGCGTCAAGTCGCTGGTTCCGGCCGCCGCCGACGCCGAGCTGTTCATCATCGGTGCGCAGCTCGACGGCAAGCCGGCGCTGTTCATCGTCGAGTCCAGCTCCGAGGGACTGTCGATCACGGCCGACCCGAGCATGGGCATCCGCGCCGCGGCCCTGGGCAAGATCGAGCTGAACAACGTCGCAGTCCCGCTCGCCAACCGCCTCGGCGAGGACGAAGCGACCGACAACGACTACTCCGAAGCCATCGCGCTGTCCCGATTGGGTTGGGCCGCACTGGCAGTCGGCACCTCGCACGCGGTGCTCGACTACGTCGTGCCCTACGTCAAGGAGCGCCAGGCGTTCGGCGAGCCGATCGCCAACCGCCAGGCGGTGGCCTTCATGTGCGCCAACATCGCCATCGAACTGGACGGCCTGCGCCTGATCGTCTGGCGCGGTGCGTCGCGTGCCGAGCAGGGCATGACCTTCCTGCGGGAAGGCGCACTGGCCAAGCGGTTCGCCGCCGACAAGGGCATGCAGATCGGCCTCGACGGCGTGCAGCTGCTCGGTGGCCACGGCTACACCAAGGAACACCCTGTTGAGCGCTGGTACCGCGATCTGCGGGCACTCGGCGTCGCCGAGGGCGTTGTCGTCCTGTAGTCGCCCGAATCGCCGAACTCTTCCCACTCACCCGAAAGACCAATCATGGCAATCAATTTGGAACTGCCCCGCAAGCTGAAGGCTGTCGCGGAAAAGGGACATCAGGGCGCCGCCGAGATGCTCCGCCCGATCTCCCGTAAGTACGACCTCGCCGAGCACGCCTACCCTTCGGAGCTCGACACCCTGGCCAGCCTGTTCGAGGGCGTGCAGGAGTCGAACACCGTCTCGGTGGCCGGCGCCGGCTTCTCGGCGAACGAGTCCAAGAGCAAGCACGCAAACGTCAACGGCGCCAACATGTCTGCGCTGCTGAACGCGCTCGAGGTCAGCTGGGGCGACGTCGCCCTGCTGCTGACCGTGCCCTACCAGGGCCTGGGCAATGCCGCCATCTCCGCGGTCGCCACCAAGGAACAGCTGTCCAAGTGGGGCAAGGTGTGGGCCGCCATGGCCATCACCGAGCCGAGCTTCGGTTCCGACTCCGCGGCGGTCACCACCACCGCCGTGCTCGACGGTGACGAGTACGTCATCAACGGCGAGAAGATCTTCGTCACCGCCGGTTCCCGCGCCACCCACATCGTGGTGTGGGCCACGGTCGACAAGTCGCTCGGCCGGGCCGCCATCAAGTCGTTCGTCGTGCCGCGCGAGCACCCCGGCGTCATCGTCGAGCGCCTCGAGCACAAGCTGGGCATCAAGGCCTCCGACACCGCGGTCATCCGCTTCGACAACTGCCGGGTCCCGAAGGACTACCTCCTCGGTGATCCGGAGGTCAAGGTGGACAAGGGCTTTGGCGGGGTCATGGAGACCTTCGACAACACCCGTCCGATGGTGGCCGCCATGGCGATCGGCGTGGGCCGTGCCGCCCTGGAGGAGCTGAGGGCGATCCTGACCGACGCGGGCATCGAGATCTCGTACGACAAGCCGGCCCACGCCCAGAGCGCACCGGCCGCCGAGTTCCTGCGGATGGAGTCCGACTGGGAGGCCGCGTACCTGCTGTCGCTGCGCGCCGCCTGGCAGGCCGACAACAAGATTCCGAACTCCAAGGAAGCGTCCATGAGCAAGGCCAAGGCCGGGCGCATGGGCACCGACGTGACCCTCAAGGCCGTCGAACTGGCCGGTACCACTGGCTATTCCGAGCAGACTCTGCTCGAGAAATGGGCCCGCGACTCGAAGATTCTCGACATCTTCGAGGGCACACAGCAGATTCAGCAGCTCGTCGTGGCGCGACGCCTGCTGGGCCTGTCGTCGGCACAGCTCAAGTGACGGGTGCTCCGCCGGCACCGTGACAAGCAAAAGGCCCCGGGATTGCTCCCGGGGCCTTTTGCTGTCGTGATTACGAGGAGGCGTTCGCGCCCAGCACGCGCTGCAGGTCAGGCTTCATGGCCTGCAGCTGCTGGCCCCAGTAGCCCCAGTCATGGGTGCCGCTGTCGGGGAAGTTGAACACCGCGTTGTTGCCGCCCGCGGCCAGGTAGTTGTCCTGGAAGGTGCGGTTGGTGCGGATGGTCAGGCCCTCGAGGAACTTGGCCGGCACGTTGTCGCCGCCGAGCTCGCTCGGGTTGCCGTTACCGCAGTAGACCCACAGGCGGGTGTTGTTGGCAACCAGCTTGCCGATGTTGACCATCGGGTCGTTGCGCTGCCAGGCGTTGTTCGGGTCGCCCGTCGAGCCCCACATGTCGTCGGCCTTGTAGCCGCCGGCGTCACCCATCGAGACGTTGATCAGGAACGGCCACCAGCCCTCCGACGGGTTCAGGAAGCCCGACATCGAACCGGCGTAGATGAACTGCTCGGGGTGCCAGATGGCCAGGGTCATCGCGGACGAACCAGCCATCGACAGACCGACTGCCGCCATCCCGGTCGACTTGACCTCGCGGTTGGCCGCCAGCCACTGCGGCAGCTCCTGGGTCAGGAAGGTCTCCCACTTGTAGGTGGAGCAGCCCGCCTTGCCACACGCCGGCTTGTACCAGTCGCTGTAGAAGCTGGACTGGCCACCGACCGGCATGACGATCGACAGACCGGAGTTGAGGTACCACTCGAAGGCGGCGGTGTTGATGTCCCAGCCGTTGTAGTCGTCCTGGGCACGCAGGCCGTCGAGCAGGTACACCGCGGGCGACCCGTTACCACCACTCTGGAACTGGACCTTGATGTCGCGTCCCATGGCAGGTGACGGGACCTGGAGGTATTCGACCGGCAGGCCGGGGCGCGAGAACGCGCCGGCGGTCGCTGTCTGGCCGGCAAGTCCGATAAGACCGGGGAGCAGGACGGCGGCCGAGACGGCGCCGGCGACCCTGCGTGCCCAACGGCCGCGAATCTTGTCAACGAACATTCACAATCCCATTTCAGTGTCGGGTACCGGGTAAAGTGCCCACTCCACGCGATCGGATGGCGTTGGTGGCACGGCCGCGATTCCCGCAGCCGCGTGCGGTGAGCTCAGCCTGGTACGGGAACTGAACACACCGAATGATTCAGTTGTCTGTGGGCAGTAAAACACGCACCCGACACGCCGAGGAACCCCCGAATCGCGCTTGAGACCAGGTTGTTGCGGACTTCGTATCGTTCAGCTATCACCCGGCAGCTCCGCTGGGAGCCGTTCATCCGGCCGTAGGCTGCCGATTGTGACGAGCGATCGGAACGACGTCGACGACCTGGCGGACACCCGGCCGGGCAGCCGGTTGAGTGTCGACGACTGGCGCGCCGCCGGTTACGCGATCCTGGCGGAAGAGGGCCTGAAGGCGCTGAAGATCGATCGCCTGTGCGCCCGGTTGAACGTCACGAAAGGCAGCTTCTACTGGCATTTCGCCAACATCGCCGCCTACCGGACCGCCCTCATCCAGGGCTGGGGCGAGCTCCGTGACGCCGACCGCAGCCAGATCGAGGAAATCGGCGCACTGCCGCCGCGCGACCGACTGATCCAGATGATGAACTCGCTGGTCAGCCCCCGGCACTGGACGCTGGAGCGGGCCATGCGGGAGTGGGCGCGCTCGGATGAGGCCGTCGCCGAGAGTGTGCGCGCCGCGGATCGGCGCATTCTCGCCGCGGTTCGGCGCGCGTTCGAGGATTACGGCTTCGACGGCGACGAGGCGGAGCTGCGGGCCGACGCCACCTTTGCCGTCGGCATCGGATTCCTGCACCTCTCCGGCGCCTCTCCCCATCCGCGGTTGGCCGCCCGCAGCGAACGATTCCTCGACCTGATGCTCGCGACCTGATCTCCATACCAAAAGGTATGGTACGGTCCGGCTCATGTTGAGCACGCAGGCCGGCATCACCGATGGGTTCGTAACCGCGCTCGGCGAACGCGCCGCCGAGGCCGAAAAACTCCGGCGCCTTCCCGACGACACCGTGCGCGACCTGATCGCGTCCGGGTTCACCGAACTTCTGGTGCCCGCGCGTTTCGGCGGACAGCAGGCGCCGTTCCCCGACATCCTCGACCCGGTGCGCCGCATCGCCCACGGCTGCACGTCGAGCGCCTGGACCATCGGCTTCCTGACGCTGCACAACTGGATGCTGGCGCTGTTCGGCCAGCAGGCCCAGCAGGAGGCGTTCGAGAGCCGCCCCTTCCTGGCGCCCGCACCGCTGGCCCCCACCGGCAGAGGACTGCCGGCCGACGGCGGCATCCGGTTGTCCGGGCGCTGGTCCTGGGCCACCGGGGTGATGCACGGCAACTGGATCATCGTCGCCGCGCTCTGCGGGCCCGATGACGGCATCTACCCCGCCCTGGCGCTCCTGCCGATCAGTGCCATCACCGTCGAGGACGTCTGGCACACCGACGGCATGCGGGCCACCGGATCCAACGACGTCGTCGCCACGGACGTCTTCGTGCCCGAGCACCGGCTGGTCAAGGTGACCGACATCTACGCCGGCACCGCGCCCGGCGCCGGACTGCATGACAGCGCCACCTACCGCTGGCCGATGGTGCCGGCACTGGCCCTGCTCGCCGCCATGCCCGCCCTGGGCAGCGCCGAGAGGGTCACCGAGAACTACGCGCAACGGCTGGCCGAGCGGGTGCTTCCGTACGAGGGCGTCATGCAGAAGGACAAGCCAATTGCCCAGGCGCACTTGGCCGGAGCGCAGGTCCGGTTGCGGTCACTGCGCGCACTGCTCGCCGACACCGTCGGGGAGATCGAGGAGATCGTCGTCGCCGGCGACTCCGTCGACAAGCCCGTCCGCGCACAGGCCCGGCTGGCGGCCGCGCACATCGTCGCCGAATCACGGGCGGTGATCGGTGACCTCATGGGCGCCGGCGGAGCCAGCATCCATTTCCTGTCCAGCCCGATGCAGCGGTTCAAGCGCGACGTCGACGTGTTGGCCGGGCACGTCGTCTTCGATTACGACACCAGCCGGGAACTGGCCGGCGCACTCACGCTGGGCATGAAGATTCCGCGGACCTCGATGGTCTAGTTCGTGGGCCGAATGAGCCTTGCCAACCATCAGAACCAAAAGTAATGTCACTTTTAGTTTTGCTGCCCTATCCTCGAGGAGCTCAGCATGGAATCGTTCGTCCACCTGCGCAAAGGCCGGACCCCGAAGCGGGTGCACGCCGACCTCGATGGGCTCAAAGACGACGAACTCGGGCGCGGCGGCTTCGTCGGGCGTACCGCGAACATGTACCGGCGCAACGACCCCACCGCATACCGCACCGTCGGCCCGCTCCGGCCCACCGACGTGCTGTCGTCCGAACTGAAGCCCTCGGATGCGACCGACGCGGCGGGCGCTCCCCTGCTGATGTTCTCCAACGCCGACTGCCAGGTGCTGCTGAGCCGGCGGAGCACGGCGATGCCGTTCTTCGTCCGCTACGTCGACGGTGATCTACTCCTGTTCGTACACAAGGGATCCGGGCTCCTGGAGACCGAATTCGGCCCGCTGCGGTACCGCGAGGGCGACTGGGTCTACATCCCGAAGGCCTGTACGTTCCGGCAGGTGCCGGACGACGAGTCGACGTGGCTCATGATCCAGGCCACCGATGACTTCCGGGTGCCGCCGGCCGGGACCTTGGGACGACACTTCCCGTTCGACCCGGCGCAGGTCACCATCCCCGAACCCGAGCCGCTTGAAACTGGCGACGGCCCGCAAAAAGACGGAGAGTACGAGGTGCGGATGTACCACGCCCCGATCGATGGGGTTGGGACCACCTCGCTCATCTACCAACACAATCCGCTCGATGTGGAGGGCTGGCGGGGCGACAACTTCCCGTTCACCTTCAACATCGAGGACTACACCGTCATCACGTCCGAGAGCGTGCACCTGCCGCCGACCGTGCACCTGTTCATGCAGGCGACCGGCGTCTACGTGATGAACTTCCTGCCCAAGCCGGCCGAGAGCGTGCCGGGTACCGAGCGCACCCCCTGGTACCACCGCAACGTCGACTACGACGAGATCGCGTTCTTCCACTCCGGCTCGCTGTACGGCATCCCGATGCCGCCGGGCCTGATCTCCCATGCGCCCCAAGGGGTCCACCACGGTGCACCGGAAGCGGCGCGGGAGCGCGCCCGCCGCAAGTTCGACCAGTACGACCGCGTCGACTGGTCGGTGATCGCCATCGATACGCGCCGACGTCTCACACCCTCCGCCGAAATCCTCGCCAATGATCTGGGGCAGCACTGATGAGCGCTTGCGCGAAGAAGAGAGAGCACTGATGACAACCGCCGAAGCACCCGTCAAGCACGACTACGACCGCATCCCGTATCTGGTTGCGTACCAGAACAACTCGGCAGTACGCGATGTGTACGGCGGCGTGGCGGAGCTGGTGGTGCTGGAAAGCTACCTGCTGAAGCCGAAAGCCAAGCCGAGTGACACGGTACTGGTGTTCATGCACCCCATCGGGGGCGGCGCCTACCTGCCGATGATCAACGCGCTGGCGCGCGCCGGCCACCACGTCATCTACTGCAACAGCCGCTTCCGCGGCACCGACTCGGCATTGCTGATGGAGAAGGTGGTCGAGGATCTCGGTGAGTGCATCAAGGATGCCAAGAACCGGCTGGGCTACGCGAAGGTCGTCCTCGCCGGGTGGAGCGGCGGCGGCTCGCTGTCGGTCTTCTACCAGCAGCAGGCGCAGCACCCGACGGTGACGGCCAGTCCCTCCGGGGACGGGCCGGATCTGACGAAGCTGGGCCTGATCCCGGCGGACGGTCTCATGCTGCTGGCCGCCCACATCAGTCGCCACGGCACCATGACCGAGTGGATGGACGCCTCGATCCTCGACGAGAACGACCCGTCGAAACGCGATCCCGAACTCGATCTCTACAACCCGGACAACCCCAACCAACCGCCGTACTCCCCCGAGTTCCTCCAGCGGTACCACGAGGCACAGATCGCCCGAAACCGGCGAATCACCAAGTGGGTCAAGGAAAAACTCGCCGAGCTCAAGGCGGCGGGACGGCGCGATGACGAGTTCGCGTTCGTCGTGCACGGCACCATGGCCGACCCGCGCTGGCTCGACCCGACGGTCGATCCCAACGAACGCACCCCGGGACAGTGCTATCTGGGGGATCCTCGAGTGGTGAACATGAGCCCCGTCGGCCTGGCCCGATTCTGTACGTTGCGCAGCTGGCTGTCGCAGTGGAGTTACGACGACGCCAACGGTGACGCCGTGAAGGCGGGTCCGGACATCGCGGTGCCGACGCTGGTGATCGGCAACCTCGCCGACGACGCCTGCACGCCCAGCCACACGCGGCGCCTGTTCGAGGCGATCGGGCATCCGGACAAGGAGATGCACGAGATTCCCGGTGCCAACCACTACTACTCCGGGCCGGATCAGCGCGGCACGCTGCGGCAGGCCGTCGGCATCTGCACGGACTGGCTGCACCAGCGGGGGTTTTCGCTGTGACGACCGGTGCTCTGGACGGCATCCGGGTGCTCGAACTCGGCACCCTGATATCCGGCCCATTCGCCGGCCGGCTGCTCGGCGACATGGGCGCCGAGGTCCTCAAGATCGAGTTGCCGTCGGCTCCCGATCCGCTCCGGACCTGGGGCCAGGCCGAGCTCGACGGCCACCGGTTCTTCTGGACGGTCCACGCGCGCAACAAGAAAGCGGTCACGCTGGACCTGCGCACCGCGCGCGGCCGGGAACTGTTCCTCGACCTCGTCGAGCAGTCCGATGTGATCGTGGAGAATTTCCGGCCGGGCACGCTCGAGAAATGGAACCTGGGTTACGACGTTCTGCGCGAACGCAATCGGGGCATCATCCTGGTGCGGGTGTCGGGCTACGGCCAGACGGGCCCCGATGCCGGGAAGGCCGGCTACGCGTCGGTCGCCGAGGCGGCTAGCGGGCTGCGGCACATGAACGGTTTCCCCGGCGGTCCCCCGCCGCGACTCGCATTGTCGCTGGGCGACAGCCTCGCCGGCATGTTCGCCGCGCAAGGCGCGCTCGCCGCACTGTACCGGCGCAGCGTCACCGGCGAGGGCCAGGTCGTGGATACGGCACTCACCGAAAGTTGTTTGGCCATCCAGGAATCCACCATTCCGGACTACGACATCGGCGGCGTGGTGCGTGGACCGTCGGGCACCCGGCTCGAAGGTATCGCACCGTCGAACATCTACCAGAGCGCGAACGGCAGCTGGGTGGTGATCGCGGCCAATCAGGACACGGTGTTCCGGCGGCTCTGTCAGGCCATGGACCGGCCCGAACTGGCGACCGACGAACGGTTCGCCGACCATCTGGCGCGTGGCCGCAACCAGGACGAACTCGACAAGATCATCGGCGACTGGGCAGCGCAGCGGGAGCCGCACGACATCATCGCCACCCTGTCGGAGGCCGGCGTGATCAGTGGGCCCATCAACACCGTCGCCGAGGTGGTACAAGACCCACAACTGCAGGCACGCAACATGATTGCCGACCACTGGGACGAACGGGTGCAACGCAACGTGAAGGGTCCCGGCGTCGTCCCGGTGCTCTCGGACACGCCCGGCACCATCCGCAACGGTGGCTCGGCGCGGCCAGGCCAGGACAACGCGGAGGTGTTCGGCCGGCTCCTGGGTCTCGATGCCGAGCAGTTGTCGGCACTGCGCGAGGAGGGTGTGTTGTGACCGACCTGCCGGCCCACGTGACCGTCCGCGAGGTCTGCCTGCGCGACGGCCTGCAACTCGAAGACCCGATTCCGTTGTCCGCCAAGCTCGAACTGCTCGGGGCCATCGTCGCCACCGGTGTGCAGGAGGTCGAGGCCACCGCATTCGTCTCACCGTCCAAGGTGCCCGCACTGGCCGATGCCGCCGAATTGGCCGCGGCGCTGGACGCTTTTCCCAACGTCGAGTTCTCCGCGCTCGTGGCGGGAGCCGGCGGCGCCGGCCGTGCGCTCGCGGCGGGCATGCGGTCGCTGGAATACGTGGTGTCCGCCGCGGACGGGCACAGCCGGGCGAACGTCGGGCGCTCGACGGCCGATTCGACGGCCCTGATCTCCGACATCGTCGGCCTGGCCCACGACAGCGGCGCGAGCGCCGAAGTCATCATCGCCACCGCCTGGGACTGCCCCTTCGACGGGCCGACCGATCCGGGCCGGGTGGTCGATATCGCCGCGGCAGCAATGGAATTCGGGGCGGATCGGGTGGCCATCGCCGACACCATCGGCACCACCACCCCGCGGCGTGTCAGCGACCTGATCAGCCGCGTCCGCCCGGTCATCGGAGACCTGCCGCTCGGCGCGCACTTCCACAACACGCGGGGCTCCGGCCTGGCCAGCGCCTACGCCGCCGTGCAGGCCGGTGTGACGCGACTCGACGCGTCGGTGGGCGGCCTGGGCGGCTGCCCGTTCGCACCCGGCGCGACCGGCAACATCGCGACCGAAGACCTGGTCTACCTGTTGCGGGACAGCGACATCGACACCGGCATCGACCTGAACCTGGCGATCGACGCGGCCATGGTGGCGCAGCGCGTTGTCGGCCATGAGCTGCCCAGCGCCCTACTGCGCGCCGGCGACCGGCTGCTGGGCTGAGCATGCCCACCGAGACACTGACCGCCAAGGGCCGACAGACCCGCGAGGCCATCGAACTCGCCGCCCGGAAGCTGTTCGCCGAGCGAGGCTTTCACGGCACCACGCTGGCCGACATCACGTCGGCTGCAGGGAAGTCGTCGGCGGTGTTCTACCGCTATTTCGACGACAAGGAGGACCTGCTGGCCGAGCTGGCCGAGTCGTTCCTGCACGACATCGTCACCCCGTCGGGGATGAGTGTGCCGCTGCCGGAGTCCCCCGAGGACACCGAGTACTTCACCACCGTGGTGACGGGGTACTGGAACCTCTTCAAGCAGAACATCGGCATCATGATCGCGGTCGCCCAGCTGGGCGCCACGCAGCCGCGCTTCGCCAAGGTACAGAACGAGTTCCGGCGCTTCGGGATGGACCTGGTCGCCGATTCGGTCCGCCACGCCGCGGAGCAAGGTTATGCGCAGGGCATCCACCCCGGGCAGCGCCTCGATCCCGAACACATCGCCGCGGCGATTTCGCTGCTGTTCGAGAACTTCACCGTCGTGGTGGTCGGCAGCCCGGGCTCCGGGCTGCAGATCAGCGACGAGGACGCCATCACCACCCTGTCGACCATCTGGAAGAAAACCCTGTACGGCTTCTGACCGACGAAAGAGATCACCGTGGATTTCGCCCTACCGGAACACCTTCCGGGCCTGCTGGCAGAGATGGACGCCTTCATCGAGGCGGAGATCAAACCGCTGGAACGAGAGAACCTGCAGTACTTCGACCGGCGCCGGGAATTCGCCCGTACGGACCTCGAGAACGGCGGTGTGCCCACCCGGGAATGGGAGGATCTGCTCGACGAGATGCGCCGCCGTGCCGACGCAGCCGGATGGCTGCGGTACGGCTTGCCCAGCGAGTTCGGTGGCCGCGACGGCACCAACCTGGACATGGCCGTCATCCGGGAACACCTGGCGCACAAGGGCCTCGGCCTGCACAACGACCTGCAGGACGAATCGTCGATCGTCGGCAACTTCCCGCAGGTCATCATGATGAGCCGGTTCGGCACCCCGGCGCAGCAAGCCGAATGGGTCGAGGCCATGATCACCGGTGAACGGTCGATGGCGTTCGGGCTCACCGAACCCGACCACGGGAGCGACGCCACCTGGCTCGAGACCACCGCGGTCCGGGACGGTGACGGGTGGATCATCAACGGCCGCAAGCGATGGAACACCGGAGTGCACCGCGCCACCCACGACCTGATCTTCGCCCGCACGTCGGGGGATCCCGGGCAGGCGGTCGGTATCACCGCGTTCCTGGTCCCGACCGACACCCCCGGTTTCACCGTGCCGTACTACTGGTGGACGTTCAACATGCCGAGCGATCACGGCGAGGTCGAGCTGAACGATGTTCGGGTGCCGGCTGATGCGGTGCTCGGCGAGGTGGACCACGGCTTGGAGGTCGGCCAGACGTTCCTGCACGAGAACCGCATCCGTCAGGCCGCCAGCAGCCTGGGCGCCGCGCAGTACTGCATCGACAGGGCCGCGCAGTACGCCGGCGAGCGCGTCGTCTTCGGTAAGCCCCTGGCGGTGAACCAGGCCGTGCAGTGGCCGCTGGCCGAGCTGCAGACCGAGGCCCAGATGGTCCGGCTACTGGTGTATTACGCCGCCTGGCACCTCGATCGGGATCACCACATGGAGGTCTCCGACAAGGTGTCGATGGCCAATTACCGCGCCAACAGACTGGTATGTGAGGCGGCCGACCGAGCCATGCAGATCCACGGTGGCATCGGCTACAGCCGGCACGAGCCGTTCGAGCACATCTACCGGCACCACCGCCGCTACCGGATCACCGAAGGGGCGGAAGAGATTCAGATTCGCCGGGTGGCGCAGCGGATGCTGAAGTTCGGGCGCAAGTGATCGACGCGCCGGAATTGGCCCGAGCGCTCGCCGCGGTGCTCGAACCGGAGCTCGGCGAGGTCAGCGTCGAGAACCTGCGGGAACTGACCGGCGGCGCCAGCCGCGCGACGTGGGCGTTCGCGGCGACCACCGCAGCCAACGCCCGCCCATTGATCCTGCGGGTCGGACCGCCCGACGAAATCCACGCCGGCATGGAGCTCGAGTCCGCCGCGCTGTCCCGGGCCGCGGCCACAGGCGCGCCCGTGCCCCGGGTGCTGGCGGCCAGCAACTCGCCGGAGGCCCTCGGCAATCCGTTCCTGGTGTGCGATTTCGTACCCGGGGAGACCATCGTCCGCAAGATCCAGCGCGCACTCGACGACGACGGCCGGAGCACCCTTCTCGGGCAATGCGCCGCAGCGCTGGCGGCGATCCACCGCGCCGACCCCACCGGCATCGGACTGTCGAGCGAAGACCAACTGAGTTCATGGCGGCGCGAACTCGACGAGATCGGTGACACCACAGCCACTTTCGAGTGGGCCTTCCGCTGGTTGGCGCGCAACCAGCCGGCGGACACCGGCGGTGCGGTGTTGGTGCACGGCGACTTCCGGATGGGCAACCTGATCGTCGACGGCAGCCGGCTGGCGGCAGTGCTGGATTGGGAGCTCACCCATCTGGGCTCGCGCGCCGAGGACCTGGCCTGGTTCTGCATTCGGGCCTGGCGCTTCGGGGCGCCGCGGACGCTGGGCGCCGGCGGCCTGGGCAGCATCGAGGACTTCCTGACCGCCTATGAGCACTCCAGCGGAATCACTCTGGACCGCAAGACCTTTCACTGGTGGCTGGTGTCCGCCACCTTGCGCTGGGGCATCATCTGCCGATATCAGGCGCAGCGCCACCTGTCCGGACAGGCCAGGTCGGTGGAGTTGGCGACCATCGGCCGGCGGGTGTGTGAAACCGAATGGGACCTGCTCAACCTCTTGGAGAGCCGATGAGCCATTACCGTCCCACCGCCGCTGAACTGGTCGCCGGCGTGGCCGAGTTCCTGGAGACCGAGGTACGCGCGGCCACCGATGGTGCGGTGAACTTCCATGCCCGCGTGGCCGCGAACGCGCTGCGGATCGTCGAACGCGAGCTGTCTCAGGACGGCGCAGAACCGGGGCTGCTGGGATTCGACGACGAGCAGGCCCTGGCGCGCGCGATACGCGACGGGGAGTTCGACGACCGTGGCCCCGAACTCGAGCCCGTGCTGCGGGCGCTCGTGCGGCATCGGCTGGACGTGGCCCATCCGGGCTATGCCGACGAGTAGCCGAACCCGGCCTACCTGATCGCCGTACTGTCGTAGCCTGAGCACGTGGCCGACTCCGCGCTCAAGATCCTGGTGTACAGCGACAACCCGAACACCCGTGACCAGGTGCGCACGGCGCTGGGACGGCGCATCCACCCGGACCTGCCCGACCTGACCTATCTCGACGTGGCGACGGCGCCCGTCGTGGTGAGTTCCGTCGACGCGGGCGGGATCGACTTGGCGATCCTCGACGGCGAGGCCACGCCCGCCGGCGGGATGGGGCTCGCCAAGCAGCTCAAGGACGAGGTCGCGAACTGCCCGCCGATCGTGGTGCTCACCGGCCGCCCGGACGACGCCTGGCTGGCCTCCTGGTCGCGCGCGGAGGCCGCAGTGCCCCACCCGATCGACCCGATCCGGCTCGGCGAGGCCGTGGTCGCGGTGCTGTCTCCACAGCGGTGAAACCGTGCGTTAACCAGCACGAAATGGCCTGTGGCCGTTCACTCTTCGCGTCGGCGGCGATGGGACGCGGGAACGTCAGGAACTGATCATGATCCTAGCCAAAATGCGGCGGCCGTTCCGTTAACCGAGCTAAGCTGTGGGCCAGCTCACATCGACAGCTCGACGAGGGAGCCACACAGGGCATGACGAACGCATGAACGTCTACATCCCCATCCTGGTACTCGGCGCGATCGCCGCGGCGTTCGCGGTGGGTTCGGTCGGAATCGCGCTGGTCATCGGCCCCCGCCGGTACAACCGGGCCAAGCTGGAGGCCTACGAATGCGGCATCGAGCCGATGGCTCCAGGCTCCCCCGGGCATGAGACCACCGGGCAGCGGTTCCCGGTCAAGTACTACCTGACCGCCATGCTGTTCATCGTCTTCGACATCGAGATCGTCTTCCTGTATCCCTGGGCCGTTTCCTTCGAATCGCTCGGGGTATTCGCGGTGGTGGAGATGTTGCTGTTCATGCTGACGGTGTTCGTCGCCTACGCATACATCTGGCGACGCGGCGGACTGAGCTGGGACTGAGGGCAGACCCATGGGACTCGAAGAACGCCTGCCCGGCGGCATCCTGCTGTCCACTGTCGAGAAGGTCGCAGGCTACGTACGCAAGGGGTCGCTGTGGCCCGCCACCTTCGGCCTGGCCTGCTGCGCCATCGAGATGATGGCCACCGCGGGCCCGCGCTTCGACATCGCGCGCTTCGGCATGGAGCGGTTCTCCGCGACGCCGCGCCAGGCCGATCTGATGATCGTCGCGGGCCGCGTGAGCCAGAAGATGGCGCCGGTGCTGCGTCAGGTGTACGACCAGATGGCCGAGCCCAAATGGGTGCTGGCCATGGGCGTGTGCGCCTCCTCCGGCGGCATGTTCAACAACTACGCGGTGGTGCAGGGCGTCGACCACATCGTGCCCGTCGACATCTACCTGCCCGGCTGCCCGCCGCGGCCCGAGATGCTGCTCAACGCAATCCTCAAGCTGCACGCCAAGATTCAGGAGATGCCGCTGGGCGTGAACCGGGCCGAGGCGATCGCCGCGGCCGAGGAAGCCGCCCTGCAGGCCCGCCCCACCATCGAACTGAAGGGACTGCTGCGGTCATGACGGACGCGCCGGACCAGACGGGACCCGAGGTGATCGGGACGCGGCGCGGCATGTTCGGTGTGCGCGGCAGCGGCGACACGTCGGGCTACGGCCGGTTGGTCCGGGAGGTGGCCCTGCCCGGCAGCTCGCCACGGCCCTACGGCGGCTACTTCGACGACGTCGTCGACACGTTGGCGGCGACCCTCGGTCCCGACGAGTTCGGTGCCGCGATCGAGCGCGTCGTGGTCTTCCGCGACGAACTGACCCTCGAGGTGCGCCGCGAACACCTGGTCGCGGTGGCCCAGGCACTGCGCGACGAGCTGCGATTCGAGCTGTGTCTGGGAGTGTCCGGGGTGCACTACCCCGACGACACCGGTCGCGAGTTGCACGCCGTCTACCCGCTGATGTCCATCACCCACAACCGCCGCATCCGCGTCGAGGTGAGCGCCCCGGACGCCGATCCGCATGTGCCGTCGCTGTATTCGGTGTACCCGACGACCGACTGGCACGAGCGGGAGACCTACGACTTCTTCGGCATCATCTTCGACGGCCACCCCGCCCTGACCCGGATCGAGATGCCCGACGACTGGGTGGGCCACCCGCAGCGCAAGGACTACCCGCTCGGCGGAATCCCGGTCGAGTACCACGGCGCGAAAATCCCGCCCCCGGACGAACGGCGGGCCTACAACTGATGACTCAGGACAACGAACCCGATGGCCGCGAACGCGTGGTCACCGTCGGCGGTCAAGACTGGGCCGACGTCGTGGCCGCGGCGCGGGAGAGCGCGGTCGCCGGCGAGCGCATCGTGGTCAACATGGGCCCGCAGCATCCGTCCACCCACGGCGTGCTGCGGCTGATCCTCGAGATCGACGGCGAGACCATCACCGAGGCCCGGTGCGGAATCGGCTACCTGCACACCGGAATCGAGAAGAATCTCGAATACCGGACCTGGACGCAGGGCGTCACCTTCGTGACCCGCATGGACTACCTGTCGCCCTTCTTCAACGAGACGGCGTACTGCCTCGGGGTCGAGAAGCTGCTCGGCGTCGCCGACGCCATTCCCGAGCGCGCCAGCATCATCCGGGTGCTGCTGATGGAACTCAACCGCATCTCGTCGCACCTGGTCGCGCTGGCGACCGGCGGTATGGAGCTGGGTTCCATGTCGGCCATGTTCTTCGGCTTCCGGGAACGCGAACTGGTGCTGTCGATCTTCGAGACCATCACCGGGCTCCGCATGAACCACGCCTACATCCGCCCCGGCGGCCTGGCCGCCGACCTGCCCGACGAGGCCCTGCCGCAACTGCGGGAATTGCTGAAGCTGCTGCCCAAGCGGTTGCGCGACATGGAGAATCTGCTCAACGAGAACTACATCTGGAAGGCCCGCACGCAGGGGGTCGGCTACCTGGATCTGACCGGGTGCATGGCGCTGGGCATCACCGGACCGGTGCTGCGTTCGACGGGGCTGCCGCACGATCTGCGAAAGGCGCAGCCGTACTGCGGATACGAGTCCTATGACTTCGACGTCATCACCGACGACCAGTGTGATGCCTACGGCCGCTACATCATTCGGGTCCGCGAGATGCACGAGTCCATCAAGATCGTCGAGCAGTGTGTCGAGAGGCTCGGCAAGGTCACCGGGCCGGTGATGATCACCGACAAGAAGCTGGCCTGGCCCGCGGACCTGAAGCTCGGCCCCGACGGCCTGGGCAATTCGAAGGAACACATCGCCAAGATCATGGGCTCGTCGATGGAGGCCCTGATCCACCACTTCAAGATCGTGACCGAAGGCATCCGGGTGCCCGCCGGGCAGGTGTACGTCGCGGTCGAATCGCCGCGCGGCGAGCTGGGTGTGCACATGGTCTCCGACGGTGGCACCCGGCCCTACCGGGTGCACTACCGCGACCCCTCGTTCACCAATCTGCAAGCGGTGTCGGTGATGTGCGAGGGCTCCATGGTCGCCGACGCCATCGCCGCGGTGGCATCGATCGATCCGGTGATGGGAGGCGTGGACAGGTGACTGCTATCGAACTGCGTCTCGGGCCGCGTCCGGACGAGCCCGGCCCGCCAATCAGCCAAGGGCCGCAGTCGTATTCGCCTGACGTGACCGAGCGCCTGGCCGCCGACGCCGCGACGATCATCGCCCGCTACCCCAGTGCCCGCTCCGCACTGCTGCCGCTGCTGCATCTCGTCCAATCCGAGGACGGGTACCTCACCCCAGCCGGAATCTCTTTCTGCGCTGGGCAATTGGACCTCAGCACTGCCGAGGTCACCGCGGTCGCGACGTTCTACTCGATGTACCGCCGCACCCCGACAGGCGAGTACCTCGTCGGGGTGTGCACCAACACGCTGTGCGCCATCATGGGCGGCGACGCCATCCTCGAATCACTGGAGGACCACCTGGGTCTCGGCGCCGGCGAGACCACCGCCGACGGCCGGGTCACGCTGGAGCACATCGAATGCAACGCCGCCTGCGACTACGCTCCGGTGGTCATGGTGAACTGGGAGTTCTTCGACAACCAAACTCCCGGTTCCGCACGTGATCTCGTCGACTCACTGCGGGCCGGTGAGCCGGTCACCCCGACCCGGGGCGCGCCCCTGTGCACCTTCAAGGACACCGCACGCATCCTAGCCGGCTTCCCCGATGAACGCCCCGGCAGCAACGACTCCGAACCAGGCGCGGCCACCCTCGCCGGGTTGCGCGTCGCCCAGGAGCGCGGGATGGAGGCGCCGCAATGACACTCGCGCCGGTGCTGAGCAGACACTGGGATGAGCCGCAATCGTGGACGCTGCAGAGCTACGTCCGGCAGGGCGGCTACCAGGCACTGCGGGCGGTGTTGCGGATGCAACCCGCCGAAGTCATTGCGCTGGTCAAGGATTCCGGACTGCGCGGACGCGGCGGCGCGGGTTTCCCCACGGGGACCAAATGGTCGTTCATCTCCCCCGACGACGGCCGTCCGCACTATCTGGTCGTCAACGCGGACGAATCCGAACCCGGGACGTGCAAGGACATTCCACTGATGCTGGCCTCACCGCACGCGCTGGTGGAAGGCGCGATCATCGCGTCGTACGCCATCGGCGCCCGGCACGCATTCATCTACGTGCGCGGTGAGGTGGTTCCGGTGCTGCGCCGGCTGCAGGGTGCGGTCGCCGAGGCCTACGCGAACGGCTATCTCGGCACCAACATCGCCGGCACCGGCTACGACCTGGATCTGGTGGTGCACGCCGGGGCGGGTGCATACATCTGCGGCGAGGAGACCGCGCTGCTCGACTCCTTGGAGGGCCGGCGCGGCCAGCCCCGGTTGCGTCCGCCGTTCCCCGCGGTCGCCGGGTTGTATGCCTGCCCGACCGTGGTCAACAACGTCGAGTCGATCGCCAGTGTCCCGTCGGTGATCCGCGGCGGGGTCGACTGGTTCCGGTCCATGGGGTCGGAGAAGTCGCCCGGCTTCACGCTGTACTCGTTGTCGGGTCACGTCACCCGGCCGGGGCAATACGAGGCGCCACTGGGGATTTCGCTGCGCGAACTGCTGGAATACGCCGGCGGGGTGCGGGCCGGGCACCAGCTGAAGTTCTGGACGCCGGGCGGATCGTCGACGCCGATGCTCACATCCGAACACCTGGACGTCCCGCTGGACTACGAAGGCATGGCCGGGGTCGGCTCGATGCTGGGCACCAAGGCACTGCAGATCTTCGACGAGACGACCTGCGTGGTGCGGGCCGTCCGCCGGTGGACCCAGTTCTACGCCCACGAGTCCTGCGGCAAGTGCACGCCGTGCCGCGAGGGCACCTACTGGCTGGCGCAGATCTATGCCCGGCTGGAGAACGGACAGGCCCACGCGGCCGACCTGGACAAACTGCTCGACATCTCCGACGCCATCCTCGGCAAGTCGTTCTGTGCTCTCGGCGACGGTGCGGCGAGCCCGATCATGTCCTCGCTCAAGTACTTCCGCGACGAGTACGTCGCGCACCTGAACGGCGGCTGCCCCTTCGACCCGCACGCCGCCACGCTCTTCGCCACGGAAGGAGCGGGCGCATGACGGTCACCGAGCCGGCGAAGGACGCGGCCGCGGTCGAGATGGTGACGCTGACCATCGACGACCAGCAGATCAGTGTGCCCAAGGGCACGTTGGTGATTCGAGCGGCCGAGCTCATCGGCGTCCAGATTCCCCGGTTCTGCGACCACCCCCTGCTCGACCCGGTGGGCGCCTGCCGGCAGTGCCTCGTCGAGGTGGAGGGTCAGCGGAAACCGTTGGCGTCGTGCACCACCACGGTCACCCCGGACATGGTCGTGCGTACCCAGGTGACGTCGGAGGCCGCCGACAAGGCACAGCACGGCGTGATGGAACTGCTGCTGATCAACCATCCGCTGGACTGCCCCGTCTGCGACAAGGGCGGCGAATGCCCACTGCAGAACCAGGCGATGTCCAACGGCCGCGCCGATTCTCGCTTCGAGGACGTCAAGCGCACCTTCCCCAAGCCCATCAACCTGTCGGCGCAGGTCCTGCTCGACCGGGAACGCTGCGTGCTGTGCGCGCGCTGCACGCGGTTCTCGAATCAGGTCGCCGGCGACCCGTTCATCGAACTGCTGGAACGTGGTGCACTGCAGCAGGTCGGTATCGGGGGCGGTGACCCGTTCGACTCCTACTTCTCCGGCAACACCGTGCAGATCTGTCCCGTCGGCGCGCTGACCGGGACTGCGTACCGGTTCCGGGCCCGGCCTTTCGACCTGGTCTCCTCCCCCAGCGTCTGCGAACACTGCGCCTCGGGCTGTGCGCAGCGCACCGACCATCGCCGCGGAACGGTGTTGCGCCGCTTGGCCGGTGACGATCCCGAGGTGAACGAAGAGTGGAACTGCGACAAGGGCCGGTGGGCCTTCACCTACGCCACGCAGGGTGACCGGATCACCACACCCTTGATCCGCGAGGCCGACGGCACCCAGCGCCCGGCGTCCTGGCCCGAGGCCGTCGCTGTCGCGGTGCGCGGCCTGTCGGCGGCCGGTGCCCAGACCGGCGTGCTGGTCGGCGGACGACTCACCACCGAAGACGCCTATGCGTATGCCAAGTACGCGCGGATTGTGCTGGGCACCAACGACATCGACTTCCGCAACCGGGTGCACAGCGACGAGGAAGCCCAGTTCCTGGCGGCGTCCGTCGCGGGTCAGCCGATGCGGGTGACGTACGCCGACCTGGAGCAGGCGCCCGTCGTGCTGCTCGTCGCGTTCGAGCCGGAAGACGAATCGCCGATCATCTACCTGCGGCTGCGCAAGGCCTTCCGCAAGCACGGCCTGAAAGTTGTTGCGGTGGCGCCGTTCGCGAGCCGCGGACTGGAGAAGATGGGCGGCACCCTCATCTCCGCCGCACCCGGCCGCGAACCCCGCGCACTCGACGCCGTCGAGGTGTTGCCGCCCGGTTCGGTCATCCTCACCGGTGAGCGGCTGGCCGGTGTCCCAGGCGGGTTCTCCGCCGTGTCCCGGCTGGCCGAGCGGACCGGCGCGGCCGTCGGCTGGGTACCGCGGCGGGCCGGCGAGCGCGGTGCACTGGAAGCCGGTGCGGCCCCGAATCTGCTGCCCGGCGGCCGTTTGGTCACCGATGTGCCGTCACGCACGGAAGTCGCCGTCGCCTGGCACGTCGACGAACTGCCCGACACTCCGGGTCGCGACACCACCGGGATCCTCGCCGCCGCAGCCGACGGCGAGCTCGAGGCTGTCCTGGTCGCCGGTGTCGAGCTGGCCGACCTCCCAGACCCAGCACTGGCGCAGCAGTCACTCGGCGCCGCGAAGTTCGTGGTGAGCATGGAGGTGCGCCGCAGCGCCGTCACCGATCTCGCGCACGTGGTGTTCCCGGTGGCACCCGTCGTCGAGAAAGCCGGCAGCTTCGTGAACTGGGAAGGGCGGCATCGCGCATTCGGCGCGGCGCTGCCGCCCACCACGCGAGCGGACATGGGTGTGCTGGCCGCGCTCGCCGACGAGCACTGCATCGATCTGGGTCTGCGCGATGTCGCGACCGTGCGCAACGAGATGAACCGACTGGGGTGCTGGACCGGACCACGGCCCGCCGCACCGGAGTTCACCGCGCCGCCGAACCCCGTGCCCGGTCCCGGTCAGGCGGTTCTTGCCGGCTGGCGGATGCTGCTGGACGCCGGCAGGCTGCAGGACGGCGAACCCCATCTGGCCGCCACGGCGCGCCCCGCGGTGGCCCGGCTGTCGCCTGACACGGCCGCGAGCGTCGGCGCGGTCGAAACCCTCACCGTCAGTACCGATCGCGGCAGCCTCACCCTGCCGCTCGAGATCACCGACATGCCGACCGGCGTGGTGTGGCTGCCGCTGAACTCGCCGGGGTCGCCCGTCCATGCCACGCTCGGCGTCGCCCCCGGCGCGGTCGTCTCGATCAGCGGGGCGGCAACGTGAACTATCCCGACCTCTCCTCGTTCGGCCTCGACCCGTGGTGGCTGGTCCTCGCCAAAGCCCTTGGCATTTTTGTGTTCCTGGTGCTGACGGTGCTCGTCGCGATCCTGCTCGAACGGCGAGTCCTGAGCTGGATGCAGATGCGCATCGGGCCGAACCGGGTGGGGCCGTTCGGGTTGCTGCAGAGTCTCGCCGATGGCATCAAGCTCGCCCTCAAAGAAGGGCTGGTCCCGGCCGGGGTGGACAAGCCGATCTATCTGCTGGCGCCGATCATCTCGGTGATCCCGGCGATCATGGCGTTCGCCGTCATCCCGATGGGGCCGCTGGTCCACGTCTTCGGGCACGAGACGCCGCTGCAGTTGACCGACCTGCCGGTCGCGGTGTTGTACGTCCTCGCGGTCACCTCGATCGGGGTCTACGGAATCGTGTTGGCGGGCTGGGCTTCCGGCTCGACCTATCCCCTGCTCGGCGGGCTGCGGTCCAGCGCGCAGGTCATCTCGTACGAGATCGCGATGGCACTGTCGTTCGCCGCGGTGTTCCTGTACGCGGGCACCATGTCGACATCGCAGATCGTCGCGTCACAACAGGGCCGCTGGTACGTCTTCCTGCTGCTGCCGTCGTTCCTGATCTACGTGGTCTCGATGGTCGGCGAAACGAACCGGGCGCCGTTCGATCTGCCCGAGGCCGAAGGCGAGCTGGTCGGCGGTTTCCACACCGAGTACTCGTCGCTGAAGTTCGCGATGTTCATGCTCGCGGAATACGTCAACATGACGACGGTTTCCGCACTGGCCACCACTCTGTTCCTCGGTGGTTGGCAGGCGCCCTGGCCCCTGAGCCTCATCCCGGGCGCCAACACCGACTGGTGGCCGCTGCTGTGGTTCGTCGGCAAGGTGTGGGCGTTCCTGTTCCTGTTCATGTGGCTCCGGGCCACGCTCCCGCGCCTGCGGTACGACCAGTTCATGGCGCTGGGCTGGAAGGTGCTCATCCCGATCTCGCTGGCGTGGATCATGATCGTCAGCATCGTGCGGACGCTGCGGCTGCAGGGGCACGACAGCTGGCCCGTCGTGCTGGCCTTCGCCGGCGCCATCGCCGTGGTGGCCATCGCCGGTGCGTTGTGGAACACGGTGCGGCGCAAGTCGGCTCGCACGCGGGCCCCGGCCGTCGAACCACAGCCCGGCGCGTTCCCGGTGCCGCCCATCCCGGCCAAGGAGGTTCACCATGCCCGGTAGGCCCAAGTTCATCGACGCGATCGCCGGTTTCGGCGTCACCTTCGGGACCATGTTCAAGAAACCGGTCACCGAGCAGTATCCCGAGGAGCCCGGTCCGGTCGCTCCGCGCTATCACGGCCGGCATCAGCTCAACCGGTACGACGACGGCCTCGAGAAGTGCATCGGTTGCGAACTGTGCGCGTGGGCCTGCCCCGCGGACGCGATCTATGTCGAGGGCGCCGACAACACCGAGGAACAACGGTTCTCGCCCGGCGAGCGGTACGGCCGGGTGTACCAGATCAACTATCTGCGCTGCATCGGCTGCGGGCTCTGTATCGAGGCCTGCCCGACCCGCGCGCTGACCATGACCAACGACTACGAGATGGCCGACGACAACCGGTCCGACCTGATCTACGGCAAGGACAAGCTCCTGGCGCCACTGAAACCCGACATGACCGCGCCACCGCACGCCATGGCCGAGGGCAGCACCGACGAGGACTACTACCGCGGCAACATCACCGCGGACGGCCTGAAGCGGCGCGAGGCGGCCAAGTGACCGGAGAGGCCGTGACGTTCTGGGTGCTCGGTACCGTGTCGGTGCTCGGCGCCATCGCCATGGTGGCCGCCCCCAAAGCGGTGTACTCGGCAATGTTCCTGGCCAGCACCATGATCAGCCTGGCGGTGCTCTATATCGCCCAGGACGCGGTGTTCCTCGGTGTCGTGCAGGTGGTGGTCTACACCGGCGCGGTCATGATGCTGTTCCTGTTCGTCCTCATGCTCATCGGTGTCGATTCGGCGGACTCGCTGATCGAAACCATTCGGGGACAACGCGTTGCCGCCGTGGTGGCCGGTATCGGATTCGGCATCGCGGTGATCGCCGGGATCGGCAGTCTCGGCGCCAACTACAGCGCTGGATCGGCCGGCCTGGAGCACGCGAACCGGGCCGGCAACGTCCAAGGCCTGGCGGTCCTGATCTTCACCCGCTACCTGTGGGCCTTCGAGGTCACCAGCGCGCTGCTGATCACCGCGGCGCTGGGTGCCATGGTGCTGACCCACCGCGAACGGTTCGAGCGCCGAAAGACCCAGCGCGAGCTGGCAATCGAGCGGTTCGCCGGCGGCGGGCACCCGACACCACGGCCCAACCCCGGGGTGTACGCGCGGCACAACGCCGTCGACATCCCGGCGAAGCTGCCCGACGGCTCGGACGCCGACATGTCCGTCAGCGCCATCCTGCCGCGGCGCAGTGTGTCCCTCGACGATGGGAACGCCTCATGAATCCCACCAATTACCTGTATCTCTCGGCGCTGCTGTTCACGATCGGCGCGGCCGGTGTGCTGGTGCGCCGCAACGCCATCGTCATGTTCATGTGCGTCGAATTGATGCTCAACGCGGCCAATCTGGCGTTCGTCACGTTCTCCCGGATGCACGGCGAGCTCGACGGTCAGGTGGTGGCGTTCTTCACCATGGTCGTGGCGGCATGTGAGGTGGTGGTGGGACTGGCGATCATCATGACCATATTCCGGACCCGGCGATCGGCGTCGGTGGACGCCGCGAACCTGCTGAAGCAGTGACCATGACGACATCGGTGTGGTTGCTGATCGCGCTGCCGCTGGCCGGCGCGGCGATACTGCTGCTCGGCGGCAAGGCCACCGACGCGTGGGGGCATCTGCTCGGCTGCGCCACGGTGGTCGGCGCCTTCCTCGTCGGCGCCACGCAGTTCGCGGCAATGTCCAGTCGCGACAACGACGTCCGGTTGGTGCACGAGACGCTGTTCTCCTGGGTTCCGGTGGCCCAGCTGCAGGTCGATTTCGGCTTGCGTCTGGACCAGCTGTCGGTGTGCTTCGTCCTGCTCATCACCGGGGTCGGCGCGCTGATCCACATCTATTCGATCGGCTACATGGCGCACGACCCGGCCCGGCGGCGCTTTTTCGCCTATCTCAACCTGTTCGTCGCGGCCATGCTGCTGCTGGTGCTGGCCGACAACTATCTCGGTCTGTACGTCGGGTGGGAAGGCGTCGGTCTGGCGTCGTACCTGCTGATCGGGTTCTGGTCGCACAAGCCATCGGCGGCGACGGCCGCCAAGAAGGCGTTCGTCGTCAACCGGGTCGGTGACATCGGCCTGGCGCTGGCCCTGGCGGCGATGTTCGCGCACACCGGAACCCTCTCGTACACGGGTGTTTTCGCACAGGCGCCGCTTCTTCCAGCGGCGACGACCACGCTCATCGGTCTGCTGTTGCTGCTGGCGGCCTGCGGCAAGTCCGCTCAGGTACCGCTGCAGTCGTGGCTCGGCGATGCGATGGAGGGCCCGACCCCCGTGTCGGCCCTGATCCACGCGGCCACCATGGTCACGGCCGGCGTGTACCTGGTGGTGCGATCGGCTCCGATCTTCAACCAGTCTGCCGACGCCCGGTTGGCGGTCGCCGTCGTCGGGGCCGTCACGCTGTTGTTCGGCGCGGTGATCGGCTGCGCCAAGGACGACATCAAGAAGGCCCTCGCGGCGTCGACCATGAGCCAGATCGGCTACATGATGCTGGCCGCGGGTCTCGGACCCGCCGGCTACGCGCTCGCGATCCTGCATCTGCTGGCGCACGGTTTCTTCAAGGCCGGCCTGTTCCTCGGTGCTGGTTCGGTGATGCACGCCATGGACGACGAGACCGACATGCGCCGCTACGGCGGGCTGCGCACCGCCATGCCCGTCACGTTCGCCACGTTCGGCATGGGTTACCTCGCGATCATCGGTATCCCGCCGCTGTCCGGGTTCTTCTCGAAAGACCCCATCATCGAGACCGCATTCGCGGCCGGGGGCGCCACGGGTCTGCTGTTCGGCGGCGCAACCCTGCTGGGCGCGGGCATCACGGCGTTCTACATGACCCGCGTCATGCTGATGACGTTCTTCGGCGAAAAGCGCTGGCGCGCTGAGGCGCATCCCCACGAGTCGCCGTCGGTCATGGGCTGGCCGATGGTGGTGTTGGCCGCCGGGTCGATCGGCGCGGGCGCGCTGCTGGCCGTCGGCGGGAAGTTGGAGCACTGGCTCGAACCGGTCGTCGGCTTCCACGAGCCCGAGCACGCGGTGCCCGCATGGCTGCTCACGGTCGTCACGCTCGCGGTGGTCGGTGTTGGCGTCGCGATCGCCTACCGGATGTATGCGCGCCAACCCGTCGCGATCAGCGCCCCGGTCAACGTCTCCGGGCTGACGGTCGCCGCGCGCCACGATCTGTACGGCGATGCGTTCAACGAGCGGGCCCTGATGGTGCCGGGCCGGCGGCTCACCGAGAACCTTGTCGACTTCGATGACGTCGCGGTCGACGGCGTCACCCGTGAGCTCGCCGCGCTGGTCCGCACCGGGTCGCAGGATCTTCGACGCTGGCAGAACGGGTTTGCCCGGTCGTATGCGCTGTCCATGTTGGCCGGAGCGGCATTGATTGCGGCCGCCATTCTCACGGTGAGGGTGTGGTGACCGGAATGTGGTGGCTGACAGCGTTGTGGGCCGTCCCGATGGCCGGCGGTGCGGCAGTGATCCTGCTGCCCGCCGGCGCACGGGCTTTCGCCCGCTGGGCGGCCCTGGCGGTGTCGCTGGTGGTGCTCGTCATCGCGCTGGTGCTGGCGCTGCGGTTCGACCCGGCCGGGGCGCGCTACCAGTTCGTCGAGAACCACCCGTGGATACCGTCGTTCGGCACCGGCTACATCCTCGGGGTCGACGGCGTGGCCCTGGTCTTGGTCGCACTGACCGCTGTCCTGGTACCGCTGCTGATCATCGCCGGCTGGAATGACGGCGACTCGAATGATGCCGGCGCGCAGGCCAAGTCGACCCACGCCTACTTCGCGCTGATCCTCGCCGTCGAATCGATGGTGCTGATCTCCCTGGTGTCACTGGACATCCTGCTGTTCTACGTGTTCTTCGAAGCCATGCTGATCCCGATGTACTTCCTCATCGGCGGTTTCGGCGCGGACCGGCCCGCCGCGTCCAAAGCAGCGGTGAAGTTCCTGCTGTACAACCTGTTCGGCGGCCTGATCATGCTGGCCGCGGTCATCGGACTGTACGTTGCCACCGCCAACAGTCCCGCTTTCACCCACGGCTCCTTCGATTTCCGTGCCGTCGCGGATGCCGTGCGCTACGGCAGCCTCAACATCAGCCCGGGGATAACCAATGCACTGTTCGGTGGGTTCATGTTCGCGTTCGCAGTCAAGGCACCTCTGTGGCCCCTGCACCGTTGGCTGCCCGACGCGGCGGTGCACGCCACTCCGGCCACGGCCGTCCTGATGATGGCTGTCGTCGACAAGGTGGGCACATTCGGCATGCTCCGGTACTGCCTGCAGCTGTTCCCGTCGTCCGCAGCGACATTCCGGCCCTTGATCATTGCGCTGGCCGTCATCGGCATCGTCTACGGGGCCATCGTCGCCATCGGCCAGACGGACGTCATGCGCCTGATCTCCTACACCTCGATCTCGCACTTCGGCTTCATCATTCTGGGCATCTTCGCGATGACCGAGCAGGCGCAGTCCGGCGCCGCGCTGTACATGGTCAACCACGGCATCTCGACCGCCGCGCTGTTCCTGATCGCCGGGTTCCTGGTGTCCCGCCGCGGGTCTCGCGCCATCGCCGACTACGGCGGTGTGCAGACCGTCGCACCGATACTGGCCGGCACGTTCCTGATCGCCGGACTCGCGACGCTGTCGCTGCCCGGCCTGGCACCGTTCATCAGCGAATTCCTGGTGCTGGTCGGCACATTCATCCACTACCCGGCCGTCACCGCCGTCGCGGCCACGGCCCTGGTGCTCTCCGCGCTCTACATCCTGTGGATGTATCAGCGGATGATGACGGGCCCCGTCGCCGACGGCAACGACAAGCTGCGCGACCTCGTACCGCGGGAACTGGCCGTGGTCGTGCCGTTGGTCGCCCTGCTGCTGGTGCTCGGCGTCTACCCCAAGCCCGCGTTGGACGTCATCAATCCGGCTGTCGGACATACCTCGTCGAGTACCGCCCAGGGGGTCGACCGGTGACGCCCATCCCCGCGCCGTCCGTCGAGTACGGCCTGCTGTCGCCGATGCTGATCGTGTTCGGCATCGCGCTGGCCGGCGTGCTCGTGGAAGCCTTCGCACCGCGCTCGGCGCGGTACCGCGCCCAAGTGGTGTTGAGCATCGGCGGCCAGGCGGTGGCCCTGGTGGCCGTGGTTTCCCAAGCACTGCACCTGGGTTCGGCGATCGGCCGGCCCGCAGTTCTCGGGGCCATCGCCATCGACCGCCCGGCGCTCTTCCTGCAGGGCACTCTGCTGGGGGTCAGCCTGTTGGCCACCTTGCTGATGGCACAACGGGTTTCGGACGGCAGTGGACTGGCCGCGTTCACCCCGCAGGCCGCGACCGTGCCCGGTAGCGCCGCCGAGCAGATCGCCCTCAAAACCGGCGTCGCCCAGACCGAGGTGTTCCCGCTGGCGATGTTCGCGCTCGGCGGCATGATGCTGTTCGGCGCGTCCGATGATCTGCTGACGATGTTCGTCGCGCTCGAGGTGCTGTCCCTGCCGCTGTACCTGATGTGCGGTCTGGCCCGCCGGAATCGGCTGCTGTCGCAGGAAGCGTCACTGAAGTACTTTCTGCTGGGGGCATTCTCGTCGGCGTTCTTCCTCTTCGGTGTCGCGATGCTCTACGGCTACTCCGGCAGCCTGAGCCTCTCGGGCGTCGCTGCCGGCCGCGGACCGGCCTCCCTCGGACTCATCGGCATCGCGCTGCTGTGCGTGGGTCTGTTGTTCAAAGTCGGTGCGGTGCCGTTCCATTCGTGGGTGCCCGACGTCTATCAAGGGGCACCCACACCGGTCACGGCCTTCATGGCGTCGGCCACCAAGATCGCCGCTTTCGGCGCGCTGCTGCGGGTCTGCTACGTGGCGCTGCCGGCGCTGGCCAATGATTGGCGGCCGGTGCTGTCGATCATCGCGGTGCTGTCCATGGCGGTGGGCACGGTGATCGCCATCGCGCAGAACGACGTCAAGCGCATGCTGGCGTACTCCTCGGTGGCACACACCGGCTTCATCCTCACCGGTGTGATCGCGCTCAACGACAACGGACTGTCGGCGTCGTTGTTCTACCTATTCGCCTACGGTTTCAGCACGCTCGGCGCATTCGCGGTCGTGAGTGTGGTGCGCCGCGCCGACGGGGACGAGGAAGATGACCTGCGCCGGTGGGCCGGACTCGGACGCCGGCATCCATTCTTCGGTGTCGTGTTCGCGTTGTTCTTGCTTGCTTTTGCCGGCATTCCCCTGACCAGTGGATTCGTCAGCAAGTTCGCCGTCTTCAAAGCCGCAGCCGAAGGTGGTGCCGCATCGCTGGTCGTCATCGGTGTGATCGTCAGCGCCGTCGCCGCGTACTTCTACGTCCGCGTAATCGTCCTGATGTTCTTCACCGATGCGGTCGAGGACGGCCCGCAAGTTCAGTCGGGCAGTCTGAGCACCGCGATGATCGGGCTCACCGCCTTTGTGACGCTGGCGCTGGGTGCCGTCCCGCAGCCGGTGCTCGACCTGGCCAACCACGCGGGTCAGTTCATGCGGTGAGTGGCTGACCAACCGCCGGTCTGTGCGACCGGCCACGGGCCGACACCCGGCCCCGAACACTGTTGAGTTGTCAAGGTGCGCAACGCTTTAGGTGTTATGCGGCGTTGTCGAGGCGCATGGTGCGGCGGTTGTATGCGGGGATGGGTTTCCGGTGCGGGTCCACGGTCTCTGGTGGGATGAGCCAGGGGTGTTTGTCCAGGCCCATGACCACATCCCAGCCGTCGTGGTGGACGTTGGCGTGGCAGGCCGGGCACAGCAGGCACCCGTTGGCTAGTGATGTCTCACCGTGGTGGGTCCAGTGGATGATGTGGTGGGCGTGGGTGCGTCCGGGTGGGGCGCCGCATTTGATGCAGCACTGATCCCGCAGATACAGCGCTTTGCGCAGGTGCGGCGGGAACAAACGTTTCTCGCGCCCCATATCGAGGGGTACGCGTTCGCCGTCGACGATGATCGTGGTGACGGTGGTGTCGCAGCAGATTCGGTCCAGGGTCATGGTGCTGATCGACCCGATGAATTCCAGCGTGGCCAGGTCTGGGGCGTCGGCGGGCACCGTCACCAGTAGCTGCGTGCGCGGCGCGGACGCGGTGTCGCCGCCGCGGGCGGCGATGTCCAGCACCGCTTCCAGGGCATCGGCCCGCCTCCTGCCCGCTGTGCGGGTGTCGGGGGTGCCGTCGGGTTCTGGCCGCGGTGCCGAGTGTTCCTCGATCGCTGCGACCAGCTTGGCGCCCACCTCCACGTCCAAGTCCGCGCGCACCTGCACCCGACCATCGGAGGTGACGCGGTGCTCGACAGTGTTGACCGACCGATCCTCCGCGGCCGGCAACCCACCTTCGGCGGCCGCATGCCAGTTGCCCAACCGGCGGGCGCGGGCCCCGATGTCTGCGGGGGTGGCGCCGGAGAAGAACTGCCCCAACAGATCGGTCACCTGCGCGAACCGGGCTTCCTCGTCCACCTCACCGGGTGCGCGGGCGCGGATGTGGTTGATGCCTTTGACGATCGCATCGACATGCTCCCCGGAGATCGCCCCATCAGCGGCATGCGCCGCGAGCGTGGGCAACGCCGGCAACGCGCCCGATACCCGGATAAAGCGCTCGGCCACCGATGGCGCACACCCCAACGCCATCAACAACTCCCGCGGCGTCCGGCCCTGCGCGGCCGCCACCCCGCAGCGGTCCAGCACCCCGGTCAGCCTCGCCGCCAGATGATCGGCCGCATTGCGCATTTTCATCACGCACGTCATCGCCGCCACCGCGTCGCCCGCGGGCATGTCGTCGGCGACGGCCACGCCACGCAGGTGATCGAGAAGAGCGTTGAAATCCGGTGCGATTCCCATGCCCAATTGTATCGCACATACGTTCGAACGGCAAGGAGTTTTCGGCCTACATCAGGACACCGGTGACAGTGCGGCTGATCGTGGTGAAGACAGTTGGGTCCTCAAGCTCAAGCCTTACAACCACCCAACCCATCGGGTGACCTGATGGAGAGCTCGGCATTCTGCGACGAGTACGACAATGCCGAAAGTCGTTCTACACCTTGCGTAAAGGAGCGATGGACGACGCGGTTTTGATCGTCAACAGCCGGCAACGCGATCATCACCGTCCCAAAACCACAGAACTGCCACCAAGATCCTGGTACATCGCGTTCCGAATTTTGCAATGCCGCAAGACGTTGCCGACTCAAAGCGTCTACACACCGGACCACACGCGGCGGTCGCCGCCGTCTCGCCGTCCCGACGCTCGTTGAACTTGCCATGAGAGCGCGGTGCCCACCCGAGTGGTACCCGGTTCCGCCACGAAACTGGCCCCTGACAAGCGGCCAATGAGTACCTAGCCTCGTAGTCATGGCGACGGAGTTGGCAGTTGGGCATGCGCGCCAGGTGAGCCTGGCAAGCGCCGCTCTGCCCCCAAGCCTCCGGCAGGCTGACTACCTCGACGTCTTCGAAGTCACCGTCGCTGAATCTGACGCGCGTACGCCCGAAACGCTGGCACGGCAGGCGCTCGAACAATCCAGTCCAGCCCTCCGCGAGGGAATCCGGTTCGCCCACAAGGCGTTACTGCGATTCCGGCTCGGGCCGGCGGACTCACCGCAGCATATCCTCGGCTGGCGCATCGCGGTGTCGACTCCCGATGCGGTTCACCTGGAGGCCGAATCGCCGCTGATGGACGGAACTCTGATCCTCCGGCGAGTCGATGCCTCGACAAGCCAACTCATCACCGCACTGCACTACAAACAGCAGCGGCCTGCGGCGGTGATCTGGCGGGCCATCGGCCCCATCCATCGCACGGCCGCTCCATACCTGATGAACAAGGTGGTCATCCGATGATCGGTGACCGCTGGGGCGTCACCGACGCCGAAACCATGGCGCGATACGACTGCGACAGCTACGTCGCCAGCCCATCGCTCGAGGCGTGGCGCGGAGTCACCGTCAACACCCTACCAGATCGGTTGTGGCCGTGGGTTGTTCAAGTGCGCCTGGCACCGTACTCCTACGACTGGATCGACAATCTGGGCCGGGAGTCACCGCGCAAGCTGCACAACCTGAACGATCCCCGGCCCGGTGATCCGTTCACCGCCAGTGCCGGCCGGCCATTGGGCAAGGTGCTCTCGGTGGACCACCAAGCGCAGTTGACGGCGCAGATCATGGGCGCTCACATGTCCTATCGGCTCACCCCGCTAGACGACCACAGAACTCGATTGGTACTGAAAGTGACTGCGCCACAGTCGTGGCGGCTCGCCGCTCCCCTACTCAGTGTGGGGGATCTCGTGATGGCCCGACGGCAGCTACTCAACTTCAAGCAGCTCGCCGAGAAGTAGCGCCTCCAACTTTGTGATGCACGTCACATTGTGGACCTGTCACAAAACGGGCTCCAGATGCATCTCAGAGGTAAGGCGTTCATCAAAGGAGGCAGGACATGAAGGCCGGTACGGTCACGCGAACTCCACGACACATGCCAGCGTCGAATCGCGCCGCCGCCCAGGGGACTGCGATCGACTCGCGGTACCACCCGTCCGCGGCGGTGCGTCGGCAACTGAACAAGGTCTTCCCGACGCACTGGTCCTTCCTGCTCGGTGAGATCGCCATGTACAGCTTTGTGGTCCTGCTGCTCACCGGCGTTTACCTGACGCTGTTCTTCGACCCGTCGATGGCTGAAGTCACGTACAACGGCGTCTACCAGCCGCTGCGCGGTGTGCAGATGTCGCGCGCTTACGAGTCCGCACTCGACATCAGCTTCGAGGTCCGCGGCGGCCTTCTGGTGCGTCAGATTCACCACTGGGCCGCGCTGATGTTCGCCGCGTCGATCATGGTGCACATGGCGCGGGTGTTCTTCACCGGTGCGTTCCGTCGGCCACGGGAAGCCAGCTGGGTGACGGGTGCGCTGCTGCTGATCCTGGCCATGTTCGAGGGCTACTTCGGCTACTCGCTGCCCGACGACCTGCTCTCGGGTATCGGTCTGCGCGCCGCGCTGTCCTCGATCACCCTGGGCATTCCGGTCATCGGCACCTGGATGCACTGGGCCCTCTTCGGCGGGGACTTCCCCGGCCAGACCATCATCCCACGGATGTACGCGCTCCACGTATTGATCATTCCCGCAATCATTTTGGGCCTTGTGGCCACGCACCTGATCTTGTTGTGGTTCGGCAAGCACACCCAGTTCCCCGGCCCCGGCCGCACCGAGAAGAACGTCGTCGGCGTCCGCGTCATGCCGGTCTTCGCCTTCAAATCCGGCGCGTTCTTCGCCATGGTCACCGGAGTTCTCGGCATCATGGGTGGTCTGCTGCAGATCAACCCGATCTGGGAACTGGGCCCCTACAAGCCCTCGCAGGTGTCCGCCGGTAGCCAGCCCGACTTCTACATGATGTGGACCGAAGGCCTTGCCCGTATCTGGCCGGCCTGGGAGTTCTACCCCTTCGGCCACACCATCCCCGCTGTGGTCGCGGTGGCGTTGATCATGGGTCTGGTCTTCACGTTGCTCATCGCTTATCCCTTTATCGAGGCCAGGGTTACGGGTGATCATGCGCACCACAACCTGCTGCAGCGTCCGCGTGACGTGCCGGTCCGCACCGCCATCGGTGCCATGGCCATCGCGTTCTACATGGTGCTCACCCTGGCCGCGATGAACGACATCATCGCGCTCAAGTTCGACATCTCCCTGAACGCCACCACCTGGATCGGCCGCATCGGCATGGTCGTCCTGCCCGCAGTGGTCTACTACCTGACCTACCGCTGGTGCGTCGGCCTGCAACGCAGCGACCGCGCCGTCCTCGAGCACGGCATCGAGACCGGCATCATCAAGCGACTGCCGCACGGCGCCTACGTGGAGCTGCACCAGCCCCTGGGACCGGTCGACGACCACGGCCACCCCATCCCGCTGGAATACCAGGGTGCCGCACTGCCCAAGCGCATGAACAAGCTCGGCTCCGCCGGCTCGCCCGGCACCGGCAGCTTCCTGTTCGCCGACTCCGCCGTCGAACAAGCCGCCCTCGCCGACGCCAAACACGCCGCCGAGCACAAGGCACTCACCGCCCTCAAGGAATACCAGGACGAAATCTCGCCCAACGGCTCGCGCGGGCACTAATAGTTTGAGACACGCCCACATTGGTTGTGAAACAAGGTGTTTCCGCTCATGATGCTGGTGTGACCGAGTGTGAGAATGGCGCGGCCGACGGAGTTCATCCTCTATTGGTGGAGCGGTTCAGCCCGGTGTCGTTCGACCGGGACGCGACCCTGAGTGACGCAGAGGTCGACGTTCTGCTCGACGCCGCCCGTCTCACACCATCGGCGGGCAACTCCCAGCCGTGGATGTTCATCGTGGGGCGCCGTGACGACCCCGTCCACTCTCGGATCGTGAATCACCTGGCACCCAGCTCAGCGCGCTGGGCGCCCGATGCCGCACTGCTGATCGTGAACCTGGCTCACGTCCTCGTCGAAGACACGGACTGGGAGTTCTCCGAATTCGCGCGATACGACCTCGGACAGGCGGTGGCCCACATGACGATTCAAGGGCTGGTCATGGGACTCGGTGCACATCAGTTCCGCGCGTTCGATCGTGACGGTGTCGCGCGCGAGTTCGGCGTCCCGGCCGCATGGGAGGTGACGTCGATGACTGCCCTAGGGCGGGCTGGGCGGCCGTCGGACGAAAAGACCGGCCCTTCCCCGAGTCGCGCTCGACTGTCACGACGCGAAATCACCTGGGCCAGAGTGTGATGGGCTCAGCCCCGCCCGTTTGGCAGCCAGCGCATCACGCGACGGAATCGTTTGTGCCAGTTCGCGCCTCGGGCTGCGGGATCAGGCACACCGTTCCACCCGCCGTGTCCATCGGCCGAATGCCCAGACCCTGGTTGAGCCGACCACGCTGGTTCTCCCAGGCGATTTCGGCAGCGATTTCCATCAACTGAGCCTTACTGAGGTGCGTGAGCAGCTCCTCACGCAAGCCTTCGGAGATGATCGCGGGCGTACGGGACATCTCTTCGGCGAATTGAATGCACAGCTTTTCGAGGTGAGTGAACTCATCACTGTCCCGGTAGTTCACCAAGGCGATCAGTTTCTGCTCCGAGAACCCCTCACTCCGGCCGAGGGTATCGGAGATGTCGATGCAGAATTCACAGTGCGTCAACATCGCGGCTTTGATTCCCGCGAGCAGCTTCAGTTCGGTCGGCGCCCGGCCGCTGAACAACAGCGCCATTTCGTAGAGCCCGTTCGCTGCTGCGATGAGCGGGCGCCGGATCAGCCAACCCGGGAGGTCCCAACGGTTTTGGCGGGACTTGGCCAGGACCACGAGGTGTACCCAGATGCGCTTCAGGATTCTCACGATGCTTTCTCCTCGATTCCCTCGCCACCGGACGGCGCCTGCGGTATAGCCTCATGCTAGGTCGCTATTGGACGCAGGTTAGGAACCAATATTTCGATTGAATCGGGTACCACTTCAGGTCCGGAGCTGCTCATCGAGCTGGACCGGACCAGTGGTGCCGGCGCGCTGCATCGCCAGCTGGCCGATGGCCTGCGGGACGCGATCCGGACGGGACGGCTCACGCCGAAAACCCGTCTGCCTTCCAGTCGCGTGCTCGCCGCAGACCTCCAGGTGTCGCGACGCCTCGTCGTCGACGCGTACAGCCAACTCGTCGCAGAGGGGTTCCTGCAGAGTCAACAAGGTTCTGGCACAACGGTTGCCGCAGTCGACACGGCCACTGGGGAATCGCAACCGTCACGCCCGGACCGTCGAACATTCGACATAGACTTCGCACCCGGAGTGCCCGACCTGTCGAGCTTCCCCCGGCACAGTTGGTTGCGCGCGCTGCGTCAGGGGCTGTCGTCCATCGAATCTCAGTCGCTCGGATACGTTTCATCGAAGGGCCTACCCGACGCCCGCACCGCGGTGTCGGACTACCTACGACGCACCCGCGGGGTACGGGCCGATCCGCAGCGTGTCGTGTTGTGTTCGGGAGCGACGCAGGCCGTCGCATTACTCGCGCATGTGGTGGGAGATCGCGCGGTTGCGATGGAGAATCCCGGATTCTGGTTGCACCGCATGGTTTTCCGTCACCACGGCATCGAGCCGTTGCCCGTTCCGGTCGACGACGACGGACTCGACGTCGCCGCGCTCGCCAACACCGCGGCATCGGCGGTGCTGACAACCCCGGCCCACCAGTCTCCGACCGGTGTCGTCCTGTCACCCGCCCGTCGCACAGCGCTGCTCGAATGGGCCCGCGCGGGCAATATTGTCATCGAGGACGACTACGACGCCGAATACCGTTACGACCGCGCACCCGTCGGTGCGCTGCATGCCCTGGCCCCCGACCGCGTCGTCTACCTCGGCTCGGTGAGCAAAACACTGGCCCCCGGCTTGCGGCTCGGTTGGATGGTCCTACCGCCGGACCTTGTCGGTCCTGTGGTGTCGGCGAAAAGTCTTGCCGACACCGGTAGTTCGGTCATGGATCAACTCGCGTTCGCAACACTGCTCCGTTCCGGCGACTACGACCGGCACCTGCGGCTCATGCGCCGGCGCTATCTTGCCCGACGCAACGCACTACTGGCAGCGCTCGGTCGGTACCTCCCCGAGGCGAAGGTGCTCGGCGCCGCCGCCGGCGTCCATCTCACAGTGCGCCTGCCCACCGACTGCGACGTCGACGACATCGTCCGCGAGGCCGCGAGCCGGCGGGTACGTATCGATCCGCTGTCCTGGTGCTATACCGAACCCGACTGTGCGCCACCGGGATTGATTCTCGGCTACGCCAACCTGACGGAGTCGCAGATCGACACCGGCGTGCGGAGCATTGCGGCCGCAGTTGCTCGCGCGACGTAAGTGGTACCCGGTACCACCGCCAAAGTGGCGCCTGACACTGGGCCATTGCGCGCCTAATCTCGAGCAATGACGACGCGAACACCGTTGCGGATCGTGCTGGTGACCTGCGCGATCCTCGGCCTGATAACGCTGATCCTCGGCATCTGGGCGTTCGTCGCACCGATGTCGTTCTTCGAGGTGCTCGCACCGTTCGAGCCCTACAACCGCCACCTTCTGCATGACGCCGGCGTCCTGCAGATCGGTGTCGGAGTCGCGATGCTGCTGGCCGCGGCGCAGCGGTCACCCGTGGAGGTGGCGCTCGGCGGCTTCATCGCGTTCGAAGCGCTCCACGTCGTCTCGCACGTGATCGACCGGGATCTCGGTGGCCGGCCGGCATTCGACATCACGGCTCTCACGATCCTCACGCTTGCCGGCGTCGCCGCGTTGGTCATCGGTCGACGTAACTAGCGCGGCACTCGCTGTCTCGCAATCGATTTGCCGCCGACTCCACCGAGGGAGTCGCCACTCCCAATGTGCCTGGCCCCTTGTGGCGTACCGACGGCCGCATCCGCTGAGCGGGAATTCGGCAGCTCACACCGCCGACCTCTGGGCCGAGAGTTGATCCACTCCGAACGCAGCAGCCCATTCCCGAAATCCCGGTAGGAGGGAATCGCGATGGCGGGGCCCGAAGCGCGGCTGCCAATCTTCCTCGGTGGGACGTGTCCCGGGTCACATTGACCCGCAGGTCCCGGTAGAGAAACGGAGTACGTCATGCCGCAGCGATCGTTCGCCGGTCCGTTGCAAGCGGTCGGCGGGTTGTTCGCCATGACGGCCGACGCCGCCAAATTCGCGTTCCAGAGGCCGGTCCAGTGGCGCGAATTCCTCGACCAGTCATGGTTTGTCGCGCGCGTGTCGCTGGCACCCACACTTCTCGTCGCAATCCCGTTCACCGTATTGGTGTCGTTCACTCTGAACATCTTGCTCCGCGAACTGGGTGCCGCCGATCTCTCCGGAGCCGGTGCCGCGTTCGGCGCTGTCACACAGGTCGGTCCCATGGTGACGGTCCTGATCGTGGCCGGCGCCGGCGCGACCGCCATGTGCGCCGATCTCGGATCGCGCACCATCCGGGAAGAGATCGACGCCATGGAAGTGCTCGGGATCAATCCCGTGCAGCGGCTGGTGACCCCGCGCATGCTGGCCTCGGGACTCGTCGCACTGCTCCTCAACAGTCTTGTGGTCATCATCGGCATCCTCGGCGGATACCTGTTCTCGGTATTCGTGCAGGACGTCAACCCCGGTGCCTTCGCCGCCGGCATCACTCTGCTCACCGGTGTTCCCGAAGTCGTCATCTCCTGCATCAAGGCGACGCTGTTCGGCCTCATCGCCGGCGTAGTGGCCTGTTACCGCGGACTCACCATCTCCGGTGGTGGCGCCAAAGCGGTGGGCAACGCCGTCAACGAGACCGTCGTGTACGCGTTCATGTCGCTGTTCGTGGTCAATGTGGTGGTCACCGCCATCGGCATCCAGATGACCACACGATGACCCGCAGCACAGCGCCGCTTCGGTCCACGTACCCGCGGCTGACACGCGCCGTTCAGACGCCCGTGAAGATCACCTCCGGCATCGGCGATCACATCTTGTTCTACGGTCGTGCGATTGCCGCGGTGCCCTACGCCGCCGCGCACTACCGACGCGAAGTGATCCGGCTCATGGCTGAAATCAGCATGGGCGCAGGCACGTTGGCGATGATCGGCGGCACCGTCGTCATTGTCGGATTTCTCACTCTCGCCACGGGCGGCGTCCTGGCGATCCAGGGGTACAGCTCGCTGGGCAACATCGGCATCGAAGCGCTGACCGGATTCCTGGCGGCGTTCATCAACGTCCGAATCTCGGCACCCATCGTCGCGGGGATCGGCCTGGCGGCCACCTTCGGCGCCGGCGTCACCGCCCAGTTGGGCGCGATGCGGATCAACGAAGAGATCGACGCACTCGAGTCCATGGGCATCCGATCTGTCGAGTACCTTGTCAGCACCCGTATCGCTGCGGGAATGCTCGCGATCACACCGCTGTACGCCATCGCGGTGATCCTGTCCTTCGTCGCAAGCCAATTCACCACCGTGGTGCTACTCGGACAGTCCGGCGGCCTGTACAACCACTACTTCGACACGTTCCTCAACCCGATCGACCTGCTCTGGTCGTTCCTGGAAGCGGTCTTGATGGCGCTCGCAATCCTGCTGTTGCACACCTACTACGGCTTCTTCGCCAGCGGCGGCCCGGCCGGGGTGGGTGTGGCAGTCGGCAATGCCGTCCGCACTTCGCTGATCGTCGTCGTCTCCATCACGCTGCTCATCTCACTGGCCATCTACGGGTCCAACGGCAACTTCAATCTCTCTGGCTAAGTAGGCATCGAATGTCACGTGACTCAGTACGTTTGCTCACCGGCTGTGCTGCAATGGGGCTGGCCGCTGCCCTCGTCGTCGGTGCCGTTGTGTTGTTCCGCGGCGGTGCAACGTCCACGGCATCCGTCACAGTGCTCTCACCACGCGTGGGTCTGATCATGAATCCCGATGCCAAGGTGAAACTCCATGGCGCGCAGGTAGGCAAGGTGGCCGCCATCGAGAATCGGCCGGACGGCAGCGCCGCGATTCGTCTGGCGATGAATCCGGACTACCTCCAACTGATTCCGGCGAATACCCGGGTGCAGATCGTGTCCAGCACGGTGTTCGGCGCCAAGTACGTCGATCTCGTGCCGCCGGCCGAACCATCTGCCCAGTCGCTGCACGCGGGACAGGTTCTCGACGCCGGCCACGTCACCGTCGAGATCAACACGGTCTTCGAGCACTTGGTGGATGTGCTGTCCCAGGTCCAACCCGAGAAACTCAACGAAGCACTCGGCGCCATGGCCCAAGCGCTGGGCGGCCGCGGCGACAAACTCGGTCAGACCCTGGTCGATTTCGACGCCATGCTCGCCAAGATCGATCCGAGCCTTCCGGCAATGAGCCAGGAAATCGCCACTGCTCCAAAGGTACTCAGTGCCTATGCCGACGCCGGCCCCGATCTGATGGACGCCGCACGCAACGCATCTCAGCTCAGCGACACCATCGTCGAGCGCCAGCAGGACCTCGACTCGGTACTGCTGAGCGCCATCGGATTGGCAGACATCGGCAATGACGTAGTCGGTACCAACAGCAACGCGATCGTCGACGCCATGCACCTATTGGTACCCACGACCAACCTGACCAATCAGTACAACCAAGCACTCACCTGCGCGCTCAAGGGCATGGAGCCGCTCGCGATGGGACCGCCGCAACCGTTGCCCGGGATCATGCTGCTGGACTCGTTCCTGCTGGGCACCGAACGCTACCGCTATCCGGGCAACCTGCCGAAGGTCGCCGCGTCGGGCGGTCCGCAATGCATGGGCCTGCCCAACGTGGGCTTCGGGGAGCGGCCACCGTTCGTGGTCACCGACATCGACGCCAACCCCGCACAGTACGGAAATCAAGGGATCCTGTTGAACTCTGATGCCCTCAAGCAAGCTCTGTTCGGCCCGCTCGACGGACCACCGCGCAACACTGCTCAGACAGGGCAACCCGGATGACGCGTCACAACTCGACCGCTCTGAAGTTCGGCGCCTTCGGCATCACGATGCTCCTGGTGACCGCAGCGCTTTTCGCAATCCTCGGGCAATACCGAACCGGCTCGACAAACACCTACTCGGCAGTGTTCACCGACGCCTCCAGCCTGAAAGCCGGTGACTCCGTGCGAGTCGCGGGCATCCGGGTCGGCACGGTCGACAGCATCGCGTTGCGACCTGACAACACCGTGGTCGTAGGTTTCGACGCCGACCGCGACGTCGTGCTGACCACCGGCACCAAAGTCGTTGTGCGTTACCTCGATCTGGTGGGCAACCGGTACCTGGAGCTCGTGGACAACCCGGGGTCGACCAAAATCCAGCAGGCCGGCACGCAGATTCCGGCCGACCGCACGGAGCCCGCGTTGGACCTCGACCTGCTCCTGGGCGGCCTCAAACCCGTCATCCAAGGGCTCAATGCCCAGAACGTCAACGCGCTGACCAATTCGCTGATCCAGATTCTGCAGGGCCAGGGCGGGACCATGGAATCGCTGATGGCTCAAACGACTTCATTCACGACCGCACTGGCCGACAACGGCCAGACGGTTCAACAATTAATCGACAATCTGAACACTGTCGTTGCGACAGTCGCGAAGGACGGCGACAAGTTCTCCGGCGCCGTAACCCGCCTGCAACAGCTGATCACCGGCCTGTCCCAGCAACGTGACCCGATCGGCGATGCCATCACCGCTCTGGACAACGGAACAGGTTCCCTGGCCGAACTGATGACGCAGGCTCGGCCGCCTCTCACAGGAACGGTCAACGAGCTCAATCGAATGGCCACATTGCTGGACAACGGCAAAGACAAGGCCCGCATGGATCTAGCGCTGCAGAAGGCGCCCGCCAACTACCGAAAATTGGTTCGCCTCGGCGCCTACGGCAGCTTCATCAACCAGTACCTGTGCGGCATGAACGTTCGCGTGACGGATCTGCAAGGCCGCACCGCGTACTTCCCCTGGATCATGCAGAACACCGGACGCTGCGGGGAGCCCTGATGCTGAAATACCGCGGATCGCAACTGATGCGCACCGGACTCATCGGTTTGGTGCTGGTCATTCTCGTCATCGCTGTCGGCCTTCAACCGCAGAAACTGTGGTCGTGGGCCACGTCGATCAGGTACCACGCGGTGTTCGCCGACGCCGGTGGGCTGTCGCCGGGAAACGACGTCAAGGTCTCTGGCGTCACCAAGGGCACCGTAAGCGCCGTCACCCTCAGTCGCGGAAAGGCCCTGGTGACGTTCACTCTCGATGGCACGGTCACGCTGGGCGCACAGACCACCGCCCACATCAGAACAGGAACCGTCCTCGGCGCCCGGATGATGACTCTGGAACCCGCCGGAACCGGCAGCCTGCACGCCGCCGACACCATCCCCCTTGCCCGTACCGGGTCTCCGTACTCACTGACCGACGCCGTCAGCGACTTCACCTCCAACACCGCCGACACCGACACCGCAACACTCACCCACTCGCTGGACACGCTGTCGGAAACCATCGACCGGATGGCCCCACAACTGGGACCGACGTTCGACGGGCTCACCCGCCTGTCACGAACGCTCAACAGCCGCAACGAATCCCTGGCCGCGCTGCTCAAAAACGCGGCCGACGTAACCGGCATTCTGTCGCAGCGCAGCGCGCAGGTGAACACCCTGCTGCTCGATGCCAACGCGCTCACCGGAGTGCTCAACCAGCGACGGCACGCGATCGTCGATCTGCTGGCCAACACGTCGGCGCTTTCTCAGCAGTTGTCCGGACTTGTGCACGACAACGAAAAGGTCCTCGCGCCCACGCTGCAGAAAGTCAACTCCGTCAGCGCGATTCTTGAAAAGAACCGCGACAACATCGCCAAGGCCCTCGCCGGACTGGCCAAATATCAAGTCACGCAGGGTGAATCAGTGAACAACGGCTGGTACTACAACGCCTTCGTCGGCAACCTCATCCCCTCACAGACCATTCAACCGTTCCTCGACTACGCCTTCGGGTTCCGTCGCGGCACCAACGCCGGCCAGCCGCCTGACAACGCCGGCCCACGCGCCGAGTTCCCCTGGCCCCACAACGGAATTCCGGGAGGCCACTGATGATCACCCGTCATCGCAAACCCTTGACACGTGTCGCCGCGGCCCTACTGGTGGTGCTGGCGCTCGCCGGCGGCGTGCTGCTGGTGCGGCAGACCGTTTTCCGTCCCACCACCATCACCGCGTACTTCACCTCCGCCACCGCGATTTACCCAGGCGACGAAGTCCGCGTCGCCGGCGTCAAAGTGGGAACGATCACCAGCATCGAACCTGCCGGCAGCCAAGCCCGGCTGACGCTCTCGATCGATCATGGCGTACCGATCCGGGCAGACGCGAAAGCCATCATCATGGCGCAGAACCTGGTGGCCGCCCGCTACGTGCAGTTGGCGCCCGCGTACGAAGATGCCGGCCCGACAATGGCCGATGGTGCGCGGATCGGCGTTGAGCGGACCGCGGTGCCGGTGGAATGGGACCAGGTCAAAGACCAGCTCATGCGGCTGGCCACCGATTTGGGTCCGGTCAGCGGATCCGCTGCCACCTCGCTGAGCCGTTTCATCGACAGTGCCGCGACCGCGATGGATGGCAACGGCGAGAAACTGCACCAAGCGATCAGCCAACTCTCGGGGATCGGACGCATATTGGCGCACGGCAGCGGCAACATTGTCGAGATCATCAAGAATCTGCAGACTTTCGTCACCGCGCTGCGCGACAGCAACACCCAGATCGTCGAGTTCCAGAACCGCCTCGCGAGTGTCACGAGCGTCGTCGACGGCGCGCGTTCCGATCTCGATGCCGCCCTGACGAACCTGGCTTCCGCCGTCGGCGAGGTGCGGCGCTTCGTCGCGGGTACCCGCGATCAGACCGTCGAACAGTTGCAGCGGTTGACGAACGTCACCCAGAACCTCGTCGACAACAAACTCAAGCTGGAAAATGTGCTGCACGTGGCGCCCAACGCCATCGCCAACGGCTACAACATCTACAACCCCGACAGTGGTACGGCCGTCGGCGCTTTCGCGATGTCGAACTTCGCCGATCCCGTGTCGGTGGTCTGCTCAGCGATTGCGGCAGTCAAGAATGCCACGGCAGCCGAATCGTCGAAGTTGTGCGCGCAGTATCTCGGCCCAGCCCTGTCGCTGATCAACTTCAATTACCTACCACTGCCGACGAATGTCTATCTCCGCAAGGCACCGAGTCCGGAGAATCTGGTTTACACCGACCCCAAACTCGCCCCCGGCGGAAGCGGTTCCCGCGCCGAGTCCCCAACCGAGCCCCCGGCGGTGTCGGCCTACACCGGTACCAACGACGTCACCCCTCCCGCCGGGTGGGGCGCGCCGCCGGGCCCCCCAGGGGCATACGCGCCCAACGGATTACCGGCCGATCCCGCGCCCGCATTGTTCCCCGGCGCGCCGGTCCCCCAACCAGCCGCCGCGTCATCGCCACAAGCACCCACAGTCCGGGACCTGCTCCTTCCCGCAGAAGCCGCTCCCGCGGCGCCGAACCCAGGAGGCACCCCGTGATGAAGCGACGGTCCCTGGCCCGCCTCACGGCGCTATCGGCCTGCTCCCTGCTGTCGGTAACCGGTTGTGCATTCCACGGATTGAACTCGTTGCCGTTGCCGGGCACGGTGGGACGCGGGGCCAACGCCGCGATCTATCACGTCGAACTCGCCAATGTCGGTACCCTGGAGGCGAATTCGCCGGTCATGATCGGCGACGTCATCGTGGGCAGCGTATCGAAAATGTCGGTGCGCAACATGCGCGCCGACGTCGAGGTGTCGGTCAAACCTGGCACCGTGGTCCCCGCGAATGCGGTAGCGACCGTTGGGCAGACCAGTCTGCTCGGGTCCATGCACCTGGCGCTGGATCCGCCGCCGGGGAAGGCGCCCTCCGGACAACTGTCCCCAGGCACCACCCTGCCGCTGAACCGGACGTCGACATACCCGTCGACGGAACAGACGTTGTCGTCGCTATCGGTCCTCGTCAACGGCGGCGGACTCGGCCGGGTCGGTGAGCTGGTCACCGAGACCAACAACGCATTGAACGGCAGGCAGGACCAGGTCCGCGACCTGCTCACGCGCCTCAACAATGTGGTCGGCATCTTCGCCGATCAGCGAGACGACATCAATGCCTCCATCACCGCGCTCACTCGCCTGGCAGGAACCATGGCCGGCCAGAGCGATGTGATCACCCAAGCCCTGCAACGAATCCCGCCCGCGCTGGATGTGCTGATCAAAGAGCAGCCCCGTATCACAACAGCTCTGGAGAAGTTCGGCGTGTTCAGCAATACAGCCACCAAACTGATCAAAGCCACCCAAGACGACTTGGTGACCAACCTGCGCAACCTGGAACCGACCCTCCGCGCCCTGGCCGACGTCGGACCGAATCTGGGCACTGTGCTGGCGTTTGCGCCAACGTTTCCCTACCCGCAGAACTTCATCGACCGCGGCATTCGCGGTGACTACCTCAACGAATTCATCACCTTCGATTTCACGATCCCCCGGCTCAAGCGAGGATTGCTGCTGGGCACCCGCTGGGGACAGGAAGGAGCCCCTTTGGTTCCCGCTCCCGGCGACCCCTGGTACGCCAACTACACCAAGGACCCGCTGGGCACGTTGCTGACCGCGCCGCCGAAAGCTGTTGCGACGCTGCCGGCGCCGGCACTCGCCGCCCCGACAAATCCGAACGGCGGCAGCAACTGATGCTCACCCGCTTCGTACGCATTCAGCTCGGCCTCTTCGCGGCCGCCTCGATCATCGGTATGGCAGTGATGCTGGTCGTCTACCTGCAGGCACCCACCCTGTTGGGGCTCGGGCGCATGACGGTCAGCCTGCAACTGCCGGCCACCGGTGGCCTGTACCGGTTCTCGAATGTCACCTACCGCGGCGTGCAGGTCGGCAAGGTGACCGATGTCCGGCCCACCCGTGACGGTGCCGTCGCCACCCTGTCGCTCGACAATGCGTCGAAGATTCCCGCGGACCTGCACGCTGCGGTACTGAGCGTGTCCGCCGTCGGCGAGCAATATGTCGACCTGCAACCCCATAACGACGCCGGCCCCTACCTGCACGACGGATCGGTCATTCCGGCGTCGAAAACATCGATTCCCCAAGCTGTCGGACCGATGCTCGATCAAGCCAGTGCGCTCATCGACAGCATCCCGAAAGACAAGATCAGCCCGCTGCTCGACGAAACATTCAAGGCGTTCAACGGCTCTGGTTACGACGCCGGATCCCTCTTGGATTCCTCGTCGAAATTGATCGCCGACGCCAACAGCGTCAGCGATCAGTCTCGAGCGCTCATCGATGACAGCAGGCCCTTGCTCGACGGCCAAGCTCAATCGGTCGATGCCATCCGGACCTGGGCCCACAGCGTCGCCGGACTCAGCCGGCAACTCGTCCAGAACGACCCCCAAGTCAGGACGCTTCTCAAAGACGGGCCGGGCGCCGCGGACGAGGGCTCCCGCCTGTTCAACCAGGTAAAGCCTACTCTGCCGCTGCTTTTGGCCAACCTGACAACCCTCGGGCAGGTGGCTGTGACCTACCACCCGTCGCTCGAACAACTGTTGGTGCTGCTGCCACCGACAGTGTCGTCCACCCAGTCCTACGGTGCACCCAAGAACAATCCGACGGGCATGGCATTGGGCGATTTCACCCTGAACATCGGCGATCCGCCGGCCTGCACCGTCGGCTTCCTCCCGCCGTCGTCCTGGCGCTCACCGGAAGACACCAGTGATGTCGACACCCCCGACGGGCTCTACTGCAAGCTGCCGCAGGATTCGCCGATCGGTGTACGCGGGGCGCGGAACTACCCATGTATGGGCAACCCCGGAAAGCGCGCTCCCACAGTCGAAATCTGCGATAGCGACAAGCCTTACGAGCCCCTGGCGATGCGCCAGCATGCTCTCGGCCCGTATCCGATCGACCCCAACCTGCTCGCTCAGGGGATCCCGCCGGATTCTCGGGTCGATCATGACAGCACGATCTACGGACCACTCGACGGAACACCGAGGCCGGCAACGGGTCAACCGCCGGCCGGCGAGGCCGCACCGGACACGCCCCCGCCGCCGGATGGTGCCGCGCCCACGCCGGTGGCTCCGAGCGCCTTCATTCCCGAGACTTCGAAGGGCCCGTCGGTCGCCATCGCCACGTATGACCCAGCCACCGGACGCTACGCGGGTCCGGATGGAAAGGTCTACCGCCAGAAGGATCTGGCTCCGCGGAGCGGAGAACGGACGTGGCGGGACCTGTTCACCGCCTGATTGAACAACGTTGGGCCGGCACGTTCTCAGGACGTGCCGGCCCCCGCTGTGGGTACCTGGGTCAGGCGGTCTTGACCAGCTTGAAGGGCATCGTGATGAAGAGGACCCTGCTACTTCCGCACGAGCCGCTGACTCCGGTGGTGGAGTCCTCGCCCATCAGTGTCGACGATGTCGGGTCCGCGCCGGCCCCATCTGAGGTAGCCGGGTAGAACCTGAAAACCTGAAGTCCCGGCCCTGCAGTGCCATCTGCGCATGGCTGCCAGTTGTCGACCGTCTTCTTGACGTACCAGACGCCGCTTTTCATGTAGATCGGCGCGTTCCATCCCCAGTCGCTCGTGACCGTGCCTGCGCATTCGGTCGGATAACTGCACTCGGTCTTGATCGTCCAGGTGCTGCGGATACTCGCCTCGTCGTGATAGATGTCGTTGGTCTTGGCCCACTCACCATTGGACGTTGCGACATAGGTGCCATTGAGACCCCAGTCGTTCGAGGCGTCGGCGATGCCACAATCCCACCCCGTCAACAGCCCGACGGTCACCGCCGTCGCAGCGATCGATGTCGTTGATATCTGCAAGGCCTGCTCCTTTGCGGCGAACCCCGTTTGCCGCCCGTCGGTAGACACCAGACGGCGCGAGTCCGACCACTTCGGCTCATCGAAAGATGCTGCCGCACAATCGGTACAGCTACTACTGTCCAACTTTCCGCATTGGACGACAGCCAAAATCCCGCCAGGCGGTCATCGCACCCTGCGTGGGTCGACGGTGTGTCACCGTTGACTACGGATCTACCGCCAATGGAGGAAGTCTTCGATGCGAATCGATCGAGCACCACGCCGGGCAGCGGCAGGCGCAGTATTGGTGATCGCCTTCGGTACCGCGACAGCACAGTCCGCTTCCGCAGACAGCGACTCGACGCCGCACCGCGTGACGTACACCGTCACGGCCGATCTGACTACCAACGCGGGCATCTACTACCGCGATGTCCAACCGCCCACCTGGGCCGAATACAGCCACAACCCTTATGAATTCAGTCCGAGAGACGACGTGCACCTCGAACCCGGAAAGCCCTGGGTTCACGAAGCCACCCTGGTCGACCCCGACCGGTGGGCAATGGTCACCGCCACCACAGCCGGTCAGCCATCACAACCCGGCCAGACGCTGCGCTGCACACTCACCGTTGATGGGAAGGTCGTCAACCGATCGAGCGGCGCCAGCGGTGCTCTGTGCTCACTACGAAATTGGTGACTCATCGAGCACCGGGCGGCCGTCAACCGCTGGGCGGGAACCCTTCACCATTCGGAACTCGACCGGATTAGCGTCGAAAACATCATGGCCAGAACGGGAATGGCACCAACGGGCATCAGCACCCACGACCAGCAGGGAACCGGAGGTGGATCATGCGGTTACTCAGCCGTGTTGATACCGCGACACAGGCGAACACCCCAGGCACCATCGAGGACGACGACTGGGCGCAGCCTGTCGACCCGGGGCTGATCAACCAGGCGGAGGCCGAAGCACTCGCCGCAGAAGAACTGGCCGCAGCAGCGCGCGCACGCGCCGATGGACTTCGCGCGCGGGTAGCCGACTCTGCATCGGATCCTGCTGATGCCGAAACCGGTACACCGCAGGAGTCGTCGACGGGGCGATGGCGGCGGTTGCACCGCCCAAAGTTGAAGACGGTATTGGCCACTGTCGCCGTCCTGGCAAGTGTCGCAGCACTGGCGGCGACCGCCTACATGTTCCACTACGACCGCCAGTTCGCCGGCGAGGTGCAGCGGAAGGCAGAATTCGCCGCCGCCGCGTCGCAGGCAGTCGTCACGCTGATGTCGATCGACGGCACCAAGGCCGAAGACAACGTCCAGCAGATCCTCGCCAATTCCACCGGACAGTTCCGTGACGATTTCCAGGCCGATGCAAAGGATTTCGTCCAGGTAGCCCGCGAGTCAAAGGCGGCGACAAAGGCCACGGTGCGCAGCGCGGCCGTGGAATCGATGACGCCGGATTCTGCTGTGGTCCTCGTGACCGCCGCGACAACGGTGAGCAATACGGCGGGGACCAACCAACAACCACGCAACTGGCGCCTCAGTGTCACCATGATCAGAGACGGAGCGCAGCTCAAGATGTCGAAAGTCGAGTTCGTGCCATGACCACAGAAGCGGCAGCACTCACCGCCGACGACATCACTCCCGAGGACGTCGACAGTGATCAGCCCGACGAAGCATCCTCGGTCGCTGACGAGCAACACGTCGACGTATCGGGGGACCAAACCACGTCAAACCCGCGCCGTTCGAAGCCACTGACCCGCCGGCTTGCGGGCCGGTGGCGGTCCATCGCCGTCACGAGCCTCATGCTGGCGTGCGCCGGCACCGCGGGAGCGACGTACCTCACCACTTATCGCAATGACCGCGCCAGCGCCGAGGCCACCACCCAGGTCGCCAAGGCCGCATCCGAAGGCGCCGTGGCGTTACTGTCCTATGCGCCGGCAAGTTTGGATCACGACCTGGCAGCCGCGCGCTCGCACCTCACCGGCGGCTTCCTGACGTACTACAGCCAGTTCGCCGACCAGTTCGTCGCGCCGGCCGCCAAACAGAAGGACATTCACGCTGTCGCGTCGGTCGTCCGTGCCGCCACGATCGACGCCCACGCAGACAGCGCACACGTCCTGATCTTCCTGAACCAAACCACCACCAGTCGTGAAAATCCCGAACCGACGCAGTCGGCCAGCAGCGTGAAGGTCGGACTCACGAAAAACAATGGGGTCTGGCGTATTTCGTCATTTGATCCGATCTAGTCGTCATCGGCATGAGGGATAGCCGTTCAGAATGCGCACAGAACCGGGCGCACTGATCGAGAGTGCGCCCGGTTCGGTATCCAAACGCCACTAGCGACGAAGCAACTCGCCCAGCGCGCGGCTTGCCTGTCGACGGGCGGCATGCGCGATGTCGAACATGGGCATCGTCATGAAGCCATGTATGCCGCCGGCGAAGAACAACTGCTGAACGGCACCGCCGGCATCCCGCAGTGCATCTGCGTACGCCAGGCAATCATCTTTGAGCGGATCGCAACCGGCGACCACCACGACGGCCGGAGGCAATCCTTCGAGACGACCGCACAGCGGGGATGCGTACGGGTGGCTGCGATCACTTTGCTCGGGAACGTATTGATCCCAATACCATTGCAGCGCTTCACGTGGGTTGTAGTAGCCCGCTCCGAACCGACGGTAGGAGTCGGTGTCGAACTGCGCGGCGATCACCGGGTACAGCAGCATCTGCGCGGCGATGGACAGCTCGCCGCGATCACGCGCCATCAGTGCGACCACGGCAGCGAGATTTCCGCCCGCGCTGTCGCCCCCTATCGCAACTCGTTGGACATCTGAACCGAGGTCACCCGCGTGTTCGGACACCCAGCGGGTCACCGCATATACATCCTCGGCAGCCGTAGGCCACCGGTGCTCTGGAGCCAATCGGTATGCAACCGAAACGATCACCGCCGGAATGAGATTCGCCAGATTCCGGCACAGTCCGTCGTGGCTATCCAGATCGCAGAAGACGAAGCCGCCACCGTGCGCGTACACCAGAACCGGCAGCGGTCCGGACGCTTCCGGCCGGTAGATCCGGACATCCACATGACCACCGTCGACCGACACCCGGTCATCCCGGACGACGGCGACCGATTCGGGCTGCGGGTTCGGCACGAACCGCGCGCGAATCGCGGCCCTGGCCTCCGCGCCGGTCATCGTGGATACCTTGGGAAATCCCCCATCGAGAGCCTCGATCAGGTCCGCCACTTGTGGATCGAGGCTCATGCGGGCCGCATCGCAGACGCGCGCAGCTCCGCGTTGTGCGCGGTGATTCCGCCCCACAGGGGGCGCACGAGCGTGGGCGTGGCATGCTCGCGGACGCTTTCGGCGTTGCGCCATACCGCCGTGGCGGTCATCCGCACGGGCGTCACCAACCGCCGGTCGAACGTCATCTTTGACATGGGGCCACACACGGACACCGCGGCCACGGCTTCGCCCACGGGTCCGATCGGTGCTGCGACGCAGCCGAACCCGCGAAGAGACTCTTCCCTCTCAGTGGCCACACCGTGGGCGCGGACCCTGTCCAGTTCGGCAGCGAGCTGGGCACTCGTGGCGACCGAGTACCGGGTTCGTCGTTTCGCGAGGTCAACGTCAGCAGAGTCGCGATAGGCCAGGATCGCCTTACCGACGGCGGTACATTGGGCGGGTTGGCGGCCGCCGACCCGTGTCGGGATTGCAGCTCGCACCTCGTCGCCGATCTTCTCCAGGTATACGACGTCAGAGCCGTCCAATATGGCGAGATGCACCACCAACCCGGTGGCCCGGTGCAGATCACGCAGGAGCGGAATGGCAGCCCGGTGGATTCGGTCCTGTTGCAGCGCAAGGTTTCCCAGCTCCACGAGACGCACGCCGAGCTCGTAATCGAACCCGTCACGACTCAGCCAGCGCAGGTTCACCAGGCGCTCGAGCATGCGGTGCGCGGACGAGCGGGGCAGCCCGGTGCGACGAACTATCTGTGCCAAGGTGAGACTTCCCGACCCATCGAACGCGTCCAACACCAGGGAAACCCGATCAATCACGTTGCTAGGCATCTCGGCAGCCATATCGACGGTCAGCGTCATCGAAACCCTCCAGGCTCATCGCTCGAATAGTCAAAATAGGAATACTGAGTTTTTTACCATATGCTGTGGTCGCTGTCACATGCCGATCTGTGGCCGCCGGCGACCTCGCCGCCGCGGCTGGTTCCGCTCACCGGTCGGCCACGTATCGCCGGGTTCCCTGAACTCGGTAGAGCTGAATCGGAAGAACACATCAACGACCTCGGGAGCCCCATGCGCAAGCAACTGCTGCTGGCCATCGCCGCCGGCGCGCTCACCCTTGGCCCGCCGCCCGTGGCGACCGCTGACACCCCTGCCTCGTGCGAGGACGCCTACTGCACGCCCGGCATCTCCCCCGGGGTGGTGTTGGGAGCCCCCTGTGGCGACACGTCGCATTTCGTTTTCGGCACCACGTCATGGGGCCGACTCGTGTTCTGCGGCTCTCCGCGGCGATATGAACCGCGCTATTTTCGCTCGCCACCGATGCGGGGTATCAAGGTCGAGGGCTCACCCTGCCCTCAATTCGTCAACGACGTCGCCCAGGCACCGGACGGGTTGTTCTTGAGCTGCGTTGCTGTCGACGGGGCCACCCGCTGGGTGCAAGGCGATCTTTGACCCGCGCAGGGCGACGCAACCTCCCGGCACCGGAGCCGGTCTACCCCCGTTCGTGCGTCGGTGGCGACACGCCGTCCAGACCGGCTCCGAGCAGTGTGCGAACAAATAGGTCACCATCGAGGAGCCTGCTCGTCCGTGCGGTGATCTGCCACTTGCCCGCAATTCTGTTGAGTACGAAATGATTTGCGGTGGCACGCCAGACTCGGTAATGGTCGTCGCCGCTGGAGTCTGAACCGCTCTGGCGCAGCAGTACCAGCGATTCGCAGACGGCCACTGCGGCGTCGCCGTCCAAGGCGATCACAGCAGGTCCCAGGAAGTGACAACACCCCTGAGCGACGAGGTCCTGGTGTGATGGGGAGCTGACCATGTCATGTACCCCCTGACGGCCCGTCATCTGCCAGCCCTCTACGTCGTAGGTTCCGCCGACAGCCCACAGCCGCGCGGCTCGGTCGGCGTCGCCCGAATCGACTGAAGGACCGTACGTGGCAATGACTTTCGCGATCTCCAGCTGATCTTCGAGTTGCCGCAGACGTGACAAGACCTCGGCTTCGGTCATACTTCCTTCTCCAATTCATGCAAACGGACCAACTGATCGCAGTAGTGCGACGCACTGTTTGCCCGGACCACGCAGCTGATGGCCGTGGCCCCGGCGTCGCGCAGGACTTCCAATTGGGCGCGCGTGCCGGCCGGATCACCCTCTGGGTCAACCACAGTGGACAGCACCACCTCAAAACCCGGCTGACGTTCGACGATGGCCAACATGTCAGATACGTCATGCGGATCAAGCCCGAAAGGCATCCATCCGTCCGCATGACGTACTGCCCGTCGCAGTGACGCCGCACCGCGTCCGCCGACCCACAGTGGGACCTGCCGCTGTTCAGCGTGCGGCAGCACAGTCATGCCCTGGAAGTCATAAAACCGTCCATGGTATTGCGGTATCGCACTGGACAGCGATGCTCGAAGAGCGCAAATCGCGTCATCCGCGCGTGCGGCCCGCTGCGCCCACGACGCATCCAACAGCGCGAATTCCTCTTCCAGAGAGCCGATTCCGACTCCGAGTATCAGTCGCCCCGCGCTCACCCGATCGAGGGTGCCGTAGCGTTTCACGATCTCCAACGGATGGTGGTATCCGAGGACCAGCACCGCAGTGGCCATCCTGATTCGGCTGGTGTGCGCGGCAAGATAACCCAAGGTGGCCAGCGGATCCCAATACACCGCACCACGGTTGGCGACATCCGCCGACGGAACGGCAATGTGTTCCGAGCACGTCAGATACTCGAAACCCAATTCGTCAGCAGCGGAAGCAATCTGAACCAGATCCTCGATGCCGGCGGTGGATTCCCAGTCGCTGGCGATTCCGGGCTGCTGCACCACTACCGGCGTGGACAAACCCAACCGCACGTCAATGTGCCCCGGCAATCAGGGCTCTGATCGCCTCATGCGATTCCAGCACCACCCGCGATCTGTCCGGGGCACTGTTGGCTTCTGCGCGGCCCACGTTACCGCCCGCCACCCAGACCGGCCCATCGGCAAGGTGTGCGAGACCTTCTGCGGCGACGTCAGCGGGCTCGTTGACCAGGATGCCGGGCGCATCGAAATTGAGGCCGATTCGCTCCATCGCCGGCGTCCGCGTGACACCGAGCACCAATTCCAATACATCCACATTGTGTTCGCGCAGTTCCAGCCAGAGGCTCTCGGCGAACATCCGGGAAAAAGCCTTGGCGCCAGCATAAATCGTGTGCCTCCACGCGCCCATGTAGCCTGCAAGCGATCCGACGAGCATGATGCCTCCGCGGCCACGAGCCGCCATCGGACGGCCGTAGTACTGGACCAATTCGAGCATCCGCGTGACATTGAGGTCGGTGACCTTTTGAAACTCGCGGAGGTCGGTCTCCAAGAACAGCTCGTTGCACGTGCTCGCGCCTGCGTTATAGATCAACAATCCCACTTCGAGGTCAGCGGTGCCCTCGCAAATCCGGGCAACCGATTGTGGATCGAGGAGGTCAGCGGACTCCACGCGAACCTCGACGCCGATTTCGCGGCAGCGTGCCGCGGTCTCCTCGAGCGGCCCCGGTTTGCGCGCGATCAGTACCAGGTTCAAACCCGCCCGCGCGAGCTGCACGGCGAATTCGGCTCCCACGCCCTCTGATCCACCGGCAATAACTGCCCACGGCCCGTACTTGGCAACATCGATCATCGTGAATCCTTTTGTCGGAGTTATCTTTGCGTGGCGCCCGCGTCAACGGGCAACGTGATCGCGGTGACGTAGCGAGCCTCGTCGGAGGCCAGGAACAGCGCCGCATTTGCGACGTCGATCGCTTCAACCCACGGGATGGACAGGAGGTTCATCCGTCGCGCGGCTTCGGCGAACTCGTCCCGCGTGGGAGGTCGGTCCAGGTCCGGACGGAAAGCAGTCCGGACGACGTCGTTCTGGATGAGCGGGGTATCGACGTTGGTGGGCAGAATGCAATTCACGCGGACGGCGTGCGGCGCCAGGTCGTGCGCGAAGCTGCGCATCAGTCCGATCACCCCGTGCTTGGCGGCGGTGTAGTGGCCTACCCCGACAAGGCCGCGCACGCCGGCGATTGAGCTCGTCAGCACCATGGCGCCGCCACCGCGTGCGATGAGGTGTTCGGCGCTGGCCCTGCAGGTGTGCCACACTCCGGTCAGATTGACGTCGAGCATGGTGCGCCAGGCGTCTTCACCGAGATCGACGGTCATCGCACGGGACGTGATTCCGGCCGTCGCGCAGACAATGTCGAGTCCACCGAACACATCGGCGCCCCGGTCGGTCGCGGCCTGCATCCCCTTGAGGTCGCGGACGTCGACGATCTCGGTGTGGATCCGGCCGCCGGCCTGTGCGACCAGCCTGGCCGTCTCCTCGAGGTCGGCCGGAGTGCTGTAGGGAACCGAGACGGTCTCGACAGGCCCGCACAGGTCGAGCCCGATGATGTCGGCTCCCTCCTGGGCGAACCGCACCGCTTGTGCGCGGCCGATTCCGCGCGCAGCACCCGTGATGACTGCGACTTTGCCTGCGAGCCGCAGCGCACTCATGCGCTTCTCCCCGTCACACTGCGTGCCCACCGGTCTCGGCGTCGTTTGAATCAGGCTTCGATCTCCTGCTCACACCTGCAACGGTAGGTACCGCTTCCAAGCCGATTCTTCGGCGATTCCCGGTGATCGGAAACCAATGCAGGGATCCCGCTCATCGGAGAGACCGGTTGGGTGCGTGCCTTTGTCGTCCCAGACTTTCAGCACATGAACGATGTCGAAGCCGGCACCGAAATCGTCAGCGCAGGCCGAGGTGTATTGCTAGCGGTGACCGATGTCGTTGAAGAGAGTCCCGACGCTCGGTCATTGGTGTTCACGGTCCCTGAACAGCTGCGCGACCGCTTCACCTACCGTCCAGGGCAGTTTCTGACGCTGCGCATCCCGAGCGATCAGACCGGCTCGGTGGCCCGGTGCTACTCGTTGGCGAGTTCCCCGCACACCGATTCCGAACTGAAGGTCACGATCAAGCGGACTGTGGGCGGATACGGGTCGAACTGGTTGTGCGACAACGTTTCTGCTGGCGGAACCATCGAAGTGCTACCGCCGGCCGGAGTCTTCACACCGTCCTCGCTCGACACCGACTTTCTGTTGTGGGCCGCCGGAAGCGGTATCACCCCTGTCATGTCGATCCTCAAATCAGCGATGGCATCCGGTTCCGGACGAGTGGTGCTGTGCTACGCCAACCGTGACGAGCGTTCGGTGATCTTCGCGGCTGAGCTCCGCGAACTGGCTGCGCGTTACGCCGGTCGCTTGACGGTATTGCACTGGTTGGAATCGGTGCAGGGGTTGCCGACTCGCGCGCAGCTGACCGGATTTGCGCGCACCGTCTTTTCCGGGTCCGCGACCTTCGAATCGTTCATCTGCGGTCCTGCCGCGTTCATGTCGGTCGTCAAGGAGGCCCTGAGCGAAGCCGGGGTGCCACGTGAGCGCATCCATCTCGAGGTGTTCCAGTCCCTCTCGAGCGACCCGTTTGCCAATGAGATGAGTTCCGCAGCAGATCATTCCGATGGCGGGGACGCTGCAACGGTACGGATCGACCTTGACGGCGCGAGCCACCAATTGCGATGGCCGCGGCGCGCAACACTGGTCGACACGATGATCGCGGCAGACCTCGACGTGCCCTACTCGTGCCGGGAAGGCCAGTGCGGATCGTGCGCGGCGACCGTGCTCGGTGGCCAAGTCGACATGGCAGCCTCCGAAGTACTGCAAGCAGAGGACCTCGCCGACGGTCTGATCTTGGCCTGCCAGGCCACACCAGTATCAGACGAACTGCACATCAAGTTTTAGAAAAACCGCTGCTCCACAACATTTTCCGCTCACCGGGAACGGTTCTCACCAACCGAAAGTCCACCGACGGACCATCAGTGGCAGCCTTTGAAACGATAGGACGACAAGATGACCGACCGGGTAATCGACCGGGTGCGCGAGATCGCCGACCAACTGCGCGCCCAGGGCCCCGAGGCAGAACGGGCCGGGCAGCTCACCGACGAGACGGTCAAATTGATGAAGTTGGCCGGCAACATTCGACTGCTGCAGCCGAAGGCCCACGGCGGACTGCAAGTCCACCCGCGTGAATTCGCCGAGACCGTGATGGCCACCGCCGCACTGGATCCGTCCGCGGGCTGGATCAACGGCGTCGTCGGCGTCCATCCGTATCAGCTCGCTTACGCAGACCCACGAGTCGCGTCCGAAATCTGGGCCGACGATGTCGACACCTGGGTCGCCTCCCCTTACGCGCCACAGGGCGTCGCCCGACCCGTCGACGGTGGCTACATCTTCAACGGCCGCTGGCAGTTCAGCTCGGGCACCGACCATTGCGAGTGGATCTTCCTGGGCGCGATGGTGGGTGACGCCGAGGGCAAGCCACTGATGCCGCCGCAGATGCTGCACATGATCCTGCCCCGCAGCGACTACGAGATCGTCCAGGACTCCTGGAACGTGGTGGGCCTGCGCGGCACCGGCTCCAAGGACGTCATCGTCAAGGACGCCTTCGTCCACACTTACCGCACCATGGACGCGATGAAGGTCATGGACGGCACCGCCCAACGCGAGGCCGGGATGACCGAGACGCTGTACCTGATGCCGTGGTCGACCATGTTCCCGCTCGGCATCTCGTCGGCCGTCATCGGCATCGCCGAAGGTGCCCTGGCCGCCGCACTCGATTACCAACGCGAGCGCGTGAACTCCAGCGGAGTCTCGATCAAAGATGACCCCTACGTCATGTATGCCTTTGGTGAGGCCGCCGCCGACATCAACGCCGCCCGGCAAGAGCTGCTGGCCAACGTCGACCGGATCTACGACATGGTCGCCGCCGGCACGGAAGTGTCGTTCGAGGACCGCGCGGCCGGCCGGCGCACCCAGGTGCGAGCCGTATGGCGCGCCGTCTCGGCGGTCGATGATGTATTCGCGCGATGCGGGGGCAACGCCGCGCGGATGGACAAGCCGCTGCAACGGTATTGGCGGGATGTGCACGTCGGCCAGGCGCACGCCATCCACGTACCGGGCACGGTCTACCACGCCTCGGCCCTGAGTTCCCTCGGCGTGGACCCGCAGGGGCCGCTGCGGGCGATGATCTGACAGGAGAACACCCGTGGGATTGATCAAGAGCCTCGGCTACGTCACCGTCGCCGCCTCAGACATCGAACGCTGGCGCCACTTCGCCTTCAACGTCCTCGGCTTCGCGACCGGTAGCGGACCCGACGAGTCCGCGCTGTATCTGCGGATGGACGAACGTGCCGCGCGCATCGTCGTCGTGCCCGGCGAATCCGACAAGATCATGACCATCGGTTGGGAGGTGCGCGACCACGCCGACCTCCAGCAGGTCAAGGGTGCGCTCGAGGCCGCCGGAGTGCCGTTCAATCAGCTAGGGTTCGCGGAAGCCGATGCCCGACGCGTCGAAGAGGTCATCGCTTTCGAGGATCCCGCCGGTACCGCACTCGAGGTGTTTCACGGCCCCGTCCTCGACCACTCCCCCGTCATCACGCCGCACGGAGCGAAGTTCGTCACCGGCAACCAGGGCCTGGGACACGTCGTGCTCCCCGCGCTCGACGTCGACAGCTTGTTCGAGTTCTACACCGAAGTTCTGGGATTCAAGTCCCGCGGCGCATTCCGTGTCCCGGTGCCACCGGAATTCGGACCAGTCCGGGTGCGGTTCATGGGCGTGAACCAGCGTCATCACAGCCTGGCGATCTGCCCCGCGCAGAACCTGCGCGATCCCGGCCTCATTCACCTCATGGTCGAAGTCGAAACCCTCGACGCCGTCGGCCAGGCCCTCGACCGGGTCAATGCCGAAGGCTTCCAGCTGTCGTCCACGCTAGGCCGCCACACCAACGACAAGATGGTGTCCTTCTACGTGCGCGCCCCCGGCGACTGGGATATCGAGTTCGGCACCGAGGGCATGAGAGTCGACGAAACCTGTTACACAGCAGAGGAAATCACTGCGGACAGCTACTGGGGTCACCAGTGGGTCACCGATCTACCGAAGGCGATGCAACCATGACACCAACTGAAAGCACCCGCCCGATCCCGGCCGGTGAGATCACCGGGTGGGCCGACGAGGCCGATGTCGTGATCGCCGGGTATGGCGTAGCCGGCGCGGCAGCCGCGGTCGAGGCGGCCCGCGCCGGGGCTGACGTACTGGTGCTGGAACGCACCGGGTCCTGGGGCGGTGCCGCCTCGATGGCGGGCGGTTTCATCTACCTGGGCGGCGGCACCGACATCCAAAAGGCCTGTGGCTTCGAGGATTCGGTCGACAACATGGCTGCGTTTCTGAATGCGGCCATGGGTCCAGGCGCAGACGCCACGCGCATCGCCGATTACTGCACGGGCAGCGTCGCGCACTTCGATTGGCTCGTGGGCTGCGGGGTGCCGTTCAAGGCCGAGTTCTTCGGCGAGCCCGGCTGGGAGCCGATGGGCGATCAGGGGCTCATGTACAGCGGCGGCGAGAACTCCTATCCGTTCAACACCATCGCCACACCGGCGCCGCGCGGGCATGTGCCGCGGATGCAGAACAAGAAGCAGGGCGAATCCAGCGCGGGCTTCATGCTGATGAAAGGCCTCGTCGACACCGCGACCGGGGCCGGTGCCCGTTCGCTGTACGACGTCCGGGTGCAGTCGCTGATCACCGAGTCCGACGGCCGCGTGGTCGGCATCCGGACCCGGCGTTACGGCACGACGATGGACATCCGGGCGCGCCGTGGAGTGGTCCTGGCCACCGGCAGTTTCGCCTACAACGACGCCATGGTCGCCCAGTACGCGCCCCGCATCGCCGGACGGCCGGCTGCCTCGATCGAGCAGCACGACGGACAGGCCATCCGGATGGCGCAGGCTGTCGGCGCTGACCTGGCCCACATGGACGCCACCGAGGTCGCCCTGTTCATCGACCCCCAGCAGTTGGTGCGGGCATTCTGGTGAACGAACGGGGTCAGCGTTATGTCGCCGAGGACACCTATCCCGGCCGGGCCGGCCAGCTGACGCTGTACCACCAGAACAACACCGCTTATCTGATCATCGACGGCGACGCCCAAGAGGAGGCGATGGCTTCGGTGACGCCACAGCTGATGATGCGGCCGCCCACATGGGTCGCCGACACCGTCGCCGATCTGGAGGCCGAGATCGGGCTACCGCCGAACTCCTTGCAGGCCACCGTCGATGCCTATAACGAGGGGGCGGCCCGCGGCGAAGATCCGCTCTTGCACAAGAAGGCGCAGTGGCTCAAGCCGATCAAGTCCCCGGTGGGCGCCATCGACCTTCGCGACAGCACCGGCGGATTCACGCTCGGGGGCCTGCACACCACGCTCGACGCCGAGGTGCTCCATGTCAGCGGCGAACCCATTCCGGGCCTGTTCGCGGCCGGACGCTGCACCGCGGGCCTCGCCGCATGGGGCTATGCCAGCGGGGTGTCTCTCGGCGACGGCAGCTTCTACGGTCGCCGCGCCGGGAGGTCCGCAGCCCGCGGGTAGCAGCTTCCGAACTACATCTGCACGAGGTCGAACGGATAGGTCAATGTGCCCGCGGGCGCTCCGTCGCAGCCGGTGGCGAACGATGATGACAGTGTGCCGGACATGGTGGTCACATCCCACGAATAGGTATCCCGGGTCGGTATCACCGGGCCGTAATAGACATCGCCGCAACGCAATCCATCCGGCACATCAACGGTGAGCGTCAGCCGTCCGTCGTGAAGATGCGCGTCGCCCTGGTAGGGAAAGGCCCTCGCCACCGGTTGTGGGATCGCCTGGACGTGAACGCAGTCGCTCTGACAACTCGACAGCGCCCATAGCCAGGTGTGAAAGTCATGCCGGCCGGAGATCCTGACTTCGAAGTTCCCGTGGGGGATATCCGCGTGCGCCAGCGGCATCACCGTCCATGCGGCGGCGACCAACGCCATGGCCGACATCGTTGATTTCATACCTGCCCTTGCCAACGCGGCTGCCGGACCAGACGCCACCGGCAGTGCCGGCGGACGTGGTTGTGATCCCTTTACCAGCAAGAAGTTACGGGGCACCGGTCCCGGGATGGGACGAATATCCGCTGAGCGGGCATCCTTCGAACTCAAACCACAGTGTGTGACAGCGCGCACACCGTATGGTAAAAATAGTCATAGTCCTTTTTTGACTATCGACCTCTGGGAGCGCCTCATGACAACGACCGTCGTGAACCGCGGTGAAACGCCGATCGCCGCCATTGACCGGATGTCCCTGGTGCTGGATGCCTTCGACGGCAAGACACCGCTGACGATGGTGCAGATCGTGCACCGCACCGGTCTTCCGCGTTCATCTGTGCACCGCATGCTCGAGCGACTCGTGCACCTGCGCTGGCTCCGGCGGGAAGGTTTCGACTACGAACTCGGGACCCGCTTGGTCGAGCTGGGGTCGTTGGCCCTGCATCAGGGCCGCATTCACCAGGCCGCGCTGCCCCTCCTGCGCAGTCTGCAGCGGGCCACGGGCTTGGCAGTACATCTGGCTGTCCTCGACGGCTCCGATGTCATCTGTCTCGAGCGAATCGGCGATCACCTGACTGATCTCGTCCACACCTCGGTCGGCAATCGCGTACCGGCGCACTGTACTGCGCTGGGAAAGGCCATGCTTGCCGAAAGCGACTGCACAGAAGTCGATTTCAGCAGGCGCCAAACTCGTTTCTCCATTACCGGCGCCCAGCAATTGGCGGTCGAACTGGCGAAGACTCGCGAACGTGGCGTGGCGTTCGACCGCGAGGAATCACTACTGGGGATCGGCTGCGTGGCGGCAGCCATCGGACTGCCCGGTCAGCCGCTCGCGGCGGTATCCGTGTGCGGGCCGATCGACCGAATCACGCTGGATCAGCGGCTGGCCGCGCCGGTGCGGATCACCGCGTCCCGCATCTGGCGCAACATGGAATTCGGCCCGCACCAAGGTGGTTCCCGGTCGCTGCAGGCAGTTCACCGCCGGTCGTCAGTGAGCCGCTGGGCGACTCCGTAGCGTTGGTCGGGGTCGAGGACGCAATGGGTGCGCCCGAACACGGTCACCATGCACTTGTTGTTGTGGGTGCAACGGCTGCGTGAATCCGGCTCCGTCATCATGGTGTTCACCCGGTCGGGTTCACGAAGCAGCGCCCGCCCCATGGCGAAGAAATCGAACCCTTCCCGCATGCCGGTCTCGATGTGTTCACGGTTGGTAATGCCGCCCAACAGAACGAGTTTGGTGTTCTTCATCAGCGGGACGAATTGCCGAGCGGCGTCGAGCATGTACAAGTCCCGGTAGGGGTACATGCCCATCGCTTGCTTGCCGAACAGTCGGATGGCGGGGCGCAGCGCGGCGGGCATCACTTTCGAAAACTCTCTGGCCGGCACATCGCCACGGAACAGATACATCGGTTTGTAGACCGAGGAACCTTGGGTCAGCTCGATGGCGTCAAGCGTGGCGTCGGCATCGAGGAGTTGTGCCGTGCGCAGTGCTTCGTCGATCCAGATGCTGCCGGGTAAACCGTCATCCATGTCCAGCTTGGCGATCACCGCGATCTGGCCGCCGACAACTGTCCGGACGTGTTGAGCGATCTCACGAACCAGTCGAGACCGGTTGTCGATCGACCCACCGTACCGATCTGTGCGGCGGTTGATGAGCGGACTCAGGAATGAGCTGGGCAGGTACAGGTGGCCGAAATGAAGCTCGACCGCGTCGAAACCGGCATCCACCGCGATACGGGCGGCTGCCCCGAACTGCCGGATGACGGTCTGAATTTCCGCGACGCTGATCGCGCGGCAGTACGCGAAAGATGTGGGGTTGATGAACCTGCTCGGCGCCACCGCGGTAACACCGGTGAGCTTCTTGGGCGCCACCACCCCGGCGTGCCCCAGTTGGGCCGAAATTGCCGCTCCACCAGCATGTACGACATCGGTCAACCGGCGCAGACCTCGCAATGTAGCTGCACTCATGACGATCTGTCCCGGCGCGCTCGCGGCTTCGGGAGAGACGCAACAGTACGCGACGGTCGTCATCCCGACGCCGCCCTCGGCGAAGGCACGATGAAAGGCGATCAAATCATCGGTGACCGCACCGTCGGGCGAGCGCCCCTCCGAGGTCGCCGCTTTGATGATTCGATTCCGCAGCACCACCGGTCCGAGCTGCGCAGGTTCAAAGGGGTTGTCGCCCATGGGATCACCATTGCCGCCCATCACCGAGGAGCAAAGATCCGTTCCCGGTAACCGGGAAGAGGCGGACCGCGCAACGCCCTCTGCGCCTAGCCTCTACCCATGGACGAAGTGTTCGTCATCGACCGCGTGGTCACCGCACCCGGGTGTGCCCAGAAATTCATCGACGCCTATCTCGCCGGATACGCCCCCGGCGCCATCGAGCGCGGTATGACCATGTGGGACATTCTGGTCAGTCCACCGATCTGGTTCGACGACCGAACCAACGTCGTCACCATCACCTGGTCCCTGCCCAGCCCGCAGGCGTGGTGGCAGATGACATGGCAGGGTCGCGGCGATCCGACACTGGCACAGTGGTGGGACAGCGTGGCCGGCCTCATTGTCGAACGCAACCGCAGCGTGGCCGCGTCTCCCGAAAACGTGGCCCCCGCAGGTGATGTCGTTGCGCGGCAACCACAACCGGCAGCAGAGGGTGCCACCGTCGGCGTGACGCGCCTGATCGACGTCGACGAATCCGATCGGGTACGAATCCTGGAGAACTTGCGCGCGGCAGCCCACGACAGCGGCGCACTCGCGTATGTGGTGGAACCGACGCTGTCGGGCTCACGCAATGGTGGCGACATCCTGGTCCATCTACGCTTCGCAGACCAGGCTTCCTGGCGGCAAAGCACTTTCGACAACATTCTGGCCGATCCGGCGATCATGCACGTCAACGGCGCGACTTATCGCGGAACCCCGACACGCAGCGGTAGCGGCACCGTGTACCGCGCACTACTGCTGCGTGTCGACCCCGGCGTCGACGCCGACACCATTGCCGACTTCGAACGCGAATTGGCTTCGATGCCAAGATATGTTTCGACCATCGCGGCGTGGCAGCTCAGTCGTGTCGACACCGCTATCGGTACCAGCCCGTGGACGCACGTGTTCGAGCAGGAATTCACCGACGTCGACGGGCTGATGGGGCCGTACCTGATGCACCCTATCCATTGGGCGGTCGTCGACCGCTGGTTCGACCCGGAAACCACCGACGTGATCATCCGAGATCGTCTGTGCCACAGCTTCTGTGAGCTGACCACGCCGGTGCTGCGCTGACGGGGCCGCTAAACCCCGGCGGGCAGGATGTTCGGATTGGCCGATGCCGGCGGTTGCAGCGGCGGCAGAACCGCGCCGCCGTCCAGCGAGTGCACCGGCAATTGTTGGGACCATGGGTAGTGCAAGCTGAACGCCACCAGACCCGTCCGCTCCGCGGCGGGCGCGTGGCACATGGCCAGCACCGTCTCTGCCAGATATTCGACCGGCTCGGTGGGAAACGATTCGGGAATGAGCGCGGCGGCGCCAGGGGTACGCACCGCAGTGGACGGACCCACACAGTTGACGGCGATGTTCGCATCGACCAACTCGGCTGCCACCCCTTGGGTGAACCGGTGCAGAGCCGCCTTGCACGATGCGTAGATGACATCGCCGGCGGTCTTGTTGTAGTCCCGATACGGCCGCGCCGGGGCCACCCCGGTAACCGAGCCGATGTTGACGATCCAGCCCGCACCCTGGCTTCTCATGTGCGGCACAACGGCTTTCGTCAGGGCGAACGGGATGCGCAGGTAGTGGTCGATTGTCCGGTCGAAGGTTGCCATCGGCATGTCCTCGACCACGGCATAGTCGGCGAAACCGGCGTTGTTGACCAAGATGTCGATGCGCCCGGTCCGTTCCAGGACCGCCTCGACAAGGCCGCCACGCGCGTCGGGGTCTTCGAGATCCGCCGGCACGCCGAAGGCCGAACCGCCGGCGTCTTCGACGAGCCGCACGGTTTCCTGGATGCTGCCCGGGATCATCTCACTCACGCCGGCGCGCACCGACGCTGACGGACCATGCCCGCGCGCGGTGACCGCGACCGTGGCCCCTTCGGCCGCCAGCCGCTGTGCGATTGCCCGTCCGATCCCCCGGCTACTGCCCGTCACGAGTGCGGTCTTACCGGCCAAGAGCCTTGTCATTGCAGGATGAAGTCTTCCTCGATGGGTGCCCGGTGCTGACGCCACAAGTCGACCAGTCGATATGGTGTGGCCACCACGACGCGCCCTGAACCGGACCGGTAGTAGGTGTGGGCGTTGGGCGTATGGCACCACACGGTGCCGCGCATCGTCTCGTCGATGCCCTCGACGTACTCGTCGTACGCATTGCGCGTGACCTCCATGGTCGGCACGCCGCGCAGCGCCATCAGCTGCAGACACTCGATGATGTAGTGCGCCAGCACCTCCATCGAGAAGTTGGCGCCCGCGCCGTGGCCTGGGCTGTAATTCGGTGCTGACGTGATGAACAGGTTGGGGAAGCCCGGGACCGTGCCACCTCGGTAGGCACGCGGACTGTCGCCCCACTCAGCGGACAACGCCCGGCCGTCGCGACCGCGGATGTCGATCGTCGACAGGAAGTCCAGGTGGTAGCCGGTGGCGTAGATGATGACGTCGAGGTCGATCTGTCGGCCGTCGTGCGTGACAATCCCATCGGCGTTCACCGCGGCCGGCTCGCTGGCTTCGACGTCGACGTGATCACGGGTCAACGCGGCATAGTAGCCGCCGGGGTCGCGGATGATCCGCTTGCCGTACGGGGCGAAATCGGGCGTGACTTTGCGGGCCAATTCTGTTCCGGCGCCGAACATCTGGTTGATGTAGTCCGTGCACATCTGCAACAGCACGTCGTTGGCGGGCGAGATCGACAAATGGTTCTTGGACCACTCCGGGTCCTGCAGGATGACCGGGTAGTTGTTGTCGGCGGTGGCCCAGTACGACTTGACCCGGTTCCACATGGCGTAGAACGGCAGCACCCGCCCCAGGTAGCGGCGATGTTCCGGGACGTCGTCGGACAACCGCTTGCGGGGAGCGACCCAATGAGGCTGCCGCTGGAACACGGTGAGGTGTTCGACCTGGTCGACGCAGGCATCGACAATCTGCACCGCGGTGCAGCCGGCACCGATGATCGCCACCTTCTTGCCCGTCAGGTCCAGCGCGGGATCCCACTGCGCCGAGTGAATGCTGATGCCGCCGAAGCTCTCCCGGCCCTCGAGATCGGGAAAGCGGGGACGATTCAGGTAGCCGGCCGCGGTTACGACGAAACTGGCATGGTCAACCGTCGTGCTTCCGTCGGCGCCGCGCGAATGAATCTGCCACTGCTGACGACTTTCATCCCACCGCAACGCCTCCACCTCGGTGCCGAACCGGATGTGCTTGCGCAGCTCGTGCTTGTCCGCGAGCGCGACGAGATAAGCCTGGTACTCGGCGCCCTGCGGGTAATAGCTGGACCATTCCGGGTTCACTTCACGCGACAGCGAGTAGTAGGCCGACGGGGTGTCAACGCCGATGCCCGGGTACGTGGTGGTCAGCCACGTACCCCCGACTTCGCTGTTGCGGTCGAAAATCTGAAACTGGACGCCCTCCTCGGCAGCCGCCAGTGCTACCGCGATGCCGGCCAACCCGGCCCCGATGATGGCCATGGAAGTGGTCTGGGGAATCGGCACCGTGCGCGGCAGCGTAGGTTGCGACGGGCGGAAACCACCCTGCTCGATCAGCAGGTCGACGAATTCGTCATCTACCGGACCGCCCACCGCCAGCGGCAGCACCCGGGTGAACAGGTCGCGGTCTGCGCCGGCCGCGTCCTCGGGCCGGAAGTCGACGAGCGCAGTGCTGATCTCGCCGACCAGCGCGTGCATGGTTTCGGGATCGGTGGTCCCCGCCCGCTCAGGCGGGTCCTGCACGTGATCGATCTTGGGGGCGTACCGATCGACGACCGATGCATCGCCGGTCATCTGTGCGAGCACAGCGACGAGGACACCGGGATCTGCCTGCATCAGGTGTGCACGCAGGGCGTCAGGGTCAGCAGCGCTGGCTACAGGTGAGGACGATTCGGTCGCGGCGGTCATGCAATCGAGTATCGAAGGGACCGCCCTTTCGCCGCCGCTGCTTTGACCTCTGAGCGGGATACGATCCTGCGAGCAACTCGGTGCGCTACATACGTTTCACCGCATGGATTCTGATGACCTGGACACCGTTATCGCCCGGGCCCGCAGCCACAGCCTCGCCGACATTCCACGCCGGGCGGCGCGCAGACAGCCGAACAAGACAGCGATCGTCGACGGCGAGGTGTCGCTGAGTTTCGCCGAGTTCGACCACCTGGTCGACCGTGCCGCTGCGGCGTTGCGCGACAACGGTCTTCGGGTCGGAGACCGGCTTGCGTTGTTGTCACGGAACTGCTGGCAGTACGCGGTACTGACATTCGCCTCGGCCCGTGCCGGCGTGGTTCTGGTCCCGATCAATTTCATGCTCACCGCCGAAGAGATCACCTACATCCTGGCGCACAGCAATGCTGCCGGGCTCATCGTCGAAGCGGACCTGGCGCCGGTGGCGGCGGACGCGCTGCGCCGCGGCACCGCAGTGCACGTCACCGCAGCGCTGGCTCCGGCCGGGCAGCAGTGTCCCTCTGGATGGCCAGATTTCGCCGATTGGCTCGCCGCCACGAGCACTGCCCCGGACCATCTTCTCGGCGACGAACAGCTCGTCCGGGTGATGTACACGAGTGGCACCGAGTCGCGGCCGAAGGGGGTGATGCACAGCAGCCGCAGCTTGATGTGGCAGTACATCAGCACCATCGTCGCCGGCTCGATGTCTGGCGACGACGTCGTCATCCATTCCCTGCCGCTGTACCACTGCGCACAGCTCGACAACTTCCTGGCCACCGCAATCTATCTCGGCGCGACAAGCATCATCCTGCCCCGCCCCGAACCCGAACTGGTCCTGCGCACCATCGAGCGCCACCACGCCACCAGTTACTTCGCGCCGCCCACTGTGTGGATCAGCCTGCTGCGCAGCTCCGTCTTCGACCAGGTCGACCTGTCCAGCCTGTGCAAGGGGTACTACGGCGCCTCACCGATGCCCACCGAAATCCTGCACGAGTTGCGTCGCCGGTTGCCGGGTCTGCGCTTGTGGAACTTCTACGGCCAGACCGAGATGGCGCCCCTGGCCTCGGCGCTCGGACCGGAGGAACAGGACGCTCACGCCGGATCGGCAGGCCGACCGGTGGTCAATGTCGAAACCACCATCCTCGACGAGACGAACACTCCCGTACCACCGGGAACCGTCGGCGAGATCGCCCACCGCAGTGCACATTTGATGCTGGGCTACCTCGACGACGCGGACAAGACCGCGGAGGCGTTCGCCGGTGGTTGGTTCCATTCCGGTGATCTCGGCTTCTACGACGAGCACGGCCTCTTGCACGTGGTGGACCGCAAGAAGGACATGATCAAGACCGGCGGGGAGAATGTCGCCAGCCGCGAAGTGGAAGAAATCCTGTACCTGCACAACGGTATCGAGGAAGCCGCCGTCTTCGGGTTGACGCACCCGCTGTGGGTCGAAGCTGTCGTCGCCACCGTGGTCCCCCGCGCCGGGATGACGCTGACCGAAGACGAAGTCCTCACCCACTGCCGTGGTCATCTCGCAGGCTTCAAAACTCCCAAACGGGTTTTCTTCGTCGATTCCCTCCCGAAGAACCCCAGCGGCAAATTGCTCAAACGCCGACTGCGTGAAGAATTCAGCCCCGAATTCGCGCAAAACTGAAGGAACACAACATATGTACAAAGGCCGCATCGCGCGATTCGATGAGCCCGGCAAGCCATTTCAGATCGAGACCGTCACGCTGCCAGAGGTCGGACCGGGTGAAATCCTGGTCCGCGTGACCCGCGCCAACATCTGCGGGTCGGACGTACACGCCTGGCACGGCACGTTCGCAACCCGAGGTCTCGGTGGGCAACTGCCAACGGTGCTCGGGCACGAAATGGTTGGGGCTGTCGAGGCGCTGGGTGACGGTGTTTCGACCGACTCGAACGGCAAGCCGTTGCAGACCGGCACCCGAGTGGTGTTCCCCTACTTCTACAGCTGCCACAGCTGCCGCAATTGCCTTGCCGGGCGACGAAACGGCTGCCTGAAGCTGAAGATGGCCATGCTGGGCCGGGCCGACGAGCCACCATATTTCGTCGGCGGCTACGGCGATTACTACCTGCTGCCGGCCGGCGCCGTCGTCTACACGGTTCCGGACAGCGTCGCTGACGACATCGCGGCAGGCGCCAATTGTGCTCTGTCCCAGGTGATGTACGGGTTCGAACGCGTCGACCTGCAACTCGGTGAACACGTTGTCGTGCAAGGGGCCGGAGCTCTGGGCCTCTATGCGATCGCGGTCGCCAAAGCGCGCGGCGCCGCGAACGTGATCGCGATCGACGGCATCGCCGAACGGCTGGAGTTGGCGGCCGCCTTCGGTGCCGACACCGTGCTGGATCTGAACCAGGTCGCGACGCCCAGGGACCGAGCCAAAGCCGTTCGTGCGCTGACCGACGGACACGGTGCCGACGTCGTCGTCGAAGTCGTCGGGCACCCCTCGGCGATCGAAGAGGGCCTGCAGATGCTGGGACAGTTCGGCCGCTACGTCGAGATCGGCAACATCAACGCCGGCCAGACGTTCGCCTTCGACCCCTCGCGATTCGTCTTCAGCAACAAGACCATGGTCGGCGTTTCGCTGTACGACCCGGCAGTGCTGTCTCGCGCCCTGACCTTCCTGGACCGTCACCAACATGAACTGCCCTTCGACCGGCTCGCCGCAACGACGTACTCGCTCGACGACATCAATGACGCCTTCGCCGCGGCGGACGGCAAGCGCGACATCCGTGCCAGCATCACCCCGTAGTTCGCAAAGGACGAATATGCACACTCACCAACGTTCCGAGCTTTTCATCGACGGCCGCTGGGTGGCCCCGTCGGGCAGCGGTGTCATCGACGTCGTCGACCCGGCCACCGAAGTGGTGATCGGCCATGTCCCGGCCGGCGACGAAGCCGATGTCGACGCGGCGGTCGCCGCAGCACGCCGCGCCTTCGATCCGGCGATCACCGTCCCAGAGCGGCGGCAGCGGCTGCGCCGGGTGATCGATGCGATGGAGAAGCGCCTGCCGGACATCGCCAACCTCATCACCGCCGAGATGGGCGCCCCGGTACGAATCGCGCAGACGGTGCAAACGCAGGTACCGCTCGCCGTCGCCAACGGCTTTGCCGACGTCTTGGACACGTTCGATTTCGAAGAGCGCGTGGGCAATTCGCTGGTGCTGCGCGAGCCCTACGGGGTTGTCGGCGCCATCACCCCGTGGAACTATCCGCTGTACCAGGTGGTCGCCAAGGTGCTTCCGGCCATCGCCGCGGGCTGCACCGTCGTGCTCAAACCGAGCAACGAGGCACCGCTGTCGGTGTTCGCGTTCATCGAAGCCTGCGAGGAAGCGGGACTGCCGCCCGGGGTGGTCAACATCGTTTCCGGCCCTGGACGGGTGATCGGTGAGCGCCTCGCCAGTCACCCAGACGTCGACTTCGTGTCCTTCACCGGGTCCACCGGGGTGGGATCCCGTGTCGGCGAGCTGGCGGGCCAGTCAGTCAAGAAGGTGGCCCTCGAGCTCGGCGGAAAATCGGCAAACGTCATCCTCGATGGCGCCGACCTGGCCACCGCGGTCAAAGTCGGCGTCGGCAACGCGTTCCTCAACGGCGGCCAGACCTGCATGGCGTGGACGAGAATGCTTGTGCCGCAGAGGCGCTACCGTGAGGCACTAGAACTGATCGAATCGGCGGTGGGCCGCTACACCGTCGGCGATCCCTGGGACCCGGCCACCCGGATCGGCCCGTCCGCCTCACAATCCCAGTTCGACACGGTGCGCGGATTCATCGACCGCGCGCAGCGTGATGGCGCGCGTCTGCTCACCGGGGGCTCCGAGCGGATCCGTGACATCGGGTTCTTCCTGGCACCAACGGTATTCGCCGATGTCGACCCGGAATCTGAACTCGGACAGGAAGAAGTGTTCGGACCCGTACTTGCCGTCATCCCCTATACCGACGACGACGATGCCCTGCGCATCGCCAACGGCACACCCTACGGCCTGTCGGGGGCGGTGTGGGCCGCCGACGACGACACCGCGATCGCGTTCGCACGTCAGATTCAGACCGGACAGCTGGACATCAACGGCGGTCCTTACAACCCCACCGCGCCGTTCGGCGGCTACAAGAAATCGGGAATCGGCCGGGAGCTCGGGCGATTCGGCTTCGAGGAGTATCTGCAGACGAAGTCCCTTCAACTCAGGGCACGGCCGTGAAGGCACCCGTCGATGTCAGCACCAGCGGCTCGATCCAGCTCTGGACGATCGATCTCCCAGAGGCAGGCAACGCCATATCTTCCCCGGATGTGATCGCGGCGATCGAGGCCAACATCGATGCAGCCAACCGCGACAACGCAGTTCGGGCGATCATCCTCACGGGTCGCGGGAAGATCTTTTCGGCCGGCGGCAATGTCAAGGAGATGGCCGACCGCCGCGGCATGTTCGGCCTCGCCCCCATCGACCAGCGTCGTGCGTACATCGATGGCATCCAACGCATCCCACGTGCGATGAGCCGGCTCGAAGTCCCCATCATCGCCGCGGTCAACGGCGCCGCGATCGGCGCCGGCTGCGATCTGGCGATGATGTGTGACATCCGCATCGCCTCGGAGCGCGCGTCATTCGCGGAGAGCTTCGTGCAGCTCGGCTTGATTCCCGGCGACGGCGGATCCTGGTTTCTGCCGCGGGCCATCGGATACTCCCGCGCCGCCGAGCTCACCTTCACCGGTGACCGCATCGATGCCGCAACGGCGCTCGACTGGGGTTTGGTGAGCCGCGTTGTGGCCCATGAGGATCTGCTTGCGGAAGCGCACACCCTGGCCGAGCGCATCGCCGCCAATCCCCCGCACGCGCTGCGGATGGCCAAACGACTGCTTCAGGAATCCATCACCGGCACACTGGAATCGACCCTCAGCATGGCCGCAGCCATGCAACCGCTGGCCCACCATGACACAGCGCACCACGAGCGCATCGCGAAGTGGAAGACCTCATGACGCCGACCCTGAGACGTCTGGTGCCGCCGGCGAGCAGCTCGAACCCAGCTGCTGACGCGTTGCGCGGCCAGGTCCGGACGTTCCTCGCCGAACAACTGGCTGTGGGCGCCTTCACGCCGTCGGTCGACGCCTGGTTGTGCGGCTGGGACGAGACCTTCACCCGTTCGCTGGCACGACAAGGCTGGTTGGGTATGACGGTCCCCGAACACTATGGCGGGCACGGCCGTTCGTTTCACGACCGCTTCGTCGTCACCGAGGAACTACTGGCCGCCGGGGCGCCGGTGGCCGCCCATTGGATCGCCGACCGCCAGATCGTGCCGTCGCTTCTCAAGTACGGCACCGAAGAACAGAAGCACGAGTACCTGCCCCGCATCGTCCGCGGTGAGTGCTTCTTCGGCATCGGAATGAGCGAGCCCGACTCAGGATCGGATCTCGCGAGCGTGCGCACGCGAGCAGTCCGTGCCGACGGGGGCTGGGCGATCACCGGGACCAAGGTATGGACCTCGGGGGCGCACCGGGCCCACGCGTTCATCGTCTTGGCCCGCACCGCACCGGCGGACTCGGCACATCGGCACGCGGGGCTCAGCCAGTTCATCGTCGACTTCGCCACCGAGGGCGTAGACGTTCGGCCCATCATCTCCATGAACGGTGGGCACCACTTCAATGAGGTGATTCTCGATGAGGTGTTCGTGCCCGACTCCCGGGTCTTCGGAGAAATCGGGCAGGGTTGGAGCCAGGTGACCTCCGAGTTGAGCTTCGAGAGAAGTGGCCCGGAACGGTTCCTCTCGACGTTTCCACTCCTGGGCTTTGCACTCGAACAGGCTGCTCCACAAGATGTTTCGTGCGACGTCGAGATGGGCCGATTGGTGGCACGTATCGCCGGGCTGCATCACACATCGATGGCTGTGGCAGATGCCCTGCAACGCGGCGAGGCCGCCGATGTCTCCGCAGCCGTGGTCAAGGTCCTCGGCACCACCGTCGAGGGCGATATCGCCGACTACGCCGATCTGCGCACCGGTGATGAGAGCAGGGTCGACTCGTCGTGGGCCGATCTGGTGTTCCACGCGGTCGACCAGCGCCCCGGATTCACCCTGCGCGGCGGAACCAACGAGGTACTGCGCGGCGTCATCGCGCGGGGATTGGGGTTGCGATGAACGCAATCGGATCGATGACAAGCGCGCCGACAGTCGATCGCGATCTGGTCGACATGATGGACGCCGTCTTCGCCGACCACCGGCTGTCCCACGATCCTGGGCCGGCCGAGGCACGAGTCGACTTTGACCGCACATTGTGGCAACGGCTCGATGAGCTCGGGCTGGTGCGGCTGACCGGTTCGGAACAATCCGGCGGTAGCGGCGCGAGCTGGCGCGAATCGGCTGAATTACTCACCGCCGCAGTGCGGCACGGGGTACGGCTGCCGTTGGCCGAGCATGATCTCTTGGCGTGCTGGCTGCTGGAGGCCGTCGGCCACGAAGTCGACGACGCGCTCCGCACGATCCACGTGGTGCCGCAACCCGATGCACCTCGGGCGCCGACGCCCTGGGCCGGCTCCGCCGACCGGATCGTCACCGTGTGGCGGACCGGCGACGGCTATCGTGTCGCCGATGTCGACACCACGGAAATCACGATCGCCCCGGGACGCAACCTGATCGGCGAACCGCGCGACACCGTGAGAGTCGATGCGGCCGGGTGGCCCGGACAGGCGGTAGCGCCCGAGTTGGTCACCGAACTCGAGCGCAAGGCCGCGTTGGTGAGAGCCATTCAGGTTTGTGCCGCACTGGATTGCGCGATCGCGGCCTCGGTTGAGCACGTGATGTCGCGCATCCAGTTCGGCCGTCCCCTCGCCAAGTTCCAGGCGATCCAGAACCTGATCGCAGATGCCGCCGCCGAGGCGGCGGTTGCGCGCTCGGCTACCGAAGCGGCACTGCACACCGCACTCGAAACAGGATGGCTGACAGACCATCTCGACTTCCAGATCGCAGTCGCACGGTCCTGCGCTGGGCATGCGGCGTCGGCCGTGACACGTCATGCCCACCAGGTGCACGGTGCGATCGGGACGACACGCGAACACCGCCTGCACGAATGGACCCGCGCAGCCCTGGCGTGGCGCTCGGAGAACGGTTCTGTGCACTTCTGGGACCGGAAGGTCGCCGCCGCGGCGGCTGAAGCAGGCCGCACCGGCGTGTGGGCGTTGATCACTGGCACCGGGTAGCTTTCGGGATTATTCCGGTGACCGGTCACGGGCGCTGTGACGAGCAACTCCGGCGAGTTGACTGACCGGTATGAGCAACTCGATCAGCTTGCCTGAGGCCCAAGAATTCATCGCCGAGTTCTGGTTTCACTACGACCAGGGAAACTTCGCCGAAGTGGCGGCTCGGATCGGCGACGAGATGGAGTATCTGAGCCGTTCGGATTCCGGAAACTGCCCATTCGAGCATCTGCTGGCGGCCGAATTGCACGGCGGCGCAGAGACTCTCGCCTGGCTCACCGAGCACCGCAACGAGAACCCGTACCCGTGCCGCCACCACGCGACCAACGTCTTCCGGACCGGAACCGAGGGTGAGGTCACGACGGTGCGGTTCTATCTGTACGTCAACCAGATCACCAACAACGTCCCGTTCGGGGTGTCGAGCGGCGTGGTCGACGTCGGCATTCGGCGCGCGGGTGATGCGTTGGTGTTCACCTCGATGACGGTGGTGCTGGACGCCGAGAACTCGATCCCGCTCGCCGAGCACGCCGCGAAGGCCGCGGCCGCCAACGGGCAACCCGCGTGACCGCTGACGCGATCTTCGGTGGTGGCGTGGCCGTCATCACCGGCGCCGGCGCCGGCATCGGCGCCGGCGCCATTGCGGCTCTGCGTGACGAAATCCGCGTGGCCGGAGGAAACGCAGTCGACGCCGTCTGCGACGTTCGTGATGCCGCGGCGGTACAGCGGCTGGCGGACAGGGTATTCGACGAATTCGGTGCCGTGCGACTGCTGGTCAACAACGCGGGAGTCGAACAGTTCGGCTACCTGTGGGATACCCCATTGGCCAACTGGCAGCGGATCGTCGACGTCAACATCAACGGCGTATTCCATGGCATTCGCGCGTTTCTGCCACGAATGATGTCCACCGATGCGCCCGCGTGGGTGTGGAATCTGTCTTCGATCGGCGGGGTCGCCGTGGTTCCCCTGCAGGCGCCCTACATCATGAGCAAGCATGCCGTGCTGGCGCTGACCGAATGCCTGAATCTCGAGGTGCAGTCCGCAGGCCATGCTCGTCACATTCACGTCCAGGCCGTCCTGCCGGGAGCCGTCGTCTCCAACATCTTCGAATCCGCGGGCGGAGTCGACACCGGGAACACCGATGCCGCCGAGGGGCAGCGCGCGGCCATGCTCGATATCAAAGCAGCCGCAATGGACCCCCTCGCCGCCGCACAGGTGGTCTTCGATCAAGCCGCCGAAGGACGCTTCTATCTCATCACCCAACCGGACTATGTCGGTGCGGCGATGTCCGAACGTGCCCGCGTACTGACCAGCCAGCAGGCGCCACAACTGCGCGAGCATCGCCGGTTCGACCCCACCCACAACTGAGATGCCTACACCACAACTCGATCACGATGCCGCCGTCCGGGTCGCATCTTTCGGAGACATCGCACCGATGCGGACCCGCGGCCTGCCGGCCGTCCGCGCCGGTATCGAATCCGCGCCGCTCCCTGACATGCCGACCATGGCCAGCACACAGAACCTCACGGCCCCGGGGCCTGCCGGCCCGCTGGCGGTCCGCCTGTACCGGCCCAGCACGGATGAACGCCTCCCAGTCCTGGTCTACTTCCACGGCGGCGGGCTCGTCATGGGCTCCAACCACTCGTTCGAACCGTTGGCGAGAGAACTGGCCCACGCCACCGGAGTCGCCGTCGCAGCCGTCGAGTACCGCCTGGCACCGGAGTCACCACCACCCGCGCAGTTCGACGACGCCTACGCAGCGACGGAATGGATCGCCGCCAATGCGTCCGAACTCGACATCGACGCCGGACGGCTGGGGGTGGTCGGCGACAGTGCCGGTGGATCACTGGCTGCCGCAGTGGCTTTGGCGGCGCGTGACCACGCCGGGCCGCAGATAACCCTGCAGGTCCTGCTCTACCCCGGCCTGGATCGCGACATGGGCGCACCATCGATCACCGCGATGCCCGACGCACCGATGCTGCGCCACGACGACATCGTCTACATGCACGAACTGGTCGACCGTAGTGGCGATTGGCCGCATTCGCACTATCAGGTGCCGGCCTACGCAACCGATCTGAGCGGCCTGCCCCAGGCGATCGTGGTCACCGGCGAGTGCGACCCCATCCGGGACTGGGGTGAGCGCTACGCCAATCGGTTACGGGAGGCGGGAGTACAGACCACTCTCACGCGTTATCCCGGGATGTACCACGGGTTCTTGATGCGATCAGACGCGACCGCCCGCGGCCGGCTGGCCATGGCCGAAGTCGGTGCGCTGGTGCGCGCAAAGTTCGCCCATCCCGGTGCCACCGGCCGATCCACCAACGGATCCCTCATGCAAAGCGCTTCTGCCCCAACGTCGACAGTCGACACACTCACCACCGAAGGAGAACACCATGCTGACCGATGAGCGGCGACGCGAGCTGTCCGACGTCCTCCGTCCCGCCGCGCCACCGCGCGAGATCACCGATGTCTACACCCCCGACCAGCGGCGGCGACTGCTCGACATTGTGCACGACCAGGGCCCGTGGAAGCTGATCATCGCGCAGCACTTCGCCTCCGCGGACGAGCTGATGGCGACCATGAGCGGTTCGTTCCCAGAGGGGTTCACCCCGTCCCTGGATCTGTTTCTCACTCCGACGTTCCGCGGCTATCTCGCCAATTACGGTGCCGTCCTGTACCCCGAGCTGCACGACTGCTTCTACCACAGCGCCTTCCTCGAGCACGCCAAGAGCTACTGGAACGCGCAGTACGCGAAGCCACAGATAATGCTGTTCAACATCAATGGCCCATGCGCCAACCGCGATCCCGGTCATCTGGACTCCCCGAGCTTCCGTGGTGTGCGCTACGAGAACGCACCCACCTGGCTGTGCAGCGTGATGGGCAAATCAGGGCTGTTCACCGATTACCTGATCAAGATGGCCCAGGTCATCACCTGGTTCTCCCTCGATGAACAATCAGGATTCACGTACTGGCCCGACGGACCGCTCAAGGCGCCCGGACGGGTACTGCCGCCGATCAACAACCGGGGTGTGGTCGTGCAGAACGAGATGATGATGCATCGCGGCGAGGCCAACGGGCCTCTGGCACAGCAGGTTCCCGCCGGCCTGTCCTTCGACACCGTGTTCACCGGCGACCCGGCCGACCGGGATCAATGGTTGCTGAAGAACGGTGACGATGTCATCGGGAGTCACCACACCGACGAGCTGAGGTTCCTGGTGCACTGGTCCGCCGAAGTGTTCTCGGACTACGACGAACTGAAGAAGAACATGGATGGCTCCGACGACATCACGATCGAACGCGCCATCGGCATGATGGTCGATGACCTCAAAGGCAAGGGCATCAAACTCGACGTCCCCAGCGAGCCCCTCCACGACGCCGCGTTCATCGGCGCACTCAACGCGGCCTACGACTTGGGTGCCCCGACGACGTACCCGGAAGACGCGCCTGTCAGCGCGTTCCAACTCGCATAGACCGCGAAAGGCACTGGAAAATGGATCGTTTCACCGACCGTCGCGTCATCGTGACGGGGGCCGGGTCCGGCATCGGCGCGGCCACCACCGCACGGCTGCTCGATGAGGGCGCCACCGTGGTGGCCTACGACATCGCCGCCGACGGACTGGCGACCACTGCCGACGCTGCGGAAAACGCCGGCACCGCCAAGCGCCTGACCACCGCGACACTCGACATCTCGGACGAGAATGCAGTCATCGCCGCCGTCGACGGTGCGGTGGCTGAGTTGGGTGGCCTCGACGTACTCGTCAACGTCGCGGCGATACAGACCTGTTCGCATACCCACGAGACCACGTTGGCGGACTGGAACCGGACGCTCGCAGTCAATCTCACCGGTACCTTCCTCATGACACGTCAGGCACTCCCGGCCCTGCTGGAGTCGGGCCGTGGCGTGGTGGTGAACTTCACCTCCACCGCGGCGACTTTCGCCCACCCCTACATGGCGGCCTACGCCGCCAGCAAGGGCGCGGTCCTGAGCTTCACCCACTCACTGGCACTGGAGTACTCGAAACAGGGCCTGCGTGCGGTGAACGTCCAGCCAGGCGGTGTCTCTACCGCGTTGGCCAACACCACACTCGAGAAGATGCCCGAAGGCTACGACTTGGGATTGTGGGCCAAGCAGACGCCGCTACTGCACGGCCGGGACAACCCGATCCTCGGCGATCCGAGTGCTGTCGCCGCGGTGATCGCCATGGTGGCCTCCGACGACGGCGCATTCATCACCGGCACCGAAATCCGGGTCGACGGCGGCGCGCACGCGTAGTCCCCCGACTTTCCCTCGGGCACGATGCCTCGATGTCAAGAAAGCACGCCGGTTCCGCACGGGAAGCTGCGCAGGACCGGCGTGCCGCGGGGCCCTACCGGACGAGGCACCCATCAGTTTCCCGGTTCGGCGCCCGGCAAGGCCCCGACAACCATCCCCATCCCGGTCCGCAGCACCGATCGCAGGCGGTCGAAGTCACCGTGCTCGACCCACTGCACATAGGCATGCCGGCACGCCTGAATGATCAACTGCGCCGGTAACTCCCGCGTCATCGGATCATCGTCCAGGCCGATCCGGGTGTCGAGAAACTCGGTGATCGGCCCGACAAGTTCTTGACCCCAGTCCAACCAACGCAGCCGATACTGGGGTGCACCGACCACCAGTGCCATGAACGTGCGGTCGAACTCCACCTGTCCACGTTTGGGCACCTCGGTACTGAATGCGTCCACGAGGATGTCCACGACATCACCGTCTGGCGGAGCGGCCGACAATACCTCGACGCTGAGCCTGCCGAACTGACGGAACAGCGGCATGACGACGTCTTCTTTGACCGGAAAATGCCGATGAAAAGTCCGCGGCGCGATACCGACGGCCTGGCAGATGCGCTCGACCGTCGCCGACGTCGATCCCTCCGCGAGGAAGATGTCACGCGCGGCAATGGCGATATCCAGTCGGAGCTCCTCGGCACGGCGCTCCGTCAGCGTCGCCGTCCTACCCTCAGCCCGCATGCATCCTCCTGGTTTCGGCGTTGCGGCTCATAGTATTTCGTCTCCCTTGCAATGCGGCGCCGGCACGGCAATCCGTATCCCGATGACAGGGAATCCGGTAGTGACGTACGTCTCCCGAACACTACCGTTGAACCTGTCAGATTCTGACATGCATGCTGAATCTGACAGCGGGATGCCCGCCGCGTAACAGTGGTCGCTAACCGTCCCGCGCCTATTGATGCTCACGCAGCACAGCCCACCGAGGAGGAAACATGACCCCCGAATCTGTAGAAATCACCACGGAGACCATGGAATTGAATTACGACGACTACACCCACGACTTCATGGGCAAGGTCGGCAACATCCAGGACTTCTCCCGCGACTTCCTGGTCGGCCTGGCACGCGTGTTCGAGGATGTTCTGAACTTCATGCCGTATGCGCACGTGAAGATCTATTCGGAGAAGGTCGGCATCAATGCCGCGATGGATGTGACCGCCCAGGTCTCCCGGGCCGGCATGCGTCAGGTCATGCCCATGGGACGCTTCATCGCTCCGCCCGGTTGGGACTGGAAAGACGCGCAATACCAAGCGATTCCGTTCGACGTACAGACCGAGGATCTCACGAAGCCGGCTCTGATCCGCCTGATCAAGACCTACTGGGACCAGTACCTCAAGGGGCACAACTACCTCATCGACCAATGGACGAAGATCATTCCCGAAGAGGAGGTATGGCTGGGGCTGCCCGACATGTACCAGCTCATCATCGACTACCAGTACCCGAAACTGGCGAAGGTCCTCAAGATCGAGCCGGTGCATGTGGTGGACTTCCTGAAACTGGCGGTGTTGAGCATCGACGGCACCCTGGGCTACGGGGGCGAATACATCGTCTACAACCCGGACCACGTCGTGTTGAACATGCGCCGTTGCGAGGTGCTGCAGAAGTACACCGACGAGGGCCTGTACCCGCCAGCGCGCGCCTGGATGAATTGCACTTTCGAGCAACGCATTTCGGCACCGTTCTTTCCTGGCTGCAAACTGGCCATCAACCTGCCACCCAAGGACTTCAAATTCGCCCAAGGTGAGCCGTTCTGCGTGTGGACCTACACCCGTGGTGAAGAGAACCACGCGGCCGCGGCGGCTGCGCCGGATCCACGGGCCACCGCGATGGAGCGGCTCCCTCTCATGGACGTGACGGTGTCCAGCTAGAAACCGTGGGGCTGCGCCGTGACTGACGGCGCAGCCCATTTCATCAGTCTGAGAAGCTGCCGTCGACGACCGGAAGCGTCCCCGCGCGTACGGCATCATCGATCGCTCCGCTGAGCGCCGAGCACGCCAGGAACAGGCTGCGATCTCCATACGCCGCCAATTGTTGTACGGTGCAGCGCTCTTCACAACGACCGAGAGCGGTACCGGTCCACTGCACGCTGGTCTGACTCCAGCTGCTCTTGCGGACCAGTACGGCAGCTCCGCACCGCAGGCAATCCACCGGCACCATCGACATGTCGTCGAGCCGGTTGTCGTGCGGTGCCGCCATCACCCGATAGGACTGGACGCCGCGGCCCGGGCAGCAAGATTCGCCTCGACCTCTTTCATCCACGCTTCCCGGGGCCGCGTCGTGTCCAGCTCGAATTCGAACCGGTCAACCATGTCCCGCGTGACATCGGCGACGTCGACATAGAACTGCTCGTACCAACGGCGCAACTGGTACACCGGCCCGTCTTCTTCGACGAGAAGCGGATTGTCGATGCGAGTCTTGTTACGCCAGATCTCCACGTCCTGCTCGAAACCCATCTTGACGAAATCACCCAGTGCGATGGCTGTTTCGACGGCGAGCTCGTCGGGCATGGACGGGTTCTTCTCCACGACGATGCCGTATTGCAGCGCGAAGGAGTTCTCGTCGATCGGATAGTGGCAGTTGATCAACACAGTGTGCTGATCGAAACCCTCGTAGTGGTAGGTCAGCTCATCGATCATGAATGACGGTCCGTGGTAGGCGGCCAGGGATGTCGTCCCCAGAATCGTCACGCCCTCCTCGGGATCGCCAAGATCAGGCCGTCCCGCGCTTTTCATGTATTGGGTCGCGACGTGACCTTCGAAGATGTTCTTGAAGTGGGTGGGCAGCGAGCCATGGATGTAGAAGAAGTGCGCCATGTCGACCACGTTGTCGATGATCTCGCGGCAGTTGGTGTGCACCACCGTGGTGTACCAGTGCCAGTCGGTCCAACCATCGCTGGTGGCGCCTTCGATGCGAGGGATGGTCACATCCTGTGGTGGCTCATTGTGCTCGGGGTCATTCCACACGAACAGCATGCCGTCTTGCTGCAATGTGGGCCAAGCCGCGGTGCGGGCCAGCCGCGGTGTGCGCTTGGCATACGGAACCAGCTTGCATCGGCCGTCCCCACCCCAGCGCCAATCGTGGAAGGGGCACGCGATCTCGTTTCCCTTGACCGTGCCCTGGGACAGGTCGCCACCCATGTGCCGGCAGTATCCGTCCAGGACACTGATGGCGCCGTCCTCGCCGCTGAACACCACCAGCTTCTGCCCGAAAGCGTTGATCTGGTGCGGTTTTCCGTCAGCGAAATCACGGATGAGACCCAGGCAGTGCCAGCCTCTGGCAAACCTGGTCGGCACCGAGCCAGCTTCGATCAACCGGATGTCGTCGGTTTCGGATTCGGCTGTCATTGTTCGGTCCGTCCTTCAATCTGAAATCGCCATCCTGACAACATCATTGAACTGTGCGCGCCGCTTGCCGGGAGATCGGCGTTCCCGCTGACAGGAATTTCCCGGCGAGAAATGTGTCTCTGCGGTTTTAATGTCATTGACCGTGACCGCCTCGACGCACACCACGATCCCCGCTGGTCTGACCATCGCTGATACCGAAGTCGACCTTCTCGTCGTCGGGTCCGGCACCGGCCTGGGCGCCGCACTGGCCGCACGTGAACAGGGCTTGTCGGTACTCGTGATCGAAAAGTCCTCCTACGTAGGTGGTTCAACGGCCCGTTCCGGCGGCGCCCTGTGGCTGCCCGCGAGCCCCGTCATCGAAGAGTGCGGCGGCGTCGATACCGCACAGCGGGCGAGCACCTATCTCGATGCGGTCGTTGGTGATTCAGCTCCGCAGGACCGTTCGACCGCTTATCTGCGCAACCTGCCGGCGACGGTCGACATGCTGCGCCGGACCACTCCGATGAAGCTGTTCTGGGCGAAGGACTACTCCGACTACCACCCCGAGGCACCCGGCGGTTCAGCCGCCGGCCGCACCTGCGAATGCCGCCCGTTGAACACCTCGATTCTCGGTGAGTACCTGGCTGACCTGCGTCCCGGAGTAATGGAGGTCAGCATTCCAATGCCGACGACGGGCGCCGACTACCGCTGGTTGAACCTGATGAGCCGGATGCCGCGCAAGGGGTTACCCACGGTCGTCAAGCGCCTCGCGCAGGGACTCGGCGGACTCGCACTGGGTCGCCGCTACGCCGCCGGCGGGCAGGCCTTGGCCGCCGGCCTGTTCGCCGGCGCGATTCGCGCCGGCATTCCCATCTGGCTGGACACCTCGCTGACCGGCCTCGTCACCGATGACGATGGTCGGGTGACCGCCGCGACCGTCATCCATGCGGATTCCGTATTCACGATCACCGCCCGGCACGGCGTGGTGCTCGCCGCGGGCGGATTCGACCACGACATGGACATGCGGTGGAAGTTCCAGTCCGAATCCCTCGGACGCAATCTCAGCTTGGGAGCACGATCCAACACAGGCGACGCCATCCGGATAGGCCAGGAGGTCGGCGCCGGTATCGCCTCAATGGATCAATCGTGGTGGTTCCCCGCAGTGGCACCGCTGCCCGGCGCGGCCCCTGCGGTCATGCTGGCCGAACGCTCGCTGCCCGGATCATTCATCGTCGATCAGACGGGCCGCCGTTTCGCCAATGAATCGGCGGACTACATGAGCTTCGGTCAGCGGATACTGGAACTTGAAGCTGCCGCCACCCCGGTTGAGTCGATGTGGATCGTTTTCGATCAGCAGTACCGCAACAGCTACGTATTCGCGGCGGAGCTGTTTCCCCGGATGCCGATACCCCGGCGCTGGTATGACGCCGGAATCGCTTTTCGGGCAGACAATCTCACCGATCTCGCCACACAGATCAACGTTCCGGCGGGTACCTTCCGTGCGACAGTGGACCGGTTCAACGAGAACGCGTTCGCGGGTGAGGACCCGGATTTCGGGCGCGGCCGGAGCGCCTACGACCGCTACTACGGCGATCCGACGATCACGCCGAACCCCAATCTGCGTCCGCTGCTGAGTGGTCCGTTCTATGCCGTGAAAATGGTGCTCAGCGATCTCGGTACCTGTGGTGGTCTGCTCGCCGACGGTCATGCGCGCGTACTGCGGGAGGACGGCACGGTCATCGACGGTCTGTACGCGATCGGGAACACCGCCGCCAACGCCTTCGGCCGCACGTATCCGGGTGCCGGCGCCACCATCGCACAAGGTCTGGTTTTCGGCCACATTGCCGCTCAGCACGCTGCGCAGAACAGACTGGCCGCACAGGCTCGGTGAGACGCCCCGACGTCAGTCGGCGGCGTCTTCGGCAGCCGCCCTACGTTCGACCTCGTACCAGAAGGAGAGATCGGGCCAGGCGATGGCGCCGCCCTTGCTCGTGTTCGGCAGGGTTGCCTCCGCCTCGTCCAAATCCTTGATGAGGTTCAGGGCAAGCTCCCGTTCAGACGTATAATACCGGTCGGCCCAGGTCAAGGCCAGTTTGGCGTAACCCCACGTGGGATCAGCGCCGGACCACTTGGCTTCCCTGGCGGCTTCACGCTGCAACTGGTCGATTTGAGCAACGTGTTCGTGCAAGAGTTTCTTGAGCGCGGCCGGAGCGCTCAAATGGCCCAACATCACCCGCAGAATCGCTGGATGCTTCAGCGTAGGCAGCTCTATCGGTGCTTCCTTGGCCCACCGAGAAACCGCATCCAATCCCTTGTCGGTAATTTTGTAGAGTCGCCGGTAACGAGCGCCCTTTCCCTCCACGCGCGAACTCAGCAGCCCGAGCTTTTCCAGCTTCTTCAGCTCTGCGTAAATCTGGCTGTAGGCGGGACTTCCGAAAAAGAAGCGCATGCTCCAGTGGATCCACTTGCGGATGTCATAGCCCGACAGCTCGCGCTCGTACGACAGCATCCCCAGCAAGGCCCAGTTGATCGCGGGCAGCGAAGGTATGTCTGACGTCTCGGGTTCTCCCACACTCTCAGGTTAACAATCGGGCCTCTGAAGACGTCGCACCTCGACCGCCAACCGGGATTTTGCCTTGCTCGACGACGCCACGCCGACCGACAGTGATTGCCAGGTCATCAGTAGACAAGGAGCGACATGGGACTCAGGAACCAAGGGGTGCACGCAGCCTTCGCGGCACACGGTGCGCGGAGGGAACCGGCGAGCGGACCCCGCATGAGGGAGACGAACGCACCTCAGGTCCCCGAAGCGCTCTACGCGTCCCTCACAGACTCGGTCCGTCGACTCGTCGACTTCACGATTCGCAGCGAATGTGACGCCGCGACCATCGAATCAGTCCGCGCCAAAATCGACGCTGCCACAGACGAACTCGGCCGTGCGCTGATGCCGGGCTCATTCGGTGTCCAACAGGAGGTCAGCGGGTCGTCCATCGCTTGGGGCAACGCGGTCATCGGATTGCGTAACGCGCTCGCTCCCCCGCTCGACGTTCATCACGACGATGACGGAACGGCTTGGGCCGAAACCACATTGGGTGCGGCGTACGAAGGACCCAGTGGCCAGGTTCATGGGGGTATCTGCGCTTTGCTGCTCGACCATGTCTTGGGTGCGACAGCACACAAACCCGGCCAACCCGCAGTCACGGGAACGCTGACGATCCGCTACGAGAAGGGCACCGCGCTGGGACCTGTCCGGATCGCAGCCCATATCGACCGCATCGAGGGTGTGAAAACCTTTGCCGTGGGCCATATCGCTACGTCTGACGGCGTGACGGTGCGTGCAGAAGGGGTTTTCATCCATCCCCGTAGGTCCACCACGTGAGACGGCACGGTCAGCTACGTCGGCGTCAACGTGAACGGCAGCCAGTAGGTCCCGGCCCCGTCACCCGGACAGCCCGGTGCGGCCACGGTGAACGTCCGCTCCCCGGAGAAACTGCCGTCGCCGTCGGGTTTCAGGAAATCGGACCGGAATGCCGTCACCGCAGCACCATTCGGGCCGCAGTGGAACGGATAGTCTCCCGATGACTCCCAGCGGTCGCCCGTCCAGCGGTAGTCGAACAGCACCGGTGCGTTCGGATTCTCTTTGAGCTCAGTCATTCTCAGCCAGTGCGCAATACAACCACCGGCGTCGCACACGGTCCGGAACAGGGCCGCCTGGGTCGACGGGTCCGAGGTGTCGGGACGGCCGTTGAACGTCTGCCGCGAATGATCGAGAAACGTGTCGTAGCTCCCGTACAGCGGGACCGGTTCCGCACGATCAGCGTGCGCCAGCGGAGCCGTCACCAGCAGTACCGATGCGGGCAATGCACAGATTTTCGGCAGCATGACTTTGAATAGCACACTGCCCGGAGCTTCGGGGGCGATCTAACATCGCAATTGCCAACGGTCAACCGTGTTGCGCACTGTGTAGGTGTGCCAGGAATCTCCGTGCAGCAACAAGGTGACCTCGCTGGGACCTGATGGTGGGTAACCGATACCGGAAGCGTTGCAACAAGAGGCGTCGATGTCGTTACCCACGAACACGCTGACGCCGATCACACCCGATGGGCCGACGAGCAATTGACGGTCGGGGTTACTGCGATCACCGATGGCCAGCAGTCCGCTGGCGATGTTGAGGTGGCCATCAAAGGCCCGGACGCCCAATCCGCCAGTGTCCGAGCCGGAGAGCACGCGAACCCGAAGCTGCCGTCCGACGGCGTCGCACTCGTCGGCGCTCATGGTCTGTACCCGCAGTGCCTGTTGCACCGGCGCAGGTTCAGGGTCGATGCCGGACTGGATGTAGATGCCAGTAATCCCTTGCGCCCCAGCATCTTCAATTACCACGATGCCGCGGTCGGGTGCGATCATCATGTCGCACAGCAGCTTGTTCGTTGCCGTTCGTGCCGCCATGTCTCCTCTTTCCGTGGCCAAAAACTGTTTCAATCCACCCACGGATCGTCCGCGAAGTACTGTCCCGGATCATTTGGATTTCTCCGGTCAGCCGGCTCTCCCGGCTTGCGGGCGGCAGCCGTGATCGCGGTCCAGAACAGTGCCGGCACTGATGCGAAACATCGGATAATCCTCGGTACGTCACGAAACACATTGACCCCCTGTGCTCCTCGGGTGATATCGGCAGCGTCGGTCCCCGTCGCGCCCGGCGGTCCGTTACACACTGGTCGAAATCGACAGTGCGGCCGCAAATTCGAGAAGTCGTCCCATTTCTTCCTGACCATCGTCTGCGTTCTTGTCGAAGAGGTAGCACTCGACGTAGTGCTGGCTGTCCTCAGGAGTGGTTCGGGTTGTGCTGTTGACTATCGGCGTATACAGGCGGAGGCGCACCGACACCAGCTCGTGAGAACCGTCAGGTAGCACGTCGTAATCGGTGTGCAAAGCCTGATCACTGAGCCGCGACAGCAGAACGGTCCGCACCGAGGACTGGAACATCGGGTGCGGCAATCGATCATCGTGACCGGCGCATTCAGTGTCCGAGCCGTGCCACAGGATCAGCCGCCGGCCGTCAGTGATCGCAACCTCCTGCCACGTCGGGCGCTCCGTGAGCACGAATGAGTAGGCGCCGTCGAAGTCGAGGAAAGGGCGCAGATTGTTCAGCGCTGCTTCGGGATTGCGAATGCCGAGCATGACCGCCTGCTGAAGATGCCTGTGTGATGCCCAGTCAGCCATGCGCGGCCAGCACCCTTCCGAATTGAATCAACCGTTCCATCTGTGCTCGCCCGCCGTCGGTGACAGACTTGCTGAACACCAGTTCCTCGCTGAACGCCTCGGTTCTCGCTGGGGTCTTGGCCAGCGTGTAATCGGCCGTCGTGGTCACGAGCCGCAGTTCGACACTGTGCAGTGACCGTCCACCGCGGTGATCGACGCGATACCCGACCTTGAGATTGCGGTCGGTCAACGCAGACAACGGAATCGAGCGCAGCGTGGACGTCAGCAAGGGTTCGCCGGGCTCAGGATCGTCGTCGTCGGTGAGTTCGTCGTCACCCATCCACAGCAGTAACGTCCGACCGTCGGTCACCGCGACCTCTTGGTACAACGATTCGCGCGAATCCTTTTCTTCGAGTGTGCGTTCCATGACGAATGCCTTGATCGCGGCCGGGTCCATTACCCGGTACAGCGCCTCCAACGCGATCGCGGGATCGCGCAGATATGCCTCCGCCGCTTGCGCCAAGTCGGAGTAGGGCGCCCAGTCCTGGTGAGTATCCGGCCCGCCGGGTCGGCCGGGTGATAGTTCGGTCATCGACATCAGTTCCCGGATGGGGACAACACCCGCAGTGCGGGTACCACCTTCATCGGTGAGAGACCACCCATGACCACATCCCCTGTCCAGCAGACCGACCCGTTGGACCCGTCGCCGATGACGAGCCTGTGCAAGGTGTAGTCGGGAATCAGAGGCAGAACCGAACGGTGATCTAGCTCACAACGCGCGAAGCCAACGAATCCCACCGGGGCTCCCCGAGCGGCTCGTCGGCATCCGGCCATAAGGAAGGCAGCTCGAAGGGCAGACAGAAGCCGAAACGGCGTAAGAGCAAGTCGCACCATAACCATCCGTAGGGCAAACGAGAGCGGCGATCGTTCCCCGGTCGGCGGTAGCATCGCCGACCGGGGAAACTCACGACGACGGGGAAATGAGATGAGTACCGATCAACGTCCGGCAGTCCCGAAGGCGCGGCCGCCGGTTGCCCATACTGTGTGGAGCCCGGTGACCACGGATCAGTTGCCCGAACGTCCGGATTTCCGCAGGATCATCATCCGAGATACCGGCGACGCCTCGTCGGCCGCTGACTGGCAGCTGTTGGCGCAGTACATGTCCCGGCACCCGCATCTGGGGTTATTCGTCAATATCTTCGGCGAAGGCTTGCGTGACCTGGATTTTCTCGCCGAGTTCGGATGGCTCACCGATCTGACGGTGGAGTGCATGTCGCTCCAGTCGGTGGAGGGCTTGCGACATCTACGACAGTTGGAATCGCTGGACCTGGGACCGACGAAGCGGCGGGTATCGCTGGAGGTGCTGACCGAACTACCTGCGCTTCGGAGTGTGTCGATCACTGATCACTCACGGGAGCTTGATGTCCTCGGCCAGATTCCTGGTCTGCGCTCAGCGAGCTTGACCAGCGCCAAGCGCGACGACCTTGAATTCCTCACCGGGTCAACACAGTTAAGATTGGTGTACTTCACCATGGGGCGGCTCAACGACCTGTCTGCCCTGACCCGGCTGCCGCATCTCATCTCGCTGGACATGTATCGCACGAAGGTCACCGACTTGACCCCGATCGGGGGCTGCACGTCCCTGGTGACCCTGTGGCTGGAAAGCCTGCCCGTTGGGGCACTGCCCGATCTGGGCGCACTCAATGATCTGATGGTCGTGGAAGTCGCCAAACTCAAAGGCCTCGATGACCTCACCCCGATCGCACACGCCCCTGCCCTGCGGTACCTGCGGGTACAAAGCGACGCCCTGCAACCCGACGATTTCACCGTGTTGGCGGGGCACCCCACTTTGGAGGTGATCGATGCGGATCTGCGCACCGACAAGCTCGGCTACCAGGTCAACCAGATGCTCCAGCTGGACCGCGACGACGTGAACCCGTACTACCAGAGAGCGTTCAAGCGCGAACTCGCCGCCCGCATCAGCGGCGAACCGTAAACCCACACAACGAGAATCAGAGGTTTCACAGGTGAACCCATTCTTCCTCGACGACGAAGACCCTGCATCCGTCGCGCTGCTGCTGAGCACGGGCGATCTGACCGTCGACGCGGCCGTGGAAGAGCACGGCCATACACCCAACGGCGACTTCTGGACTGGAGTGGCCGAATACCTGATCAGCAGCCACCGCCCAGATCTGTCAGATGCGTTCGAATTCGACCCAGAGGCAGGAACATTCGCCGCCTACGGTGACCGTGACCAGCTGCTGGCACTGGCCGACCTGATGCGTCCCGCGGTGACCGACTCCGATGCCATCGCCGCGCTCATCACCACCGCCACGGCAGCAGGGTACGAATTCGATGACTAGCAACCGGATGGATCGCCCTACCCCTAGGCCGCAGCGCCACCCTCAGCGGCGGCCAGAACTGTCTGGCGCGCATCGCGCGCGGCGAATGAAACGATCTCGGCCCACCCGCCGTTGCTGATCTCTCCCGGACAGCGGCGGCAATGCGCGAACTGCTCTGCGCGAAATTGGCTGTTCTGGTTGCCAACTCGGTGACTGTGGCCGCAGACCGTGACACCCTCGTCAACGGCGACGGCCCCACTGAGGCTGTGCTGGGCCGGCTGTGCCCCACATGCTGGTACGCCACCCGCGCCGCGCTGGCCCAGCGTGTTATTGACGACGGATTCACCGGGCTGCTTGGGCAGGACCTGCTCGACCCTTCCTCCGTCGCGATCGTCTACACCTGCGGGCTCCTTGACTCCTAGCCGTGGACAGGAGTGACTGTTGATAGATCGGCAAAACGCACAGCACGAGCGAATGGCGCAGCCTGGAAAACCATTACCGGCGAACGGCATTCGCACTGCCTGCCGAAGACGATGATCCTGACCACCCCTGGCCTCCCTAAGCGGTTGAAACTAAGCGGATGGAATCCCGGCGAATCGGTTGCCTTGAACCCGTCGTGGTAACGAAGGAGCCGGCCGGATGAGCAGTTCGCCAATCAGTAATCCGCCTGCAGCTCAGTCGATCTCAGGAAGCGGCACTCCGACCACAAGCTCCGCATACTGGCGCATCAGCCGCAGCGCCGTCGGCCGGCTCAGGTCCGGATCGCGTGCGGCGATCCGGTAGCCGAAGTAGTCCTCCATCGACATCAAGGTCATGGCGATATCGCGCGCCGGGTGCAGCAACCGGAACACGCCGCTCTCCTGGCCGCCCGACAGCAGATCGGCGTACAGGCCGACCTGCCGGTGATAAATGCCCTGCACGTCGCTGCGCTGGTCAAGCTCGAAGCCGGCCGACAGCACGGCCCGCCAGATCGCACGCCACTCGGCGTCCTCGGGCCCGGTGGGCAGGCCGGCAGCCATCGTCATCACCAGCTGCTCGCGGGCGTCGGCCGATGACCGCTGCAACTCAAGCCGCGCATCGTAGAACCGCACGTCGGAACGCAGCGCCAGCTCGGAGAGCAACTGCGTCATGTCCTTGAAGTAGTACCGCACCGCGTTGGTGGTGAGCCCCAGTTCCTCGGCGACGTCGGCCAGCTTGAGGGTGGCCAAGTCGTGTCGCTCGATCAGTGCGATCGCGGCGTCCATGATCTCGCGACGCCGCTCCTCCTGCTTGTTGGGCCGGGCCATGGCACCAATCTTGCCCGTTCTCTTGCGAGACGTGGCACGCGGGCGCATAGTTCTTTTCCAATCTGGAAAAAAACTCGGGAGAAGCAATGCGTGCCAGAGATCTCGGCGTGGTCATCGGGGAGCACCCCACTGGCCCGGCCAACGCCATCACCGACGTCGAGGGCGTGCGGGTCGGGCACACCACGCTGCAGGACGGCGGCGTCAACACCGGCGTCACGGTCGTCGTTCCGCATGACGGCATCTGGACCGAGCCGGTGTTCGCCGGTTCACACCGCCTCAACGGCAGCGGCGAACTCACCGGGCTGGAGTGGATCCGCGAATCCGGCGAGCTCACGAGCGCGATCGGACTGACCAACACCCACAGCGTCGGCGTCGTGCGCGACGAACTGGTGGCCGCCCAGGTCCGCGCCCGCGGCGCCGGCCTCTACTGGTCACTGCCAGTCGTGGGCGAAACATACGATGGACTCCTCAACGACATCAACGGCTTTCACGTCCGTCCCGAGCACGCCCGCCAAGCGCTCGAGGCGGCGTCCACGGCACCGCCCGCCGAGGGCAACGTGGGCGGCGGCACCGGGATGATCTGTCACGGCTTCAAAGGTGGCATCGGTACCGCATCGCGCCGCACCGAGACAGCCGTCGGGCAGTACACCGTCGGCGTACTCGTCCAGGCCAATCACGGCCGGCGGGAACGACTCCGGATCAACGGCGTGCCGGTCGGCGAACTCATCGGACCCAGCCAGGTGCCGCTGCCGGACCTGCCCAAGCAGTACGCCCCGGGATCGGGCTCGATCATCGTCATCATCGCCACCGATGCCCCGCTACTCCCCCATCAGTGCACCCGACTGGCGCAGCGCTCGGCGCTGGCGGTGGGCCGTCTCGGCGGCACCGGCGAGCAGTACAGCGGTGACCTGATGCTCGCATTCTCGACAGGTAACCGCGGCATCCCACCATATGCATGGGATGAGGACGCCTCCACCGCACACCCGGAAGTGGCCCTGCGGATGGTCGCACCGCAACTGATGACCCGGCTGTTCGACCTCACCATCGAGGCGACTGAGGAGGCGATCGTCAACGCGATGGTCGCCGCCACCACCCTGACCGGACACAACGGTTTCACTGCCCACGCCATCGACCACGATCTGCTGCGCCACGCGTTGGACCCCAATACCCCTGCACCCGAGGAGATTTCATGACCACTGCATCGGCCGAGACGCAGGGGCGGCGGCTTTCCGGGCGCCTGGGCCCCGTCGGCATCGTCTTCATGGTGGTCGCGGCTGCCGCCCCGCTGACCGTGATCGGCGGCAACATGCCGTTGGCTATGGGCCTGGGCAACGGCGCCGGCGCCCCGGTGGGATTCGTGATCGCCGCCCTGGTGCTACTGGTCTTCAGCGTCGGCTTCGTGACCATGACGCCACACGTTCCCGAGGCCGGGGCGTTCTTCTCCTATGTGACCGTCGGCCTGGGCGAGCGCATGGGCAAGGGCATCGCGGTCGTCGCACTGATCGCCTACACCGCCATCCAGATCGGCATCTACGGCTACATCGGATGGGCGATCTCCGACACCGTCGCCCACTACCACGGCCCGGTAATCCCTTGGCCCGTCTACTCATTCATCGTGCCGGCAATCGTCGCAGTGCTCGGCTACCGGCACATCGAGCTGAGCGCCAAGGTCCTGGGCGTGGCGTTGGCCCTTGAGATCGGCATCGTCGTCGTGCTGGACGCGGTGATGGTCGCCAAACCCGGCCCGGCCGGTGTCACCTTCACCTCCTTCGCACCCGCCACCTTCACTCAGGGCACCATTGGCATCGCCATTCTGTTCGCCCTCACCGGGTTCATCGGGTTCGAGGCCACCGCCGTGTTCCGCGATGAAGCCCGTGATCCCGAGCAGACCATCCCGCGCGCCACCTACGCCGCGGTGATCATTATCGGCGCGTTCTACGCCATCACGGTGTGGGCGTTCGTGGTGGCCGTCGGTCCGGATCAGGTCGCGACTGTGGCGCGGAAAACCCTTGCCGGCGAGGGCAATATGCTGCTGGACACCACTGGCGACATGCTGGGCATCGTGGGCCGCGACATCGTCAACGTCCTCCTGCTGAGCAGCCTTTTCGCCTGCGTGCTGTCCTTCCACAACGTGATCGCGCGCTATCAGTTCGTGTTGGCCGGCAAGGGCCTGCTGCCCGCTCGGCTGGCCACGGTGCACGACGACCACGAATCACCGTCGTTCTCTTCGCTGGTGCAAACCGCCACCGCCGCAATGATTGTCGCCGTACTGGCGATCCTCGGCATCGATCCGCTGGTCGGGGTGTTCGGCTCGATGGCCGGGGTCGCAACGGTCGGCATGGTCCTACTGATGCTGACCACTTCGGTGGCAGTGCTGGTGTTCTTCCTGCGTAACCGAGAGCTGGGGATGGACGGGTTGTGGACGACGCGCATCGCTCCGGCGTTGGCCGTGCTCGGTCTGCTGGGCAGCCTGTGGCTGGTGCTGTCGAACTTCACGCTCGTCACCGGTGGCAGCGCGACGCTCAGCACGGTTCTGGCCGCGATCCCGTTCCTCGGGCTCGTCGTCGGATTTGCGGCCTGGCGTCCGTCGCGGGCGCTGTCGACCAACTAGGCGGCAGCACCGCTCGGCATCACCAAGGCACCCGGATCGAGCCGATCACGCCGACGGCGCACGGTCCGGACCCCGGCCACCGCCGGACCGTTGATCAGAAGACGCGGATCCAGTCGATCAGCATCTCGGCGGGGTAATTGCCGCCGGCAGGCTCGCGACCGCCGGACCCACCGATGGCCAGGTTGAACACCGGGGCCAAGGTGTACCCCGGATCGTTGAAGGGCCAGTCGTCCAACGAATTGGCCGGCACCGCGAAGAACGGCTCTTGCCCCGGCGCGTAGTCCTTCCAGAAGTACATTCCGGTCGGCTGCCAGGTCATCCGCCAGGTATGCCACCCGCTGTCGATCGGATGCGGGTCGGTGGCGAACGACGTGCCGTCCAACCGGGCGTGCACCGTCGTCCCCGATGGCCAGTCCCGGTTGCCGTACCACTCGACCAGGTCGACCTCGCCGCCGCGGACCGGATCGTCATTGAGCAGCCAGAAGGCCGGCCAGGCGCCGTCCGTGAGGCAGTTCAGTTTGATCCGCGCCTCCCAGGTGGTGCCGACCCCTCCGCGCCAGTTGCCGACGACCTTGGCGCTCGCGTAACGCTCCCGGATGTTCGCGCCGGGACCACGGGTGGCCCGGATGACGAGGTTGCCCTTGCCGTCCTGGAACACGTGCTCCTGATCGGTCACGTACCGGCCCATGTTGTACGGCTGGTCCCATTCGACGGGGTTTCGGATGACCTCGCGCTCAGGCACGATGAACCACCACGCCGGGTCCGGCGGGGCACCCGCGGGGCCGTTGAATTCGTCCCGGAACAGCATTGCCGGGCCTGCCGCTGAGCCGGCAGGCGCAGCAGGCGCGGCCCCCGGGCCAGTCCCCGGACCTGGGGCAACGGGCAACGGGTCGGCGTCAGCCCTCGGGGATCCCAGCACGGTGGTAACCGCGCCGAGGCCAACCATCATCATGATCTTGCGACGATCCATATCCGGCACATCAGCAATCGTAGGCGACGCACCGTCGCGACACGGCTAACCAAGTAGCCTGGTTGCGGAAGTGTTCGAGCTCGTCGCCGTGGCGGATGCCCAACGGCCATTCGCTCGCGCCAGCCCGAGAGCACGCGGATGACGAGGTTCAGAACCGCACTCGGCAACACCGTGATCAGGTCCCATGCTGATTCAAAGGCGCTGGCGCCCAAGAGCTTCCGGCGAGACCGTCAAGCCCCGCTGATCACTCCATGCGTGACAATGGTCGCCGTCTCGTCGACCCACAGCTCGTCGAGTTCACTCTCGGGATGCAGCAACATCCGCAGCATCGTTGCGCCACCGATGATCTCGATGAGCCGTTCAGGCTTGACGTCGGCCTGGACCTCGCCGCGCTCGATGCCATGCTCGAGCCGCACCCGCACCACGTCGAACAGCCCATGGAAGCGTGCGACGACCCGCGCGTTGAGCTCCTCGTCGGCGCTCATGTCCGCCATGAGTCCCGGAAGCGCAGCCCGCACGGCCGGGCTGGTGAACACGTCGCGCGCTGCGGCGATCATGGCGCGGATGTCGCCGACGATGTCCCCTTCCGGGGTCGACAGCGCGGTCGGCGTCGTGGGGAACGCCGCTTCATGCACCAACTCGGCCTTGCTCGACCAGCGGCGGTACAGCGCCGTCTTCGTCGTTCCCGCACGTTCGGCGATGGCCGCCATCGTCAGATTGGCGTAGCCGACTTCGGGCAGCAGTTCGGCGGCAGCGGTCAACACCGCGGCGTCGATCCGGGGATCGCGTGGCCGACCGGCGCCAGAGGGCTTGTCAACCGCTTGCAGGTCTGATTTCATAACGCTACGCATCGTATCGTAATTATCTCGGGAAGGAAGGTTCAGTGCCGAACCAACCGGCGGACAGCTCCGTCACGGTCGAGACGAACGTCGACCATATTCAGCGCTCCAGCCGTGACGTGACAACAGTTCCGGACATCCTGTCACAGTGGCTGTCCACCGTGATGGAAGGCGGCATCAAGCCCGAGATCACCGTCGAGAGCGGCGTCGACTCGAACGGAATGTCTTCCGAGACAATCATCATCACCGGCCGGTGGACCGAGGGCGGCACGCCGGTGGAGCAGAAGTGGGTCGTCCGGGTCGCGCCGACCACCGAGGACGTCCCCGTCTTCTCGTCCTACCGACTGGACCACCAGTTCGACGTCATGCGCCTGGCCGCCGAACTCACCGACGTCCCGGTCCCCCGCGTCCGCTGGCTGGAGAACACCGGCGAGGTGCTCGGCTCGCCGTTCTTCCTGATGGACTGCGTCGACGGCGTGGTGCCGCCGGACGTCATGCCGTATACATTCGGCGGCAACTGGTTCGCCGACGCCACCCCGGAGCAGCAACGCACGCTGCAGGACAGCACCGTGGAGGCCATCGCCAAGCTGCACTCGATCCCCGACGCGGAAAAGACCTTCGGCTTTCTCCAGGAAATCGACCCGCCGGGCGACACTGCGCTGCGCCGGCACTTCGGCTGGCTCAAGGAGTGGTACCAGTTCGCAGCGTCGGGCCTGGGCCGCTCACCGCTGGTCGAGCGTGCCCTCGTCTGGCTGGAGGAGAACTTCCCCGAGGACGTCGCGGCATCCGAATCGGTTCTCGTGTGGGGTGATTCGCGCATCGGCAACGTGATGTACCAGGACTTCCGCCCCTCCGCGGTCCTGGACTGGGAGATGGCCACTGTCGGCCCGCGTGAGTTCGACGTCTCGTGGATCATCTTCGCGCACAAGGTGTTCCAAGAGCTCGGTGGCCTGGCCGGGCTGCCCGGCCTGCCGGATGTGCTGCGCGAAGAGGACGTTCGCGCAACCTACAAGAACTTCACCGGCGTCGAGGTCGGTGACCTGCGCTGGTTCTACATCTACTCCGGCGTCGTGTGGTGTTGCGTGTTCATGCGCACCGGCGCCCGCCGCGTGCACTTCGGCGAGATGGAACAGCCCGACGACCTCGAGTCGCTCTTCTACCACAAGTCGCTGCTGGAGAAGCTCCTGGAAGGAACAGCCTGATGCTCGGCCCCATGGACGAATACCCGATCCACCAGGTCCCGCAGCCCATCGCGTGGCCCGGGTCCAGCGACCGGAACTTCTACGACCGCTGCTACTTCAACGCCCACGACCGCACCGGCGACATCTTCGTCATCACCGGCATGGGCTACTACCCCAACCTCGGGGTGAAGGACGCCTACTTCCTGGTGCGCCGCGGTGATACCCAGACCGCCGTGCACCTTTCCGATGCCATCGACCAGGACCGACTGAATCAGCACGTCGTCGGCTACCGCATCGAGGTCACCGACCCACTGCACCAGGTGCGCATCGTGCTCGACGAGACCGAGGGCATCGCCGCCGACCTGACATGGAACGGCCTGTTCGACGTCGTGCAGGAGCAGCCGCACATCATGCGCCAGGGCAACCGCGTCACGCTGAACGCGCAGCGCTTCGCGCAATTGGGTTCCTGGAGCGGCACCCTCGCCATCGACGGCGAGGACATCAAGGTCAGCCCGGACACGTGGATCGGTTCGCGTGACCGGTCCTGGGGCATCCGTCCCGTCGGCGAGGCCGAGCCCGCCGGCCGGCCGGCAGACCCGCCTTTCGAGGGCATGTGGTGGCTGTACGTACCGCTGGCGTTCGAGGAATTCTCGCTCGTGATGATCATCCAAGAGGCCCCCGACGGCTTCCGGTCACTCAACGACTGCAGCCGCGTCTGGAAGGACGGCCGCGTCGAGCAGCTCGGCTGGCCGCGCGTGAAGATCCACTACGTCTCCGGTACCCGCATTCCCACCGGGGCCACCATCGAGGCGACGGCGCTGGACGGCACGCCCGTCCGCTTCGATGTGGAATCCAAGCTGCCCGTGCCGATCCACGTGGGCGGCGGCTACGGCGGTGACGCCGACTGGCTGCACGGCACGTGGAAGGGCGAGAAGTTCACCGAGCGCCTCACCTACGACATGACCGATCCGGCGATCATCGCTCGCTCCGGCTTCGGCGTCATCGACCACGTCGGACGTGCGGTGTGTCATGAGGGCAACAAGCCGCCTGCCGAAGGCTGGGGCCTGTTCGAGCACGGCGCGCTCGGCCGCCACGATCCGTCGGGCTTCCCGGACTGGCTGACGATGGCCCCCTAGTTTTGCTCTTCAGGAGCAAACAGGAATGTTCCCCGATACAACGGCGTATCGGGGAACATTTGTCTTTGGTGGCGCTAGCCGACCCACCACAGCGATGCAGCGAGCAGAACTTCGACAAAGCCGTAGAACCAATTGGGGTAGAACGATGTTCGGTCACCGGCGACCGCGGACACGATGCGCCCGAATGCCATCCCGAGCAACGCCACGCTCACGGTGACCACGATGCCGGTACGGACCTGCTCGGGAGCTGCGATGGCGTATCCGAGGATCGCCGCGATGGCCAACCCGAAACCGCCGTAGACCGCCCGTACCTCTGCCCGAGATGCGGGGCCGCCCAACGTGATTCCGAAGGGCCGCAACATCTCCGCCGGGGCGGTCAGGGCCCGCAGGCCCATGCCCGCAAAGAACACCGCGTTGACGCCGACGACGACGTTCGACGCCACTGACACCGTTACCTCCCGACGACGACGGACCGGCAATCAGCATGACCTATGTGGGCCATGTCGTCACGCGAAACGACTCAGAGTCGCCACATTTCGCGCTCGGTGGCGGCCTGCTCGAATGCCTTGTGACGGAAAGTCTCCGGCTGGCGGACTTTCGCAGCGAGATGCAACCGGGTCACGAACGCGGTGGTCTTGTCCGACCACCAGTGCATCGCGGCCGCGGCGGGGTGGAAGCCAACTGACGCAGAGTTGGTGGCCATCGCGGTGTCCCTTCACGAACTCCGACAATGCTTTTGGGATCGCACAACCTCGGCGACGGGCACCGTCGGCACTAGTGAACAGGTTCAGCGACAGAGGTACCCGATCTATTCCCTGCGGCAGGCCGTTGTTCGCTGTCGGCTTACTCCAGCCCGGCGGTGCCGTCCGCGCCGACGGTGACCTTTGCACCCGCGAGGTCCTCGCGGATGCTGGCCTCGGCCTGCGACGGGTCGGTGATCACGGCGAGCGCCCGGCTGCCGCTGGGTGTCCGGACAGCCACGAAGGCCTTTTCGGGAACGCCCTCGCGGGTGACCGGCGTGGTCCAGGTTTCCACGGTGCCGGTTCCGGACCATTCATCCTCGGCCACCACGGTCGGTTCGGCGTCGACCTCGGATTGCACATCTTCCCAACGGAATTCATGTGCCGGCGGCTCGGTGCTGTAGACGCCGAAACTGTGCTTGGTCAGGTAACCACCATTGGCGGTGATGAGCCCGATCTGGCCAGGATTGGCCACCAGCCGCTCCGCCATGGCGGCGATCGAATGCGACACATAGTTGTTCCACGGCCCACCGGCGAAGGTCAGGCCACCGGTCACCGTCAACGGACGCGCCGGATCATCGAGGGCCAGTCCCAATTCACGGGCGGCGACCTGCACCGCCGACGGGAAGCAGGAATACACGTCGACCGCATCGATGTCATCGATGCCGAGCCCGGTGAGCTCCAGCACCCGACGGCCCGCGATGCGGATCGCCGGCGACCCGGAGAAGCTCGCCCGCTCCCCGATCAGATAGGTGTCGTGGGCGTCGGTGCCGGCGTGCGGGAAAACCCACCGGTCCCTGGGAATCTGCAATTCTTCGGCCTTGCCCACCGAGGTCAGGATCAGCGCCGCACCCTGGTCGACCATGTTGTTGGAGTTCATCAGCTTGGTGTACGGCCAGCTGATCATCCGGTTGTCCGGACCGGGCTGCCAGATCTGCTCGGCAGACACCGCGTCCCGACTCCAGGCGTGCGGATTGCCTTCTGCCACTTGACTGAACCGTGCCCACAGCTCGCCGATCCGGCGCCGATGCTCCTCGATCCCCTCCCCCGCCGCGATCCGCAACGCCTGCTCGAACATCGGGTACACGTGCGACGGCGCCACCAGCCCGATCCGCAGTTCTGCGGGCCCGGCCATGGTGAATTCGGGGTCACTGGGTGCGAGTGGCACCGACTCGTCCTGCTCGGTGCCGGTGAGTCGTTCGCCGCGCGCCTTCAACCGTATTCGGGTACGCCAGGTTTCCCCGCCGGCGATCAGCACCACGTCGTTGCGGCCCTGCTGAATGTCCAGGCACGCCTGGTTCACCAGCGACTGCGGCACGTTGCCACCGATCGGGGTGTACCGGGTGACGGCGTCGGCCGCACCGATGCGCTGCGCCAGCAGCAAGCCGGGGTCCCGGTACCGCACCGACAGCAGGTTGACGATCCGGACGGCGTCGACCGCCTCGAGGACGTGGGCGTCAGCGGCTGCCCGGGCCGCGGCCTCCATCAGGTCGACAGGCTCGCCCGCCGGGTTCTCGTCGTACTGGTTGACCTGGCCGTAGCCGACGAGCACCGGGGTTCTGGGATCAAGTGACACTGACGTTTCCTCTTCTGGCGCCGGACCTGCTCCGGAATACCTCCACCTTGGCGGCATGCGGGCGGCACTGTAAACGACCAGCGCGGAAATCCGCACATGAGCGTTCGCGACATCTGCCCGCCCTCAAGACTCGCAGATGTCGCATGAGGAAACGTATAGGTGTCGCACAATGCGATTTACAGGCGGGCGCCGACAGCATTGCATGGAGCCGAGACGGTGCATGGACCTGCAGAAGGGTGAACACATGACGATGAGCGTGGCCGAACGAGCCGAACTCGCTGCGGCCGTCAAGGACCTGCTCAGTGAACATTGCACCGAAGCCGACGTCCGCCGCGTGATGAGCACAGACACCGGATTCGATCGCGACCTCTGGAACAAGCTGGCCGCCCAGGGTGTGGCGGGCCTGCTCGTAGAGCCGGACCACGGGGGCGTCGGCCTGGGCGCACAGGAGCTCGAGGCGGTCGCCGAGGTCACGGGTGCAGCGTTGCTACCCGCCCCGTTCCTGTCGAGTGCGGTCTTCGCCACGGCCTTGATCCAGGCCGCCGGCACCGACAACGACAAGGCACGGCTCTTGCCGGGGTTGGCCGAAGGTTCCTCGATCGCAACCGTGGCAGCCACCGGGCCCCGTGGTACGTGGGCACCAGATGGTGTTGCGATTCAGGGAGACCGGCACGGCGACGGGTACCAACTCACAGGCTCGGCGCACTACGTGCTCGACGGGCAGATCGCCGATGTCGTCCTCGCCGTCGCGAAGACCGGCGAGGGCATCGCGATCTTCGAGGTCGCCCCGAACGCACCCGGCTTCGACCGCACCGCCGCAACGGTTTTCGACCCCACAGTCCGGCTGTCGACGTATACGTTCGACCAGACCCCGGCCCGTCGCATCGGCACCGGCGGCTGGGCGGCTGTCGAAAATGCGTTGTCCCTCACGGTGATCGCCCTCGCAGGTGAGCAGGTCGGCGGGGCCCGCCACCTGTTCGATCTCACCGTCGAATACCTCAAGACCCGGATCCAATTCGGGCGGCCCATCGGCAGCTTCCAGGCGATCAAGCACATGGCGGCCGACCTGCTGCTGGAAGTCGAATCCGCCACTTCGGCGGCACAGCATGCCGCTGCGCAATTCGATGCCGACCCGGTGGGCGCCGACGGTCCCGTCGCCCTGGCCGGATTCGCCTGTGCGGAGGCCTATCACACCACCGCCATGCAATCGATCCAGATGCACGGCGGCATCGGCTTCACCTGGGAGCACCCCGCGCATCTGTTCCTGCGCCGGGCACGCACCGGCCGTCAACTGTTCGGCAGTTCACGTGACCATCGTGAGCGCTACCTGGCATCCAAGGGGGCCTGAGATGACGACCACCGCAGACGAGCTGCGCACCGAGGTTCGTGACTGGCTCGCGCAGAACTGGACCACGTTGCCTCCGTCGGACGATCCCTGGGTGAGCTCACCCGAGGAAATCGCCTGGCGTGAAAAGGTTCTCGACGCAGGCTACGCCGTGCCCACCTATCCACCCGATTGGTTCGGCCGCGGCTACCCGAGCAAGCTCGCCGCGGTGATCCAGCAGGAGTTTCGCGCCGTCAAGGCCCCCGGCGCCTGCCAGGACAAGCACAATATTCCCGCCAACACCTTGTTCGCGTTCGGCTCGGACGAGCTGAAACATGAACTGCTACGGGACTTTCTGACCGGCGCAGCCCGTACCTGTCTGCTCTACAGCGAGCCCGGCGCCGGATCGGACCTGGCTGGGGTGAGCACCACAGCGGTGCGCGACGGCGACCGCTGGGTGGTCAACGGCCAAAAGGTGTGGACCTCCGGAGCGGCGACGTCCGAATACGGTCTGCTGATCGCACGCACCGACTGGGATGCGCCCAAACACAAGGGCATGAGCTACTTCATCATCCCGATGCGGCAGCCCGGCATCGAGGTGCGGCCTCTGGTCCAGATCACCGGTGAGGCGCATTTCAACGAGGTGTTCATCTCCGATGCCACCGTGCCGCATGCGAATCTCATCGGCGGAGAAGGGAACGGCTGGCGCGTCCTGCAGACCGCCCTGGCGTACGAACGCTCCATCATGGGCGACGGCGGCCGCGGCTCACGCAACAAGTCCAAGGCCGACAGCCTCGTGGAACTGGCTCGCGCGCACGGCCGCCTCGACGACGCCGCCCTGCGCGAGCGCCTCGCGGACGTGCTGGCGTTGCGGGAACTCAACCGGCTCAACAACCTTCGCGCCAAGGCGTCCACCAGTCAAGGCACGTCGAGTTCGATCATGTCGCTGGGCAAGCTCGCGATGTCGCGAATCCTGCACTCGGAGGCCGCGCTGAAGACCGAGATCATCGGTACCGAATCACTGTTGGCGGGTCCCGACAACCCCGAGGCCGACGACGTGAACTTCCTGTCCCTCAACGCGTTCTTCACCTCCATCGGCGGCGGCACCGACCAGATTCAGCGCACCATCATCGGCGAACGCGTGCTGGGGCTGGCGAAGGAACCCGAGACCGACCGTGACATCCCGTTCCGCCAGGCGCGACGCAGTTGACGACCATGGCCTACGACCCGCCGCTGTCGGGCATCGAGATACTCGATCTGACAGCCGGACCCATCACAGCCGTCGGCCGGCTTCTGGCCGATCTCGGTGCCCACGTCACGTCGGTGCACCTGGCCGGTGTGACCGCGACCGACACCACCGGACCACGCATCGACGGAGTGCCCATCGGCACCGCCATCAACCGACACGGGATCCCTTCGGTCGAGATCGATCCGTCGACCCCGGCCGGGCGGCAGGCGTGGGCCGACTTGGTGGCGACCGCCGACATCCTCATCGAGAACACGCGTCCGGGATCGGCGGCCGAGGAATCCTTGGCGGTCAACCAGATTCACGCTGATCATCCGGCACTGGTCATCCTGTCCATCAGTGACTTCGGTCGTGATACGCGATATCACGACTGGCAGGCCACCACTCCGGTGCTGCACGCGTTGACCAGCGAGCTGTCCCGCTCTGGCATCCCGGGACAGCCACCGCTGGTGCCACCGAGCGCGGACCTGCCGTACCACGTCGCCGCGGCCCAGGCCGCGTTCTTCGCCCTCTGTGTGTTCCTGGATCGGCTGCGCACGGGCACAGGCGATCTCATCGATTTCTCGGTGCTCGAAGGTGCGATGCAGACCCTCGATCCGCCATTCGGCACGGCAGGCAGCGCGGCGGCCGGCGTACCCATCAGCGAACAGCAGCGCGACTGGATCGCCGAGCAGCAGCGCTATCCGATCTTCAAATGCAAGGACGGCCACGTCCGCATGTGTGTGTTGGCAAAACGCCAGTGGCAGGGCATGTTCGAGTGGATGGGGCGCCCGGCGGAATTCGCCGACCCCAAGTTCAACAGCCTCCGTGAGCGTTTCGCGTCCGCCACCCTCTTCGGCGCCATCGAGCAGTTCTGTGCCGACAAGACCCGCGCGGAGCTCGAACTGGCCGGACAACGGCACGGCGTGCCGACGGCCGCGGTGCTGAGCCTGGCCGAGGCGCTGTCCACCGAACAGGTGGCCGCGCGCGGTTTCTTCCGCGAGACGGAGCTCTCCCCCGGTCTGACCGCACCCGTGCCGGTCGGTGTCGTCGAGATCGACGGGCACCGGGCGAGCAGCCTGAACATCAAGGCACCGAGTGAGCGACGACTCCGCGACGCCCCCACGCTCACCGCGCGCCCCCGCAGCGGCCTCGGACTGCCCCTGGAGGGGCTGCGCGTGCTGGACCTCGGCGTCATCGTCGTCGGCAGCGACACCGGCCGCCTGTTCGCCGACCTCGGCGCCGACGTCGTCAAGATCGAGAACTCCGCCTTCCCTGACGGGCTCCGCATCAGCCTCACCCGGATGACGCAGGCCTACGCCGCCGGTCACCGCAACAAGCGGTCGATCGGGATCGACCTCCGGTCCGCGGAAGGCCGCGCGCTGGCACACCAACTGGTAGAGCAGTCCGACGTCGTGCTGAGCAACTTCAAACCCGGTGTGGCAGCAGCGCTCGGCATGGATCACGCGACACTGCAGCAGGTGAACCCGGGCATCGTCGTCGTCGACAGCTCGGCGTACGGAGCCACCGGGCCATGGGCGAAACGACTCGGCTACGGGCCGTTGGTCCGCGCCGCGGCGGGCTTCACCGAGCTGTGGACCTACCCAGATGACCCAGATGCGTTCTGCGACACCGTCACGGTGTACCCCGACCACGTGGCGGCGCGGATCGGGGCATTGAGTGCCGTCGCGCTCCTGCTGCGCCGCGAACGCAGCGGTGGCGGCGGATCGGCGAGTATCGCCCAAGCCGAGGTGATGCTCAGTCACCTGGCCGACGACATCGCCGGGGAGGTGCTCACCCGGCGCGGTCATGCTCGCGACGACCAGCCGGCTCATGACGCACCGTGGGGCCTGTTTCCCGGCGCTGGTGATGACACGTGGATCGCGGTCACCGTCCGCGACGACGCCGACTGGTCAGCGCTGTGCGCGGCGATCGACCGGCCCGATCTCGCTGCCGATGCGGAGCTGGGTTCGCGATCCGGGCGGGATCGTCAGCGCGGGCGGCTCGACGAGGCGCTCAGCGCCTGGACATCCCGGCATAAACCGGCAGAGGCCATGGCGCGGTTGCAGGCGGCGGGCGTCCCGGCCGGGGCTGTCCTGCATGCGGTGGAGGTCCCCGCCTGGGACTACTACGTCGAGCGACGGGCTTTCCGGGAGGAACTACATCCGCACGGGACCGCACCGTTCATGATGGAGAACGTGCAAATCCACGCTGACCTGATCCCCGATCCCCCGCTGGGGCAAGCGCCACTGCTCGGCGAGCAGACCCGTGAGATCGCGGCCGAACTGCTCGGCCTGGACGATCAGACAATCGATGATCTGATTGCCCGCGCCGTCCTCGAAGTACCTGCGGCAGCAGCACATTCGGGACGGTAACCACCCCGTCCCATGGAAATCGATTTCACCCGCCTTCGCTACTTCGTCGCGGTCGCCGAAGAGCTGCACTTCAAGCGCGCCGCCGATCGGCTGATGATCACGCCGCCGCCGCTGAGCAAGCAGATCAAGTTACTCGAGCGCGAAGTGGGTGGGGAACTCTTCGAGCGCACCTACCACGACGTCCGCCTGACACCGCTGGGTATGCAGCTGCTGGAGCCGGCGCGCGACATCCTGCGGCGGGTGGAGGAACTGAAGGCCACCGCGTCACGAATCACGCAGGCGAGCAACCCCGTTCGCATCGATGCGACCGCCTACGCGCCATCGGATTTCCTGGCGAGATTCGAGCAAGCGGTGGCAGGCCTCGCGATACCCGCCGAGTTCAGCGTGCCCGGGTCGGCGGCCGAGGTCATCGCCAAACTCGTTTCCGGGCACACGGATCTCGGTCTGATCCACCTGCCGGCCGCCGACAAGCGCATCCGGCACCGGGTCGTGGCCACCTATCCGGGCGCGGCGGCGGTGCGGTTCGACGACCCACTCGCCGCCAACGACACCATCGCCATCGAAGACCTGCGGGACCGCGATGTCGTGATCGACTTCGCCCGGCCCAATCCCGTGGTGCTGGCGCAGATGACGCGGGGCCTCAACGAACGCGGCGTCACGCGCATCGTGCGCGCCGTCAGTCAGCTGGGCGGTGAGCTGGAGATGGCCAGCCATGTGTTCAACCGGTATCTCGTCGCACTGGTCAGCTACGCGCCCGCCTCGACGCTGGGCCGAATCTTCTCGCCGCCCGAATTCAAGCTGATCCCGATCGATGAAAGCACCTGGGCGCCGGCCAAGATCGCGCTGGCGTGGGCGCCGGACCGGCTGCGCGATCCAGCCGCGATCGAGGCCCTCGTCGAACAGCTCGCCACTGTCCTGCGCTGAGTCGCGCGCGAAATACCTGTCACCGCCCGCCGGTAGGCTGCCTCGACGGACAAACTCCACCAACGCAGCTCCGGAAGGTTCACACCGTGCTCGATGCCGATGACGTGCGCCGCATCGCGCTGTCCCTCCCGGAGACCACAGAGAAGGAGCGTTGGGGCCACCCGACTTTCGACGTGGCGCGCAAGATGTTCGTCACGGTGCCCGACGATCAGACCTCGTTTGCGGTGCGCTGTCCGAGGTTCGACCGCGAAGAGCTGATCGCGGCCGAACCGCACAAGTTCTGGGTGCCGCGACATGAGGCGGCGTCGTCGTGGGTGCGGGTCAGGCTGGAGGCGCTCGACGATGAGCAGGAACTGACCGACATCCTCGCCGACTCGTGGCGACTGGCTGCCCCGCCCAGACTCACCGAGCAGCCGGAATCCTGATCCGGAAGGCTCAGACCCGCTGCCGCACCCGTCCGAACACCATGGACTCTTCGATGCGGTCGAAGCGGTGGTCGATCACGTCGAGCACGTAGTTGTGCCGGACGTGCCACGGGCGATGGGTACCGGATTTGGGCAACGCGTGGGGGTTGCGGTTGATGTAGCCGGCGTCGAGGTCGAAGGTCTTCTTCTCGTCCATCGGGACGTCACCCAGATGCGGATAGGCGTGGGTGTAGCCGTGAGAGTCCATGTACGCCACCAGTTTCGCGAACGCACGGGCAGTCATGTCGGCGCGCAGGGTCCACGATGCGTTGGTGTAGCCCAGGCACCATGCCATGTTCGGCACGTCCTCGAGCAGGAATTCCTTGTAGACGTAGCGGTCGGACGGGGTGATCGCGACCCCGTCGACCGACAGGGAGATGCCGCCGAGGGCCTGCAACTCCAGCCCGGTCGCGGTGACGACGATGTCGGCGTCAATGCGCGCACCGGATTTCAGCACGATGCCGTTGGCGTCGAAGTGGGAGATGTGGTCGGTGACGACCTCGGCGCGGCCGTCACCGATGGCGGTGAAGATGTCGCGGTCGAGCACCGCGCAGAGGCGTTGATCCCACGGGTCGTATTTCGGGTTGAAGTGCACGTCCACGGGGTAGCCCGGCGGCAACGCGGCCATGGCCCGGTTGCGGATGAGGCGGCGGCCGCCCTTGGGGAACTTCCGGAGCAGGTTGTAGCTGAGCACGCTGATGAGCACGTTGCGGAACCACACGATGCGATGAGCGATCTTGTCCGGCAACAGCTTCCGGATGAAGCTGACCATCGGGTCGATCTGCCACTGCGACATCAGGTAGGTGGGTGACCGCTGCAGCATGGTCACCTTCCCGGCGGTCTTCGCCATGGCGGGCACCAGGCTGACCGCGGTGGCACCACTGCCGATCACCACGACCTTCTTGCCGGCGTAATCCAGTGACTCCGGCCAGAACTGCGGATGGACGACGTCGCCGGCGAAGGTGTCGATGCCCGGAAAGTCGGGCGTGTAGCCCTTGTCGTAGTTGTAGTAGCCGGTGCCGCAGAACAGGAATCGGGCGCGGTAGGACCTGGCCTCGCCGTTCTCCACGGCGTGCACCGTCCAGGTGTCGGTCGCCGAATCCCAGTCGGCCGACTGCACATGGGTGTTGAAGGTGATGTGACGGTCGATGCCGTGCGTGTGTGCCGCGGTGGTCAGGTACTCGCGGATGTGATCGCCGTCGGCGATGTTCTCCGGCCGCTCCCACGGCTGGTACGGGAAACTGAGCGTGAAAATGTCGCTGTCGGATCGAATACCCGGGTAGCGGAACAGGTCCCAGGTGCCACCGATGCGCGTCCGCCGCTCCAGGATCCGGTAGGTCACCTGCGGGTTGCGTTGATGCAGCCGGTACGCGGCTCCGATGCCGGAGATACCGGCACCGATGATCAGCACATCGAAGAACTCGCCGTCGCTGGCCGTCATGAATCTCCCTTGATCAAATCCGGTACCGCCGGTTTCACCTTAGGACATGGCGATCCTAGGCCGTCGAGCTGTGGGCCACTCCCGCGAGCAGCGCCCGCAAATGCTGATTGACCTGCTCGGGACGCTCCAGGTTCGCGCAGTGACCGCCGCCCAGTTCGACGAACGACCACAGATTCGGCACGTTCCTGGCGATCCGGCGGGACGCCGCGATGGGCAGCAACCGGTCTTTCGTGCTGCCGATGACGAGCGTCGGCACCGTCAGGTTGTCGAGTCCGATGTGATGAGCATCGAGGTTGTCCACCAGCGCGTTCACCCATCCGCTGCGGCCGGCTGCGGAGGTGCCCATGAACAGTTCGTAGACGTAGTCGGCCACTGCGGGGTCGGCGTCACGTCCGACAGCGATCATGGCGACGAACTGGCGCGCCGCCCTACGCGAACCCGGCACCAGCGGGGCTCCGCCGAACGTCTTGAGGATGCGGCCGGCGGCGTAGGCCCGGGACTTCGCCAGCGAGTTCGGGACCTGCGCCAGCTGGACCAGCTTCAGCAGGTCACCAGTCGTGGTGTTGATCAGGGCGACGGCGTCCGCGCACTCGGTGACCCGCTGCGGGTAGCGCTGCGCCCATGACGTGATGGCAATGCCGCCCATCGAGTGCCCCGCGAGGACGGCCCGCTCCCCCGGCCTGAGCGTCGCGCTCAGCACCGCGTCGAGGTCGGCCGCGAGAAAGTCCAGGTTGTACTTGTGGCGGCCGCGGGGAGCTTCACTCTTGCCGTGACCGCGGTGGTCGTAGGCGATGACCCGGTAGTCGCTCGCCAGATCCGCGATCTGGTTGCCCCATACGCCGATGGCGCAGGTGATGCCGTGGGCGAACACGATCGGCTGCCCGTGTTCGGGACCGAACACCTCGGCGTGCAGCCGGGTACCGTCGACGGCCTTGATTTCCATGGAACGGCCTCGTGGCAGCGCCGCGGGACGCCCGGGTTTGACCAGCTGCGAATGAGTGAAAGCGGTCATGCTGCTCCGTTCGGGTTCGGCGACGTTGCCGGCGGGACATCCCGTACCAGCGAGCCTACCTAAATAACCAGCACTGGTTTGACGGCAAAACCGGCGGCGGCGTCCGACCAGGCGTCGGCGAAGCGGTCGAACGGGTAGGTCCGTACCAGTTTGTCGACGGGCAGCTCGCCCCGGAGGACGTGTTCGGCCAACCGCGGGATGAAGCTGTGCGGCTCGCTGTCGCCTTCGATGACCCCCTGTATCCGCAGCCCGTTGGCCAGGATCAGCCCGACGGGTAGTTCCGCGGTCAGCGCGCCCAGCCCGACGAGCGCGAGCGTGCCGCACTTGCGCAGCAGCGTCAGCGCGGTGCTGATGACGTCGCCGCGCGCGGTCGTGTCGACAGCCAGCGTCGCACCACCGCCGGTGAGCTCCATGATCTCGGCCGGCAGGGTCTCGGAGGCCGAGTCGACGGCCCTGGTGGCGCCCAATTCGATTGCCAGCGAACGTCGTTCGGCGATCGGGTCGACCGCGATGACCGTGCGGCACCCGGCGATGCGGGCCCCCATCACCGCCGAGAGACCGACCGCGCCGGCGCCCCACACCACCAGCACATCGCCGGGTCCAGCGGCCAGTGTGTTCAGCACCGCGCCGACCCCGGTCTGCACACTGCAGGCCAGCGGTGCCGCCAGCTGGGCATCGATGCCGTCGGGCAGCACCACGGCATTCGACGTGTTGGCCAGCGCGTGGGTGGCGAAGCTGGACTGCCCGAAGAATCCGCCGCGAACGGGCTGACCGTCGAGCCGGAGCGCGCTCGACTCGTCACCGCGGTCACCGGCCATGTTCAGGCGACTGGCATTGTCGCAATAGGCGGGCGTGTCGGCTGCGCACGCTGCGCACTGTGCGCAGCTGGCGAACGTCAGGACGACGCGCCGGCCGACGTCGATGCGAGCGTCCGGTCCAGCCGCCAGGACCGTGCCCGCGCCTTCATGGCCGAACACCATCGGCAGACGCTTCTCCGGCCAGCGGGCGGCCGTGCTGATATCGGTGTGGCAGATGCCGACGGCATCGATGCCGACCAGCACCTCGCCGCCCTGCGGTTCGCGAATCTGGACATCGGTCAGTTCAGGGGCCGAACCCGGGCGGAGCAACACGGCGGCACGTGCGTCGATCATTCACGGATGGTAGGTCGACGGTAATCTGCGCCGGGTGACCGGGATCGACAACTGCCGGGTGCCGCGCGGATGACGCACCGCCAGTTGCCCCGATGGTCGGTCCCGTTCGTCTTTGTCACCGGTGCGGCGTCGCAGTACCTGGGTGCCGCGATCGGCGTGTTCCTCTTCTCGACCACCCAACCGGCCACCGTCGCGTGGCTCCGGGCCGCGGCCGGTGCGCTGGTGCTGATGGCCTGGCGCCGGCCGTGGCGAATGCCGTTGACGCGCCGCCGTGTCGCGATCGCGACCCTGTTCGGATTGATCACCGTCGGCATGAACATCGCGTTCTACGAAGCGCTGGCCCGTATCCCGTTGGGCACCGCCGTCGCGATCGAATTCATCGGCCCGACGCTGGTGGCCACGCTCGGGTCACGCAGACCGCGTGATCTTTTGGCTGCCACCCTCGCGGCTGGCGGGGTTGCTCTGTTGGCCGGCATCGAATTCACCTCAGAGCTCGCCGGCGTGGCGTGGGCACTGGCTGCCGCGGCGCTCTGGGCCGGTTACATCATGGTCGGCAAACGGGTGGCGGACGCACACGGCGGTCTCGACACGCTCGCCCTCGGAATGTCGACCGCCGCAGCCATTTTGGGCCCGGTGATCATCGGCCTCCAGGCCCACACGAACTCGGCGGTGTTCGTCGATCCGCGCACCTGGCTGCTCGGCCTCGGCGTCGGCCTGTTGTCGACGGCCATCCCCTATGCGCTCGACCAGATCGTCCTCCGTCAGGTCGGCCAGGCGAGGTTCGCGATCCTGCTGGCACTGTTGCCCGTGACGGCCAGCCTCATCGGGCTCACCGTGCTGCATCAGATTCCGACGATCGGCGAGATCGCCGGCATCGGACTGGTGGTGACCGGCCTCTTACTCGGTGCCCGCGGCGGAGCGTGACGTGGACATGCGACAGTGACAGGGACCCACCGGCAATGCCTACAGGAGAAGAGCACCATGCGCGCCATTCAGATCGCCCGGTTGGAAGGCCCCTCGGCGGCCGAACTGAACGACATCCCCGAGCCTGACGGCGCCGGCCTTGTGGTGATCGAGGTGCACGCCGCCGGTGTCGCCTTCCCCGACGCGCTGCAGTCGCGCGGCCTGTACCAGCACAAGCCGGAACTGCCGTACACCCCCGGCGCCGAGCTCGCGGGCGTGGTCCGCAGCGCACCCGAGGGCGCGCACGTGGCGGCCGGCGACAGGGTGGCGGCGTTGACCATGTTGTCGGGCGCGATGGCGGAAGTCGTTGCACTACCGGCTGATCGGGTCTTCAAGCTGCCGGACTCGGTGTCGTTCGAGGCCGGCGCCGGACTGCTGTTCAACGATCTGACGGTGCACTGCGCGCTGCGTACCCGCGGTCGGCTGACGCCCGGCGAGACGGTGCTGGTGCACGGCGCCGCGGGCGGCATCGGCACGTCCACGCTGCGCCTGGCCCCGGCGTTCGGCGCCGCCCGCACCATCGCGGTGGTGAGCTCGCCGGACAAGGCCGAGATCGCCCGTGCCGCTGGGGCTTCCGACGTCGTGTTGGCCGACGGCTTCAAGGACGCGGTGCGAGAGCTGACCGGCGGCCGCGGCGTCGACCTGATCCTCGACCCGGTCGGTGGTGACCGGTTCACCGACTCTCTTCGGTCCCTGGCACCCGGCGGCCGGCTGCTGGTGGTGGGATTCACCGGCGGCGATATTCCGACGGTCAAGGTGAACCGCCTGCTGCTCAACAATGTGGATGCGGTGGGTGTCGGCTGGGGTGCGTGGGCCATGACCCACCCGGGTTATCTCGCCGAGCAGTGGGAGGAGCTGGAGCCGCTGCTGGCCTCCGGTGCGGTGACCCCGCCGGCGCCCGAGGTCTATCCGTTGGAGCGGGCCGCGGACGCCATCGCCTCGCTGGAAAACCGTTCCGCCAAGGGCAAAGTGGTCGTCACGTTGCGCTGACCGGCAACACCAGCCGGGACTGGCCGCCGTCGCCGTGCGCGATGGTGTGCACCGAGGGCACCATCTCGGTGGCGGTCCCGAGCGGATCGCCGGTGCCCAGATTGCGCGCGAACCGCGGGAAACAGCCGCCCGCGACCAGCAGGCGGATCCGGTGGCCGGCCGCGAATCGGTAGGCGGTCGCGTCGAGTTCCAGGCGCAGCAGCGCCGCGGGGGCGTCGGCCGCGGTGAGCCGCAGATAGCCGTCGGTGACGTTGGTCGAATGTCCGTCGGGCCCAACGTCACTGATGCGCACGAACACGTCGGCGTGCGCGTTGTCGGTCCGGTGGTCCAGTTCGACGTACGACGTTCCGATGACGTCGAGGTCAGCAGGCAACACCGGGCTGGTGAAGGTCAGCACGTCCGATCGCTCGGCGAGCGCGGTGTCGTCGATGTAACCCGACTTGCCGGAAACCAGAAGGCGCCCACCGATACTCGGTGTCGGGTCGGCCGGGTCGTAGACGAACGTGGACGGCGCCCCGCTGTCGGGCGGGGTCTCGGCCAGCGCCGCGCCAGGGTGCAGGTGCCACACCTGTTCGGCAGCCGGCGGTGGCCACTCCTGCATGTCGAGCCAGTCACCGCCGGCAACGCAGATCCGCACGGGGGCCGCGGCGCGGCGGGAGCCGTCCAGCCACAGCACGGATTCCTTAATGGCCTCGGTACCACCGGACCCGTGCGTCCACGGCCCCACGGTCAACGCCACCTCGACACCGCGGGCCCGTAGCCGCCGGTATTGCTCGAGGGTCTGGTCCACGAAAACGTCCTGCCAACCGGTGATCAGCAGCACCGGGCCGCGCAGGTTGTCGAGTGCGGCCGCCACACCGTTCTCGGCCCAGTACGGCGACGACGGATCCGGCTGTTCGAGCCACGCGTTGAACCACGGGGTGCGTCCGCCCAGGAGTTCGGCGGCGGCCGGATCGAGCGGCAGCGTCTCCAGCACCGGCTTGAGGGTGCGCGGCGTCGCCATGCCGCGGAGAATCTGGCGAATCCAGCCACCACGGTGCTGCCAGGCCACTTGATAACTCCAGCCCAGGAAATCGCCGAGCGCGAACGACCCTGTGCTCCATACCGAGTGTCCGAAATCGTGCGGCGCCATGGTGATCACGGAGGTGGTCAGGTCGTCGGGTTGGTCGACGAGGAGCGCCAGCTGGGTGAAGCCCAGGTATGACGCCCCGACAGTGGCGAATTCTCCCCCGTACCAAGGCTGTTCACGCAGCCACCGGACCGTGTCGGCACCGTCGTCGACCTCGTGACGGCCGGGCTCGAACGCACCGTCGGACCCGAAGGTGCCGCGCGTGCTCTGCAGCACGACGTGGAAGCCCTGCCCCGCGTACAGCCCGGCGAACACGCGGTTGGGCAGGCCGTCGCGGCCGTAGGGCCCCCGCATCAGCAGCGTGCCGGCGGGCTTGCGGCGCTGCGGCGCGTAGTGATCGGCCAACAGGACGGCGCCGTCGCGCATCGGCACCGGAAGCGACCGCTCCACCCGGAAGCTCGTGGCCCGCGGCAAACCCAGCCGGCGGGTCAGTGCGCGGGCACCGAGCCACGCCAGGGTGTCGCGTCGCACGTCACACTCTCCTCGTCCGGTCGTGGGCCTTGGACCATTTTCCACGGCGGCACCAGATCCACGGCAATCGACGGCCGGAACTGTGATCTGTTCGACTACTGGCGATTTGTGCACGATTTTTCGCGGCAGACGCGGAAAATCGTGCACAAATCCCTAGAAGGCCGAGGTCTCCAGCTCCATGACGTCGGTATCGAGCGTCTCGATCACCCCGCGCACCGAGGTCAACAGCGGCAGCATGTTCTTGGCGAAGAACTTCGCCACCGCCACCTTGCCGGTATAGAACGCGTGGTCGCGTTCGGAGGCGCCGTCGAGCGCCGCCAGGGCGATCTGGGCGGCCAGGATCAACCGCCAACCGATCACCAGGTCGCCGACCGCGAGCAGGAAGCGCACCGAGCCCAGACCCACCTTGTACAGCTGCTCGGGATCCCCCTGGGCCGCCATCAGGTAGCCGGTCAGCGCGGCGGCCATCGCCTGGACGTCGGCGAGAGCCGTTGCCAGCCGGTCGGTTTCGGCCTTGAGCTCCGGCCCGGCACCATCGATGGTTGCGGTGATCTGGCTCGACACGTGGGCCAGCGCCGCGCCCTGGTCGCGGATGATCTTGCGGAAGAAGAAGTCCAGCGACTGGATGGCCGTCGTGCCCTCGTACAGCGCGTCGATGCGAGCGTCGCGGATGTACTGCTCGATCGGGTAATCCTGCAGGAAGCCGGACCCGCCGAGTGTCTGCAGCGATTCGGAGAGCATCTCGTAGGCGCGCTCGGAGCCGACGCCCTTCACGATGGGCAGCAGCAGGTCGTTCACCCGGTGCGCCAGATCGGCGTCGGCACCCGAAACGAGTTGCGCGACATCAGCATTCTGGTAGGCCGCGGTGTACAGGTAGACCGCGCGCAGACCTTCGGCGTAGGCCTTCTGCGTCATCAGACTGCGTCGCACATCGGGGTGCTCGATGATCGCCACGCGCGGCGCGGTCTTGTCCGCCATCTGGGTGAGATCGGCACCCTGGATGCGTTCCTTGGCGTAGGCCAGCGCGTTGAGGTAGCCGGTGGACAGGGTGCCGGCGGCCTTGACACCCACCGTCATCCGGGCGTTCTCGATGACCTTGAACATCTGCGCGATGCCGTTGTGCACGCCGCCGACGAGGTAGCCGATCGCGGGCTTTCCGTGGGCGCCGAACGTCAACTCACACGTCGGTGACGACTTGATGCCCATCTTGTGTTCCAGGCCGGTGACGTACACGCCGTTACGCTCGCCCAGCTCGAGGGTCTCGGGGTCGAACAGGAAGTTGGGCACGAAGAACAAGCTCAGCCCTTTGGTACCCGGGCCCGCGCCCTCGGGCCGGGCCAGCACCAGGTGGAAGACGTTCTCCGCGGTGTCACCGACGTCGCCACCGGAGATGAAGCGCTTGACGCCCTCGATGTGCCAGGTGCCGTCAGGCTGTTCGATGGCCTTGGCCCGTCCCGCCCCGACATCGGAGCCGGCGTCCGGCTCGGTCAGCACCATGGTGCCCGCCCAGCCCTTGTCCATGGCCGTCCGCGCCCAGAGCTGCTGCTCCTCGGTACCCACCTCGGCCAGCGTGTGCGCCATCGCCGGCCCCAGGCCGTACAGGAACGTCGCCGACGGGTTCGCGCTGATGAGCATCTCCTGCGTCGCCCACACCAGCGCCGCCGGCGCCGGCGTACCACCGGCGCGCTCATCGAGGCCCAGGCGCCACCATTCGGCCTCCTTGACCACCCGCACGGTCTTGGCCAGCTCCTCGGACACCGTGATGCGGTGCTCGTCGGGCAGGAACACCGGCGGGTTGCGGTCGGCTTCGACAAACGTCTCGGCGACAACGCCTTCGGCGAGCTTCGAGATCTCGTCGAGGATGGATCGCGCCGTATCGGCATCGAGGTCGCCGTAGCCACCCGCATCCAGGGCCGCGCGGAGCGGCAGCACTTCGAACAGATTGAATTCGATATCGCGCAGATTGGCGATGTAGTGGCTCACGCAGCTCAGGATCCGCGTCGCGCCACGAGGTACGCAACCGTAAGTCTCGCCAACCTACGGTTACGGACCCGAAGGTTCTGAGGTCACACCCACATGTGACCTCCACCACACCGCGTCCCCCCGGGGATTTGTGCACGATTCTTCGCGGTCTGCGCGGAAAAACGTGCACAAATCCCAGGGCCGGCTACAACTGGACGATCACGCTCTTGTTCTTCAGGTAGGCCTCGAGGCCTTCGCGACCGAACTCCTGGCCCCAGCCGGACTGCTTGTAGCCACCGAACGGCAGGTCGTGGTCAAAGACCAACTGGCAGTTGACCTGAACGCTGCCGGCCTGCAGGCGCTTGACGATGCGGTGCGCCCGGCTGACGTTGGTGGTCCACGCGGTGGCCGCCAGTCCGTAGCTCGTGTCGTTGGCCATGGCGACGGCCTCGTCCTCGGTGTCGAACGGCAGGATGCTGACCACCGGCCCGAAGATCTCCTGCTGGTACAGGCGCATGCCTGGATCGACGTTGGTCAGCACCGTCGGGTGCACGAAGTAGCCCTTGCGGTCCAGCCGGTACCCGCCCGCGACGATCTCGACGCCGTCGTTCTTGCCCTCGTCGATGAAGCCCAGAACCCGATTCAGCTGCTTGGCACTGATCAGCGGGCCGCTCATCACGCCCTCTTCCTCCGGTCCGCCGTACTTCATGAAGTTGGCGACGTTCGCGATACCCTCGACCACCTGGTCATAGACGCCGCGCTGCACGAAAATCCTTGAGCCGCACACACATCCCTGGCCGGAGTGGATGAAGATGCCCATGGCCGCACCGAAGATGGCCTTGTCCAGGTCGGCGTCGTCGAAGATCAGCACCGGCGACTTGCCGCCGAGTTCCAGCATGACCTTCTTGAGGTTGCCCGCCGAAGCCTTGACGATCTCCTTGCCCACTTCCGTCGAACCCGTGAACGCGACCTTCTCGACGTCGGGGTGCGCGGTGATGGCGGCGCCCGCGGTGTGGCCGTACCCGGTGATCAGGTTGACGACCCCCTCGGGCACGCCCGCCTCGTGGATCAACCGGTCCAGCAGCAGCGCCGAAAGCGGGGTCTCCTCAGCGGGTTTCACCAGGCTGCTGCAGCCCGCGGCCAGCGCAGGGGCGACCTTGGCGCAGGCGTTGAAGATGGGGCCGTTCCACGGGAAGATCAGGCCGACGACGCCGTAGGGCTCACGCAGCGTGTAGCCGTGCTGGTCGACGTAGGCGTCCGACGCGATGCCGCTGGTGCGGATGTCGTAGGCGGTGCCGTTGATCTTCGAACACCAGCCGGCGTAATAGCGGAAGAACTCGGCGCACGTCGGCACGACGAGCTCGGACTGCATCTTCATCATGCCCGTGTTGGCCGAGTCGATGGCCGCGAACTCGGCGGCGTGCTCGTCGATCAGGTCGGCGATGCGCCACAGGATCTTGGCGCGTTCCCGGCCCGGCAGACCGGACCAGACACCGGATTCGAAGGACGACTTGGCGCGGGCGACGGCCTCGTCGACGAACTCAGGGCCGCAATCGGTGAACTCGCCGATCTGCTCCTCGCTCACCGGATCGATGATCGGGATGAGCTCACCCGTACCCGGGCGCTTCTGGATGTCCTCCAAGACCGACTGCAGCGTCATCGCGTGCCTCTCATCGTCAGCGAGCCCGCGCCCCGGGGTGGGCGCGCAACAAATGCTGTGCAGTTGCTTAGCATTGCCGCGATCAGGTCGTCAAGAGTGGCTCACGCCGGCGGGTTGTCTGGAAAGATCGGGTCCGTGTCTGCCGGCCACGACTACACCTCCCCTGACCTGGCACGCAGCGCCCTGGTGCTGATCGACGTGCAGAACGATTTCGTCTCGGGTCCGTCGCAGGTCGACGGCACCGCCGAACGGGTGCCCGCGATGGCCCGGCTGCTCGCGGCGTTCCGCGCGGCGCACCGGCCGATCGTGCACATCGTGCGGCTGTACGTCCCCGGCGGCAGCGACGCCGACCCGCCGCGCCGGGCCGCCATCGAGTCCGGCAAGCAGATCGCCGCACCGCACACCGACGGCGCCGCGGTACCCGGGGAACTGCTGGCGCACCCCCTGGACTACGACTCGCTACTGGCCGGCGGCGTCCAGCAGGTGGCGCCGGGTGAGGTCGTCATGTTCAAACCACGGTGGTCGGCGTTCTACCGCACGGCATTGGAAGTGCATCTGCGCGACCTCGCGGTGAACACCGTCGTGGTGGCCGGCTGCAACCTGCCGAATTGTCCCCGCGCCACCCTGTTCGACGCCTCCGAGCGGGACTTCCGCGCCGCGCTGGTCACCGACGCCACGTCCCAGGTGACACCCGAGCGGCTCGCCGACCTGGCACTCATCGGCGTCGAGACGCTCACGACCGCGGACGTCGAGCAGTTCTTCCGGGCCACTGCAACCACACAGGAACGCCAGTGAACAATTCACGGGGTGAGACCGCACAGTAAGACGCGATCCTGACCGCCCTCGCGATCACGGCGGTGCTGCTGGCCGGCGTCGCCGCAGGAGTGATCAACGCCGTGGTGGGCTCCGGCAGCCTGATCACCTTCCCCGTGCTGATGGCCGTCGGTTACCCGCCACTGGTGGCCAACATGTCCAACTCGGTCGGCCTGGTGCCGGGGAACTTCACCGGTGCCTACGGCTACCGGCACGAGCTCGGCGGCCAGGGCGCCCGCATCCTCCGGCTCGGGGTGGTGTCGCTGGCCGGCGCGATCGTCGGCGCCGTGCTGCTACTCAAACTGCCACCCGGCGCCTTCACCGCGGTCGTGCCATGGCTGATCCTGCTGGCCGGCGCGCTCGTGCTGGTGCAACCCCTGTTGCGCCGGGCGCTGGATGCCCGGCGCGGCGCGCCGCGGTCCACCGACCATGCCGCGCCGCTCTACGCGGGCGTGTTCGGGTGCGCGGTCTACGGCGGCTATTTCGGTGCGGCGCAAGGCATCATCATGATGGCCCTGTTCGGGCTGTTCGTGTCAGAAGATCTGCAGCGCCTCAACGGCGTCAAGAACATCTCTGTGGGACTGGTCAATTCGGTCGCGGCCATCATCTTCATCATCGTCGGCCAGGTGGCCTGGCTACCGGCGCTGCTGCTGGCCGTCGGCTCGACCATCGGCGGCTACATCGGAGCCAGGATCGGACGCCGCCTGCCGCCCAACGCCTTACGCGCCTGCATCGTCGTCGTCAGTGTCGTCGCGTTCACCGTCATGATGCTGCGGTAGCCGGCGCGCCATCGGCCGAATTCGTCACCGCTAACACGCAATAACCGACTTTTGGTATGTCACGATTCGAACGCGCCGGGCCCAGCTAACGAGCGGATGGGGTGCCGGTGTGTCAGCATGAACCCGTGAGGCCAAGCAGAAGCAGAAGCCGCATCAGAAGCCTGACTACGGCCGCAATCCTGGTGGTACCGCCAGGATTGATCTCCGCGGCCCTACCGCAGACAGCACACGCGGCCGAATGCCCCGACGCCCAGGTCATATTCGCCCGCGGCACCGACGAAGCGCCCGGACCCGGCGGGGTGGGGACGGCGTTCATCGATTCGCTGCGCACCGCCATCAGCCCGAAAACCCTTGATGTGTACGCGGTCGACTATCCCGCGACCACCGACTTCCCCACCGCCGTCGACGGAATCCGTGACGCGCGTAGGCAAATCGTGACGACCGCGGCGGCCTGTCCCCGGACCAAGATGGTGCTCGGCGGGTTCTCACAGGGCGCCGCCGTTGCGGGCTTCGTCACCGCAGGCACCATTCCCGACGGCGTCTCCGCCGCCGAAGTGCCGACTCCCATGCCACCCGACGTCGCGGATCACGTTGCCGCCGTAGCCTTGTTCGGCAAGCCCTCGCCACGGTTCATGCGCGCCATCGGCTCTCCCGCTGTCACGGTCGGCCCGGTCTACCAACCCAAAACCACCGATCTCTGTGCCCCCAACGACCTGGTGTGCGATGCACACGGATCGAGCTTCGACGCCCACAACAGTTACGTGGACAGCGGATTGGTCAACCAGGGCGTGAACTTCGCCGTGAGGCAACTGCAGGCGGGGTGGGCGGCCGACGCACTGGCCGGACCCGCGCCGTGGTCATCGACGACGATCCAGGCCGCCGATCAGGCCGGGCGCGGTCGGCCCGCGCCCGCCGGGACTCCGCCGTCCACCGCGGCGCCGGCCCATATGCCGGCGAGCGCACCGTGGCTCCCGGGACCGGAGCAGGCCGCGACGGCACCGGACGCAGCGCCGGCCCCGTAGCCGCTACCGGAACTGCACGCCACGGCGCCGCACCCACCAATCGGCAAACAGTGTCCCGGCGATCCACACGCCGACCGCGATAGCAAGGTGCACAGCGCTTTTGGTGTCGCGGCCGAGGACGGGACCGAAAACATGGGCGACGGCGTTCGGTAGCTTCCGCCACAATTCCCGGTGCTCCACCCCGCCGACCGGGTCGGCGACGAAATACAGAACGTACGGCAGCACCAGCGACGACAGCCAGAATGCGATACGGCGCCGGTCGTGACGCTGGCCCCACCGCTGCACCAACCGCACTTCAGCAACCGGCAGCAATACCGACACCGCGTTGCCGACGCCCAGCCAGGACACGATCGGCACCGCGACATTCGGGATCGTCACACCGAGCCGGGCCGGAGTCTCCAACCAGACGGTGAGCACCGCGGCAACCACGAGCGTCGGAAGTCCGACGAGAATCAGCAGCGCCAGGTTCTTCTGCAGCAATATCCGCCATGGCGACACCGATTCGGCCAGCCGCTGCCGGACCCGATCATGGTCGGCGCCAAGCACATTGGTTGTCGTGGTGTCGGCCAGCACGAACGACGAGAAGTACGTGCCGACCAGGATCACCCAATCGTGGTGATGGCGTCCCCCGGAGGTCAGCGGCTCCACGGCAAGCCACAGCAGGGCGAGCACGACGTTGGCCGCCACGCCCAGCAGCCAGGTGCGCGGCGGCGTGAAGGCCCAACGCACTTCCGACCACATTGCGGGCAACATCGTCCATCTCCACCGTCAACGCCCCGTCCGCCGCGGAGCGCGTGCGACGATACCGGCAACAAACGTTGCGGTTCCTGTGAGCGCAGTGCCGCCGACACAGATCCGAATGGGAGCGTATGGCGGAACCGCACGGCACCGATCCCAGTGCCCACATTCAGCTGATCGTCGACCTGCTGGCCCGATCGCTGAATCGCGCGGTCCTGCTGGACGACACGGCGATGACGCCCATGACCTTCAGCCGCCAGCTCGGGACCGTCGACGACGTGCGAATGCACAGCCTCCTCGAGCGCACCACGAAACCCGAAGTCATAGCAGAGCTTCAGGCCCTAGGAATCGATGACGCCGACCCGGGCGTCGCGATTCCGCCGCTGCCCCAGTACGCCATGGTGGCGCGGTACTGCGTGCCGGTTCGATCGGCCGCGAACCATTTCGGCTACCTGTGGGTGATCGACCCGGAGCAGTCACTGAGCGCGGCCGAGCGTGCCCTGGCGAACCAGGCCGGCGCGGATCTGGTGGCGGTCCTGGATCGGCGCCAAACCGCCGAGCGGGCCGTCGAGTCCGCGCGTCAGGCCGTGCTCACCCGCCTGTTGGCGGCCGGTGCGGGCGAGCCGCTGAACGCGGTGCTCCTCGAGCTCAGCGCCCAGGGCATGGCACAGCCGGACAGCCTGCTCACCGTCTTCGCGTTCGTCCCGTCCGGGGACGCCGCGGAGACCGAGCAGCGTCTCACCGCACTACGCCTGCGGCTGTCCGCCGTCGAGCGAACGCACAACTGGTTCATCCTGCCCGGCAATCCCGTGAGCGTCTTCGCCTTCTGCCCCGCGCACGTGCGGGTCTCGCCGCAGCGACTCGCCGAGACCGTGACCTCGTCGATCCGGGCCACCTTCGATGACGCGCCGGTCATCGGCTGGTCCGGTAGCCGGCTGCCCCTGGCCCAGGCCGCCCAGTCATTTCGGGATGCCCGGCTGGCCTGCACCCTGGCCGCCGCGGGCGCCGGCCCGGGCGAGGCGGCGCTCGACTGGACCGCGGCCGGGTCGTGGCGGGCGGTCGCGCTGGTCGCCGACAGCCTCGCCGACGCTCCAGACGAACTCGACGCGCTGATCCATCCGGGCGTCGCGGCGCTCTTGGCCGAGGGACGCGACGACCTCATCCAGACGCTCGAGGCCTATCTGTCCTCCGGCGGCGATGCCCGGCGCGCGGCCGACACCATGCACCTGCATCGCTCGACGCTGTACTACCGCCTGGAGAAGATCACCCAGGCTCTCGGTGACGACGTCACCGACCTCACCGACGGCGAAGCCCGCTTCGATCTCATGCTCAGCATCCGGCTGGCCCGACTGCGCCGCCGCTGATACCAGGCGCCGGCGGCCTTCCGACTCCTGTCGGAAAAACGGCCGGATGTTCCGACAAGATGGCGCCTCCTTCGGCCCCCGCATGCCGTGCTGACCGGCTTAGTATTCGCACACACCAAATAGTGGTGCAGCTCACATCTGTCGCTGGGCGTGGGCTGAAAACGCCCTGACAACGCCGTCGGGGCAGCGCGAAGGAGACGACGTGAGCGGGACACCGACCCTCAACAAGGCACTGAGCCAACGCCAACTGTCCATGATCGCGATCGGGGGCGTGATCGGCGCCGGGCTGTTCGTCGGCTCCGGTGTCGTCATCAAAGACACCGGTCCCGGCACGTTCATCACGTATGCGCTCGCCGGCGTGCTGATCATCATGATCATGCGGATGCTCGCCGAGATGGCGGTGGCCAATCCGTCGACCGGCTCGTTCGCCGATTACGCCCGCAATGCCTTGGGCAACTGGGCCGGCTTCTCGATCGGCTGGCTGTACTGGTACTTCTGGGTGATCGTCGTCGGATTCGAGGCGATCGCCGGCGCGAAGATCATTCGGTACTGGCTGCCCGCGGCACCGATATGGCTCACAGCCCTACTGCTGTTGATCGCGATGACGGCGACGAATCTGTTCTCTGTGTCGTCGTTCGGCGAGTTCGAGTTCTGGTTCGCCAGCATCAAGGTCGCGGCCATCATCGTGTTCATCGGACTGGGCTCCTGTTTCGTGCTCGGTCTGTGGCCGCACAAATCCATGGATTTCTCCAACCTGACCGCGCACGGCGGTTTCTTCCCGCTGGGCTCGTCCGCGGTCACCGTCGGTGTCGTCACCGTGATCTTCTCGATGGTGGGCGCCGAGATCGCGACCATCGCCGCCGCCGAGTCCACCGACCCTGAGCGCGCTGTCGCCAAGGCCGCCAACTCGGTCATCATGCGCATCGCCGTCTTCTTCGTCGGCTCGGCGTTCCTGCTGGTGACCATCCTGCCGTGGAACGGCAAGCAGCTCGCCGCGTCGCCGTTCGTCTCGGCCTTCACCGCGATGGGTATCCCCTACGCCGACCACATCATGAACGCGGTTGTCCTGACCGCAGTCTTGAGCTGCCTGAACTCGGGCATGTACACCGCCTCGCGCATGCTGTTCGTGCTGGCCGCCCGCCGAGAGGCGCCCGCCCAGCTCGTCTCCGTCACCCGTCGCGGCGTTCCGGCGGCCGCCATTCTCACATCGTCGGTCATCGGTTTCCTGGGTGTCATCGCCTCGGCCTTCTCGCCCGATTTCATCTTCAAGTTCCTGCTGGATTCCAGCGGCGCCGTCATCCTCTTCGTCTACCTCTTGATCGCCATCTCCCAGATCGTGCTGCGGTACCGCAACGGCGGCGACAAGCTCAAGGTCAAAATGTGGCTGTTCCCCGTGTTGTCGATCATCACGGCGCTGGCGATGACCGCCATCCTGGTTCAGATGTACGTCCAGGGCGGAGACAACCGAAGGGCCCTGACGCTGAGCCTGCTGTCCTGGGCCGTGGTGATCGGGCTGTTCTTCGCCAACCGCTGGTTCAACTCCCGCCGGCCGGTCCCGGAGCCCGTCATCGCGACCGAGCGGCCGCACCGGGTACTGGTGCTGGCCAACGAAACCGTCGGCTCCGAGGAGCTGCTCGACGAACTGCGCGCCATCGGCGCCGACAACGCCACGACCTATCACGTGGTGGTGCCGGTCAGCCCGATCGAGACCGGCGCCGCCGCCTCGCACAGCCCCCTCGATGTCTGGGAGGCCACCAAAGTCCTTGCCCAGCAACGTCTCGACCAGACGCTGGCGGCGCTGCACTCGGCGAACCTGGAGGCCGACGGCAAGCTGGGCGACTACCGCCCGCTGCGCGCGCTGGCCGCCGGCGTGGACGAATTCCACCCGGATCAGATCGTCATCGCGACAGAGCCACCGGAACAGTCGATCTGGCACCGCTTCGATGTGGTCGACCGCGCCCGGTCCGACTACAACATCCCGGTGACCAACGTGATCGCGATGACTCCCGCCGAGGAGCCTGTCGCGTGACGATCATCGCCGGGTTCAGCGCCTCCCGGCAGGGCAGCGCCCCGATCAACCTCGCTGTGCAGATCGCGAGGACCACGGGCGAGAAGGTCATCGCGGCAGCGGTTCTCGAGCGCTCGTGGCCGCCGCGCAACGACCCCGTCGAGGAGGAATACCTGCGCCACGTTAAGGCGCAGACGGCCCAGTCCTTGCAGGCCGTCGTCAACGGCCTCCCCGGGCGACCGGACGTACCCACGCTGGTTCACGAATCCGGCTCCATCCCAACCGGTTTGCTCGAGCTCGCGCAGGAGTTCGAGGCCCGCGCCGTGGTGCTCGGATCGTCGTCGTCCGGCCTGCTGGGACGCGTTGCTCTCGGCAGCGTGACGGAGCGGCTGGTGCACACCGCGCAGGTGCCGGTGGCGATCGCGCCGCGCGGATACGCCTTCAGTCACGAGCCGATCCGCCGCCTCACCGCGGCCTACGGCGGCGAGGCCGACACCAACGGATTGATCCGGGCGGCCGCGGAGCTGTCGAAGGACTGGAACGCCCAGCTGCGGATCGTGGCGTACACCGTCCGGCCCGCGTGGGCATTCGGCGGGCCCTCGCTCGAGGCGGGTGCCGAGGACATGGTGGTCGCGCAGTGGTCGAAACGCACCGCCGACGATGTCACCAAGCAGCTCAACAGAATTCGCGAAGATCTGGCCGTGCCCGATGTGGACATGGTCGTCAGCAGCGGGCGGGATTGGCAGCAGGCCGTGGAGAACACGGGCTGGGCATCAGGTGATGTGCTGCTGCTCGGATCGGGCGCGGCCGGGCAGTCCGCCCGGGTGTTTCTCGGATCGGCAGCGGCGAAAATCCTGCGTCATTCACCGGTCCCGGTGATGATCATGCCGCGCGCCTGAGTTCGTCGGCCGAAAGGCCAACTATCGCTTGCCGTATTGAACAGCTTGCGACAGTTGGCCTTTGAGCTTCTATCTAGCTCTTACCGTAGGGCGCGGCCTTGACGACGGGGCTGGCCGACGGGGTCAGCGGCGCGGTGGGAGGCGCCTCCTTGGTGGTCGTCGAGCCATTGGCGCCCACCGGGTTCTCCCGCGCCGGCTCGGCAACCGCGACGGTGGCGGCCCCCATGGCCACGAGAGCGCCGGCGCCGATTGCGGCAGCCAGACGACGGATGGTGACGGCGTTGGTCAGACGTGAACGAGACATCAATTTCCTCAGTGTGTTGTTGCCTGTGCAGGATTGGTGCCCGCAGCCCCGAGCCGCTCGCACCTCCGACCCTCGTGTCCCGCAATCTCCAAAGCAGATCGGGAGCGGCAAAGCCAACCACAAGCAATCGGTGCAGCGAAATCTGCCGTGTCGCGATGAGCACGTCAACAGCCAGCGGAAATGTTGAGCAGACTGCTCAGGGTGTGACGTAGGACACTGTGATCTACGCATCATTTTGCCCGGTACCGCCGGGGTTGACGCACGCGTCGACGAGGTGTCGCCGCAGGCGATCCGGGGTAAGGACGGACGGTGCGACACAGACACCGGGCAGGTGAGCCATGAGGCTGCGACATAGCGACATCGCATCGCCCGGGATCACGCGCAGGCGGCGCGGCAACGGCTTCTCCTACTACGACGCCGACGGCACTCCCGTCACCGACGAAGCGACGCTACAACGGATTCGCGAACTGGTGATACCACCGGCGTGGCGGAAAGTCTGGATCAGCCCCCACCGCAACGGACACATCCAGGCGGTGGGCACCGACGCCGCGGGACGCCGCCAGTACCTCTATCACGCCGTGTGGCAGCAGGAACGCACCGAGGAGAAGTTCGACCGCGTGCTCCAGCTCTCCACGGCGCTGCCCGAGTGGCGAAACCGGATCGCAGCCGACCTCACCGGCCGCGGACTGCACCGCGAGCGCGTGCTCGCGGTGGCCCTGCATCTGATCGACCTCGGGTATTTCCGCGCCGGCGGCGAGGAGTACGCCCAGGAGAACGACTCGCGCGGACTGGCCACGCTGCGTTGCGAACACGTCGAGGTGCGCAGCGGCACAGTGATATTCGACTACCCGGCGAAGAGCGGCGTACAGCGCCATCTGGAACTGGCAGACCAACAAGTGGTCCGAGCGGTCCGAGCGCTACGCCGCGGACGAGACCCAACCGATCGACTCTTCTACTGCCGCACCGGTTCGGGGTGCGTAGAGCTCCATGCCGACGACCTCAATGCCCGATTCAAAGAGCTTGTCGGCGAGGAGTACAGCGTCAAGGACCTGAGAACATGGCACGGCACCGTATTGGCCGCCGCGGGCTTCGCCTCCGTCGCGCCGGCGGATACGAAGGCAGCCATCCGCCGCGCCCGGACTTCGGTCTTCCGCGAGGTCGCCGACGAACTCGGCAACACCCCTGCAGTGGCGCGGAGTTCGTATGTCGACCCCCGGGTGGTGACGGCGTACGAACAAGGTCTGACGATTTCCGCGGCCGTCAGGCGTGCCGAGAAGCAGCGGAATGACGCTGCGGCTCAGGAGATCCTGGAAAGAGCCACCCGGAAACTCATCCGCCGCATGGCGCGAGCATCAGGTACGTGAGTGGGCCAGCCTGGTCTGCAGAGAGGTATCGACCATCTGCGGACTCAAGATGTGATCGAGCGCCGTGGTCGCGCAGCCGATGATGCCGACGCGCTCCTGAAGCACCGACGGGACGACCTGCAGCGTGCGGGTGGCCAGCGTGCTGGCGTTGCCGTACAAGGTTTCTCGCAGACCGGCCACGAACACGTCGTAAGCACCGACCATGTCACCGGCCACGACCAACACGGCGGGGTTGATCAGGTTGACCGCGGCCGCGAGCACTTCGCCGACATGTCGACCACTGTCACGAATCTTGCTGCGGGCCTTGGCATCCCCACTGTGCGCCAACGCCACGACGTCACGCAGGTGGCCCACGGCATACCCTTCACGCCGCAGATCGCGCACGATCGCCCAGCCGCCGGCGACCGCCTCGACGCAACCCGTGTCACCGCAGCGGCACGAGATACCGGCAGCCGCCGCGATCTTGCTGTGCCCGAAGTCCCCCGCTGCCTGCACCGCGCCGCGCCGGAGTTGGCCCCCCATCACGATGCCGGCGCCCAACCCGGTGGACGCCTTGACGACCAGCATGTCCTGCACATCGGCGAATCCGAAGCGGCGTTCGGCCAGTGCGATCACATTGGCATCGTTGTCCATGACCACCGGCGCGTCGGCGAGGTGCCGGAAGTACGGCGCCAACGGCACACCGTCCCAACCACTCATGTTCGGCGAGTCCAGGCTCGCCCCGAGCTGCTGATCGACCGTGCCGGGAAGACTCAGACCGATGCCGAATATGCGGTCGCCGCGGCGCCCGGAGTCGTCCAGGAGTTCGCCGAGCCGCTTCACCAGATCGGGCATCAGATCGCCCGGGCCCATACCGGGCTCCTGATCGATGTCGGCGGTCGCAAGGATGTCGCCGGCGAGATTGCACAACGCCAGTTGCGTGCGGCTCCGCCCGATGGCCACCGCGAAGACGATGCCGGCATCCACGTTGAACATGAGCTGCGCCGCCGGACGTCCGCCCGTAGTTGCGACGTGCTCGGGCTCGATCACCAGATTGTCGGCTTCCAGCGCCGCGATTCGCGCAGTCACCGCGGTGCGCGACAGACCGGTGATTCGGCCGATCTCGCTACGGGTAATAGCCCGGTGATCCCTGATCACGGCGAACACTTCGCCGGCAGTAGGTGACACCGACGTGCCGCTGAGCGCCATGGCTGCCATTGAAGCAAGGCGACACATGCCGGCGCAAGCGTAAGTCAGGGCTAGTTAGGTATTTGAAATACATAATTAGCTTGCAGAAAATCCTAATGAGTGTATGGTTCGTCCTGAAACGATCAAGCGAGGAGTATCGGCAGTGACTATTCGGATCGGCGTCAACGGTTTCGGGCGTATCGGGCGTAACTTCTTTCGGGCCCTGGATGCGCAAAAGGCAGCGGGGAAGAACGCCGATCTGGAGATCGTCGCGGTCAACGACTTGACTTCCACGGATGCGTTGGCGCATCTGTTGAAGTTCGATTCGATCCTGGGCCGGTTGCCCTATGAGGTGCGCGCGGACGGGGACACCCTGATCGTCGGGGACACCAAGATCAAGGCGCTGGCGGTCAAGGACGGTCCGGCGGCGCTGCCGTGGGGCGATCTGGGTGTGGACATCGTGGTGGAATCGACCGGCATTTTCACCGATGCGGCCAAGGCGCGCGGGCATCTGGAGGCCGGGGCCAAGAAGGTGATCATCTCCGCACCGGCGACCGGTGAGGACATCACGATCGTGATGGGTGTCAATGATGACAAGTACGACGGTAGTCAGGACATCATCTCGAATGCGTCGTGCACGACGAATTGTCTGGGCCCGATCGCCAAGGTGTTGAACGATGAGTTCGGGATCGTGAGCGGGTTGATGACGACGATTCACGCCTATACGCAGGATCAGAATCTGCAGGATGGGCCGCACAAGGATTTGCGGCGGGCGCGGGCGGCGGCGATCAACATCGTGCCGACCTCGACGGGGGCGGCCAAGGCGATCGGGTTGGTGTTGCCCGAGCTCAAGGGCAAGTTGGACGGGTATGCGTTGCGGGTGCCGGTGCCCACGGGGTCGGTGACCGATCTGACCGCGGAGCTGGGGAAATCCGCGAGTGCGGCGGACATCAACGCGGCGATGCGGGCGGCGGCCGAGGGTCCGCTGCAGGGGATTTTGAAGTACTACGACGCGCCGATCGTGTCGTCCGATATCGTCACCGACCCGCACAGTTCGCTGTTCGATGCGGGACTGACCAAGGTCATCGACAACCAAGCCAAGGTCGTGTCCTGGTATGACAACGAATGGGGCTACTCCAACCGCATCGGAGATCTCGCCGCACTGGTCGCGAAGTCGCTGTAGCCGCACGGACGCCGGCGATGCGATTCGCGCCTACTCCGCGGATCGCTCGTCGGCCAAGAGCAGCTGGTCGATGGTGCTGATGCTCTCGGCCGACAGACCGGTGCGCCGCAAGGAACCGACCAACTGTGCCGCAACGTCTTTGAGCTTTTGTTTGGTCGCCTGCGAACGCCACTTGAGAATCTCGAAGGCCCGGGCGTCGTCGACGTCATAAGCGATCATCAAGATGCCCTTGGCCTGCTCGATGGCCGCGCGAGATTCGACGACGTGGCCCATGGCCGCCGTCAGGTCCGACTGCAGGCCGGCAGTGACGTCGATGTAGTAGCCCTGGGTTCCGATCACCTTCCCCGCCGAGTCGGTCAGATGATCGCTCACCACCACCATCCAATGCGTCTGCCCGTGCACATCGACGATCCGATGCCGGCTGCTGAACAAACCGCCCGCCTGCACCCGCTGGAGGATGTCGGCGACCTTGGCACGGTCGTCGGGATGCTTGTGACTCAACAGCAGTTCGGTGGTGGGTTGCACCTGTCCCGGCCGGTAGCCGTGCATACGGGCCACCTCGTCGGACCACACCCAGCGCTGCTCGGCGACGAAGAACTGGAACCTGCCGATGTCGTGCGCGTGACCGCCGGACAGGACCGTGACCGCGTCCCACTGGGCGGCGGTGGTCTCCGTCCCGGGCTCGTCAATCGGTGTCTCAGACACCGCGGTGCGCACTTGTCGACGCAATCAGGCGATGGCCGGGCCGATACCTCGACAAGTGCAACCCCTCAGTTCCGGTGAAGCGATAGCTGACGATAGCCGCGTTCCCCGCCGGTGTTAAGGCCATCAAGCGAAGCGTTTGCGAACGTGACCTTGCGTTTGTTGGATAGTCCTACGATTGACATCGCAGGCAGCGTTCATAACCTGCTGCTCGGCCGCCGGTACGTGCAGCGGATGGGAGTCATGTGGACACGGGAATATTCGAAAGCGAAGATCTCGGTGCCACCGAGGAGTTCCTGGGCCGCAGGTACGCGAAGATGCGCCTGCAAACCGATGACGACGACCAGACGTTGCTGCGCCACGAACGGCAACGAGCCGGCACGGTCAGCATCGACGAACTCCACTTCACCTACAGCGTCGGCTATGCCGTCAACCCCCTGGAGCGCGTCTGCATCTGCCGCATGCATTCGGGCGTGCTCGAACAGGACATCATCGGCGAACCGTCCGACGCCTTCACCGCCGGCGACGTGACGCTCCTGGCGCCACCGGAGCTCCCCTACACAGGCCGGCTGTCGCACGCGCACTACGACCTCACGATGTTCGATCCCGCATTACTGAACCGCGTTGCGAACACCGGCCCTGGTCGGCGGTCACAACCCGTGCGGCTCCTCGGACACCGGCCCGTCTCGGCCGCGGCGGGGCGCCAACTCGGAGCGCTGATCGGTTACCTGCGGGATCACGTGCTGCCGTCACCGGAGGCACGTACGTCGGAACTGGTGGCCGCCACCGCCGCCCAGCATCTGGCCGCCAGTATGCTTGCCGCACTGCCCAATACGGCGACAACCGAACCGACCCCCGTCGATCGCCGGGATTCGAACGAACCACTGCTGCGCCGCGCGATCGCGTTCATCGACGAGAACGCCCACCGCGATATCGCCCTCAGTGACATCGCCGAAGCCATCTACGTGACACCGCGAGCGGTCCAGTACATGTTCCGCCGGCATCTGGACACCACGCCCATGCAGTACCTGCGTACGGCCCGGCTGCACCGGGCCCACAGCGAGCTGCTGGCCGGCGATGTCGCGACCACCACGGTGAGCGCCGTCGCCCTCCGCTGGGGTTTCGCCCACACCGGGCGATTCGCGGTGACCTACCGGCAGACCTTCGGCTGCAGTCCCCACCAGACGCTGCGCAGCTGACGTTCTCGCGTCAGTCCGCCGGTGAGCCGCTCCAGCGAAACGGCGCCTGCAGCGCAATCACCTTCTCCGCCTTGTCATACCAACCCTGCGGCCCGTGCTGGCTGGTGTGCAGGTAGCACTGCACCCGGACTTCCGCGCTGCCCGGGGTGAACGTCAACAACCGGCTCAGCGGCAGCGTCGTGATCGGCATGTGGTGCCGGCTCAGCGAGGCGACGTTGAGAAACCATGTGCCCCAGCGTTGTTCGATGTGGCTCTTGCCGCCGAAATTGTCGTCGGGATGGGTGTGGGTGTGCCCCGCGATCCACAGCTGAACCCGGCCCGGATGCGCGGCCAGAAACTGTTCGAAAGCGCCCGAGTCCGGCCGACTGTCCACCCAGTACAGGTATGACGCCCCTTGCGGTGTGCCTGCCTCGAACGGCCGGTGATAGTGCTCCACCAACCGCCCGTCGGCATCGCGGCGCACACCTTCCCACTCTCCCGAGGCGACCGTGGTGTCCTTGAGGACGTAGTGGTGCACCGTCACGATGATCGCGTCGGGGTTGGCCAGCACCATGGCTTTCCACCATCGGAACGTCTCGCCGCTGACGACTCCCCCGGGGTTACCGCCCAACGGGCCGCGACCGACAGACTGCGTGGGTTCGTTGCGGTCGCTCAGCATGAGAAACAACAGGTTCCCCACCCGGAACGAGTAGTGCTGCCACACGCCGTCGACCGGAAAGGGCCGGCGCGCGCTGTCGACGCCGGAAAACGCCGTGTGCCGCCCGAGCGGGTCGACCCATTTCTGCCACCACCAGGCCTCGGGTTCGTCCAGACCGCTGCGGTCATGATTGCCGCACACGCTGTAGATGTCCTCGCGCCGATGGCGACGCAGGCTGTCGAACTGCCGCCGCAGCTCTCGCCCCTCGGCATCGTCGGGAAGGTGGTGGTGGGCACCTGACATGTCGCCGACATCGAGCGCGATGTCCCAGTCGAACGCCGGGCCGCCGTCGGACCCACCGAATTCAGACTGCGATATCGCCTCGGCCAGGCTGTCTCTGCCGAACCGGCGGTCGGTGCCGACGTGGGCGTCGCCGAACGCCCAGAGGCGAAAAGGGTTCACGCCACCGGTCATTCGCGGTCACCGTCGACCAGTCCCCAGTACCGGCGGATCTGGCTGTCCGCCAGGCCGAACACCGAGTCGACGACGATGCCGATCACCAGCACGACGATCATGACGGCGATGGCCAGCGGCATGTCACTCATGTTCTGCGCGTTCTCCAGCAGCACCCCGATCGATGCGGTGCCGGCGACCATCACCACCAGTTCGCCGGCCATCAGGCTCCGCCACGCGAACGCCCAACCCTGACGCAAACCGCTGACGAATGTCGGCAGTGACGCCGGGAGAATGACGTGCCGGTACAACGCAAACCGCCTCAGCCCCATGGTCTTCGCCGCACGCAACTGCAGAGGCGGAATGTGGTCGGCCCCCGAGATGACGCCGAGCGCCACCGACGGCGCGGCACCGATGACGATGACGAACAGGATGGCCGAGGTGTCGAGGCCGAAGAAGATGATCGCGAAGGGGAACCAGGCGATCGCCGGCATCGTCTGCAGACCGGTGATGAGTGGACCGAAAGTACTGCGCAGCAGTGTGTTCCGGGACAGGACGGCGCCGATCACCGTGCCGATCAGCAGCGACAGCCCGAAACCGACGACGGCCCGCGCCATCGTCGTCGAAACCGCCTGCCACAACACCGCCTCGTGCAGCTGCTGCCACAGCGTGGTGCCGACCGCCACGGGACTGGGCAGGATCACCGACGATTTCCAGCCGGTCAGGCAAACCAGCTGCCACGCCCCCAACACCACAAGCAAGGCCAGTGCCTTCGCCCACATCGATGCCAACACCGGCTGCAGCCGACCTGCGTGCTGCCGTGACGACCGCGCCAGATCGGCGACTCCACTACCGACCACGGTTGCCTTCCTCGTGCAGTCGCGCCGTGATGTGTGCCGCCAACTCAGCGACATCGGCGGTATTGATCTGGCGGGGGCGGGATGCCGGCACGTGGAACTCTTCGACGACGCGACCCGGTCGAGCCCCCAGGAGAATCACCCGGTCAGCCAGGCGAACCGCTTCTCGTACGTTGTGCGTGACGAAAACAACTGTCAGTCCGCGTGATTCGACTATGCGCTCGAGTTCCTCATGCAGCAGATCACGGGTCAACGCATCCAGTGCGCCAAAAGGTTCGTCCATCAACAGCACGTCGGCGTCCTGAGCGAGCGCGCGGGCCAGCGCAACCCGCTGCCGCATGCCACCGGACAACTGATGTGGACGCTTGCCGGCGAAATCGGTCAGTCCGACGGTGGCCAGCAGGCGCGCCACCCGCTCTCGGCGCACGTCCCGCGGCACCGCCCGCGCCCGCAGTGCCAGATCGACGTTGGCGGCGGCGGTCAGCCAGGGAAACAGGGCCGGCTCCTGAAACATCAGTGCCACCCGCCGGCCGAACGTGTCGACCGTTCCGCTCGTCGGCGCGTCCAGCCCGGCGATGATCGACAACAGCGTGCTCTTGCCGCAGCCGGAACTACCGACCAGACAGACGAATTCACCTGCTGTGACAGTCAGGCTGATCGGGTCCAAGGCCGCTACCGCGCCCGGGCCCTTTCCATAGCGCTTGGTCACTTCAGCCAGTTCCAACGCCGGCCGCGGTACCGGAGGCGGCGCCGGCACGGTCACGGTGATCTCGCCGGCATGCGCACAGCTGGTCACGCCGCAACCGCCGGTTTGCCCGACGCCGCCAGCACCGCATTGAGCGGCGCCGGATCGAAGAGGCCGTCGATGTTCAGCGGCTGCAACAAGCCGATGGCCACGGCCTTGCCGACCTGGTCGCGCAGCGAAGCGATCCCCGGATCGTTGGTGAACGTGGTCTCCTTGAATGACTCGGCGAGAACCTCCGGATCCAGCCCCTTGCCAAGCGTTTTCGCTAGGGCGGCGTTGGCGGACTGGGCCGCGGCAGCGGGATCGGCACCGATCTTGTCGTTCGCCTGGACCTGGCCGCGCAGCAGCCCGGCCACGGCATCAGGATGTGCGGCGAGGAAGTCCTGGCGCACGACCAGCACCGTGATGGTGTTGGGGTCCGACCACAACCGCACGCCGCCGGCTTTTATCATCTGCACGTCGAACGGCGCGGAATCCAGGGCACCGGCGATCTGCTTGCTCACGAACTGCTGGACGATCGCCGATTCCGGGTTGGTCGGCTTGACCGAAACATCGCCGCCGCCTTGGGTATCGGTCTTCAAACCATTCTTGGCGAGCCAGTCACGGAGGCTGACGTCCTGGGTGCCGCCAAGGGCAGGGTCGGCCACCGTCTTGCCCCTCAGGTCCTGCGCAGACGTGATGCCCGGTTGGACGACGAACGAGGTGCCGCCGCTGGCCGCGCCCGAAATGACCTTGATGGCTTTGCCATTCGATTTCTGCCAGGCGTTGAATGCGGGGTTGGGTCCCACGTACGCGGCGTCGAGATGGCCCGACAACAGCGCGGTGATCTCTTCGGTGCCAGTGCTGAACGGTTGCGCGGTGAACGTCACCCCCGAACCGAGCTGCTTTGCGAACAGCCCGTCATTGACGCCGATGAGCGCCGGCGCGTGGGTGACACGAGTCAGGTAGCCCAGCCGCAGCGGCACGGGCGACGACGACGCCGGTTTGGTCGACGACGAGCATCCCGCAATCGCGACGACGGCAGTGGCGGCCGCGCCCAGGGCGAGCAGCCTGGTGAAATGACGATGAGAGAACACGTTTTTCCTTGATGTCGATCGAGCGGGTGAGACGCGAGGTCAGGCCGGCTCGGGACATCGCGTCCGGCCGCCCGAACGCGTGACGAACAGCGGGCTGGTCCACACCTGATGGCCGTCGGACTGGGTGGCGCGCACGTACGTGGCGCTGGTGCCCTGTGGCAGACCGAGCACGAGGTCACCGGTCACCGTGGTGGGCAGGGCGGAGAATTCGGCCACCCGTTCGGCACGCAAGCGCAGATTCAGTCCGCCCACCGCGGTCTCGACGTGACCGGTACGGATCAACTCGGCACCCGAGAAGTCGCGCTCCACGCGCAGACCGTCCTCGTGCACCGACGATTCGATGTGGAATTCGGCCGCCGCGAGATCCGCCAAACGCACCACGACGCCGATGTCCGAACCGTAGGTTGTGGTCCGCCAGCGCACGGACTCGCCGGCAATGTCGAAGTGTTGCTCCGGATGCGCTGCCGCCCAGGGTGTCACGTCGAGCAGCTCGGTGCCCGACACCCGCACTTCGCCCGACCACGTCGCCCACCGGTATCGGTCGCGGTGCCGCGCGCCACCCCACCGGATGCGCACCAACTCGTCGGACAGTCCCGTTTCGATGTGCAGGTTGCGCTGCCACAGCCGCCCGGTGCTGTCATGAACGGCGATCTCGTCCCAGCCGGATGTGCCGTACAGCGCGTATTCAGCGGTCAATTCGGTTTCGTCGGTGTCGATTTCGTCGCCCATCCAGGCGTCGCCACTGCGCAGCAGCGCGACGGCACGCGCTCCGGTGGTCGCCCACGTCCGGCGTGCGCGCAGCGCGCGTCCCACGTCGCCTTTCGTGAGCTCGGGCGCGAGAACGCCTGTCAGACCGCCGAATCCGCCGAAGATGTTCGCTCCCGGCGCCCCGCCTCCGGGTCGGCCACGGTGCTCGTCACTGGCGGCGCTGGCACCCAGGCGAAGGCCGCGGGCCAGCGCATCTTCCAGGAACCAGGGACTGCTCCCCCACGACGAGTGCACTTCGATCAGCCGTTCCAGCTCGGGATGGTGCCAGTCCAGGATCGCGCGCCGACCACCCACGTGCGGGATCAGCAGGTACGAGTCCGGGTCCTTTTCGTAGGCGGCGTAAAGCTCTGTGATGGGCCAGGTTTGCGGTGTGGGCACGGTGCTGCTCATCCCCTGGTGCCACTCCAGTGAGCGCGCCAGCGTGGTGTCGTCGCCGAGAAAGACGACATTGTGGTCACCACCGACACCAGCGGTGCCGCACCATTCGACACCCGGGTAGCAGACCAGGCTCCCGTCGTCCGAGATGGCCCGGCAGGCGGCGACGACGTCGATCCAGGCCTCGTCGGTGATCTGAAAGTCGTTGGCGGTGTAGCCGACAACGTCGAGCGCGCCGATATCGCGGGCATAGCGCAGGTTCCAGGCCGTATCCTGCGTGCCGACCGTGTCGTTGGAATGGACGTGCAGGTCGGTGAAGAACGCCCGCGGGGCGGGCAGGTCGTCGATCACGTCGACGATGGTCTCGGCGGGCCGCACCTCCGGGTGTGTTTCGTCGACGACCCGGATGTGCGCGGCGTACGCCGGCACTTCCAGCGACACACTGGCCCAACCGGCCGACGGGGTCTGCGCCTCGGCCACGGCGGCGCCGTCGATATGCGCGCGCAATGTGGCCGCGGTATCCGCGCACGCGTTGCCCCACCGATCCTGCAGATGAGCGCGGAGCGTGACGGTACCGGCGTCGCTGCGCACCAGCCGCGGTCCGCGGACCACCACCTGATCAGGCGGCCCCGGCACGATCGCGAGTTGATTGACGCCGGCCCGGGCCATCCGGGACGTACCCAACGGGTCGACGAACAGATGCACCTCGAACGCGTCCTCGACAAAGGTCTGCACACGGGTGCCCGGACCACCGAATCGACGGTCCCCCAATCGGATTTCGATCACGTCGCCGGGCCGGAGGTAGCCGTCGACCGCGTGGATGAGCAGCGATTTCTGGAACGGCCGCTCCCCGCCCTTGACGTCGTACCGGACGGCCAGTTGCTGCACGGTGGCCGCGCCGGCTTCGGACGCGCGTCCCACGAGCGACCGGCTGACCAACTGCGCGCCGGCGTAGTCGCGCCCGGCGGGATCAGCGGTCTGCAGGTCCCAGTCGGAGTAGTAGCGGAAGCACAACTTGAGCCAGCCGCTGTCCGCGATACCCGAGCGGCCGACCGTGTAGGTGAACACGATCTCCTCCACGGCTCCGGCGACCACCGACGTGTGTGAGCACCGCAGCTCGCCGAGAAAGGGAACCGCGTCGAATTCCGCTGTGATGGCGTCGCGCACGGCAGCCACCGAGCAGTCGTTGCTGCTCAACGAGTGCTGCGGACGGAGGGGAATCGCGCGAGACATCAACCCATCCTTTCCGCAATGCACCTAGGAGTCCAGTTAATAGATATGATGCGATTCATCATTGAAAGTGAAGAACGATGAACCTGCAGCAGCTCCATTACGTGGTCGCACTGGCCGAGGCGAAGAGCTTCACCAAGGCGGCCGAGACCTCGTTCGTCGTGCAGTCGGCGCTCAGCCAGCAGGTACGGAAGTTCGAGGAAGAGCTCGGCGTGACGCTCTTCGAGCGCACCACCCGGGCCGTCTCGCTCACCCCGGCAGGTGAGGCGCTCCTGCCGCTGGTGCACCAGGTGGTGGCCGGCATCGACCAACTCAAGATCGACGCCCAGGCCCTCAGTGGGACGGTGACCGGACGCCTGACCGTCGGGATGATGGAGGTGCCGTCCGAAAGTCTTGATGTCGCAACGCTGATGGCGACGTTCCACTCCCGCTACCCGGACGTGAGCGTGACCCTGCGCAGCGGCGGCAGCGACATCCTGCTGACCGCGACCCGCGACCGCAAGCTCGATGCCGCCATTGTCGGCTCCAATGTCTCCCCGGCCAGCGACCAGTTGGATTTCACCCACTTGTTCACCGAGTCGTTGATCGCGGTCATGCCGCGCGACCACCCGCTGACCAGACGGCGGGCGGTGTCGCTGACCGAACTCGCGGCGTTGCCGTTCATCGACTTTCCGCTCGGCTACGGCCTTCGACACGAAACCGACCGCGGCTTCGCCGGCGTACCGCGACGGGTGGCCTTCGAGGTCACCCGAGTCGACGAGGTCGTGCACTTCGTGCGTCAGAACCTCGGAGTGGCGCTGCTGCCGGAATCGGTTGCACGAACCCGCGCCGACAGCGACAGCACCCTGGCGCTCCGCCCTGTCACCGGTGTCCAGATGCACCGCCAGGTGCATCTGGTGGCCCCTCGTCCCCACCTGCGTTCGGCGGCCTGCCAGGCGTTCATCGCCTGTGTCCATGACCACCTGGCGACACCCTAGGTAGGGCCGGCGGCCGAAAAATACTCCCGCACAGCAGCTTCGAGGACCTGCACGGCGGTGGCCATTCTGTCGATGCTGATGCTCTCGTCGTACACGGCCCACCCGTCGTCACCGGGGCCGAACGTGACGGCCGGAATGCCGACGTGACGGAAGCGGATGGTGTCGTTGAACGCCGGCTTTGTGTAGGTGCGGACGTCCTCACCCGTGACGCCGCGGTAGGCGCTCTGGATCGCGGCGACAAGAGGATCGCCGGCCGGCAGCGGGACGGTGCCCGCGACGAACGTCGGGCCGGGCGCGAACTCGACGTCGACCTCGATGCCTTCGGGCCGGGCCGCGGTCAGGCGACGGTGAAACTCCTCGAGCAGCCGGCCGGCGACGACATCCGGGCCGATGTTGACGGCCGCTACGCGCGCGCTCGCCTCCAGCGGCGTGAATTGCGCCATGCCGGTCTCCCCTGCTTGCAGACCCACCACCGAAACCGGCCAATCGCCAACGGGATCGGCGGCAATGTCCGTCAGGAACTCGGCGAGGAACAGCGCGGGATTGACACCGGTATCGGGCCGCCAGATATGACTGGACCGCCCCCGGGCAGTGATGTCCAGCAACGCGTGACCGGTCTGCGCGACGGCGAGGGCGATACCGCTGTGGCCATTGTCGGTCCACGCGGTCGGTTCGACCGTTATGGAGGCGTCGGGACGCAAACCGTGTTCGTCCACCAGGTACTTGGATCCTTCGATGCCGTTGCGTTCCTCGTCGACGGTCAGGACCACCAGCAGGGTCCCGTACTCCGGCGGATCGTCGACGATGCGCTTGGCGGCGGTCAAGAGCGCCGCGAGATTCGCGCGCGTGTCCGAGGTGCCGCGCGCGTAGATCCGGCCGTCCAATTCGACTGCCGAATAAGGGTTTCCGGCGCATACACGCCAGCGGCTCGGCGGGCCGGACGGGTAGGTGTCGAGATGATCGTTGAGCATGAGGGACGGACCGGCGCCGAAGCGCTTCGTCGCCACCACATTCGGCCGCTGCGGGGTGCGGCCCACCAACTCGACGGTGAAGCCCCACTCGCGCAACAGGTCACCCACCGGCCGGGCGATGCGTTCCTCCTCCGGCGGGCGACTCGGGCCGTCGAGGCTGTTCTCACACCACGGCTGGCCGGCAGCCACCAGACGAGTGGTGAGTTCGACGAGTTCGCGCCGGTCTACGGTGGAGTCGACGGCAGCGCGGGTCATGCGCGAACCTCGCTGTCGATCAACGCCCGCAGCCCGTCGTTGTCCCGGCCCTGTGCCAGCCCGAGTGTCACCAACAGGCGCGCGCGGTGTGGCGAAATGCCGGCGGCCAACTGCGCGCCGTGTTGGACGAGGCCGGCCACGCCACCGGGGTATCCGTACACCGGAGCGACGCGACCGTCCGCGGCGCGGGTGGTGAGTACGACAAAGCTGCCGCCGTCGATGAGTTCCTCCACTGCCGCAGCCTGTTTCGGAGGCAGATTGCCGGCGCCGTTTGCCGCCACCACGATCGCCTGTTGCCCGCCCCCGGCCGCGCGCAGTACCGCGCCGTCATCACTCAACGCAGCCAGCACAACTGGCACCGGCCGAATCGGACCGGTTGGATCACCATGTCCCTTGCGCCGCTCCTGCGCCCGATGCCATTGGACCTGGCCGCCGACGACATAACCGATGGGCCCTCGCCCCGGCGCATCGAAGGCGTCGCGCACGACCCCCGAAACCTTCACGGCCTCACGACCGTCGAAGATCTTGCCGGCGAACACGACCACCGGATCGATGTCCGCTCCAGACGACGCCACCGCGAGCGCGTCCGCGAGGTTGGCGCGGCCGTCGCTGTCATGGCGGGTGCCGAGGATCATCGAACCGGTGACCACGACCGGCACCGACCAGTTCTCCCGGTAGGCCAGCCAGGCCGCCACCTCCTCGATGGAGTCCGTGCCCGTCGTCACGACGATGCCGTCGGCTTCGTCTGCGACCAGTTCGCGGGCCCGGACCACCAGGCGTTCCAGCAGGTCGAAGTCGACCTCGGACCCACCGACCAACGCGAGGCTCTCCGCACCGGCAAACCCGGCGACCGTCTCCGCGAGCTCCTGGGCTCCGGTGACGGGCACCGCGCCCTGCGCGGTCTGGTGCATGGAGATGGTGCCGCCCAAACCGATCAGGTATGCCCCACTCATGAATTGCTCTCCGTCACAAACGATCCGGCGATTATGTTCTGGTAGTCAGGGATGCGCTGGTCGGCGGGAATGCGACCGATGCTCTGCGCCCAGCGGGCGCGGTCGGCGAGGTCACCGGCGAGTTCCGGCCCGAGGTGCGTCTGGTACCTGAATTCCGACGTGACCTGGCTGATCAGGTTGTTGTCCAGCCCTGTTGCTTTCGCGACCGCGGCCAGGGCGGCCGGGTCCTTGCCGGACAGCGGACCATCGGCATTGCGGATCGCCCCGACGAACTTTCCGACCGCCTGCTTCTTCGAGTCGAGAACGTTCTGGTTGGCCAGGTAGAGGCTGTGCTGGTTGTACTTCTGCCGGCCCTGCAGCTCGATCGCGTCGCCACCCAGTGCCGCAACCGCTTTCGCCAGTGCCGGCTGGAAAACGGCGATCGCGTCGACGTTGTGATTGGTGATCGCGGTGACGATCTCCGCCGGCCCGGTCTGGACCAGGTCCGCCTTCACGTTCGCTTCGGTCAGGAACCGGCTTGCGAAGTAATGGGCGCTGCTGCCCAGAGGCACCGCGATCTTGCGGCCGGCCAAATCGGCGATCGAGTTGATCCCGGCTGACCGCCGCGCGACGAATCGGCCCTCCGGCCAGATGGCGCCGTCGGCGAAGACCCGGAGATTCGGATTCTTCAGTGCCGCAGCGGATGTGGGGACATCGCCGCCATTGGCGACGTCCACGGCGCCGCCCGCCAGCGCCTCGAGCGCCGCGGCGCCCGTCGGGAACGGGACGATCTTGACGTTGACGCCATGCTGTTTGAAGTATCCGAGGTCATTGGCGACGGGCACCTGGGCCCACGATGGGTCGACCACCCACGCCAGGGTGAGCGAGTCGGACGCGCTGTCCTTGCCGCCCGAACTGCTGCAGCCGACGGCCCCCAGAACCGCGAGTGCGGCAACGAATATCGCGGCGATCTTCCGATGTTTGGTCATGCATTGTCTCCCGAGGTGAGGGCCGGTTGCTGTCCGTGCAGCAGGTCGTGCAGTCGACGGCGCAGGGCCGCGTAATCGTCGAATTCGCCGAGGCGGCTCGCGGGCCGGGGCCGCGGCAGCGGGTTGCTCAGGTGGTCGGCAATGGCGCCGGTGTGGTCCATCACGACGATCGAGGACGCGATACGGATTGCCTCGTCGACATCGTGCGTGACGAAGACGACGGTCGGCCGGTTGCGCTCCCACAGTTCGACCACCAGATCTTGCATCTGCTGGCGGGTCAAAGCATCCAGTGCACCGAATGGTTCGTCCATCAACAACACTCGCGGGCTGTTCGCCAGAGCGCGGGCGATACCGACGCGCTGCCGCATCCCACCCGACAGCTCGTGAGGACGCTTGTGCACGACGTCCGGTGCCAGGCCGACCGCATTGATCAACTCGGCGATCCGGTCGCGCCGCTGCGCTCGGGGCACCTTCGCCGCGCGTAGGGCGAAGCCGATGTTGCTCCCGACTGACGCCCACGGGAACAGCACGTCGCGCTGGAACACGACGCCCCGCTCGCGTCCGGGTCCGGTCACCGGCTCGCCCCCGAAGGTCACCGAACCCGTTGTCGGCCGGACGAATCCGGCGACGACGTTCAGCAGCGTCGACTTGCCGCAGCCCGACGGCCCGAGGATCGCCAGGAAGGCTCCGGACTCGATGGTGAGGTCGAGGCCGTCGACGACGGGACGGCCCGCTCCCGGGTACCGCACTGTCAGCGAATCGACGGCGATGTCGCCGGCGGTCACGATTGTTCCTTCGCCCAGCGCACGGTGTGACGCGTGGCCTGGTGGAACAGCTGGTCGGCGAGGGCGCCGACGATGCCCAGCGCAGCAAGACAGACGAACAACCGGTCGGGTTGACTGAACAGGCGCGCCTGGTCGAGGCGGAAGCCGAGCCCTTCGGTGACACCGGACTGCTCGGATGCCACGATCAGGATGAGGGATGTCGCGATCCCCTGGCGCAGGCCGGTGAGCACCGATGGCAGGGCGCCCGGCAGGACGACGTTGGTGAACGTCAACAACTTTGACGCGCCCAGCGATGCGGCCACCCGCAGATGGTCGTCGCGCGTCGCGGCAATACCGGCGTGCGTGTTGACCCAGACCGGGAAGAAGACGCCGAGGCTGGTGAGGAACAGCTTGGATTCTTCACCGATGCCGAACCACAGGATCGCCAACGGCACCAGCGCAATGGCCGGGATGGGCCGAACGATCTGGATGGTGGGTTCCAACAGGCCGCGGGCAATGCGTGAGCGGCCGGTGAGGGTGCCCACCACGATGGCGATCAGAGATCCGACGACGAACCCTTGGAGTGCCCGTCGGAAGCTCGCGGCAGAATCGGCGAACAGCGTTCCGTCGCCGTACATCTCACGCGCGGCGTGCACAACCTGTGTGGGCGCGGGCAGGAGCCGGGCGGAGAAGAGTTCGAAGCGCACCGCGGCGTCCCAGCCGACGATGACAACGACGAGACTCAGGATTGGCAGGGCGGTCAACAGCGCCACCCGGTTGAGCTCACCGCTACCGCGTCGGCGCCGCGGCGCTCCGGCCGTACTGCTCGGTCGAACTGTTGTGGGCACGCCGCTCGAGCTGAGCGCGCCAGAACCGCGTGCGGGTGCCGATACCATCCATCTTCCCTTGCAGACCTGCGTGACGGCCCGCAACGTAACACCGGTACAGACGGGGACCCGTGCGCCGACGGCGTGACCGCGGCGTGAGCGCCACGGTTACGTCATCGCCTGAATCGGCCCAGACCTGCGCTGATTCGGCAACGGTCGCGCCGTCGGGGCGCGTTTCGATCCTTCTGATCCGATGGTCTGAGTTCCGGGCTCCTGCCCGGCACCGGGAACGGTCTAGTCGGTGAATTCGATGCGCACGGACACCGGCGCGGTTCCGTAGGACGCGATCTTCGGCCCGGCCGCACCGGACCGCCGCGCGCGGGCATGCACATCGTCGTCCGGCACGAAGGTCGCGATGCCGGAACGCCAGCGATCTCCTTGCTGGATGCGGACATTCGGATTGGCTTCGATGTTGGCACCCCAGCCCGACAACGTGCCGTGCCCACAGATGACCCATGCCCCGGTTTCGTCGAAGATCGGCGAAACCGGGACCCGTCGCAGCTGCCCGGTCTTGCGGCCGAGGGTTTCCAATTCGCTTACCTGCGTTGGGCGGACGGCGCCGAGTCGAGCCAGACCCCGCACCGTCGGATTGAGCAGGTAACGCCCGACCGCGCGGAACACCCGGAACTGTCGTTGTTCGGCGCGGGTATGCGCTGTTCCCACGAAGCTTCCTCCTTGCCGGCCATGGCATTGGCCCGATACGCTGAATATACCGATCGGTCTACTTGCCGGCAAGGGTTTCACAAGCCCGGCATGAACTCGGCAAGCGCCAGGATGCTGAGTACTACCAACGCGAGACCGATCAGCCCGCCCGCGGGAATCATGATGCTGCACACCATGATCCAGACAGCGATCCGCGGCCATTCGAAAGGCTGGTTGCCGACGACACCACCGAGCCGGGTCCGCAGCAGGTGGTACGACGCCCACACGGCCGTTCCCGCCGCCGCCACCGCGATGATCCGCAGCCCGACCGGCGTCGCCGCCATCGCAATACCGGCCGCAATCACCGCGGCCACGATTCGACCCCACACCACTGCCACGCCGGCACGGTCATGGGTGCACGGCTGACTGCGATCAGGCTCACCGCGGTACCGGGGAAGCCGGCCATCGATACCCGACAACCGCCACAGCCAGCGGGTCCAGACCGTACGCAAACCGAGGTCTTCGGCAGCACGCCGGACGTCGGCGGCCGACTCGGCCAACAGCTGCCGGGATCGGGCGCTGCGCCAGTAGGCGGCCTTGAAAACGCGCCGCGGAATCCCGAACTGACGGGCGAACGACCGTGGCGGTGTGATCATCTCGCCGATCAGCCAGCGCAGATAGATCGGAAATGCCAAGGCGTAGCACAGCCGCCGCAGCCGTCCGACTGTCGCGATCCGTTGTGCCAGATAGTGGTTGGCGAACGAGATGTGCCTGGCTTCCTCGGCGAGGTGGATCGACGTGACCTTGTTCAGCAGCGGCGGCACGGCCGTCGAGCCCCGATGCTGCAGCGTCTGCTGGAAGTGCAGCGGCTGCTCCCCGCACAGCACCCCGATGAAAAGGAAGATGTTGGCGTAGCCGCCGAGGAAGCCGAGAATGGGTCCGAAGAACCGGGACCCGCGGCGCATACCGGGAACGTCGGCGCCCGTGCGGTTGACGAACTCCTGGAACATCTGGATGTGGTGGCATTCGTCCGTCAGCTCGTGGAGCAGATACTGGAACACCACCGAGCCGTTGGGCAACGTGCCGGCGTGGTGGATCACGCCGCGGATCAACATCATCTCGAATTGCAGTGTCACCTTGAGGATGTTCGCGGCGAGCCAGCGGCCCATCGCGGCTCGCCGCTCGATGGATTGCTGCGCGTACCAATCGGTGGCGGCGAGTGGAGCGATGTCGGAGTCGAGCTGCCAACGCACGTCGTTCGGATCCAGCGCGTTTTCGGGTGCCTCCCAGTCAATGTCGACGAACGGATCGAAACGCCGGCGAGTGCTCGCCCGGCAGAGCGATGCGGCGATGTCATCGTCGAGTCCTGCCGGCGTATCGGTGTTCAGGTGTGATCTGGGCGATTCGGCGGCGGCAGTTGCGGTGAAGCCCACAGTCATGGCGTGACCTCCGTTGGTATCGAAGGGATCGGGATGCCGACGAGCGTGCTGCCAGGCATTTGCGTGCCGGTGTCAGTCGCGTTGCGGCGTCGGCTCTTCGCGTGGGAAGCGTTGTCCCAGTGCGGGATACGCGGGCGACACGGCGGTGAAACATGGCAGAAACAGCGGGATTTCTATACTCGGCGATGCTCACGGACAATCAGGTGCCGTTGCACGGCCTGGGCCCACGCACGCGCCTGGGCGGCTTGGATCGCGGTGCGCTGGGCGCTGCCGATGTTGCGGCACAGTCCGTTTCGGCCATGGCACCGTGCGGCGCCGCGGCGGCGATACCCCTGCTCGTTGCCGCGCAGGGCGGTCCGGTGGTGCTGAGCATGGCGATCGCGTTTGCGCTCGCACTCGTCGTGTCGTGGCTGGTCCGGGGATTCGCGCGGCGAGTACCTGCCGCCGGCTCGCTCTATACGTGCGCAGCAGTCGGGGTGGGGCCCCTGTCCGGCTTCGTCACGGCCGGTGCGCTGCTGCTCGGCTACCTCGGTATCGGGATGTTCGCGGTCACCGAGACGTCGGCATTCTGGCTCCGGTTGGTGTCCGCGGTCGGGATGACGGCGCACGGCTGGATGGTCGCCGTTGCGGCCCTGGGGTTCGCGGCACTCAGCGGGGTGGTGCTGGTTCGCGGCATCCGGATCTCGGCCCGGGTCTCGTTGGTGACCGAGACCGTGGCGGTCCTGCTCGTGGTTGCGGTCGCGGTGTGGCTGCTCTGCCACGGTGACGAACGCCGACTGCATGACGCCGTGCTCGCGCACACCCCCGACCTCGGCCGCCTTGCCTCCGGTGTCGCGGTCGCGATGACCGCGTTCGTCGGTTTCGAGAGCGCGACCGTGCTGGCGGTCGAGACGCGGAACCCGCTGCGCACGGTGCCGGCGGCAGTCCGCGGTTCGCTGCTGGTCGGTGGTGCGGTCGTGTTGCTCGCGACCCTGGCCCAAGCCGAAACACTCAGCGGCACAACGCCCAACTCGTGGTTCCAGGCACTGAACGCCGATCCGGGTGGTCGCGCGTTGGTTCCCGCCATGTACCTGGCGGCGGCATTGTCGTTCTTCGCCTGCGCGTTGGCCTCCACGACGGCGGCGGCCCGGGTTCTCTTGTCGCTGGCGCGCGAAGGCGTCTTGCCGGCAGCACTGGGACATACCGATCTGCGCAGCAAGGCGCCGACGGTGGGAATCTGGCTGTGCACCGCGACCGTCTTCGGTGTGCCTTTCGCCGTCAGTGCATTCGGCGCCGATGCGGAAGCCGTGTGCGGCTCACTCGTGGCCGGTGCCGTATGTGGTTTCCTGCTGGCGTATGCCGCGCTGGCCGGTGCGATGCCCGCGATGCTGCGGCGCCTCGGCGAGCCGAGCCGAGTGGCCTGGGTCGTCGGGCCGGCTTGCGCACTGGTACTGACCGCGGTCCTGGCGGGGTTCTGGGGCCTGACCGTGACCGGCCCGCTCTGGGCCGGAGCGGTGACGTCCGCAGTCTGGATGGGGGCGTGGACCGCCATCGGTCTGCGCGTGCGTGCGAGGCGCCCGGACGCGTTCGCGTCGATGGGCGCACACGCCGGGACCGTCCGGTCGTCGGTGTGGCGAGGTTATCTGCGGGGCACATCATGACCCGAGCACTGCGCCCCGACGCCGGGTCGCGTTCGGCGCTCGCCGCGCTGTCCATCATCGAGGAGGTGGCGGCTGCGGGGCCCGGGATCACGGCACTGGAGATCACTCACCGGCTGCGGATGTCACGGTCCTCGGCATACCGATTGCTCGCTGTCCTGGTGGACAGCGAATACCTGGTGCGCACCCCGGATTTGGGCGGGTTCGCCCTCGGCCGGCGGATCGACCGATTGGTCGGCATCCCCTCCACTCCGGCGGACCGGTTACGCGAAGCAGTCGACGCCGTGCGAGCCGAAGCACGATTCGGCATTCATCTGGTCCTGCACCGGTCCACGGGGCGGCCGGCGTTGGAGCTGTTCGACATCGACCCGGATTTTCCACTGTCGGATCCGGCCCGGGTCATCGCTGAACCGGAATGCTCGGCCATCGGACGGATCGTCGCCGCAGACGCCCGCGGTGAACGCCCCGCATTTTCGACCCAGCGCGGGATTCTGGTGCCCGGACATGGCTGCCTGGCTCTCCCGATCCGCAGCGCCGACGACAGTCTCGTCGCCGTCTTGGCAGCCTCGGCGCCCTCGCACCGCGTCGCGGACACCGATACGTTGCTGGCGTTTCTCACGCCCCACGCGCGGGCGGTGGCGCAAGCGTGCACGACGTCGGGTTGACGCCCGCGTTGCGGCACTACGGTTTCGGCGTTGACGCGATCGGCAGGAGGTTTTGCCGCGCGAATTGTTCGACCTGTTCATAGGTCTCCAATGGCGCCAGCACCGCAGGCGTGAGCAGGATCGAATGGGTGATGCGGACGAGGATTTCGGCTCGTGCGAGCAGTTCGGGTTCCGGGACTGCCGCCACGTCAGGGCCACGGAGCACTTCGGCGGTCGCCGCGACGGCCCCGGCCAGCAGCGGTGAGGCTTCGAGGGTCAGTCGAGGCAGCACGGTGTCGGGCTCGATGTCCAGAAGCCGGTTCCAGACCGCGTTCGTGCGCACCGTCTCGATCGTCGTGGCAAAACTGTGGACCACGCGATCCGCGAAATTGTCCGCACGCGCCGCCGCGGCGCGCACCGCTTCGAACAGCTTCTGGGATTCGCGGATGAGCACCGCCGAGACGATCTCGTTCTTCCCGCCGACCCGTCGGTAGATCGTGACACGGCCGAGCCCCGCGCGTTGAGCGATTTCATCGACGGTCGCCCGCCGGATCCCGATCTTGGCGAAGACGTCCAACGCGGCATCGAGGATCTCTTCGACACCCTCATCACGGGCCGTGTCGAGCGCGAAAAGATCGGTGTGCACGCACCTGACCATAGTCGACGCTGCAACATTGAAACAATTGTATGTAGTGTGTTTCACTGTAGCACGAAGGACTCAGAGCCGAGGAAGGCGTGTGATGGCGAGCAGAAAACCGGGACGAGTGGTGCGCGAGTACAACGACGAGGCACTGGCGATCAACGCCCGCCGCGTCCACTTCGATTGGTCCGGCGTCCCGTTGGAGTACATCCCGGGCGAGGCCTATGCCACTCATTTCTGGAACGTGATGCACCTGGTTCTGCCTGAAGGCGAGCGGGCCATGGCCGACGTCTTCAGTCAGGCCCTGCCATACATCGACGACGAGCGCCTCAAAGAGGAAGTCATCGGATTCGTCGGACAGGAAGCGACGCACGCGGCGTCGCACGAGGGCTTCCGCAACTACCTGCGCGCACACGGTGTCGACGTCGGTGTGGTCCTGCGTCGCATCGAGTTCGCGGTAGAGAAGATTTTCGGTGACCACGGGATCACCGGCCCCGCGCGCAAGGCGTGGCTGAGCGAGCGCCTCGGGGTCTACGCGGCGGCAGAGCATTTCACCGCCGTCATCGGCGAATGGCTGTTGGACAACGAGGCCTTCGATCGCGCCGGCATCGACCCGACGATGCTCGACTTGCTGCGATGGCACGGCGCTGAAGAACTCGAACATCGCAATGTCGCGTTCGATGCCTACCAGTACGTCGACGGTGGCTATGCCCGCCGTGCGCGCACGGCCCTCATCGCATGTTCGGGCCTTGCGCTGCTCTGGTTTTCGACGGCATCGCATCTGTACCGCAACGACGCGACGGTGCAGCGTCGCCGTCCGTGGCCCCTCGAGTACATCCGCGCCGCCCATCATGGATTGGTGCCGGGGGTGTCCTTCCTGTTCTCGCAGATGTACTACTACCTACGACCGGGTTTTCACCCGTCGACGATGGGCGACATCAGCAAGGCAGTGCAGTACCTGGCGGTATCGCCCGCGGCGCAGGCGGCACACGCATGAACGAGCTACTCGATCAGCCGACATCTGTCGATGAACCGACGCCAGCGCTCAGGGCCATGGCGCAGTTGGCCCGCGGCTATTCGCGGTTGTTCACCGAGAGCCGGATCGCGGACCGCTTGTCACCGGGCCGTCCGGTACGCCGGGCCGGATACGACGCGCGGCTCGAAGTTGTTGCGGCGGAACGCGTAGCCGACGACGTCGTCAGCCTGACCTTGAGCCGGGCCGACCGTTCACCGCTCCCGCGCTGGACGCCGGGCGCGCACATCGACGTGTTCACCCCGGCCGGCCGGCAACGGCACTACTCGCTGGTCGGTGACCAATTCGACCCCCTCCACTATCGAATCGCCGTGCGGCGGATCCCCGACGGCTCGGGTTCGGCCGAGCTGCACCGCGTCCGGGTCGGCGACACGCTGCGCATCCGGGGTCCCCGCAACGCGTTCAGCCTGGCCCCCGCTGACGAGTACGTGTTCATCGCCGGCGGGATCGGCATCACGCCGATCCTGCCGATGGTGCGTGCGGCGGCATCCGGCCCGGTCCCCTGGCGCCTGGTGTACACCGGGCGTTCGCGCGCATCGATGCCCTTCATCGACGAGCTCACCGAGCTCGGGCACGACCGGGTGCTCATCCGGCCCGACGACCATTACGGCACACCGGATCTGGCCGAATTGTGTACGGCCGCTTCATCCCGCGCGGCGTTCTATGTGTGTGGCCCTCCCGCCATGATCGAACGGGCTCGCGATGTCGCCGCCGCGACCGCGCCGGGCCGTACCGCAGAATTCCACAGCGAACGTTTCACCGCCGCACCGATCGTCGACGGCAGAGCGTTCACCGTGCAGCTCACCGAATCTGGGCTCACTGTCGACGTGGCCGCCGACGAGTCGGTCCTCGCTGCGATCCGCCGGGTCAAACCGGACGTGCAGTATTCGTGCCAGCAGGGTTTCTGTGGCGCTTGCCGCGTGCGACTGGTGGATGGCGTTGTCGAGCACCGAGATCGGGTGCTAACGCCCGACCAGCACGGCGACTCGATGATGATCTGCGTTTCCCGCGCCCAGGGTGACTCGATCTCCGTCGCGCTCTAACCAGCCACCGGCACTCAGCAAGGACACACCCATGACCAAACCCACTCCCACACATGTCCATACCGCGATCATCGGTGCCGGCTTCGGCGGGATCGGCGCGGCGATGCGACTCAAGGATTCCGGCGACGACGACTTTCTCGTATTCGAACGAGCCAGCGACATCGGCGGAACATGGCAGGCGAACACCTATCCGGGAGCGCAGTGCGACATCCCGTCGGTGCTGTACTCGTACTCGTTTGCCCCGAACCCGGATTGGACGCGCCTGTATCCGCTCCAGCGAGAACTGAAGGCCTACATCGAAAGATGTGTCGATGACAGCGGCATCCGGTCGCACATTCGGCTGGGGCACGACGTCACCGACGCCTCATGGGACGACCTGGCCCAGGTGTGGCAGATCATCGCAGGTGGCCAACATTTCACCGCCACCGTCGTGGTCCTCGCCACCGGACCATTCAGTGAGCCCTCGATTCCGAATCTTCCGGGCCTCGAAGACTTCTCGGGTCCGGCCTTTCACTCGGCGGGCTGGCGTCATGACGTCGACCTGCGCGGAAAGGCGGTCGGTGTCATCGGCACCGGCGCTTCGGCCGTGCAGTTCATCCCCCGGATTCAGCCTGACGCCGCCGAACTGGTTGTGTTTCAACGAACTCCGACGTGGATCTTGCCCCATCCGGACCGCCCGGTCGGGCCCGCGGTGCGTTCGGTGTTCCGCACGGCCCCGCTCGTCCAGCGCGCAGCCCGTTCGGCGGTCAGCCTCGTCCAGGAAGCGATGGTGCCCGGCCTGGTCCATCTCCCGGCGCTGCTCCAGCCGATGGCGGCCGTCGGCACGTGGCATCTCCGCAGGCAGGTCCGCGACGAGAACCTGCGGGAAAAGCTGACACCGAGGTATGCGTTCGGATGCAAACGACCGACGTTCTCCAACACCTATTACCCCGCGCTGGCCGCGGACAACACCGTCGTGGAAACCGCCGCGATCCGGCGGGTCACCAGAGACGGGATCGAAACCGCCGACGGGCACCACCATCGCCTCGACGCCATTGTTTTCGGAACCGGGTTCAAACTGGCCCATAACGACGGATTCACCCGCATCCACGGCCGAGATGGCCGCAGCCTCGCGGAGGTGTGGGCCGGCGGAGAGATGAAGGCGCACTTGGGCACCGTCATTCCGGGCTTTCCGAATCTGTTCATGATCCTCGGCCCGAACTCGGTGGTGTACACGTCGCAGATCGTGACGATCGAGGCACAGCTCGACTTCGTACTCGACGCCATCGCGCAGATGCAGCGCCGTCAGATCCGCAGTATCGAGGTCTCGAACGAAACCCTCGACAATTTTGTCGCGCACGTCGACCGGCGTCTTGCGCACTCGGTGTGGAACTCCGGTGGTTGTCACAGCTACTACTTGAGTCCGTCTGGCCGCAACTTCACCTTCTGGCCTGGCTTCGTCTTCACATTCCGACGCCAGATGCGCCGAATTCGCCTCGCGGAGTTCGATATCCGTTACGCGGCCGTGCCGCCCGAATCCGACCGCGCCGAGTTGGTGGTCGGACGATGACCGCACGTGCAGCGATGCCCCTTTCCGGTGCAGTGGTTTTCATCACCGGCGCGGCACAGGGCATCGGGTTCGAAGCGGCCTCCCGTTTCGTGGCGGCCGGATCCCGAGTGGTCCTCGTCGACGTCGACGAAGAGAAGCTCGGGAAAGCAAAGGAGCAGCTGGGGATGGACACCATCGGCATCGTCGCCGATGTGCGCGATGCCGCCGCGTTGGCCGCCGCGGCCGAGCAGGCAGTGGACACCTGGGGACGCATCGATGTAGTGGTCGCCAACGCGGGCGTCACACCGCCGCCGGCAACCCTGCGCACCATCGAACCCGATGCGTTCCAACGGGTTATCGACATCAATCTGCTCGGCGCGGTGCACACCGTGCGCGCGACCACCGAGCACATCATCTCCAGTAGCGGACACATTCAGCTCATCGGGTCATGCGCTGCGTTCGCACCGGGCATGGGCGGTGCGGCGTACATGATCAGCAAAGCCGGTGTCGAACAGCTCGGGCGAGCGTTGCGGATCGAGCTCGCCACCCACCAGGTGACGGTCGGAATCTCCTACTTCGGAATCGTCGACACGGCGCTGGCCCGCACCACACTCGATGACGATCCGATGGGCCAACGCATCGGCGAACTGTTGCCCTGGCCATTGAACAAGCGCATCGACGCCGGTCACGCTGCCGCGAGCATTGTCGACGCAGTCGGCCGGCGCCGAGCCAGCAGCACCATGCCGCGCGCATGGATCCCCTATGCCTGGCTTCGTGGTGTCATCAACGTGCTCCTCGACCAGCAACTCGCGGCCAACCAGACGGTGGCCGCCATCATCCGGCAACTGGAGCGCTAAGACGCTGCCTCGCAGCGGAAGCCAGATCACCAACCCGCATCAGTCGAAAGAACCGCCCTCCAGAAAAGAGATCACACGATGGTCACCACCTCCGACGTGCACGGCCTGATCGCGACCGCCACGACATTCGCCCGGCGCCGGCTATCCGTGGCGGGGCGAGCCGATATCCCCGTGCCGGAGGTGCCGTCGCGCGAGCAGGCCGGCGGGCCGCCGCACGGGCCACCGCGGCCGGCCGATGCCGACATTGCGACACAGAATGATTCGTCGCAGTCGAAGGAATCGTTGCGCACCAGAATGGCCGAGTTGTTGGACCGCTCACTGGACCAGAGCACGGGCGAGACGCGGCTGGAGCTCTACGACCGTATCGTCGACCAGCTTGTTGCCGACGAGGCGAGGATTCTCCGTGCACTTTCGGACGGCACCACCTCTCCCCTGGTCAACGTCTATGCGCAGTCTCGGCGGTGGTCCTTGCCTCGAGCCGTCGTGACCAACACCTCGCTGATCGGCCGCACCGCGGGCGTGACGCTGCCGACCATGGTGCCGATCTACGTCGCGAACCTGTTGCGGCTCGGTCTGGTTGAAATCGGACCCCACGCAGACGGATCCGAGCCCGGCTACGAGGTGCTCATGGCCGAACCAAGCGTCAGGCGCGCCATCGCCGATGCGCAGGCGGCGCGGCAGTCCACTCGGGTGGAACGGCTCAGTCTGCGCCTGTCCGACCTGGGACGCGAGCTGTGGACGACAACGACGTGCGACAGTTCCTGGTAAGGCACAAATTCTCGAACTACCTGGGCCACAATGCGTTCCGCCATAGGGCTGACACCGCGTCGATAGTGCGATCGAGGTGGGCGGATTGCGCACCGACACCCGCGGGTGCACTGCCGGCGACCGTCGCGGTGGTCAGGACACGCACCAGAGCAGGGAGGTCGGTCGAGATCGGTTGGGCGCCTTGATGTACCTCGGCCGACACAATCTCCACGATGCGGCGAGTAATCGCGTCCTCCACGGCGGCGACGATCTCGGCGATCTCCGGTTCGTAGCCTGACGATGCGCGACACGAGGCCCACACCGGGTCGTCGGCAGCCAGGGCGGCACGGATACCGGCGATGACCCGTGCGACCAATGCCGGAGTGGACTCCCCCGGTGTCCGCAACGCAAACGACTTATCGAGCATCGCGGCAGTGGTGCGTCCGTGCAGCAGTTCCGCCAGGGCGGAGTATTTGGATTCGAAATAGAAATAGAACGCGGTTCGCGTGACACCGGCCTGCCGAGTGATCGCCTGTACCGAAACGTCCGTAATCGGGTTTCGATCCAGCAATTCGCGTAGCGCTGTCAAGATCGCCGTACGGGCGTGATCACCACGGTTGGTGATCGTCGTTCGGTCACGGCCGGTGGTGCTCGGACTGTCGGTGGCAGTCGGACTCGCCTGGCAGCACGTGCCGTTCGGTTGACGTCGAGTTGCCAACATCACGGCTCTCCTTCTGTCGGGCAAGGTATTTCACTGAACACAGCGGGCACCGGACGACGTGCGTGAGACCTCTCCATCGCCCACGATTGAAACAATCATACGCAATATGTTCTACTGTTTCAGCCTGAGCCGTTGCGGCCGCACCCCCGGTCCGGACCCCGCACGGCACTGCTGCGAGAAGGGTTGTGATGAGCGAAAGTCTGTGCGCGCACTTCCAGCGGCGCGTTGCCGAACTCGGTGACACCGCGGCGATTTGCCGCGCCGACGGCACAGTGGCATTGACCTGGTCGCAGTACGGCGACCAAGTTCGAAGAGTGGCCGCCGGTCTGGCCGCGCTGGGCGTGCGGCGCGGCGATGTGGTGGCGATGATGCTCACCAATCGTCCCGAGTTCCACGTTGTCGACGCGGCGGTGATGCATCTCGGTGCGGTCGGCTTTTCGGTGTACAACACCAGCGCCGCGGCGCAGATCACGTACCTGTTCGACAACGCCCAGCCGGCAGTCGTGGTCAGCGAGGCGCAATATCTGGAGAAGGTGCTCGCTGCCTCGTCAGGAACCGATGTGCGCCACGTCATCTCGCTCGACGAACCGAACCACGGTGTGCTCACCCTCGATGAGGTAGCAGATGGTGGTGCGGAGGATTTCGACTTCGACGCCGTGTGGAAAGCCGTTCAGCGCGACGACATCCTGACCCTCATCTACACCAGCGGGACCACAGGGCACCCCAAAGGCGTAGAGCTGACGCACGGCAACTTGCTGTACCAACTCGAGGTGATCCCCAGTGTGGTGGGCAATCTCAGCCGGGGTCGAGTGCTGTCCTATCTGCCGGATGCACACCTGATCAACCGTTGGATCGGCCAGTACGCGCCGATGTACTTCGGCATCACGGTCACCGATGTCGATGACCCGAAGATGCTGATCGACGTACTGGGCCGCGTGCACCCGACGTTCTTCGTCGCGGTACCGATGCTCTGGTACAAGATTCGGGCTCGCGTCGAGGCACTCATCGCGGAGCAGACCGGACCGGCAGGCGCGCTCGCGCGGTGGGCCCTGGCAGCCGGCAAGAAGAAGGCGGGAGCCACCCTGGTGGGAGGCCGGCTGGGACTGCTCGACGAAGCAGCCGCCGTCGCGGCGGACGTGTTGGTGTTGTCCAAGATTCGCGCGCGCCTCGGAATGGACCAACTGAGCGCGGCCGTGTCGGGCGCTGCCCCCATCGATGTCTCCGTACTCGAGTTCATGCTTGCGATCGGTATTCCCGTGTTGGAGGCATGGGGCATGTCGGAGACCTCCGCGGTAACGACCGTCAATCCCAGAGACCGGCTCAAGCTCGGCACGGTGGGTAAACCAATCCCCGGCACACAAATCAAACTGGCCACCGATGGCGAGATTCTGGTCCGCGGATGTGGGGTGATGCGCGGATACCACCGCGATCCCGGTCGCACCGCGGAAATCCTCGATGTCGACGGCTGGATCCACACAGGCGACATCGGCTCGGTCGACGCCGACGGGTATCTGCGTATCGTCGACCGCAAGAAGGAGTTGATCATCAACTCCGGCGGAAAGAACATGTCCCCCAGCAACATCGAGGGAGCACTGAAAGCAGCCAGCCCGCTGATCGGCGCTGTCGCCGCCATTGGTGACAACCGTCCGCACATCGCCGCGCTGATCACGCTCGACCCCGATGCGGCCGCTGACTTCGCCTCCCGACATGGATTCGCCGGCGCCACCGTCGACGAGATGGTCGACCACGAGGCGACACAGCAGGCGGTGTCCGATGCGGTGGCGTCGGCGAATACCCGGCTATCCCGGGTGGAGCAGATTCGGAGCTGGAAAGTCCTGCCGCAGTACTGGATTCCCGGCGGGGATGAGCTGACGCCGACGCTCAAGCTGCGCCGCGCACCCATCGCCGAAAAATATGCCGCACAGATCGACGCGCTGTACGCGCGTTGAAGGAGAGGAACAAGACAGTGACCCCCGCATCGACGACCGAACTTGCCGACCTGTCCGGTTTGGCCCGCGACTTCTTCGCCAAGGAAGTCGTTCCGCGTCACGAGGAATTCGCCGCCGTCGGCGAGCCCGACCGCGCGTTGTATCGCCGTGCCGGCGACCTGGGGTTGCTATTGATGTCGATCCCGGAGGAATTCAGCGGTGGTGGCGCAACTTTCGCGCACGAGGCGGTGCTGTTCCGGGAGCAGGCCTACGCCGGCGATCTGTCCATGCAGTTGGGTGTCCACACGGGCATCGTCCCGCACTACCTGAACGCCTATGCCACCTCCGCGCAGAAGCTGCGCTGGCTGCCCAAACTCGCTGCCGGTGAATGGATCGGCGCGATCGCCATGACCGAACCCGGTACCGGATCAGATCTGCAGGCCATTTCGACGCGAGCCGTTCGCGTGGGAGACGAGTACGTGATTTCCGGCGCCAAGACGTTCATCTCGAACGGCGCGACGTGCGACCTCATCATCATCGCGGCCAAGACCGATCCGCAGCAGGGTGCGGCCGGGTTGTCGCTGTTCGCCGCCGAAGTTCGCGACGATACTGCGGGATTCCAGCGCGGCCGCAAGCTGAAGAAGATCGGACAGAAAGGGCAGGACACCACCGAACTGTTCTTCGATGAACTTCGTGTCCCCGCGGAGAACCTGCTCGGTGGCGTCGAAGGTCGCGGCTTCGTCCAGCTGATGCAGCAGTTGCCGCAGGAGCGCCTGATCGTGGGCGTCGCCGCCTTGGGCGCGGTCGAAGCCGCATACGACCACACGTTGGCGTACGTCAAGGAGCGCCACGTGTTCGGGAAACCCCTCTTCGCCCTGCAGAACACCCGTTTCGAACTGGCGGAGATCGCCACCGTGATCGACGTCATGCGCACGTTCGTCGACGACGCGATTCAACGTCACGTCCGCGGCGACCTCGACGTCAAACGCGCCGCGCAGGTCAAACTCTGGTGCTCCGAACAACAGACACAAGTCGTCGATCGCTGCCTGCAACTACATGGCGGTTACGGGTACATGGAGGAATACCCCATCTCCCGCCTGTTCGTCGACAGTCGGATCTCGCGGATTTATGCCGGTGCCAACGAAGTCATGAAGGACCTCATCGCGCGCCACCTCTAGCCCGGATGATTCGGCCGTCCTGATCGGGCTTGGTGTGCAACCCTCTACCCGTGCAATTGGGTAGGTTCGGCCAAGCGGGGAGCTATTGATGGGTGGCCAGACACCGGCGACGCCCGCACCTCAACGCGGTGGCGCCGAACACGACATCCAATTCGGGGTGCTGGGTCCGCTGGAGGTGACCATCGCGTCGAGGCCGATTCAGGTCGGGACGCCGAAACAGCGCGCGGTACTTGCCATGTTGGTGGCGAACGCCAACCGCGCCGTCAGTGCCACTGACTTGATCACCGCAATCTGGGAAGACGAACCGCCGGCCGCCGCTCGCATCTCCGTGAGTGCGTACGTGTCGAATCTGCGCCGCATCCTCACCGAGGCGGGCGTCGATGCCCATGCCGTGGTGTCCACCGCACCCCATGGCTACCGACTCGAAATCACCCCAGAACAAAGCGATCTGGCCCGGTTTGCCACCGAACAGCAAGCCGGGATCGACGCCGTGGCCGCCGGACGCTTCGAGGCGGCCAGTGCTCACCTCACCGCTGCGCTGCGCCAGTGGCGCGGCCCCGTCCTCGACGACCTGCGCGACTTCGCCTTCACGGAGGCGCTGCGCAACGCGTTAGCCGAGGACAAAATCGTTGCGCAGACCGCACGCGCCCACGCCGAGATCGCTTGTGGCCGAGCCCATACCGTCGTTCGTGAGCTCGAAACCCTGGTCGGCGAACATCCCTACCGCGAACCGCTCTGGGCGCAACTGATCACGGCGTACTACCTCACCGACCGCCAATCCGACGCACTCGATACCTATCACCGGCTCAAGACAACGTTGTCCGATGACCTCGGCATCGACCCCGCGCCGGCACTGCGCACCCTGTACGAACAAATCCTGCGCCAGGAACCGCTCGACGTACAGCGCAATGCCCAGGCTGCGGCCCAGACGATCATCGCCTTCGAACCCGATGTGACGACCCTGATCGACCCTGTCACCGCGGCCCTGCGCGACGTGCACGATCACCTTCATCGACTCAAGGGGGCGGCCACCCGCATCGGACGCAACCCCGACAACGACCTTGTCGTGGCCGACGACAAGGTCAGCCGGCACCACGCCGTCATCAACAACACCGGCTCCACCCACATCATCACCGACCTCGGGTCTGCCAACGGCGTCCATGTCAACGGCGAGCGCATCCGCGCCACGGCTGAACTCCACGACGGCGACACCATTCGAGTGGGTGGTCAGGTGTTCGTCTTCCAGACCTACCCGCCGGCTACAGCGCGGGACGGTGACCGGGACTGACCCGAGCTCAGCCGCCGTACTGCGGCTTGAGCTGACCCGCCAACGACGCCAGCGGCACATTGGCGACGACGGTCCCACCGTCCATCGACCAGCTGAAACGATCTCGTGGACTTGGGCTTTCACGGGACATCGGCTGGTCCGGCATGTAGAGACGCAGTGAATCACCGGTCAGCGCGAACGCCCGGTAGTTGCCCGAGTAACCCGGACCGTCGCCGTCGGGCTGGAACTCCTCCACGGTGAACGGATAGGTGCCCGGTGCGTGCGGCGGCGCGGCGGCGTCGAGCACCGGCGGCAGGATCGGTGCGGCGGCAGCCGAAACCGCCTGATTGGCATTGACTCCCGCCCGGAACAAATCGGGCAGGTACAGCCGGCGGCCGGCATTCATGTCGAAGAGGAAGGACCGGTAGGCGTTGTTGGACTGGATGCCGAAAGGCTCGAACGTCTCGTGGACGACCACCGACTGCAGGCCCCCGGGCCCGGGAATGATCTCGTAGTCGGCACGCGCACTGCTGTCCCGCGGCGTGGTGTTGCCGGTGGCACGCCAGCCGTTGAACAGCCGCGTGTAGTAGTCACGCAATACCGGCCCGGCGGTCGGGTTGTCGATCAGTTCGGCCGGAACCCGCAGGGACAGCAGCATTTCGGCTTCTCGCTGAGATTTGACGACGGCGGTGCAGGCACCGCCGTCCCAGACCGCGCCGAGTTGCGAGCAGAAACTATCGATGGCCGCGTGGGCGACGGGCGCGCCAGTCAAACACGTCGTGGCGACCACCGTTGCACCCACGGCAGCCAGGGCCGCCCGGACTCTACTTGCCACGTTTACCGTCCGCTCCGGCGAGCAGCACCTCGGCCGCCAGCCACCTGTCTCCCACCTTGCGCATCGTCATCGACACGCTGACGTAATCGGTCCGCTTCTCTTTGACCCCGGCACTGGTGACGTCCTGCTTCACCGACAGCAGCACGTCGACGTCATCGCCCCGCACGTCCTTGACCGCAGAGTCCTCGACCACACCCGTCGTGCTGACCTTGTTGTCGATCAACATCTTTCGCATGGTCGCCGCGGCCTTGCTGTAGGCATCCTTGAACTCACCCGTCGCCCCACCCAGGACATCGGCGAAATTCTTGTCGATCGTGTTCTGGTCGGTGGTGGTCAGCGTGACGGCGTATGCGCGCGCTGCTGTGAGAGCTTCTGCTGCCTCGGCGTCACGCTGATGCTGGGCGTATACCAATGCCCACGCGGTGCCCGCCGCGGCCGACAGCGCGATGATCACGACGGCCACGGCCCAGCAGAGGCTGCGCCGGACGGCATACGTCTTCGGGGCCTTGGGCTCGGCGGCCTCCGCCGGCGTGGGTGACTCGGCCTCGAGGGCCTCGTCCACGTCGACGTCGGTGATGTCGGTCTCCTTGTCGGTCACAGGATTTCGACCCTGCTGGCCACACCTGGTCGAATACGTCGCTACTTGCAGTTCGTTTACTCATCACTTCTCGCGTGTCTCGTGGACCGTCAGTTCGGCATCGGGTACGGGTACGCCGCACCGCCGTACGGGGTGTCGATCGTGTAGCCCGGGTAGTGCGGCGTCTTGTCGGTCACCGCATGGGGGTCATATCCCGGCGGCGGACCGGCAGTGTCGTCACCCGGCGGCCGCGGCGCGTTGCGGGCGCCGCGAACCAACAGCGATGGATCCTGATCCTCACAGTAGGTGTATTTGTACGGCTCGGGGAAACTCGCGTCCGACGGCGCGTGCCGCGGCAGGTTGTAGTCGCACCGATACTTCGGGTAGATGTCACCGATCGCCCAGACACCGCCATCGTGGACGACGGACGCGAAGCGGTCGATGAACGGGTCCCGATCCGGCCGCCAGATGTACTCCAGGCCCGGAATGCGTTGATAGATCACCTGCGAGGTCGTGGTCAGGTTACCGAGGATCTGCACCACGTTCTGCCGGTTGTCCGCGATCAGGTTGTCCAGCGTCGCCAGCTGTGGTTCACCGCGCTCGACGAGGGTGCGGAAACCGCCGTCCATCTTGTTCACGCCGTCGAGCACCTTGGTCAGGTCGTTGGTGGTGGCCGCCAGGCCCGGGCGGACGTCGGCGACGGTGCTGAACACGACGCGGGTGGTGCGAATCATGCTCACGGTCTCCGGCAACACCGAATCCACGGTGTTGGCCAACAAGCTGGCACCGTCCAGGATCGCGGCCAGCTTGCGCGGGCCGTCCTTGGTGACGTGCAACTCGTTGAACATCTTGCCGAGCTTGTCGGCGTCGAGCTGCGCCAGCGCGCCGCGGCTGTGGTCGATGATGTGCGGCAGGGTCACCGGGATGCTGGCCTGCTTGCCCGAAATGACCGCGCCATCAGTGAGATACGGGCCGCCGCCGTGCTCCGGCCGGAAGTCCAGGTACTGCTCCCCCGCCGCCGACAGGCCGGAGACCCGCACCGGGCTGTCGGTCGGGATGTGCGCCGACGCGTCGACCGAGGCGACCGCCTCGACGCCGGTCTTGGTGAGGTTGACCGCCGCGACGTGGCCGATCGGGATGCCACGCAACGTGACATCCTGATTGGCCAGCAGGCCACCGGATTCGGGCAGCATGATCCGGATGGCGATGGTCCGGTGGAACGGGTTGAACCGCAGGCCGTCGATCGCGATGTAGCCGAAGGCGATCACCGCGGTGAGCAACAGGCCGAACAGCGCGAGCACCACCTTGCGGCTCGCCACCGCCTTGACGATCCGAATGATGAACGCCACCAGGCTGTTCAGCGCGTTCATCGGGTTCGGTCCGATCCGTAGATGCGGCCGAGCAGCATGTTCCACTCGTAACGCAGGCTGCCGATCATCAGGTGCCAGTCGGTGCCGTCGGGTCCGTGGATACCGGGGTCGCCCGCGTAGTTCTTGTCGGGCAGCGCACCGATCGCGATTCTCGAGATCTCCGCCTCCACGTGCACCGCGGTAGAGGTGGTGGCCTTGACCAGGATGCCGATGAGGCGGTTGAACGCGGTCAGCGAGATGTTCGGGTCCATGGCGATCTCGTTGAACACCGCCGACAGCTTGTTCACGTCGGCCGCGACACTGCGGGTGTCGGTGCCCTGCATCGACGGGAACTTGGACAGCTGCCGCGTGATCCGGCCGACGTTGTCCACCACGTCCATGATCCGCGTGGTGTTGTCGGAGATGACCGCCAGCGCGGGGGCGCCGGCGGCCAGCGCGGTGTCGATGCTCTGCTGGTGCCGGGCGACCTCGGCCGCCATGTTCGACGTGCTGCGCAACGTCGCGTCCAGCTGCGCCGTCCGCGCCGACATCTTCGACAGGAACTGGTTGGTTTCCGAGATGAGCGCGGCCAGCTTCTCGCCGCGCCCGCCGACCACCCGGCCGGCGCCGTTGACATCGGTGGTCAGCGCGCGGATGGCACCGCCGTTGACGAGCATGGCCAGCGAGTTGAGGAGTTCCTCGACCGTCGGTGCCGCCGCCGTCGACCCCAACGGGATGGTGTCACCGCCCCGCAGCAGCGCACCGCCGTCCCCCTTGTCGTCCGGCGGGCGAATCTGCAGGAACACGTCGCCGAGCGGTGTGGCCGAACGCAGTTCGGCCGTACTGCCCACCGGCAGCGGCACATCCTGGCGGATCCGCATGGACACCTTCGCGGTGAAGTCCACGGCGTCGATCGACGTGACCTCACCGATGTCCGCGCCGTACAGGCGCACTTTCGCCTTCGACGGCAGGTTCAGCGCGTCGGTGAACACCGCATTGAGTTCGTAGGTCCCGCCCCGGGAGCCCGGGGACGGCAACGGCACACTGTCCAGGCCCGCGGCGCAGCCGGTCATCAGCACGACACCGCCGAGAACCCCGGCCCAGCGCGCGCCGCGCACAACGGATTTCACGCTCATCGCGTCGGCCCTCCCGGCGCGGGGGCGGCGGGCGCAGGCGCCGGCGTGGTTGCGGCAGCCCCCTGCTTGGGCGGCTCGCCCTGACCCGACGGGCCGATACCGTTGGCCATCAGATCCATCATCGACGTCAAGCCGAAGTCGGGGCCGTAGTCCTGCAACGTGCCGGTGGCACAGCCCAATTGCTTCAGGCCCATCAGGTTGCAGAGTTCCTTGTTCAGCTGGTTGTAGGCCAACAACTTGTCGGTCAAGAGATGTCCGCGGATGCTGCCGCCCACCGGGTCCAGTACGTTGTAGACGTTATCCAGGGCCAGCGGCAGGACATCCAGCGTCTCTTCCAATTCGCGCTTGTTGTCCGAAAGGGACCGGACCACGGGGTCCAGGTCGCCGAACGCGCCCTTGAGCTGGTCGCGGTGGCGCTCGAGCAACCCGCTGACCTCTTCGAGGATCTCGTTGGCCTTGGCTCCGGTGCGCCCCGACCCCAGATTCTGGTCGGCGAGGATGTCGCTCAGTTGGTGCACATTGCTGCCGAATTTGCGGACGGCGTCATCGTTCTCGGCCGCGGACTGCGTCAGGTCCGAGACACTGCGAATGATCTCCTGCAAGTTCTTCTCGGTCTTGGCACCACCGTCGGGACCGACCTTGAGGGCTTCCGACAACTTGGTCAACGTGGACTTGATCTGTGTGCTGTTCTCGGAGCTGATCCGAGACCCCAGATCCACCAGATCGCCCAGCGGGCCACCGCCCTGGGGGTTGCCCTTGAGGGCGGTACCCAGTTTGTCGATCATCGACAGCGTCTTGTCGAATTCGACCGGAGTCCTGGTGTGGCCCAACGCGATCAGGTCGCCATCGCGCAGCTTGTTTCCGCCACGGTAGGGCGGGGTCAGCTCGACGTGCCGATCGGTGAGGATCGAAGCGGAGACGGTGGCGGCCGTGACGTCGCTGGGGATCGGGATCTTCTTGTCGATGTCCATGGTGACCTCGATGTAGCCACCCTTGTTCACCACCGAGTCGACCTTGCCCACCTGCATGCCGAGCACCGACACCGCGTTGCCGGGATACAACCCGACGGCGTCCTGGAAGTGCGCCGTCACGGTGATGTTGCGTTGCCAGATGCGCGGCGCCACGGCGGCCGCGGTCGTCACCAGGGCGACGATCACAATCACGGCGATCGCCCCGATCATCAAGGCGCGCTTACTCATTTGCAGTCCTTGAAGTATTCGACGATGTTGAACTGCCGGGCCCGGCCGCTGATGGCGCACATCCAGGAGTCGACCATGATGCCCGCAGGCAGGGTGATGTCGGCACCGTTACCGCTACCGGTCAGGTTGGCGATGTTGCGTGCGGTGATCGGCGCGACCTGCAAGATGCTGCGGACCAGAGCGTCGTGGTCGGCGAGCAGCTTGGCGAACTCGTGCAGGTTGGCGATCAAGGCGTCGAGTTGCGGCTCGTTGGCCAAGAGCGTGTGGGCCCGGTCGGCAAGCAGTGTCACGCCGTCGAAGAGCCGTTGCATCGCAGCGCGCCGGGTGGTGATCTCCCCGAGAATCTGGTTGCCCTGCAACACAAGTGCGCCAAGGTCGGCCTTCTGGCGATGCAACAGCGCCGCGATGGTGTCGGCGTTGGTGATCAGCGTGCCGATCTGGTCGCGGCGGGACTGGATGACCCCGGCCAGTGAGTTCAGATTGGTCAGCGCTTCCGGTAGTGCGTCGGGCACCCCCTGCAGGCTGCCGCTCATCACCCGCACCGACTCGGCGATCTTGTCCGCATCGAGCGGCGACAGCGTGCTGGTCGCACCCTCGAGCGTCTTCTGCAAGTCATACGGCACCTCGGTATGACTCAATTTGATGGTGTTGCCGGCGAGATGGCCCGCACCGGCGGGGCTGATCTCCAGGTACCGCGAGCCCAAGATGGTCGTGAGTTTGATGGCCGCACGTGTTTCTGTCCCCAGCCGCACGTTCTTGTCGGCTTTGAACGTCACCACCACGTGGTCACCGGCCAGCTCGACGTTCTGCACCTCGCCGACGTTGATGCCCGCGATGGTCACCGCATTGCCGGATTTGATCGCCGCGGCCTGGGCGAACTCGGCGGTGTACTGCTTCTTTCCGATGTCCAGGATGCTGACCAGCACCACGGCGGCGACCATCACCACGATGACCGTCAGACCGATGACGCCGAGCCAGAATTTGTTGTAGTCCTCCAGGACTCGCTTGCGCCCGCCCGGGATGTTCTTCGGGCGCAGGGGGCCACCGAACAGGCTGCTCATCGGCACACCGCCGTGTGCCAGGTCTCGTTGCCGTTGCCCGGCGTCGCCGCCACGACGAACCGGCGGAACCAGTTGAGCAGACCCCGCCACAGCCCGAAATCGAGGTCGCAGACGTAGACGTCGATGTAGGTGCCCTCCTGGCCCGCGCGGGCAAGTCCCTTGAGCAGCAACGGCACATTGGCCACCGCGTACGCCAGGCGTTGCTTGCCGTCGGTCACGCTGTATTTCAGGAAACCCGGCTCCCGGTCGATGAACTGCTGCATTTGCGGCGTGATCGCGTTGACGATCGCCGACAGCCGCGTGACGTTGGCGGTGATGGAGCCCACCGACGAGACCAGCTCGTCGCGCCGGCTGTTCAGCGCGGCGATCGACACCGAGGTTTCGTGCAGCATCGTCTGCAGATTGGCGCTCTGCGCGGCCAGTGTCGTCATCAGCCGGTCCAGGTTCGCGATCAAATCCCCCAGCGCGGCGTCGGGACCCGCCAGTGTCTGCGTCAGCACCGACGCCTGCGTCGTCAGGGTCAGGATCGAGCCCTCGTTGCCCTGGAACGCCTTGATGATGGCGTTGGTCAGATTGTCCACCTGCTGCGGGTCGAGCTCGGTGAACAACGGCTCGAAACCGTTGAGCATGTAGGAGATGTCGAACGACGGATTGGTCCGGCTCTCCGGAATCTGCGCTCCGACAGCGAGTTTGCGCTTGTCGCCCTCACCCTGACTCAAACCCAGGTACCGCTGTCCGATGATGTTCTGGTAGGTCACCGAGGCCAGCGTGTTGGTGTACAGCGTCTGGTTGCTGCGGACCTGGAACGTGACCTTGGCCTGGTTGTCCGGCGTCAGCTCGATCTTGTCGACGCGGCCGACCCGAACACCGGCCACCCGGACGTCGTCACCTTCTGCCAGTCCCGACACATCACTGAAGATCGCCGAATAGCTCGAGGTGGGGCCCGCGACGTTGCGCTGCAAGGTCGCGAAGACCATCCAGGTGACGGCCACGGAGAAGACCAGGAACAGCGTCAGGAACACGACGGTGCTGCGCTTCAATTTCATGGCTGTCCCTCCGGGATCGGAGCGACGTGCACGTCCTGCCCCCGGGCCACCGGGCCCAACAGCAACTGAGTGGCGGATGTGGCTGGGCCACCGACGATCTGGCTCAACTGGTCCTTCTCGTTCTGGCTACCGACGGGCCCGACGGTGCCGCCGTAGAGCGGCGCGGACTGCTGCTGAACCTGGCCGGGTGCGCCGGGTGCGCCGGCTTCGGCGGGTAGCGGCGGGCCGGGAGGTGCGGGCGCAACCACCGGGCCGGGCGCGGGCGCGGCCTGCGGCGCGGGTGGCGCGTTGGGGTCCGGCGGACCGGGAAACTCCGGCACGATCGGAACCGAAAAGCGCGGCGGTGCAATGTTGGGACGGTTCTCGGTCACCCACGGTGGGGTCGCCATACCCATCGATTCCAGGCCGGGCTTGAGGTCGGGCGCGGTCGGGGTTTCCGGCGCGGTCTTGCAGCTCGGCCCCTCCATCGCGCCGTACCGCGGGCAGTCCGCCCGGGTGTACTGGCGCGACGGGTTCATCGAGATGACCGCTTTCCAGATGATGTGGCCGGTGTCCTGATTGACGCCCTCGTCGTAGATCTTGTTGGCCAGCGCCTGCAATCGTGTTGAAACGCCGTGGAATTCGCCGGCATGGTCGGCCAGCACACCGATCGCCGGTGTCAGTCCGGTGCTGACCTGGATCATCCGGTCACTCTGGTGCTCGAAGGCATCCCCCAGCGTGCCAGTGGTATTCAGGCCACCCGACAGGAAATTGGTCAGCTGCGTGCGCTTCTCGGCGAACGTCCGCATCGGCTGCACCGAACTGTCCAGCGCGGTGAACAGTTCCGGCGACACGGTCCGCAGACTCTCGGCCGCCGCCTTGAGCGCGGACAACGTCGTCGGGCCGGTGTCGTCGGACTTCACGACCGAATTCAGTTGCCGCATGATCTCGTTCACGTCATGGCCGGCGTCGGTGATCTTCTGGCCCCGGCCGTGGGTGGCCTCGGCAATGGCGGCGAAGACGCCGACATTGTTGGCGTCGGGTGACTGGCCGACGGCCTTGAGCAGCTGGCGCAGCTTGGCCAGCACGTTCTGGAACAGCACCGTGGGCAGGGTCTGGTCTTCGAGCACGACATCACCGGAACGGATGGGGCGGGCCCCCTCGCCGTTCTGCACCAGCTGCACCGCCGACACCGCAAAGATGTTGGCGGGTACCACGCGCGCGGTCACGTTGTCGGGGATCTGCGCGGCGAACTGCGGCTGGATGTTGACGTGCACCACGTTCGGCTGACCGTGCTGCGACGGCGTCACACCCGACACCATGCCGACGATGACACCGCGGAACTTGACGTCGGACCGCTCGGGCAGACCGTCACCGATGTTGATGAGCTTTAGCTCCACCCGGACGAAGTCGTCAAGCTTGCCTTGCGATTTCACCACCATGAGGACCGCGGCGAACGAGGCGATCACCGCGAAGCACAGGCCGATGACGCCCAGCTTGCGGTCGGTGGAGCCGCGCGGGTCGTGGTCGAAGGAGTTGCCCATCAGCCACCGAACCTTGCACCACTGATGACGCCCCACAGCGCCATGGTGAGCAGCATGTTGACGATCATCACGACGGTGACGCTGCCGCGCATCGCCCGGCCGGCCGCGACACCGACGCCGGCCGGGCCGCCGGATGCGAAATAGCCGTAGTAGCACTGGATGGTCGACGAGATGAACACGAAGATCACCGCTTTGACGGTGGCGAACAGCACGTCGCGGCCCTCGAGGAACAGTCCGAAGTAGTGCAGGTAGGTACCCGTGGACTGCCCGGCGACGACGCTGACCAACTGGCACGACAGGTAGGCCAGGGCCAGCGCCGCGAGGAACAGCGGGACCACCGCGATGACCGAGGCCACCACCCGCGTCGCCACCAGGTAGGCCACCGAGTTGATACCGAGGGTGTCCAGCGCGTCGATCTCGTCATTGATCCGCATGGCACCCAGCTGCGCGGTGAAGCGGCAGCCGGCCTGCGCGATGAACGCCATCGCGATCATCGCCGGCGCCAGTTCTCGCGTCGTCGCGAAGGACGAGACCAAGCCGGTGGCGGGCCCCAGACCCAACAGGTTCAGCGCGTTGTAGCCCTCGACCGCGACCAGCGCCCCGGCCGTGACACCAAGAACCCCAGCCACATTCAGCGTGCCGCCGCCCACCACGATGGAGCCGTTGCCCCACGTGATGTCCGACAGCAGCCGCAGCAGTTCCTTGCGGTAGCGCAGCCACATCGTGGGCATGGCGAGCACGACCTTGCCGAAGAACTCGACCATGTGCCCGGTCCGCCCGGCACCCTTCAGCAGCCCGCGGCCGACCGCGGTGAACGGCCGCAGCAGACCCGGGGTGAAAGTTGACGGAGCGGCCATGTCAGATCGACGTCTTCGGGAACACGACGACGTACAGCTGGCTCATCACCACGTTGACGATCATCATCAGCAGCACCGACTCCACCACCGCGGCGTTTACCGAGTTGGCCACACCGGCCGGACCGCCGCGGGTGTCCAGTCCCTTGTGGCAACTGATCACCGCCACGATGACGCCGAAGACGACGGCCTTGACCATCGCCAGCGCGAGGTCGCCGACGGTGGAGAACGACGAGAACGTCGCGATGAACGAGCCCGGGGTGCCGTTCTGCAGATAGACGTTGAACATGTAGCTCGCCAGGTAGCCGACGAAGCTCGTGACGCCGGTCAGCAGCACACCGATGAGAACCAGGGCGACCAGCCGCGGCACCACGAGGCGCTGGATCGGGGACACACCCATGACCTCCATGGCGGAGATTTCCTCACGCATGGTGCGCGAACCGAGATCCGCGCAGACGGCCGAACCGACGGCCGTCGCCAGCAGTAGCGAGGCGACCAGCGGAGCGCCCTGCCGGATGACGACGAGCCCGGTGGCCGCACCCGACAGGGATGACGCACCGACCTGGCCGGCCAGCAACGCGAACTGGATCGAGAGCGTCACGCTGATCGGAATCGTCACCAGAACCGTTGGGGTGAAGGCGGTTCCGGCCATGAACGCGGCCTGGTCCAGGAATTCGCGCACCTGGAAGCGGCCCTTGACGATGTCGAAGAACAAATACTCCAGCGTCCGCAGCCCGAGCACGATCTGCCCGCCGGCGGTGCTCAGCGATGCGATCGGATGGTTCTGCAGGTAGCGCTTGACCCAGTCGATGGCCTCGGCGATGGCGCCCCACTTCGCCAGTCCCCGTGGTTGTGCCTGGTCGGTCATCGAGCCGCTGCTTCCTTGCCGGACACCGGCCACTCGGTGGCGATGCCGCGGCACACCAGTTCATTGCTTGCCAGGGTCTGCGCGAGCAACTCCTCGCGACTCGGCTTCTGTCCGTAGCGAAGGGCGATACCGAACGGGATGGCGCAGATGGTCTGGGCGGTGGCGCGCACGTCGACGTCGGCCCGGATGTAGCCCTGGTTGATGCCGTCGCGCAGCATGGTCGCGAGAACGCGGGCGCCGTCATCGAAGAGACGCTGGAACTCCTCGGTCATCTGCTGATCGACGCCGGCGGCCTGCACGACGATCAACTGCATGAGGCGCGGCTCGTCGGCCAACAATTCGCTGTAGGCCATACCGATGCCCAGAAGGTGATCACGGAACTCGATGATGGACGTCAGCTGTCCCGGCCTCGAGTCGCCGATCGCGGCGAGCACGCGGGCGTTCACCTGGCGCACCGCGTGGTCGACGATGTCGCGCTTGTTCTCGAAGTACCGGTAGAACATCGAGTGCCCGGAGCCGAGGCGCTTGGCGATGTGACTGATCGAGGTCTGGTGATATCCCCGCTCAGCGAACTCCGCCAATGCCGCTTCGATGACTTCTTCACGCACCAGCTCGGCGCGTTTCGCACGCTGGCGTTCCGCCATGGTCGCGCGCACCTCGCCTGTCACGCGGATCACAGTAGCGTATCGATTCCGGTTTGGGACACACTCTTCGCGAAACGGAATGAATTGTCTCGCGAGGAAGTGTCCGGGCCGCGCCAGGTTTGCTGAATTTCGCAGTTGGGGTTGCCGCTGCACAGTAGGGCGGGTTCCTCGGCCACGGGGCCGTTTGGGCATTTTCACGAAATACCCACAGCTTCGGGCGGTGCCGTGGTAGGCCGCATCGCCGCACTATCCTGCCCCAATGGCAATGGATCGGATCACCGTCGAAGTTCGGGATGGCATCGCCTACGCGACGCTCAACCGGGCCGACAAGATGAACAGCCTGGATCTGCCGATGCTGGAGGCGCTCGCCACGGTCCCCGACCGATTGGCTCGCGACCGTTCGGTGCGCGTCGTGATTCTGCGCGGTGACGGGCGTGCGTTCTGCACCGGGCTGGACTTCGCCGGAGCAAAGCTGCAGGGATTGAGTGCCGTGCGCAACTTCGGCAAGTTCCCCGGACAGAAGACGAACCTGTTCCAGAAGGCCTGCTGGGCTTGGCGCGAGTTGCCGGTACCGGTGATCGCGGCCGTGCATGGCCACTGCTACGGCGGCGGACTGCAGGTCGCCCTGGCGGCAGACTTCCGGATCGCGACGCCGGACTGCAAGCTGTCGGTCATGGAGGCGCGGTGGGGCCTGATTCCGGACATGACCGGGTCGGTGACTCTGCGTGAGCTCCTGCCGATGGATGTGGCCAAGCGGCTCACCATGACCGCAGAGGTGTTCTCCGGCACCGACGCGCTGGGCTACGGACTGGTCACCGCCGTCGCCGACGACCCGCTGCTGGCCGCCGAGGAGCTGGCCGCACAGCTGATCGAACGGTCGCCCGACGCACTGGCCGCAACCAAGAAGCTGTTCGACTCGACATGGACGTCGACGCCGCGGTGGGCATTCTGGTCCGAGTCGCTCTTGCAGCTACGACTGCTGCGGGGGCGCAATCACCGGTTGGCACGCAAGGCCGGCCGTGACGGCAGTCCGGCCTGGGCGCCACGTTCGCTGGGCTGACTTCCGGACTTGTCGTCTGGCTTCGGCTTGGGGTTGGGCTTGGGCGTCAGCGCCTTCGTCGCTTTCGTCAGCTCCTTTGCCACACCGGACAGCGGGTTGGGCAACTGCCCGACTGTCTGCGCCGGCAACGTCTTCTTCGGTTTCTTCGGCGTCGTCTGAGTGAGGCTGACACCGGGGGCGGCAGCCGCGGTCGTGACGGACTTCGGCGCCGCCACCGGTGTCGAGGCACCGGGCTGCATCGCCGCGGCGCGGACCTTGTTCGCCTCGGTGACGACGGCGTTGGCCACGACGTTCACGGCGTTGGTCACCACGCCCCCCGCGGTCTGGGCGCCCGCCATGAACGCGCGCAGCGGATTGCCGCTCTTCGCCAGTTCCTGAGCCACCGCATCGGGCACGTGGAACGCGCCGGCGAGGAAGAAGTTGAAGCCCGGGAAGATCACTGCCGCAACCACATTGATGACGCCGATCACTGCGACCTGGAACACGCCGCGCGGCATGACCGTCGGCTCCGGGTTCCGGACGACGGGCGCGTTGAGCGCGTCGTAGGTCTGCTGGCGGAACTGCTGGAACGCGTCGAGCACCGCGGCCGGGCCGCCGGGGATCGCGGGAGGAATGTTGAGCAGGCCCACCACGCCGACCTCGAAGGCGTTGAGCGCCCGCTTCGCCGGAATGGCGGCGTCGGCGTCGATCGCCTTGTCCATGGCGGCGGCCGTGGGTCCCGTCATCGACGCGGCGGCGATGCCGAGGGCCTTGAGCGGTCCGTTGGCCGGCAGCGCGGCGAGGAAGACGCCCGGCTCCTGCAGCGTCGTGGTGACACCTGTCGTGACGGTCTGCGCCAGCAGTGGACAGATGATGGAGCAGTAGATGCCCTGGTTCTTCACGAAGCTGGTGAGCAGTCCACCCGGCGGAACTGTTGCGGTCAAACGGATTTCCCGTGTCACAATCGGCGAAGGATGGCCGGCGGCCGGGACAGTGGCCGCCGGTGGCGCGATGACGGCCGCGGCAACGGCGGTCGCGGCGAGAGCGGCGGGCAGGCGTGCGGACAGTTGCATCGTGATCCCCTTGCGCAGCGGTGTACGGGTACCACGATCCGGCGGGCCGTTCGGTTCAATCGGCGCGGGAACCGATTTGCGCGGTCAGTGCGCCGAGGCTGATGAGCAGGTTCCTCGTCGGCGGTTGCGCGAGGTCAGCGACCGTGGTGGTGTTCAGCGACGCATAGAACGCCGCTTTGGCCTGCGCCAACGCCGAGCGGAGCCGGCATGCCGACTGCAGCGGGCAATCCAGCCCGCTGCAGTCGACCAGCTCGGTGTCACCGTCGTCTTCCAGCGACCGCACCACATCGCCCAGGCGGGCGGTACGGCCGGTGGCGGTGAGGGCAAGCCCGCCGCCGCGACCGCGGTCCGCGTCCAGCCACCCGGCCGCCGCCAGATGCGCGCACGCCTTGGTCGCGTGCGTGTAGGAGATCTGCATGTCTTCGGCGATCTGCCGCGTCGAAATCCGCTGTCGGCCGTCTTCGGCGGCGAGCCGGATCAAGATCCGCAGCCCGACGTCACTGAAACCGGTCAACCGCACACGGCCACGCTATTTAATCGCCATTTCCGATGCAAATAAAGCGTGGTCGCATGCCCGGTCAGCTCACCAGGTGCTTCTTGAGCTCCGTGCGGGCCAGGGCGTTCTTGTGCACCTCGTCGGGCCCGTCGGCGAAGCGCAGGGTGCGGATGCCCGCGTACATGGCCGCGAGCGGGAAGTCCTGCGACACCCCGCCGGCGCCGTGCACCTGGATGGCCTTGTCCAGAATCCACTGCACGGTGAGGGGCGTGGCGATCTTGATGGACTGAATCTCTGTGTGCGCGCCGCGATTTCCGACGGTATCCATCAGCCAGGCGGTCTTGAGCACCAGCAGTCGCAGCTGCTCGATGCGGACACGGGATTCGGCGATCCAGTCGCGGATGACGCCCTGCTCGGCCAGCGACTTGCCGAACGCGACCCGGCTCGCGGCCCGCTGACACATCATCTCGACGGCGCGCTCGGCGACGCCGATCGCCCGCATGCAGTGGTGGATGCGGCCCGGCCCGAGACGGGCCTGGGCGATGGCGAACCCGCCGCCCTCCTCACCGATCAGGTTGGACACCGGCACCCGCACGTCGGTGAACCGCAGTTCGGCGTGCCCGCCATGGTCGTGGTCGTCGTACCCGAACACCTCCATGCCGCGCAGCACCTCGAGGCCCGGGGTGTCGCGAGGAACGAGGATCTGCGACTGCTGGCGGTGTCGTTCCGAGCTGGGATCCGTCTTGCCCATGACGATGAACACCTTGCAGTTGGGATTCATCGCGCCGGTGATCCACCACTTGCGACCGTTGATGACGTACTCGTCGCCGTCACGGACGATGGACAGCTCGACGTTGGTGGCGTCCGAGCTTGCCACGTCGGGTTCGGTCATGGCGAAGGCCGACCGAATCTCGCCGTCCAACAACGGTTCCAGCCACCGGCGCTGCTGCTCCTCGGTGCCGAACTCGTTGAGCACCTCCATGTTTCCGGTGTCCGGGGCCGCGCAGTTGAACACCGCGGGTGCCAATTGGATACTGCGGCCGGTGATCTCGGCCAGCGGGGCGTACTGCAGGTTGGTCAGACCCGCACCTTTCTGCCCCGGCAGGAACAGATTCCACAAACCGCGACGACGGGCCTCGGAGCGCAACTCGGTGAGCACCGGGACGCTGTCCCACGCCCACCGGTTGTCCAGCGCGGCAAGCTGTTCGTGGAACGTCTTCTCGGCGGGATAGACGTGGCTCTCCATGAACGCCGTGAGTTCGGCGACCATCTCGTTGGTCTTGGCGTCGTAGGCGAATTCCATATCAGTGCTCCTTGAGTGCGTTGAGGCCGGCGTCCAGCAGGAAGTGCACCGCGTCACCGGCAAACGAGAACCCGTCACCGACGGTCTGTCCGTTGACGTAGCGGAAGTGGATACCCTCGAAGATGCCCGCCATCTTGAAGAAGGCGAGGCCCAGGTAGAACCCGAAATCGCCCAGCGGGCGGTCGATTCCGGCGCGGTAGCGGTCGATGATCTCTTGTTCGGTGAGGAAGCCGGGGGCTTCGCTGACATCGGAGACCTCCCCGTTGCCCGATGCGGCCAACCGCCCGTAGGCCACCATCAAGGCCAGGTCGGTGAGCGAGTCGCCGATGGTGGCCAGTTCCCAGTCGATCACCGCGGCAGGACGGTCCCCGGCGTCGAAGAGCACGTTGTCCAGGCGGTAGTCGCCGTGCACGATGCCCGGTGCCGAGTCGGCCGGAACCCGCCCCGCCAGAGCCTGATAGAGCTGCTCCATGACGGGCAGGTCCCGGGTGTGCGCGGCGAGGAACTGCTTGTGCCACCGGCCGACCTGGCGCCCCAGGAAGCCTTCGGGCCGGCCGAAGTCGGCCAGCCCCACCGAGGCGGGATCGACGGAATGCACCGCGACCAGCGTGTCGATGAGCCGCTCCGAGATGCGCCGCGTGCGGTCGGCTCCCAGGTCCTTCAGTTCGGCGGCTTGCCGGTATGGCGTGCCGTCGATCTCGGCCATCACGTAGAACGGGGCGCCGAGCACGGATGCGTCGTCGCAGAAGCCGTACACGACGGGCACGGGTACCGCGGTGGGCGCCAGTGCCGACATCATCCGGTATTCGCGGCTCATGTCGTGCGCCGTGGCGAGCAGCTCGCCGACCGGGGGCCGACGGACGATCCAGGACGAATCACCGTCTGTGACACGGTAAGTCAGATTGGACTTGCCGCCGGCGATCAACGTCGCCGACAGCGTGGCGCCGGCACCGGGCACGGTGGACGACAGCCACACGCCGAGGCGATCCAGGTCCAGCCCCGGCAGTTCGACATGTGCACCGGCGGCCATCAGACGCCACCGCCGAGGAGCACGCCGCCGTCGATCGTCAGGGTCTGGCCGGTCATCCAGCCGGCGTCATCCGACAGCAGGAACGCCACCACCGAACCGATATCCTCCGGCACGCCAAGACGTTTGAGCGCATAGTGCGCGCTGACCTCTTCTTCACGGCCTTCGTAGAGCGCGGTCGCGAAGCGCGTCTTGACGACGGCGGGCGCAACCGCGTTGACGCGGATGTTCGGACCCAGCTCGACGGCCAGCTCCTCGGTGAGGTGAATGACCGCGGCTTTCGACACCCCGTAGAAGGCGATACCCGGCGCGGGCCGCAGCCCGGCGATCGATGCGACATTGACGATCGCGCCGCCGTGTTCGCCCTGCCAGGCCCGGTTCACCTTCTGCACCCACGAGAGCGCCGACAACACGTTGACTTCGAGAATCTTGCGCGCGGCGTCCATGTCGATGTCCATGAGCGGTCCGTACACCGGGTTGATGCCGGTGTTGTTGACGAAAAGGTCGGCACTGCCGAAGGTTTCGATCGCCTTCGCCACCACGGCATCCTGATGCTCGGTGTCGTCGCCGCGGCCGGCGACGGCCAGCGCGACATCCGGTCCACCGAGGGTCTCGACGGCGGCGTCCAGCGCTTCCTGCTTGCGGGCCGTGATCACCACCTTGGCGCCTTCGTCCACCAGACGCTGGGCGATGGCGAATCCGATGCCACGACTGGCACCCGTGACGATCGCGGTCTTTCCTTCGAATCGCGTGCTCATGTCAACTTCCTCGTGGGGGGGGTTGCGGTACTGGGCCCCACAACGTGGGACACATAGGCGAAGTGTGCCACACTGGCACACAGCCGCGCAATGTCCCATAATGGGTAAATGTCCGGAGCAGAATCGACGACCCACTCCCCGCGACTGGGGACGGCATTGAGCCGTCAGGCCGCGGTCGACGCTGCAACTCGCCTGTATCTGGCGGGCGAACCGGTCGACATGTCGGCGCTCGCCACCGAACTCGGGATCGGCCGCTCGACTCTCTACCGGCTCGTCGGAAATCGCGAAGACCTTCTCGCGACCGTGCTGGCCGAGGCCACCGAACGCACGTTTCGCCGAGCCCACGCGGAGGTCGTCGCGGAGGCGGAAGCCAAGGGCGAATCGCGCGGTGGTACCGGATTTCTCCTCGCGGTGATGGACCGCTTCCTGAACGCCGTTGTCGACGCGAAACCGCTGCAGGCGGTGTCACACCGTGAGCCGCTCCTGATCGTGCGGCTCATGCTGCTGCCCGGACTCGTCGAGCAGACCGCAGGCCGTCTGGTCGGTGAGCTCCTCGACGCCGAGGTCGCGGCCGGTCGAATGGAATTGCCGCTACCCACCGCCACTTTCGGCCTGGCGCTCATTCGCATGTGCGACGCGCATCTCTACGCGCCACTCCTCGGTGGCGGCGCCCCCGAGATCGGCACCGCACTCGACCTGGTGGCCGCGCTACTCGGCCACAGCCGATCCGACGAAGACTGAATCCTGTTGCGGCAGTCAGTTCGACGTTGCAGCAGCCAGATTGTCCGCGACTTCCGCTTCCCAACTCTCGATGGAATGCCTGGTGTCGATCTCGAACTCGAAGCGGTCCGTAATATCCGGCGTCACATCTTCGACGTCGACATAGAACTGCTCGTACCAGCGGCGCTGCTGATACACCGGCCCGTCCTCCTCGGTGAGCAGCGGGTTGTCGATGCGGGCCTTGTGCTTCCAGATCTCGACGTCCTGTTCGAAGCCGGTCTGCACGCCCTCGATGAAAGTCCTTGCGAGGTCGGCGTTTTCCTCTTCGGTCAGGCCCGGGAGCTTCTTGACGATGGCACCGTACTGCAAGACGAACGAGTTCGGGCTGACCGGGTAATGCGAGTTGATCAGGATGGTGTCGACGGTCATGCCGTTGGCCACGCTGCGCAGCCGGTCGATCATGTAGGAAGGCCCGAAATACGAAGCCTCTGAATAGAGGATGGACGTCGGGTCATGGAAGGTGCTGACAACCATGTCGTCCCGCGGCGTCGAATCCATCACCTGGGTGGCGACATGACCTTCGAAGATGTTCTTGAAGTTCCGGGGAAATGCGTAGTGCACGTAGAAGAAATGCGCCATGTCGACCTTGTTGTCGATGATCTCGCGGCAGTGCGAACCTTCGATCAACTGGATGTTCCAGGTCCAGTCGGTCCAGGCGTCCGTGCCGTACCCCTCGATCTCGGGGATGTCGACTTCCGGCGGCGGGGTGTTGCCCTGCGGGTCATTCCACACGAACAGTTGTCCGTTGCGTTCGAGTGTCAGCCAGGAGCGGGTCCGCGCCAGCCGCGGCGTCCGTTTGGCGTAGGGCACCAATGTGCACTTGCCGTCTCCGCCCCAGCGCCAGTCGTGGAACGGGCACGCGATCGAGTCCCCTTTGACAGTGCCGTACGCCAGGTTGCCGCCCATGTGCCGGCAGTACGCGTCGAGCACGTTGAGCCGGCCCTGGCTGTCGGCGAACACCACCAACGACGTGCCGAACGCGTCGATCTGATGGGGCGCACCGTCGTTGAAGTCGCGGATCAGGCCGAGGCAGTGCCAGCCGCGGGCGAACCTCGTCGGGTTCTCCCCCGCCTCGATCTGCCGGATTTCCGTCAGCTCTTGATCCGTGACCGACATGCGCTCCTCCATCGTTGTTTTCAGCGGGGGTCAGCCAGCGCGGGCATCGGCGCGGTGAGCAGACCGACGACCATCGCGACGATGTTGTCCCTGGCCTCGGCCTCACCGAGAGCACCACGGGCCGCGTCGCGATGCTCATCCAGTTGGCGTTCATGGTCGGCGAGCAGGGTGTACATGACCGAGGCCATCGCCGCCATGCGTTGGCGCCGAAGCGCTTCCGGTAGGTGATCGAGGGCGCGCAGCAGCCGGGTGGTGAGGATTCGGGTGGCCGGCCACTGCTCCGACGTGAGCGTGAGTTCAGCCATGACGGGGTGATGGCGCACGCGTTCGAGGAAGCGCGCGTAGTGGCTCGACCCATCGGAGTACGGGGTGTCGAACAGCGGCTCAACCAGAATGGTCACCAGGGCGGTGATGCTGTCGTCAGGCTCCCCGGCACTTTCATGCTCGGCCAGCAGCGCCAGCCGCGCCTGCTCGAGTGGCGTCTGACGATGGCCAATGATGGCCTTGATCAAGCCATCTCGCGATCCGAAGTGGTAGTGGACAGCCGAATTGTTCCGCTGCCCGGCAGCCACCGCGACGTCGCGGAGCGACACTTCCGGGCCGGATTCCGCGATCAGGCGCTCACCGGCGAGGAGCAGCTCCGTGCGGGCATCAGACCGACTCACAGGCTTCAGTGTAGATCTCTGGCTTCAGATTGCAATCACTGACGCTTGACCATTTAAGCGGACGCGCTTATTTTGAGGTGGTTCGTCCTGCCATGCGCCGGCTCCCCGGAAGGAAACCCATGACCGTCTCTTATGGACCGATCTGCCAAATCGCCTGGGTCACCGAGGACATCGAGGCGACCGAGCAGTTGCTGAGCAAGCAGTTCGGGATCGGTTCATGGGTCCGGATGCCCGACATCGAGTTCGGGCCGGAGAGCTGCCGCCTGCACGGCGAGCCCGCCGACTTCACGGCCCACATCTCCTTGTCCTACTCGGGCGACATGCAGTTGGAGCTGATCGAACCGGTGCGCGGCAACAGCATCTACACCGAATTCCTGGCTCGCAGCGGCCCGGGCCTGCACCACGTGTGTTTCGAGCCGGCCGATTTCGACGCCGCCGTGGCGTCGGCGCAAGAGCAGGGTCTGGCCATCGTCCAGGAGGGTGAGATGTCCGGCGGGTTGATGCGTTTCGCCTATGTCGACGGCGCGTCGGCCGGAGTGCCGTATATCGAGCTCGGCAAGTTCAGCCCCGAGATTCGCGCGATGTTCGAGTACATCAAGACCGCCGCGGCGGGCGCGTGATGATTCCGGAAACAGTATCAGCACAAAGTGTTTCGCCATTCTCCGACGAGGTCGACGTTCTCGTCGTCGGGCTCGGCATGGCAGGCGGCTGCGCAGCGGTCGAAGCAGCCGCCTCAGGTGCGCGCGTACTCGTGTTGGAACGTGCCGCGGTGGCCGGCGGCACCACGGCGATGGCCGGCGGCCACTTCTACCTGGGCGGCGGCACCGCGGTCCAGGAGGCAACCGGCCAGCACGACTCCGCCGCCGAGATGGCCAAGTATCTGACCGCGGTCTCCAAAGAGCCTGTGCCGGAACTGATCAACGCCTACTGCGAGGGCAGTGCCGAACATCTCCGGTGGCTGGAGGCCCTGGGCTTCGAGTTCGAGCGCAGTTACTACCCGCACAAGGCCGTCATCCAGCCGGAGACGCAGGGCCTGATGTACACCGGCAACGAGCAGGTGTGGCCGTACCGCGAGCAAGCGGTTCCGGCACCGCGAGGTCACAAGGTCCCGGTGCCCGGCGATACCGGCGGCGCGGGCATGGTGGTCAAGCTTCTCGTCGAGCGACTGGGCGAACTCGGCGCGGAAATCCGTTACGAAAAAGGCATATCCGCACTCGTCGTCGACGATGACCGGGTCGTCGGCGCAACCTGGAAGCACTTCGGTGAGACGGGCGCCGTGCGGGCGAAGTCCGTCGTCCTGGCCACCGGCGGATTCGTGATGAACCGCGAGATGCTGGCGCAGCATGTGCCTCGACTGGCCGATGAGCGCGTTTTCGCCTTGGGCAGCACCTATGACGACGGCATCGGAATCCGGCTCGGTCAATCCGTCGGCGCCGCGACCAGATACCTGGACCAGGCATTCATGACCGCCCCGGTATATCCGCCCGCCACCCTCCTCACCGGCCTGATCGTGAACCGCAACGGGGACCGGTTCGTCGCCGAAGACTCTTATCACGCACGAACTTCCGCCTTCGTCCTCGAACAGCCCGACAGCGTCGCCTACCTCGTCGTCGACTCACGACATGTCGAGATGCCGACGATGCCGTTGGTTCAGTTGATCGACGGCTGGGAAGATGTCGCCGAGATGGAGGCGGCACTCGGCATCCCGGCCGGCCGGTTACAGTCCTCGCTCGACAGGTACAACGCGAATGCGGCACGCGGCAAGGACCCCGACTTCCACAAGGCGGCAACGTATCTCGAGCCGCAGGACGTCGGCCCATGGGCGGCGTTCGATCTGAGTCTCGGCAAGGCGTTCTACAGCGGTTTCACCCTCGGCGGTCTGGCGATCTCGGTCGACGGGGAGGTGCTCCGCGACGACGGCACCGCCATTGCCGGGCTCTACGCCGCCGGCGCCTGCGCGTCCACCATCGCGCAGGACGCCAAGGGATACTCCAGCGGCACCCAGCTCGGTGCCGGTTCATTCTTCGGCCGTCGGGCGGGACGCGCTGCTACGAGACCGAATACGTCAGGGGCGCAGCATGACCCGGACTCAGGCCGTTGAGTTCCCGCACAGCCCACGAGGGATGGACGGATGAACCGGAATAGCTACCAGAACAAGACGGCGATCGTCACCGGCGCGGCATCGGGCATCGGACGTGCGCTGGCGCTGCAGTTGGCCGAACGTGGCGCGACCGTCTACGCAGCCGACCGTGACACCGTTCGTCTCGGCGAACTGACTGGTGCCGGCACGTCCGGCCGGATCCGGCCGGTGGCGCTGGACGTGACCGAACGAGATGCGGTCACCGCCGTAGTTGATCGCGCCGTCGCCGAATGCGGCAGTCTCGACCTGATGTTCAACAACGCCGGCATCGTCGTCGGCGGCGACTTCGCAGACATGACGCCCGATGCCTGGCAGCGCATCGTGGACATCAACTTCTGGGGAGTCGTATACGGCACGGAGGCGGCGTACGCACAGATGCGGAAGCAGGGCCGCGGCCACATCATCAACACCTCCAGCAGCGCCGGGGTCATGCCCGTCGTCCGATCAGCCGCCTACGCGGCGACAAAGCATGCGGTGGTCGGTCTGAGCACTTCGCTGCGGGCCGAGGCAGCCGGCCACGGCGTCAACGTCAGCGTCGTGATACCCGGGCTGGTGGACACCAGTATCTTCAGTGCCGCAACGAATCTCGCGTCTTACGACTACGGCGCCGCGGTCGAGCGGGTGCCGATGAAGAAAGTGACGCCGCAGCAGGCTGCGGACGCGATGTTGCGTGGCGTTGCCCGCAACGACGCATTCATTGTTTTTCCGCTGCTGAACCGACTGATCACGACGCTCTACCGGACCATGCCCAAGCTCATGGATCCGATAGTCGCGCGCGCCGGGATGTAACCGGCTCAGTGGCCGGATTCCGGGTAGCGTTGATGACGATGACCGGACAAGCCGACCTGCCCACGATCATGCCCGCCGCGTTCATCGGCCACGGCAGTCCGATGAACGCCGTGGAACACAACCGGTACACGGCCGCATGGACAGAGTTCGGCCGGTCGGTACCACGGCCCCGGGCGATCCTGGTGGTCAGTGCGCACTGGTACATCAACGCCACCGCGGTCACCGCCATGGCCCATCCCCGCACCATCCACGACTTCTACGGCTTCCCGCAGGAGCTGTTCGATGTGCAGTACCCCGCGCCGGGACTTCCCGAGCTGGCCGACGAGATCGCCGAGACCGTCAAACCGACGTGGGTCGGGTCGGACCGGGACAGCTGGGGCATCGACCACGGCACCTGGTCGGTGTTGGTGCATGCCTTCCCCGATGCCTCGATCCCGGTGGTGCAGTTGTCGATCAACGCCGAGAAGCCGTTGGAGGAGCACGTCGCGCTCGGCGCGCAACTGGCCGAATTGCGCAGCCGCGGAGTGCTGATCGTCGGCAGCGGCAACATCGTGCACAACCTGCGGGCCATGAACGCCCGGCTACCCGACAGTGGATTCGATTGGGCCACAAGGTTCGACGACGCGGCAGCCAATTTACTGACCGCGGCACCGGCCGACATTCTGCGGCTTCGGGAACATCCCGACTTCGCCGCCGCCGCGCCGACGCCGGATCATTTCATCCCGATGCTCTATTTCGCCGGGCTGAGCGCAGCCGCCGACACCCCGGCGCACGTGCTCGTCGACGGCTACACCGACGGGTCGCTGTCCATGACGTCGTACACCCTGACCTGACACACGCTCACGCAGTGCTGGTGGCGTCAACCTCCGTCGCACCGGCGGGTTTCAGGGTCTCGGCCGGAGTTGCGTACGCGTGGCGACGGTTGAGGAACTGGTGACGCGCATTCTCGCCGACCAGCGTGCGCACCTCGTTCAGCAGGGCACGTCTGCCCCGGTGCTGCTGCCGCAGCAGCCGGCCGGCCGAGCCGAACAGCCGAGCCGGACTCAGCACCTGCGAGGGCTTCTCCCGGTGCGTGAAGAGATCGAGGAACCGCCCGATCTGCCCCTTGTCATGCAGGTCCGCGACCATCTGCGGGAACACTGCCGGCACCCGCCCCGCTTTGCCCAGATCGTTGGCGAACCAGTAGTGATCGGAGAACTCGCGATCGCGCCACCGGCCCCAGCGCGCCAGTGCCGCGTCCTGCGCTTCCGGTGAACCGCCCAGTCCCGCAACGATTGCCGGCACCGCCGCGTCAACCTGTGCGAATGCGTCACCGATCCCCCGCCCGGGCGACGGATCCTTGAAATGACCGGCGTCGCCGACCAGCATCCACCCGGGTCCGCACGGGTCCCGGAAGAAACCGTTGTAGTGGACCATCCCGAACAACTTGCCGACTCGCTGAGCGCCCTCGAGCGCCTCGACCACCGGTTCACAGCTCAGGGCGTGGTCCATGAAGCTGCGTTCGAGGTTGGTGCGGAATCGCGGTAGCTCACTCAGCTCGGGGATCACGATGACCTGATACAGCCCGTTGTCGGCCGCCGCGCCGATCACGAACTTGTCGGCCCACCGATGGAAGACGTTGGTCGGCTCCTCCGGCATGTTCGCGCCCTCGAAGAACGCCCAGTACGCAAAACGTTGATTCGGTACGACGTTGTACTTACGCGCCGCAACAAGATTCGCGACGGTCGAGTTGCGGCCGTCGGCGCCGACGACGAGTCGGGCACGGAGTTCGTTCTCGTGGCCACCGTTCCTGACGCGCACGCCGGTGACCCGCCCACCGTCCTGCAGCAGTCCGGTGACGTCGGCGGCCATCCGTACCTCTGCCCCCGCCTGCTCGGCGGCGCCGACCAGAATCGGATCGAGCAGGGTGCGCCGGACGGAGGCACTACCGCCGACGTCGCCTGCACGTTGCGGCCATCTGACATTGAACTGGAAGTCCTCGGCGCGGGAATTGGACCGCATCATGAACGGCGCACCGGTGGCGTGCAGTTGGTCCGTCACGCCGAGGCGATCGAGAAATGCCAACCCGTCGGCCTCGAAGATGTGGGTCGACAGGGTGTCCCGTGGAAACGTCGCGCGTTCGACTACCGCAACGTTCACACCCTGCCGTGCCAGCATCGCGGCCAGCGGCGAGCCGGCACACCGAGCACCGACGATGACGACGTCAAATCCTTGGGCCAACATGGTTGCTCCCGAAGTTCGCACTGCGCCGAGGCGGGCCGCACCCGGCGCAGCTGGAAAAAGCGTACGCCGCACAATGCGTGACGTACAGCAATTCTTCAGGACTTTGCCGTGCTTACCTGAAACGGAATTTCGCCGGTTTTATCACAGCACCGTCAATGCCACGACGCGCTAGACCCGTTGTTCCACAGCAGTTCTGACGTAACTGTGGTTGCGCGCGACCATGGCGTACTCACGCCTCCGACAGGCCGGCGTGCCATGAATTGCATCAAAACAGTTCGCTTGCAACTTAATTCGTCACCGTAGCGCTCAAGATGCCGGTCGTGGAGTCCGCCGAAAACTGCGAAACCTGTTGTGCGCACGTAATGCTGCGCACGGCAGCGGCGCTACGACAAAGCGGGTCCGGGAGTCGGCGACGTCGTAGAGGAGGTCGACGGAACCGAACTGGGAGGCTGCAATCCGTAGCCGGCCTGCGGGCCCGGCGGCGTGCCGTACGTCTGCGGAGGTCCGGGCAATGCGCCGTAGCCCATTTGCGGGTTGGTACCGGGCTGCGGGCCATACGCCGGGAACTGCGAGCCGTACCCGGGCGGTGTCAGATGCGAGCCGGCAAGGAGCTTCGACGCCACGAAAGCCGCTGCCTGGTCCGTGTAAGCGGGAACATAACCCTGCGTGTGTCCACTCCAGGAATTGCCCGCACCGGCGTGGCAGATCGGGTCGGCAGGATTACAGAGGTCGATCGCCTTGGGACTGAGCGGTGAGTTCTGGGTCGGCGGCGCTCCGTCGGTGCGGTCTGCCTGGTTGCCGAAAGTAGCGACGGCCGCGATGTTCTTGTTGTACTCAGGCGGCAACGGATCACCCCAGTTGATACCGGAGAAGCCGGCCACGATGTTGACGACGCTCGCGCCTTGCGAGTAGCCACCCAGAACGATCTTTGTATCGGGGCAAGCCGACGCCGTGGACTTGATGTGAGCGATCGCGTCCTTGGCCCCCTCGCCACTGTGCCGCTGCGTGATGGTGGCCTTGTAGTCCACCGCATACGACTTGATGGTCAAGCCGCCGGCCTGCTTGCGCAGCGCATCAACGAGGGCATCCCCGACCCGGCCCATACCTGCCGGCTCGTCGGTGCCGCGCGCGAAGATGACTTCGGCGTCGGGACAGTCGTCGGCAGCAGCCACCGGCGCCACGCCCGTGATGACGAGCGGGGCCGCAACCGTGAGCAGAGCGACCGCGCCAGCAACGACCGCGCGATGTACGTGGCGAAACAGCATCTCCGCATCTTACCCGCATACAGGAAAGTAAGACAAAACCCTGACCAGCAAATATTCATTCCACAGCAATTAGGACCGCGTCCAGATGCGCGATCCAGTCAGGTTTCCGGCAAACTCGGCGACCGGGATTCCACCTTCCAGCAGCGCGGGTACCGACCGCGCCGGCCGGTATAGTCGCCGGCGTGGGTGCTCGTTCCGACCAGGCTTCCGCACCCATGGTGCGGGCGCATTCGTCGTGCGCCCCGTCTTTTCTCTCCTCGATCTGGAACCGCGCCCGCCTGGCGCCCCTGAACAAATTCGCGCGCTGATTTCCGCTGCCCGAACGTTCACCCCTCCAGTTCCTGTGATGAGAAATGAAGCCATCTCTCTACGCCGTTGCGGCGTCGTTGTACCTCGCTGAGTACACCCTCTATTCGAACTCCTCCGCGACCGTTCTCTTGAACGCGTCGATCTCGGACTTCTTTCACGTGCCCTACGGGCTGGCCGCAAACGTCGGCGTGGCCTTTCTCGCCGGGTTCTGTGCGACCCTCCTGCCGGCCGGCCTGCTACTGCACCGCTGCCGGCCGCTCACCACGTTCTACGTCAGTTCGGCAGCGCTCGCGGTACTCGGCGTCGCCGCGAGCCTCAGCCCGTCGTTCTGGATCCTCATCGTGGTCCGGTTCCTGCAGGGCGCGGCGTCGGCCGTGCTGGCACCGCAGTTGTTCCGGATCGCGCGACAGCAGTTCTATCCCGATCACCACACGGCATTCCTCGGCACCTGGGGGTTCGTGGTGTCGGCGTCAGCGCTGTGTTCACCACTGATCACCGCCGTGCTCAACGACGCGTGGGGGTGGCGGGCCTTCCCGTACGAGACGGTGCTGACGACGGTTGTGTCGATTCCGCTACTGGCGCGGGGCGCGCGGGCGCAGGCACCCGAACTCGAGACTGCGCCCGAGACCTCCCGCCAACTTGCGGGTTTGATCGTCGGTTTCGGGCTGGCGCAGGTCGTCATCTTCCTGGCGGCCGGGACGACGAATGAGCTGACGACCAAGGCCGCGTTGGGCGCGCTGGCGACGGTCCTGGGCGTCGTGGTCATCGGCGCCTGCCGATCGTCGGCCGGGGACGGAGGTCGCCGGCCGATTCTGTATCGCAGCTTCCTGATCGTCTTCGTGGCGGGCATCGCGACCAACGTCTTCACCTTGGTGGTGATCTATGTCCTCCAACGGGTGCACTCTTTCGCCTCTTACCGGGCGGCGCTCGTTCTCGTGCCCATGGCGGTGGTCGCTGGTCTGTTGCCGATCTCGAGGTTCGGCCGCCCCGGCGATGCCGCGAAGAACACCCGGTTGGTGGCTTACGGAGCGGCTTGTCTGGCACTGGCCGGCTGCTGGGTCGCGGTCAGCGCCGAGCATGTGGGTTCGTCGCTGATCAGTGCCACCGTGATGGGCGGCGCCATGGGCTTCCTCTGGAGTTCACTGGCCACCAACGTGCTGACGAGTTCCGGCCGGGTGACGTTCGATTCCGCGGTGTACCACTACCTGCGGGCGTTGGGCGCGGCCATCGGGGTGTCAGTAGGGGCAACGGCGATCGGCGGTTTCGCGGATCCGCACCGCCTACTCATCTTCGCCGGGGTGCTGATCGCCGTCGTCGGGGTCATCGCGTCCGTCGCGGTACGGCCGGTCGTCACCGCTCGTGTGGAGGTCCAACGGTGAGGCGCGACATCGTCTTCGCCTGGCCGCCCGGGCAACTCACCACGGACCCGCGCCTGGCCTACAACGGCATCTCGAAAACCTATGTGCGACAGGTATTCGAGAGCCTCGTCGACATCGACCCGGTCACCGCCCAGCTGCGACCGTGGCTTGCGTCGTCGTGGCGTCGCCCCGATCCGCTCACGGTGGAGGTGACGGTCCCGCCCGGCCGGCACTTCTCCGATGGCACGCCGCTCACCGCAGAGCTGGTCCGAAACAGCTTCCGCGACATCATGACTGACCTTGCGGACGCCACTCCCCTGCCGGCGGCAGTTGCCGCGCTCACCGGACTGTCAGCCGTCGAATCACGCGGCGAGACGGTCACGTTCCGGTTCGAGCGGCACAACGCCGCATTCCTGCACAGTCTGGCGGGTGTGAACTTGGCGGTCAGTAAGCCGTCGACCGGTGACATACGGCTCGGCACCGGCTCGTGGGTGCCGGCGGAGTCGGGGTGCCTCACCGATGGCGGGCATCGTCTGCTGTTCGACGCGTGCGACGGCGGATCCGCCGCAGTGCGCGCCGGTAGCACGGACGGCTTCGTGACGGCCGAAATCCGCAACCCGGGCATCAGCTACGGCTTGTGCCCCAACGCATCCCGCGGTCCGCTCGCCGATCACCGAATCCGGCGTGCGTTGTCGCTGCTGATCGATCGTGAGCGACTGCGCCCGATCCTGCAGACGTGCGGCTACACCGTCGCCGGCTCGGTGCTCACACCGACGACGCTGTACTACCTCGACTGCTCAGACCAGTTGCGGCACGAACCGGCAGCGGCACACCGGTTGCTCGATGCGGCCGCCGCCGACGGGTTGCGATTCGAGGTGGTGTTCAACAGCTCGTTCTCCCCCGTCGACGCCGAACTGTTGTCCGCGGTTGCCGGCCAGTGGGCGGACCATGGCATCGAGCTGGTGCTGCACGACGTCGACTTCGGCGAGCTCCGGTCGCGGCAGCAGACTGGCGACTACGATTTCCGGTTCTTCTATTACACGGCAATCGATCCCGATGCGTTGCGGTACCAGTTCGCGGTCGATCAACGCAACGCGATGTGCCGCGTGGACCGCGATCGACTCGATGACCTGTTCGACGCTCAGCTGCACTGCCCCGAGCCCGCCGAGCGCCGAAAGCTGGTGCACGACATCCAGTCCCGAATCATCCATGACGGGCTGTGGCTGCCGATCGGCAACGTGCGCACCGTCGTCAGCCTCCGACCGGACACCGTGCCCCGACTCGCGCTCGACGCCGAGGGCCTGGCGCGCTTCACTCATCTCTGAAACCGAAAGGCACCTACCGTGTCAGACCACACCACCGCACCCGTCGTCATCGTCGGCGCCGGCCTCGGCGGACTCGCCGCGGCGATCGCACTACAGCAGGGCGGCCACCACGCCATCGTGGTGGACAAGACCCGTGAGCTCGGCGAGGTCGGCGGCCCGCTCGGCATCTCACCACCGACGCTTCGACTGTTCGGCGAATGGGGCATGCTCGAGCAGTTCAACCGGATCTCCTCTGCGACGCGCTATTTCGAGACGCACGATCAGACCGGTCACGTCGAGTCCGTCGCCGACTACGCGGCAATCCCGGAAATCGGTTCGGAACACGGCCGGTTCGGATACGCCGACGCCGAGTTGTCGCCGCGCACCGTCCACCGGGCCGATCTGCATGCCCTGCTGGTGGCGCATCTCGGCCGGGACCGAGTTCGACTGCGCCACCAGCTGACCGGTCTCGCCGAGCATGACGATCACGTCGAGCTCACGTTCGCCGACGACGCCGTCATCCGGACGCAGTTGGTGATCGGCGCCGACGGGCTGCGTTCCACTGTGCGTGGGCTTTTCAGCGATGACTCGATCAACTACTGCGGTTCGGTGATCTTCCGCGCCGTCAGCCCCGTCGACTGTCTCGGTACCCGCCCGAACGACCGGTTGCGCTCGTGGCATTCGGCCGACTACGCCAAACACGTCATCGCCATGCCGGTACGCGCGGGCCGGCAGGTAGCGGTCGACGCGACCCTCGGTATCGACGAACCACCACTGCACCTGTGGTCGGCGCGTGCGGATTTGGCAGCACTGGCAAGGCAATTCGATGATTTCGAGACCGTCGTGGGTCAGCTGATCCGCGGCGCCACCGGGCCGGTGTACATGCACCCGGTCTACGACCGGGACCCCATCGCGCGCTGGACCACCGCGCGCGTCGCGCTGCTCGGTGACGCCGCGCATCCGATGACGCCGTTCGGCGGGCAGGGCGCCAATCAGGCGATCCAGGACGGTGCCGAACTCGCACGTCAACTGTCCGATGCGCAGGACGGTGATGTCGCCGCGGCACTCCAGCGCTACCAGGCCGTCCGGACCGAGCAGACAGCGGAGATTCAGCGGTCAGCGCGGCAGCTGGCCTCGCGGCGGGCGACCATCGCGATGCGGCTGACCGACGTGCTGGTCGACGCCTAGCCCCGCGGACGCCGAAACCTGAAGCGGCGGTGACGTTCCATGTACGTCACCGCCGCCGTCAGACCTCAGACTGCCGTCGTGCCACCGATCGACACGTAGGGCGCCGTCCGGAGGGTGTACCCGCTCTGCCGCTCAGCGATCTGCTGGGCGCGCTGCGCCTCGGTGACGTAGACCGTGGTCTTCGGCAGCACGGTCTTCAGCTCGTCGAGCGTGACGACCTGCGCCGAAAGCGTCGGCTGGACCGTGGCATTCGGATCCAGGCCCTGCCAGCGCGCGAAGATCGTGCCCTGGTTCAGGCCGCCGGTGGACACCCAGTTCGCCACGCCCGGATCGGTTTTGGCGACGACGAGGGTGTACGACCCATCCGGGTTGGCGATGGCCTGCGCGTTGTTGAGACTGGTCGGGTCGCCCGTCGTGTAATCCGGAGAGATGGTCCAGGCGTTGGTCACCGGCACGTTGAAATACTTGGCGGTGCCCGGCGTCAGCGTGATGACGAGCGCCTCGTTGTCGGCCAGGTTGAAGTGCCCGATGCTCTGTTTCTGCGTGGACAACGTCTGAGAGCCCGCGTTGGTCGGCTGCGGCAGCGTGTTGACCGGATGCTGACCCGCCAGCGGCAGCCAGGCGTCCGACGTGACGTTGACGGCCTGCATCACGACGCCGTTGGCGATGTTGGTGATCGCCGCCGACGGCAATGTCGTATTGGTACCGGAGGTCTGCTCGATGGTCAGGCTGAGGCCCTGGTTGGTGTTCCAATCGGTGACCGTGTTGCGCACGAAGATCTGGCCGGCATTGGTCCCCGCGGGGCCGTCACCCAGGAACAGGTAGTTGGTGGTGCCGGCCAGTGCCGGGTCGCGGCCCGCGACGATGGTGAACGTGCCGTCAGGATTGACCTGCAGTTGGTCGCCGGTGAGGATCGCCGATGACTGGCCCGTGGCACCGATCTGCGCCGTGATGTTGACGTCGGGCGGCATCTGGCCGTTGATCTGGCCGTGGATGACGTAGCTCTTGCCGTCGCTGATGAACGCCATGCGGTACAAGGTGTCCGGGTTGTCGTAGAGCACCTGGTTGCCCGGTGAGGTCACGCCACCGATGGTGTGCGGTGGCGTGGCGATCCAGTTGAACGACGGATTGCCCGCGGCGTTGTCCGCGATGTTGATCGCCGCCATTGCCGAATACATGGCGTACTGCCGCACCGCGGCGTCGAGCATCGCCATGTTCTGGGCGTCGACGCCGCCAGGCACATCGGAGAACGTCACGGCCTGGGTGTTGATCCACTTCTGCTTCAGGGCAGCGATCGCACCATCCATCGCGCCGGAGTTCAGCAGCGCGAGTGCCCTTTGCTCGGTGCTGATTTCGGTCGCGGTCGCCAGCGGGCTGGTCTGCGCCACCGTGCTGACGGTGATCACCTTGGTGGTGGTGTGCGGTCCGGGTGACATCACGTTGAGACCCAGCGGGTCACCTTTGAGATCGCTTGCGGTCACGGTGAAGCTGTCCGTCCCACCGTGCACCAACGCCTCCGGATTCGGCACGTACTTGAACGAGCCATCCGCGAACAAGGTCACGGTCCCGTTGGCCGGACCCGTCGACACGCGGAGTTTCACGTTGTCGCCGTTGGGATCCGACGTGGTGATCTGGCCGAGGATGGCACCGTTCATCTGCAGCGTCTGCGCCGAGTCGTAACTGATGGTCGGCGGCTTGCTGCGGAACAAGGAGTCCAGCTCGCGACGGACCAATGACAGGAACCCTTCCAGCGAGCCGGGCCGCGCGGGTGCGGTCGGCGAATGGCCGACGAACGGTGCCAGCAGGTTCGAGACGGCCGTCGAGATGCCGGACACCGCGGCGGTGAGGAAATGCGCCGGCGCGGTGGCCGCCGTGGATACGACCGGCCGGGTGGTGGTCACTGCCGGCGCCGACGCTGACAGCGTCGAGAGGTTCGCGGCGCGTGGGGCGACGGCAGCGGGCGCCGCCGCGGTCGCGGAAACCACGGCACTCGGCGACCCACTCTTGGCCGTAGACGATGTCGAGGGCACCGAGCCGGCCGCCGGCGTCGATGCGGGAGTGTTCGATGAGATCGCCTGTTGCGCGCCGGGACTTTTCGGCTTCGGCTGTGGCCTGGGTGACTTGTTCTTGCTCCGCGGAGCACTTCCGGTCTTCGTGTCATCAGCGGCTGCCGGGGCGGTGTCGCTCTCGGCCGGCGTGGCGGAGGTGCCGCCCGTCTGACCAGAGGCTGTGGACGAACCCACAGTGTCCGATGTTTTTGAGCCGTTCTTCAGGCCTCTACGCGCTTTACGGCTGGAACCGGTCGAAGCCTTGTCGCCGGAGGTGGCGGCTTTCGGCGCCGCCGAATCCGACGCCGAGCTGGTGCCGGTCTTGCTTCCCGACCCCGTGGAACCATCGTCGGCCCAGGCCACCCCGTGCCCGGTGAGGACCGCGGTCCCGACGCCGAGCGCAACTGCTAGTCCTCCGACACGACCAATGCTCGTTGCGGCACTCATCGCACTCCTCTCCATTGAGGTTCCGGTTGGGCGGAATCCGTTGATATGTATCGAGAAAGCGGGTCGCGACATTCTCGTCGGCCACCAGCCCATCACATGCGACCACGCCGAGCCGCACCACCGCAGCTACGGTTCCAATGAGCGGAACTGCCCACTGCGCCAGCAACATTCGCGCACCGGACGATCAACGCACGGCTCGCAGCCGACGCACTCCGGCCGGTCGGCCCGAATACGCTCGCCAGACGCGTGCGGCAGTCGTCTGAACCAGGGCCACCAGCCGATGGTCAGGTGCCATCCGGCCGACCGCTCCACTAATCGATACCGCGGCGCAGATCTCGGCTCCGCGTCCGATCGGAGCGGCCAAACACGCTATCCCGGTCAATGTTTCGTCTCGGTCTTCCGCGAAGCCCCGAGCCCGCACCAGTGCCAGCTCCTCACGTAGCGCAACCGATGTCGCCGCCTCGACCGCAGCCAGCCGGCCGGCCGGTACGTGCGCGAGCATCGCCCGCCCCATGGCCGAGGACTGCGCCGGATGGCGACGGCCCGCCGCCTGCGTAGCCGTGACCGCAGCCCGGTCACCGACGGCGCCCAGATGCACGACATCGAGACCATCGAGGATGGCCAGGTTCACGGTGTGACCGGTGGCCTGATGCAGGTCCCAGAGAAACGGCATGGCCGCGCGGTGCAGCCGATCCTGATGTATCGCAAGGTAACCCAATTCGGCCAGCCGAAATCCGAGTTCGTAATCACGCCCATTTCGCCGGAGCCAGCCGAGCTCGACCAGATGCTCGAGGATGCGGTGGACGGACGTTCTGGGTAGGCCCGTGCGCCGGACGATCTGCGTGAAGGTCTGCCGGCCAGGCCCATCAAACGTGCCGAGCACCAGGGATGCCCGCTCGAGAACTGCACTGGGCGGGCAGCTTTCGACCTCGACGCTCATGCTTGTTGCTCCTGATTTTTGCGATGTCCTGATGTCAAGTGATGTCAGCCTGACGCAGACGACGGTATATCGCCAGAGAAATTGATAAAGTGACGAATATGCGCCATTTCTCGCCAGCAGGCTCCGTCCAGGACCACGTGTGACGGCCGCGGACGCGCCTGCACGCGTCGATTCACCACCGACCGACCGCGTTGTGGCGGTATTGGAGTTCATCGCCACCGAAGCGGAGCCGGTATCGGTGGCCGCCATGGCATCTCGCCTCGAACTGAGCCGGTCGACGGTGACGTCGATCCTGGCGGCACTTTCGAAGGCGGGCTGGGTGACGCGGCAGGCCGACCGCCGCTACCGGCTGGGCCCCGGTCTGCTGCGGCTCGCCGGTGCGGTGCAGTCGCAGCTGACCCCCTCGGAGGCCTTCTCCCATGTGCTGGCCGAGCTCGCCGACCGGGTCGGGTGCGCCGTCTCCTTGGCGCTCGTCGACCAGACCGAAATGACCATGGTCGGTGTCGCCGCCGGGCCGGGCCAGGTGCCCGCCGGCGTCGACACCGGGGCGCGCCTGCCGATGACCGCGCCGTTGGGTGTGTCGGTCATGGCCCATCGCAACAAGCAGTCACAACACGACTGGATCGATACGGCGCCGGCGGCCCACCGTCCGGTACTGCAGGCGTTGCTACGCCAGGTCCGCCGTAGCGGAGTGGCCGTGTTCGGCGCCGACGGTGCCGCACTCGAGATCCTCGAGGTCGTGGGCGAGGTCGTCGGATTGCTGGCCGAGCACCCCCGCAGCGGCGCCCTCAGGCAGCGGTTGTTCCAGTTCCTGAGCAGATTGAGCGCCCGGCCCTACACCACCGAGGAACTGGCTGCCGACGCCGCACTGTCGATCAGTTACCTGTCCGCTCCGGTGTTCGATCGCGGCGGCAATGCCGTCTACGAATTGCAGATCGGCTGCCTGAGATCACAGGTGAGCCGCGCCGAGCGTGACGAATACGTCCGTGAAATACGCTCGACCGCAGCTACTTTGACCGAACTCACCGGCACCTGACGGAGATCACTGCGGATCGAAGACGACCTGCAGGTGGTCGGGGCCGCGCAGCTCGGTCCCGAGTCGTCCGGCGATCCGGACACTGGACGGATCGGCGAGCCGTAGGCCGGGCAGTCGGTTCAGCAGCACCTTCACCGCGATCTCCATCTGCGTGGTGGCCAGCGCCTGGCCGAGGCACACGTGCGGCCCGGTGCCGAAGCTCAGCTGTGCGGTCGCATGCCGGCTGGTGTCGAAGACGTCGGGGTTTGTGTACACAGCGGGGTCCCGGTTGGCCGCCGCGATGGCCAACAGCAGCCACGTGCCCGCGGCAATGTCGATGCCGTGCCAGGTCACGTCAGTGGCCGCGAAGCGCGGAATGATCGACGGCCCGGGTTCCCAGCGCAATCCTTCCTGCACCGCCCACCGGGCCTCGTCCGGATCGTTCCTGACCCGATCGAGCTGGTCTTGATGAGTGAGCAACGCCCACAACGTGTTTCCGAGACTCAGGTAGGTCGTGTCCACCCCGGCCGGAAACAGAAGCCGGACGAACGAATAGATCTCCTCGTCGGTCAGCCGGACGCCGTCGACCTCGGTGGTGACGAGCTTGGACAACAGGTCGTCGGACGGGTTCTGCCGTTTGTCCTCGACCAGCGGCCGGAGGTAGTCCGTGAACGACTCCCGGGCTCGCATCGCGGCGTCGGGATCCGTCGGGTAGAAGAACAAGTCGTGGGCCCACTTGGCGAACAGGGCATAGTCGTCCACCGGGAGACCCAACAGCTCGTTGGTGATCCGGAAGGGGTACTGCTGGGTGAATTCCGTGACCAGGTCGGCCCGGCCCCTGGCGGCGAACTGGTCGACGAGGTCCTGCGCGATCGGTTCGAGCAGTTCGGCACTGTACGTCTTGATGAGTGCTCGACGGAATGCTGGCGAGACGAGGGCGCGGTTGGTGCGGTGCTCTTGACCGGCCATGCATTGCAGCGTCTTGCCCATGGCGGGGCCGGTCGTCATGCCGTACATCGCCGCGGCCGGGAACGTCTCCTCGTCCTTGAACAGGTCGGTGACCAACTCGTCGCTGAGGATGATCAACGCGGGCATCCCATGGAAACGCGCCTCGGCGTACGGCGCGCGGGCCCGTAGGTCGCGCAATACACCGTGCAGGTCGGACAGTTCCTCAGCACCGAAATCCACGAACTCGCCGCTCACTACCGCTGTCACCGTGATCTCCTTCATGAGCCTGTCGGAAACGGCTCTCGACCAGGAGAATGCTCGGCGGATCATTCGGGCGCACTATGGGTTTCGATCACCGGAACTTTGGTTTCAGGAAATTCCGCTGATCGGAACTTCTCTAGCGGTTCGACTCGGTGTGCGGTGCCAACGCCAGCCAATAGAGCGCGACCACCGCCGGCGGCGCCAGCAGCGGCAGCCACGGTAGGTCCAGATCCACCGCGCCGGCGACCACACCGACGAGCGTGAACCCAAGCATGGCAAGCATTGTCGGCCTGGTCAGGGTGACCACGCCGGCGCCCGTCGCATGTTGCATCAGCAGGTACGCGGCCGCGGACAGTCCCGACAGCGCCGCGACCAGTGCCGGCGAGTCGGACAGCGCCAGCACCACCACCGTGAGCAGCACCGCCCCCGTCGCCGCAGCCCGGAACGCCAGCCCAGCCACCACTGCCGCCAGTGCCGACACGGCAACAATCACGGCCGTGCCGTGGGCCCCCACACCGGCCACCGCGACCATGAGGACGCCGAGACCGGCCGAAAGTGCCTGGGCACCAGGCTGACCCAACCGGGTTGCCGCGTCGGTCGTCATCGCGTCACCGCCTCGCGGCCCGCCGGCGTGCCGGCATCAACCGCAGCGCCTGATCCAGAGTGACGGTCGACGGCCACGGCACGACGTCGACGCCGACGATCCCCATGTCGCGGTACATCGCATGACGCTGCAGCGCCCACATGCGGGCCAGCGTCGGATCCCGCTCGCCGTCGAACGGAGGCCCTTCCAGCACGTCGACCGCCACCACGGTGTGCCGGCGGTTCCGCAACTCGGTGAGTGCCAACGCGAATGCGGTGTCGAGCAACGTCGAGAAGGCGAACACGATCGCGCCCGGCGGGACGGCCGCGCGCGGCGCCAATGTGCCTGTCGTGGTTTCGTATTCCCGCCCGACGGCCATCGCGGCGTCGAGCACGCGGTAGAACTGGCGCTGACCGATGTCGGCGCCGATCCACCGCGGCCGCGCGCTACCGAGCGCGACGATGCCGGCGCGGTCACCATTCCGCAGCGCGCTCTGCACCACCTGCGCGGCGCCGAGCACGACCCGCTCCATCGCGGCAGAGGCCGGGCCGAGAGGCTGCATGCTCGTGTCGATGAGCACGACCACGTCCGCGGCGCGGTGGGTCAACCGTTCGGTGACATGGAGCCGGCCCCGGCGGGCGCTCACCGGCCAGTTGATGGTGCGCAACTGGTCGCCGGGAAGATAGGCACGGACGTCCGCATACTCGACGCCCGGTCCGACGTGCCGGGTGAGATGCGTGCCGAGCCGGTCGGGTAATTCGATACGCGGTATGGGTGTCGATTGGGGCGGCGCAACGGGAAAGACGAAGACTTCGGCGGTTTCGACAGTGCCTGTCCCGGCCAGTAGTCCCCCGCCCGCCACCGCGTCGACGACGGCCCGGATCGGATAGCGGCCCCAGCGCTCGGCCCGCACCGCGGCGGTCTGCAGCGGTGCGGCACTGCCCTCGAGAACCTCGATGTCCATGCCTGATTCGACCGACACCGTCACCTCGGCTGCGATGGTCGGCGCGTCCGTCGTCACCCACACCGTCAGCCGTGTCTCGTCGTTCTCGAAACAGCGGGTCAGACCCGGCCGCCCCTGCACGTACACCGTGGCGGGCGGGCGCTGCCAACTGATCGAGCACAACACACCGAGCAGCGGCGCCGCGAAGGCGACGAGCTGCCACCGCGGGCCCAGCACGGCGGCGGCGAGGGCCACGCCGGCACAGGTGGCGATGGCTTTCGTGAGCGATGAGGCGCGCCAGCGTAATTCGACTTCACGGGGCTCGGTCGCATGTGTCACGACGGCCCACCACGGGTCCGCGGCACCGGCAGGCGTTGCAGTAGCTGTGCCACGATGTCGCTGCCGTGGACACTGCGGACCCACATCTCCGGCTTGAGGCTGATCCGGTGCGAAATCACCGGAATGGCAAGTGCTTTGACGTCCTCGGGGATCACGTAGTCCCGGCCGAACAACAGGGCACGCGCACGGGCCAGTTGCACGAGATCGAGCTCGGCCCGGGGGCTGGCTCCGACGACCACCTGCGGGTGGCTGCGACTGGCCGCCGCCAGTGACACCACGTAGTGCAGGACGTCGTCGTGCACTGTCACCTGCTCGACCGACTCGCGCATGGCGAGCAGATCATGGGCATCGACAATCTGTTTCACCGTCGGCTCGGCGGAACCACGTTCGAGGCGGCGGCGCAGCATCACCGTTTCGTCGGTACCCGACAGGTACTTCAGTTCGATTCGGACCGCGAATCTGTCGAGCTGTGCCTCCGGCAGCGGATATGTGCCCTCGTACTCGATCGGGTTGTCCGTGGCAAGGACGATGAACGGTGCCGGCAACCGGTGGGTTTCGCCGTCGATGCTCACCTGGCTTTCCGCCATGGCCTCCAGCAGTGCGGCCTGCGTCTTGGGCGGCGTCCGGTTGATCTCGTCGCCCAGCAGCAGGTTGGTGAAGATCGGCCCGCGCCGGAACTCGAACCGCCCGGACTGCATGTCGTAGATGGTCGAACCGAGCAGATCAGCGGGCAGCAGGTCCGGAGTGAACTGCACGCGGGTGAAGGCCAGGCCCAGCGCTCGCGCAAAAGACTTGGCGATCAACGTCTTTCCCAGTCCCGGGAGGTCCTCGATGAGCACATGGCCACCCGCGAGCACGGCGGTCAAGATCAGGGTCAACGCGGCTCGCTTGCCCACCACAACGCGTTCGATCTCATCGAGCACCGCCTCGGAATGGGCCGTCGTCAGCTCCGCCGGCATGGTCATAGCCGCTCCAATCGGTGCAGGATTTCGTCGAGCGTGGCCCGGCCCGGCCCGGGTTCGTCGCGGCTGGACCGACGGACGTCGTGCGGATCCACCCACTGCCACAACTGATCCCCGAAGACCATCCGGCCGGTGGCTTGCATCGCGACCGGGTCCCTGGCCTGCTGTGGGCCGGTCGCCATGAAGAACTCCCGTGCCAATGTGGGCCGCAGGTGTTGATCCCAGTCGCCGCGCGTCGTCTCCGACCACTGGATCAGCGTTTCGGTCCGAACGATCCAGTCCCGCAACGACTCTTCCGCGTCGTTCCCGGCCGGTTCGACGAACCGCGGTCCGCGGTCGACGAGCCGGCGCCGGACAGCCCACAGCACGAACACTGCGACAACCGCGGAGACCCACCCGACCGCTCGGCGATCTCCGAGGACGAGCATGAGCAGTTCCGCTCCGATCACCAACGTAATCCCGACGATCACAAGCCTCTTCATGTCAGGCTCCGCAACTCGTCGAGTACCCGGAGCAGCGCCCCGGCGGCGATCTCTCGGTGATGCTCGGTCATGACGTGCGGGCTGAAGCGCGCCTCGGCGAACAAGGCGACCAGCTCGGTCGCGCTGCCGGCATGCAATGCATGGTGTTCGACGGCCCGGGCGAGCACTTCAGACGGCGTGTCCGATTCCTGCGGCGCGGCGCCCGGAGCGTCCGCCAGAGCCCGCTCCATTGCGGCGTAGCAGGCGATGATCGACTCGCGCGGACCGCGGCTGCGGTCGCCGATCTCGGCCAGGCCGAATTCCGCTGCCCGCGTGAGGGTTTCCGGTGTGGACTCCCCGACCATCGGTTCCGGGCCGTCAGGGACCGACAACTGCGGTTCGGGAGCACGCCGGCTTCTGCGGACCAGGACACCGCCGACAGCCCACAGCAGCAACATCATCACGGTGGCGGCGAGCAGGTAGCCGAAGACGCTGGGCTCCTGTTGCGGCGGCGACATGGGCGGCCGCACCGGTGCCGTTGACGGCGGCGGTGATGGCACCGGGGTGATCGGCGCTCTGTTCTGCGGGGGTTCCGCGAAGGGCAGAGCAGGTAGTTGCAGCAGCTGCAGATGTGACAGCAGGAGCAGGATCACCAGCCAAGCGAGGAACACCCCGCCACCGATCAGCAGCAGACGGCGGACGGGCTTCCACGTGAGCTTGCCCTCGAACGACCCCGGCAATTGGAAGGCCGCCGACGCGCCCGGAGTCCTCGGACGCCGGAGCGATGCGATCAAGGCGATCGCGACGATGAGCACCGAGACGACCAGCAGGGTGTCGATGCCCACCTGGCTCGCGGTGCCGCTTGCCCGCTTGTCGGGCTGCGGGTGACCGCTGCCGGGCAGATGGCCGCGCAGGGCGAGGGAAACGACGAACAGCAGTGCGAGCAGCGCGACCACACGCCCCAACGCCTTGTCGCTACCGTTCATCGGTACACCGCTCGATCGTTTGCCCTGTTTCCATCGTGGCACGTCATCGCCGTCGAAACTGCCGAAAGAGCGCGATGCGCTCGTCGCCTGACGTTCCTCGTCTGGCCGACGGAATCGACCTGTGGAAATGTGAAGCCACTCGATCGGAGGTCCGAAGTGAAATGGGCAGCAAGGTCATTGTCTGTGGCGATGACGGGCGTGGTGCTGGCCGCGTCGGGGTGCAGCCTGGAAGGCGCGCGCGGTAACTACGGCACCGGCCCGGACGCGATCATCACCGTCAACGGCGGTGAGCCACAGAACGGTCTGGTGCCCACCAACACCAACGAGAACATGGGCGGTCGCATCGTCGATTCGTTGTTCACGGGTCTGTACTGCTACACCGCTGACGGCACGCCGGTGTTGGCGAACGCGGAGTCCGTGGACACCACCGACAATCAGAACTACACCGTTCACCTCAGACGGGACTGGACCTTCACCGACGGCACCCCCGTACGGGCCCAAAACTACGTCCGCGCATGGAATTTCGGTGCCGCCACCGTCAACGGACAACTGCAGCAGAGCTTCTTCTCACCGATCGAGGGGTACGACGCCGTCGCCGCCGAGGGTTCCTCGCTGACCGAGATGTCGGGCTTGAAGGTGGTGGACGACTACACCTTCACGGTGCGCCTCACCAGCCCCAACATCGACTTCAAACTGGGGCTCGGATTCACGCCGTTCAAGCCATTGCCCGATGTGTTCTTCGCCGAGGGCGCAGCCAAGTTCGGCGAGCATCCCGTCGGGAACGGCCCCTACATGCTGAAGGGCCCGGACGCCTGGCTGCACAACGTCAAGCTCGATGTGGTGCGCAACCCGCGTTACCAGGGTCCGGACAAGCCGAAGAACGGTGGCCTGAGCTTCATCTTCTACAGCAGCTTCGACACCGCGTACACCGACCTCGAGTCCGGCAACCTCGACGTGCTCGACACTGTGCCGGTGAGCGCATTGGGTACCTACAAGAAGGTGCTCGGGAAAAGGGCGCTGACCAAACCGACCGCCCAGAACTTGCAGCTCGGAATCCCCTATTTCCTCCCGCATTTCAGCGGCGAGGAGGGTCGCCTGCGACGCGCGGCGATTTCGATGGCGATCAACCGGCCCGAGATCATCAAGGCGATCTTCCGCGGCGCCCGCGGCGCGGCGGAAGACTTCACCGCCCGGTCGCTACCGGGCTGGGACGCGAATATCCCGGGCAACGACGTGCTGAAGTTCGATCCGGTCAAAGCCAAGCAACTGTGGGCGCAGGCTGACGCGATGGCGCCGTGGTCGGGATCGTTCGAGGTCGCGTACAACTCCGACGGCGATCACCAGGTGTGGGTGGACGCGCTGTCGAACCAGTTGAAGAACGCGCTCGGCATCGACGCGCACGGCGCTCCGCAGCCGACGTTCAAGCAGGTCCGGGACGAAATCACCAAGCGGACCATTCGGACGGCGTTCCGCAGCGGGTGGCAGGGCGACTACCCGTCGATGATCGAGTTCCTGCAGCCCCAGTTCGTGACCGGCGCGGGCTCCAATGATCCGGTCTACAGTTCACCGGCGTTCGACGCGAAACTGATCGAGGCCGAACGGGCGCTCGATCCGAACCAGTCGTATGCGCTCGTCAATCAGGCCCAGGCGATCCTGCTGCACGACCTCCCGGTGATCCCGCTGTGGGACTACATCGCGGCCGGCGGCGTCGGGCCGGGTGTGACGGCCCAGCTGACCTGGAACGGTCTGGCCGATTTCACCCAGATCACCAAGGGCGACGACGCCGAGAACACCAAGGGATAACCGATGCTGAGATACGGATTGAGCCGGCTCGGGCAGGTGGTGATCGTGTTCTTCGGCGCCACCTTCCTGATCTATGCGCTCGTCTTCCTACTGCCCGCCGACCCGATCTCCGCGCTGGGCGGCGGTAAGCCCATGTCGCCCGCGCTGATCGCGACGCTGCGCGCGCAGTACCACCTGGACCAGCCGTTCTACTCGCAGTACTGGCACTACATCAGCGGGGTGTTCCGGTTGGACTTCGGCACCTCCTTCTCGGGCCAGCCGGTGTTCGACGTGATGAAACGGGCCTTCCCCGTCACGGTCGATCTCGCGCTCATCGCGCTCGCCGTCGAGGCGGTGTTCGGTGTGACGTTCGGCGTGCTCGCGGGTTTGAACAAGGGCAAGTGGTTCGACACCACGATCCTGATCGTGACGCTCCTCATCGTCGCTGTCCCGATCTTCGTGATCGGCTTTGCGGCGCAGTACCTGTTCGGTGTGCGCTGGCAACTCTTCCCCGTCACCGTCGGCGGCCATCTCGACGTCTATCACCTGCTGCTGCCCGGATTCGTGCTCGGTGCGGTGTCGTTCGCATACGTTGTCCGGCTGACCCGCTCGTCGGTCGCGGAGAACCTCTCGGCGGACTACGTGCGGACGGCGACGGCGAAGGGGCTGTCCCGTCCACGGGTGATCCTGGTGCACGTCCTGCGCAACTCGCTGATCCCGGTGGTGACCTTTCTCGGCGCCGACCTCGGTGTGCTGATGGGCGGCGCGATCGTCACGGAAGGAATCTTCAACATTCCCGGAGTGGGCGGAACCATCTATCAGGCGGTGATCCGGGGCGAGTCGTCGACCGTCGTGTCCTTCGTCACCGTGCTCGTGCTCATCTACCTGGCGTCCAACGTGGTGGTCGACCTGCTCTACGCCGCCCTCGACCCGAGGATCCGCTATGCCTGAGCCCCAGACGCAACCCACCCGCTACCCCGGCCAGGAGCGTTTCGTCGCGGGCCCGGACGTGGTCAGCGTCGCCGCGATCGACGCGGTCGCCGCCGACGTGCATCCCGCCGGCTTCTGGAAGTCCGCGTGGCGGGAGCTGCGCACCAAGCCGGAGTTCATCGTCTCGATGCTCCTGCTGGCGATGATCGTGGTCGTCGTGCTCTTCCCGGGACTGTTCACCAGCCAGGACCCGCATTACGGTTCGCTCGAGCAGTCACTGCTCCCGCCCAGCGCCGAGCACTGGTTCGGGACCGACCGGCAGGGCTACGACATCTACACCCGCACGATCTACGGCGCCCGCGCCTCGGTGGCGGTGGGCGTGCTGACCACGATCGTCGTGGTCCTGATCGGCGGCCTGCTCGGCGCCGTAGCCGGGTTCTTCGGTGGCTGGATCGACTCGGTGATCGCGCGGCTGTCGGACATCTTCTTCGGTATCCCGCTGATCCTCGCGGCGGTGGTCACGATGCAGATGATCAGTTCTCGCACCGTGTTCACCGTGGTGATCGTGCTCGCGATCTTCAGCTGGCCGCAGATCGCGCGCATCGCCCGATCGGCCGCGATCGCGGTCCGCAACGAGGAGTTCATCACCGCGTCGCGGTCGCTGGGCGCGTCCCGGGTGCGCACCCTGTTCGCCCACGTCATACCCAACGCGCTGGGCCCGGTGATCGTCGTCGGCACCATCTCGCTGGGCATCTTCATCGTCACCGAGGCGACGCTGTCGTATCTCGGTATCGGACTACCGTCCACGGCAGTGTCGTGGGGCATCGACATCGCGGCCGGGCAGCAATTGCTCCGCGAGGGCACGCCGATCCTGTTCTACCCGGCGGCGGCGCTGGCGATCACTGTGCTCACCTTCATGATGCTCGGCGACGTGCTGCGCGACGCGCTGGACCCGAAGGCGAGGACCCGCTGATGACCCAGACACCGAACGAGGGCGCCGCGCCGCTGCTCGACATCCGCGACCTGCAGGTCGACTTCCGCGCGCAGGGCAAGTCGGTGCCGGCGGTGCGAGGCGTGAGCCTGACCGTCTATCCAGGGCAGACGGTGGCCATCGTCGGCGAGTCCGGGTCGGGTAAATCGACCACGGCCGCCGCGGTGCTCGGACTGTTGCCGGGGACCGGCAAGGTGACCGGCGGTCAGATCCTGTTCGACGGCCAGGACCTGGCCACCGCGTCGCGCCGCGACTTCGAGAAGATCCGGGGCAGCGGCGTGGGTCTGGTCCCGCAGGACCCCAACACGAACCTGAACCCGGTGTGGCGCGTCGGATTTCAGATCCGCGAAACCTTGCAGGCCAATGGCGCGGCGAAGCGGGGTGACGCGCGCAAACGCGCGATCGCGCTGCTGAGCGAGGCAGGCATGCGCGACGCCGACAAGCGGGTCAATCAGTTCCCGCACGAGTACTCGGGCGGCATGCGCCAGCGGGCGCTGATCGCGATCGGGCTCGCCTGCCGGCCGAAGCTGCTGATCGCCGATGAGCCGACCTCGGCCCTGGACGTGACGGTGCAACGGCAGATTCTGGACCATCTCGAGGAGTTGACCACCGAGCTCGGCACCGCGGTCCTACTCATCACGCACGATCTCGGCCTGGCCGCGGAACGCGCCAGCCACCTTGTCGTCATGTACAAGGGCCGGGTGGTCGAGTCGGGACCCGCCCTGCAGATCCTGCAGGACCCCCACCACGAGTACACCAAGCGGCTGGTGCGCGCGGCGCCCTCCTTGGCCGCGCGGCGCACCGACGGCGAGCTCGTGGGCGACCAGGCGCTGCAGCCGAAGGTCACCGGCACCGAATCCAGCCTGGACGTGTCGTCCGGCCCTCAGGACGTGCTGGTCGCGACCAACTTGATCAAAGACTTCCCGATCCGCGGTGCCGTCCCGTTCCGCGGCGGCTCGACCTTTCGCGCCGTGAACGATGTCAGTTTCACGCTGCGCCGCGGGACGACCACCGCGGTGGTCGGCGAGTCCGGCTCGGGAAAGTCGACGGTGGCGCGCATGGTGCTGGGACTGTTGGAGGCGACCTCGGGCACAGTGCATTTCGACGGTAAGGACGTCACGTCGCTGCGCGGCGCGGCAGCGAAGGAGTTCCGCCGCCGGGTACAGCCGGTGTTCCAGAACCCGTACGGGTCACTGGATCCGATGTACTCCATCTACCGGGCGATCGCCGAGCCGCTGAACATCCACGGCATCGGAGACAAGTCCTCCCGTACCGCCCGCGTGAAGGAGCTGCTGGACCTGGTCGCGCTGCCGCAGTCGGTCATGCAGCGCTTCCCCAACGAGCTGTCCGGTGGGCAGCGGCAGCGCGTCGCGATCGCCCGCGCGCTCGCCCTCAACCCCGAGGTGGTGGTGTGCGACGAGGCGGTGTCGGCGTTGGACGTGCTTGTGCAGGCACAGATCCTGACGCTCCTGCGCGATCTGCAGAACGAGCTCGGCCTGAGCTACCTGTTCATCACCCACGATCTGGCGGTCGTGAAGGAGATCGCCCACAACGTGATCGTGATGTCGCGCGGCGAGGTGGTGGATTCCGGGCCCACCGACCAGGTGTACGAGAACCCGACGTCGGACTACACCCGGATGTTGATCGACGCGATTCCGGGCGGGACGATCGAGCTCGCCGGCTGATCGAGAGGCCGTACGGCACAGTGACTTTCGGGGATTGTCCACCTGCCGGCTTTGCGCACGCAGCTAACCCTGCGGGTAGAAGAGAAACAACACACAGCCCGACGCCGACTGCGGAACGTGCCATGATCCCGCCGGCGCGTGCAGGAAAGTCCCTGCGGGATAGTCGTTTACGCCGTCGTTGAAGACACCGGAGACGACGTACACCTCCTCTGGCCCTGGACTGTGGTGGTCTTCGTCGCCCCATACCGCGCCGGGGGCGATGGTCGTCACCGCCGCTTTGGCGCCATCGGCGCCCTGCCACAGCAGTCGAGCTGTGATGCCTGGGAAGATCTCGACCGGGTCGACGTCGGCCACTGATTTCCAGGCATACCCGGGGGCGTTGGGGCCGAACCAGGCTGCATCTCCTGCGACTGAGTCCACGGAATGCAAAACCAGGGCTCCCGTTGCACTATTCCGACAACCCCAGGCTCCTGCTCGACGCCCCGATTCACCTGGACATGAAGAAGGCCCCCGGAGAGTTCTCCGGGGGCCTTCTCGCTAGTAGCGGGGACAGGATTCGAACCTGCGACCTCTGGGTTATGAGCCCAGCGAGCTACCGAGCTGCTCCACCCCGCGTCGGTGAATACAACGTTACCCAACGCTGCCGAATGAACCAAATCGTATGGTCAGACAGGGTTTTTGGGACCACCTGGTGAACCTGCGCCAGATGCAGAACTGCCCAACTCCCGAAGGAGTTGGGCAGTTCTGCGACTCGTGCGGACTACTTGGCGTCGCGGTACCTGGCCATGGCGTCGTCGAGCTTCTGCAGCGCGGCGCCGTACTGGGCGAAATTGCCGCTCTGCTGGGCCGCACGCATGCCGTCGAGGGCCGCGTTGACATCTTGCAGGGCAGCCGCTTTCGCGGGCGACAGCGTCAGCGGCACGCCAGGTGACTGCACCGCGACCGGCGGGGGCTGCGGTCCCGCGGCAGGCGGCTGGACGGCCCCCGGAACGGCCGCCGGAGGCGGCGTGCCGGCCGGCACATCGGTCGGAGCCGGACCGGTCGCGGTGGCGCCGGCGCCGGGCCCGAAGATGCCGTTGAGGGCGTCACGGACCGTCGGGCCGTAGCCGACCTTGTCGTTGTACATCATCGCCACGCGGATCAGTCGCGGGTACGACGAGGCCGCGTCACTGGCGCCCGGCGAGGCGTAAACCGGTGCGACATAGAGCAACCCGCCCTGCCCGACCGGCAGCGTCAAGAGATTGCCCCACCGGATCCGGTTCTGGTTGTCCCGGCCGATGACGCCCAGGTCCTGGCTGACGGCGGTGTCGGTACTGATCGCGTTGAACGCCAGCTTGGGACCGTTCACCTGACCCGGGATGGTCAGCACCGTGATCTTGCCGTACGTGGCCGGATCGGAGCTGGCGCTGATGTACGCGGCCAGGAAGTCCCGCCGGAACCGGTTCATCGCCGTGGTCAGCTGGAACGACGACGAATCCCCACCCGTGGCAAGGTCTTTCGCGACGATGTAGTACGGCGGCTGGAAGCTGCTGGCCGTCGGGTTGGGATCGAGCGGCACGTCCCAGAAGTCCGATGTCGAGAAGAACGTCACCGGGTCGTTGACGTGGTACTTGGCCAGCAGCATGCGCTGAACCTTGAACAGGTCCTCCGGGTAGCGCAGGTGCTCGGCGAGTTCCTTGCTGATGGCCGACTTCGGCTTCACGGTGTCCGGGAACACCTTCATCCACGCCTGCAGCACCGGGTCGTGCTCGTCCTGCTCGTACAGCGTGACGGTGCCGTCGTAGGCGTCGACGGTGGCCTTCACCGAGTTGCGGATGTAGGAGACCTGCTTGTCCGGCAACATCCGGTTGACCGCAACCTCATTCGAGTCGGCGGTCGCACTCGACAGCGACGTCAGCTCCGAGTACGGGTAGTTGTCCAGGGTGGTGTAGCCGTCGACGATCCACACCATGCGCTTGTTGACGATCGCCGGGTAGACCGTCGAGTCGGTGGTCAGCCACGGCGCCACTGCCTCGACCCGGTGGGCCGGGTCACGGTTGAACAGAATCTTGCTGTTCGGCCCGATGACGCTGGAGAACAAGAAGTTCCGCTCGGCGAACTTGGCGGCGAAGACCGACCGGGCCAGCCAGTTGCCGATGTCCACACCACCGGTACCGCCGTAGGTGTAGTTCTTCGTCTCGGTGTTGGTCTCGTAGTCGTACTCGCGGTCGGCGCCGTTCTTGCCGACGATGGCGTAATCCGATGGCGCGCTGGCGATCACCGGACCGAAGTAGATGCGCGGCTGATCCAGCGGTGCCGGACCGGGCGACACGGCCGCGCCATTGGCGCCGACCACGCTGGCCAGGAACTCCGGGTAGCCGCCGTTCTGGTTGGGATCGTTGGCGATACCGCGCACGGTGTTGGCGGGCGAGGCGATGAAGCCGTTGCCGTGGGTGTAGACCGAGTGCTTGTTGATCCAGTCGCGCTGGTTGTCGATCAGCCGGTCCGGGTTCAATTCCCGTGCCGCGACGACGAAGTCGCGCAGCTTGCCGTCCGGCCCGTTGTAGCGGTCGATGGACAGCTGGTCCGGGAAGCTGTAGAAGTTCTTGCCCTGCTGGAACTGCGTGAAGGCCGGTCCGACGATGGTCGGGTCGAGCAGCCGGATGTTCGACGTCGTCGCCCGGTCGGCCGCCACCTGCTCGGCGGTGGCGGGCGCGTTGCCGCTGTAGTCACGGTAGGTCACCGAATCGCCGGTCAACCCGTACGCGTCGCGCGTCGCTGTGATACTGCGACTGATGTAGTCACGTTCCTTCTGCGCCGCATTGGGTTTGACGCTGAACTGCTCGACCAGCATGGGCCAGCCGGCCCCGACGATCACCGAGCTCAGCAGCAGCAGGACCAAGCCGATCGCCGGAATCCGCAAGTCCCGCAGCACCAGCGCCGAGAACACGGCCACCGCGCAGATCACCGCGATCGCCAGCAGGATCAGCTTCGCCGGCAGCACCGCGTTGATGTCCGTGTAGCCGGCGCCGGTGAACGGCTTGCCGGCCCGGGTGTGGCTGAGCAGCTCGTACCGGTCGAACCAGTAGGCAACGGCCTTGAGCAGCACCAGGATTCCCACCAGCGACACCAGCTGCATGCGCGCCGCACGGCTGAGCGCACCCTGACGGCCCGACAAGCGGATGCCGCCGAACACGTAGTGGCCCAACAGGTTCCCGACCAGCATCAGGAAGACGCCGACGAACAGGTAGCCGAGCACCAGCCGGTAGAACGGCAGGTCGAACGCGTAGAAGCCCAGATCCTTGCCGAATTCGGGATCGGTGATGCCGAACGAGCCGCCGTGCAGGAACAGCTGCACCCGCACCCAGTAGGTCTGCGCCACGAAGCCGCCCAGCAGCCCGATGAACGCCGGGACACCGATGGCGAACAACCGCAGTCGCGACAGGACGGTGGCGCGGTAGCGGGCCACCGGGTCATTGGGTCCGGACGCCGGCACGAACACCGGCCGGGACCGGTACGCCAGTGCCATTCCACCGAACGCCACGGCGCCGATGAAGACGCCGGCCACCAGGAAGACCACCAGGCGCGTCACCAGGACGGTGCTGAACACCGAACGGAAGCCGACCTCACCGAACCACAGCCAGTCCACGTAGGCGTCGACCAGTCGCGGGCCGACCATCAACAAACCGACGATCAGCAGCGCGATCCCGACCAGGATTCGGCTTCGTCGCGTCAGCTTCGGCATCCTCGCCGCAGGCCGCATCCCCACTCGTCAGCTCCAGTCTGTTGAAAAGTCTGTATGAAATCTGAAAAGGCCAGCTTGTCCTACGACTCTACGCAACCAGGGGTGATCGCGAGTTCAGCAGCGGGGAGGTTCGCCACCAGCGGACACCGCGTGCAGCGCGTCGACGGCACCACTGAGGTTCTCGACCTTGATCAGGCCGAGGCCGTCCAGGTGGGCCGAGACCGCTTCGGCGCAGTTCTCGGCGGGCACCATGAACACCGTCGCGCCGGCCTCGCGGGCCGCCAGCATCTTGTGCGTGATGCCGCCGATCGGGCCCACCTTGCCGTCGTCGCCGATGGTGCCGGTACCCGCAACGAACTTGCCGCCGTTCAGGTTTCCATCGGTCAGCTTGTCGACGACGGCGAGGCTGAACATCAGACCGGCCGACGGGCCACCGATGTTGGCGAGGTTGAAGTCGATGACGAACGGCGCCCACGGCGCGTTGAGCACCGTCGTACCGAGGTAGCCGTAGTCACGGTCTTTGTTGGTGCCCAACGTGATGGTCGTGACGCCGATCCCGGCGTTCTTGCGCCGGTAGTCGAGCACGACGTGGTCGCCGGGCTTGGTTTTCTTCAGCAGTCCGGTGAACTCTTCGACGGTGGCCACCGGAATGCCGTTGACCGCATCGATGGCATCGCCGGGGCGCAACTGGCCGGCCGAGGGCCCGGGATCGGCGACGGCCTGGACCGTCACCGCCTTCGGGTACTTCAGGTAACTCAACGCCGCGTACTCGGCGTCTTCCTCGGAGTTCTTGAAGTCGGCGTTGTTGGCCTTGTCGACCTGCTCCTTGGACTTGTCCGGCGGGTACACCAGGTCGCGCGGCACCAGCTGCTCGCGGCCCGACATCCACAGCGCCAGCGCCTGGCCCAGCGTCAGCCCGTCGCTCTGCGACACTGTCGTCATGTTCAGGTGTCCGGAGGTCGGGTGCACCTTGACGTCGCCCTTGATGTCGACGACCTTCTTGCCGTCGACCTCACCGAGCGTGTCGAACGTCGGGCCGGGACCCAGCGAGACGAAGGGCACGGTCACCACCGACACCAGTACGACGAACACGATGATCGGCACCAGAGCGACCACGAGCGTAGAAATCCGCCTGTTCACGCCGCCAACAGTAAAGCTCGTGGCTCGGTTCGCTGACAGCATGACCCGCGAAGCCACCCGCCGGCGATGCGGGCAGTACCGTTGACGGTATGGCTGACCTGCCTTTCGGCTTCTCCAGCGGCGAAGACCCCGACCGCGACAAGTCCAAGAAAGAACCTGGACCAGGCTCTTCCGGTGGCTCCTCGGACCCGTTCGGGTTCGGCAACGCGTTCGGCGGTCCCGGCGGTGCCGGCATGCCCGACCTCGGGCAGATCTTCACGCAGCTCGGCGCGATGTTCAGTGGCGCGGGCGCGTCGATGAACAATCCCCAGTCCGGCCCGGTCAACTACGACCTGGCCCGCAAGCTGGCGTCGAACTCGATCGGGTTCGTCAAGCCGGTGCCCGAGCAGACCGCGACGGCCATCTCCGACGCCGTGCACCTGGCGGAGACGTGGCTCGACGGCGTCACCGCCCTGCCGGCCGGCACCACCCGCGCCGTGGCGTGGACGCCGAGCGACTGGCTCGACAACACCCTCAACACCTGGAAGCGGCTGTGCGACCCGGTCGCCGAGCAGCTGTCGACGGTCTGGGTGTCGGCGTTGCCCGAAGAGGCCAAGGCGATGGCCGGCCCGCTGCTGGCGATGATGTCGCAGATGGGTGGCATGGCCTTCGGCTCGCAGCTGGGCCAGGCGCTGGGGACGCTGTCCAAGGAGGTCCTGACGTCCACCGACATCGGCCTGCCGCTGGGGCCGTCCGGTGTCGCCGCACTGATGCCCGAGGCCGTCGAAGCGTTCGGCGAAGGTCTCGAGCAGCCGCGCAGCGAGGTGCTGACATTCCTCGCGGCGCGTGAGGCTGCCCACCACCGGCTGTTCAGCCACGTGCCGTGGCTGGCCAGCCAGCTGCTCAGCGCCGTCGAAGCCTTCGCCAAGGGCATGAAGATCGACATGAGCGGCTTCGAGGAGATGGCCTCCGGCCTGGACCCGGCGTCGCTGATGGGCGATCCGGGCGCCATGGAGAAGCTGCTGAGCCAGGGCATGTTCGAACCGAAGGCCACCCCCGAGCAGGCCGCGGCGCTGGAACGACTGGAGACGCTGCTGGCGCTCATCGAGGGCTGGGTGCAGACCGTCGTCACCGCCGCACTCGGTGAGCGGCTGCCCGGCACGTCGGCGCTGAGCGAGACGCTGCGTCGTCGTCGCGCCACCGGCGGACCCGCCGAGCAGACCTTCGCGACCCTCGTGGGCCTGGAACTGCGGCCGCGCAAGATGCGCGAGGCCGCCACGCTGTGGGAGAAGCTGACCGACGCCGTCGGCGCCGACAAGCGCGACGCCGTCTGGCAACACCCCGATCTGCTGCCCAGCGCCGCCGATCTCGACGAGCCCGCGGCCTTCATCGACCAGGCGCTCGGCGGCGACACCTCGGATCTCGACCAGGCGCTGGCCGATCTGGAGAAGGACCTCAAGCGGTCCGCCGACGAGGACGCTGGAGACGACCCAGCCGAGGGCTGAGTGCCTGTGGATAACTGATTCGCCGAATCGGCGTGCTGTTGGCACAGTTGGCCCATGACCACGTCTCGTCAGACCCTGAACCCGGCCATGCCGGTGTTGCAGCGGCCCGACGGGACGGTGCAGCTCGGCTGGGACCCGCGGCGCGCCATCGGCATTCGGCCTCCGGACGGGTTGACGGTCGGTGACCTGGCGGACCTGCTGCGCGGTATGCAGAGCGGCGTCGACGCCGAGAGCAGCCAGGCGCTCGCGCTGGCGGCCGGGCTGACCGACATCGACGGCTGGACCGGCTTGGTCGACGCCCTGAACTCGGCCGGGTTGTTGCAGACGGTGCCGGATACCGGCCGGCGACCGGTGTCGGTACGCATCCACGGCAGCGGCCCCCTCTCGGATCTGTTGGCCGGCGCCCTGAACTGTTCCGGAACCCGGGTGCGCACCAGCCGATTCGGCCACGTGGCCGTCACGCGGGATGCCGCCGATCTGGTGGTGCTGTCCGATTTCCTGGTCGCCGACCGCCGCCTGGTACGCGACCTGCACCGTGCCGGGGTCCCGCATCTGCCGGTGCGGATCCGGGACGGCACCGGGCTGATCGGTCCCCTCGTTTTGCCCGGGGCGACGAGCTGCCTGAACTGTGCCGACCTCCACCGCAGCGACCGCGACGCGTCGTGGCCGGTGCTGGCCGCCCAATTGGAGGGCACCGTCGGCAGCGCCGACCGGGCGACGGTACTGGCCACCGCGGCGGTGGCGCTCAACCAGGTGGACCGGGTGATCGACGCGATCCGCGGCGGCGGGGCCCGCGCAGAACCACCGCCGACGCTCGATGCCACCCTCGAATTCGACATCGGCTCGCGGACCACGGTGGTGCGCCGGTGGTCGCGTCATCCGCTGTGTGACTGGTGCGATCGACTGTCGTGACAACACGCGTTGCCATGTCGCTGCCGTGCACTCAGCAACGTCATGGATGATGTGAATGTGGCTGATATCAAACGGGGCAGTGTGGCACGCAACGCGAAGCTCGCCGGTCTGGCCGGCGGCATGGCGGGACGGGCGGCGCTGGGGTTGGGCAAGCGCCTGGCGGGCAGGTCCAAGGACGAGGTGACCGCCGAGCTGATGGACAAGGCGGCCAACCAGCTGTTCACCGTGCTGGGTGAACTCAAGGGCGGGGCGATGAAGGTCGGCCAGGCCCTGTCGGTGATGGAGGCGGCGATTCCCGAGCAGTACGGCAAGCCGTACCGCGAGGCGCTGACCAAGCTGCAGCGCGAAGCCCCGCCCCTGCCGGCCGCCAAGGTGCACCGCGTGCTCGATGCGCAGCTGGGTACCAAGTGGCGCGACCGCTTCCAGTCCTTCGATGACACCCCGGTCGCGTCGGCCAGCATCGGCCAGGTGCACAAGGCCGTCTGGTCCGACGGCCGCGAGGTCGCGGTCAAAATCCAGTACCCCGGCGCCGACGAGGCACTGCGTGCCGACCTGAAGACCATCCAGCGTCTGGTCGGCGTCTTCAAACAGCTGGCGCCCGGCGCCGATGTCCAGGGCGTCGTCGACGAGCTCATCGACCGCACCGAGATGGAACTGGACTACCGGCTGGAGGCCGACAACCAGCGGGCGTTCGCCAAGGCCTACGCCGGGCACCCGCACTTCAAGGTGCCGGCGATCGTGGCCAGCGCGCCGAAGGTCGTCATCGCCGAGTGGATGGACGGCATCCCGATGTCGGTCATCATCCGGGAGGGCACCGTCGAGCAGCGCGACCTGATGGGTACCCGGCTGTCGGAGCTGACATTCGACGCGCCGGCGCGCCTGGAGATCATGCACGGGGACACCCACCCCGGGAACTTCATGCTGCTGCCCGACGGTCGCATGGGCGTCATCGACTTCGGCGCGGTGGCGCCACTGCCCGGTGGGCTGCCGACCGCGATCGGCGAGATGATCAGCCTGGCGCGGGACAAGAACTACGACAAACTGCTGCCGGTGATGGAGGAAGCCGGGTTCATCCAGCCGGGCGAAGAGGTCCCGATCTTCGAGGTCGACAACATGCTGCGGCAGTACGTCGAGCCGATCCAGACCGATGTCTTCCACTACACGCGGCGCTGGATCATGAAAATGGCTGCGGGCCAGTTGGACAACGGCGTGAACCAGATCAAGATGGCCCGTCAGCTCGACATGCCGCCGAACCTGGTCATCCCGCTGCGCGTGATCGCGTCGACCGTGGCGATCTGCTGTCAGCTGGACGCCCACGTCCCCGTGAAAGCCATTGCCACGGAACTGGTTCCGGGCTTCACGCCGTAGTCAACGGCGGTTACGCGGCCGCTCGGCGCCGGCGAGCGGCCGCGTAATGCACGCCAAACACGGTGTGTCGGCGTACAAACTCCCCCGCAAGCGGGAGGTACCCCCAGGCCGGCTCGCGGTTGGTGCCCCCCGAGGTTTGGCCGCGGGGTCATGCCGCGACGACGTCCTTACGCGGACGACCGCGCGGACGCTTGCGTGCGATGACGGCGCCGCGCTCGAGGATCTCCCCACCCCAAACACCCCACGGCTCTTCACGTTCCAGCGCCTCGTTGAGGCACTGCAACCGGATCGGGCAGTCGGCGCACAGCGCCTTGGCCTGTTCCAGCTGAGTGGGGTTGTCAGCGAACCACATATCGGGGTCGCCGACATGACATGGCACCGCCAGCCTTTGTCGGCAAGTCTGGCTAGTCATGTCCTCATCACCTACTTCCTGGTCGTCTTGCGTCTCATCTGTCTGATGGATCGGTGACCAGGTGGTGGTTTTGAGGTTGTGCCCCAAAAACATTGGCCACGGATCCGGTGGTTTCGGGTCCGTGGCCAGGTTTTGGCTGCTGTGGGCGCTACCTAAGTAGTGCCTCGCTTCACGGACGCGAAGGTCTTGGCGTTGCGCTTGCGCTGCGGGATGTCGGCGACATGTCCAGCCGTCGCGAGACGTGCCGCCGGCATAGCGGCGGCTGCAGCGACAGCGGGAATGGCGGGGACGTCAACGATCTGATGCCAACCGGCGCCGACGCGCGATACCGCCTCATAGGCGGCAGCGGTCAACGGCGCACGGGAACCAGAGACAGCGAGGACAGCGCCACGGGACGCATCAAAGCTGATCATCGGGGCCACCTCCTCAGCGGTCGACTGCGGATTCACAGGGTGCGAATTCGCGGGATTTCGTTGCGGCTTCGAGGCTAGACGTTACCACCAAAATCAGGCAAGCGATTTTTTGACCAGCAGTTTTGGCGCAATTTGCGCCATGTTTGGCGCAAATTAGTGGGGCTAACGGGACGCGTTCACCAATGCCAGCACATCTGGTCCGTATTGCTCCAGCTTGCGCGCACCGATGCCGGGAATGGCCACCAATGCGGCATTGTCGGCCGGCAGGGCCTCGGCGATCGCGATCAAGGTGTTGTCGGTGAACACCACGTAGGCGGGCACCTTCATCTCCTGCGCGGTACGCAGGCGCCACTCCTTGAGCCGGCCGAGCAGCTCCTCGTCGAGGTTCGACGGGCACGATTCGCAGCGCCGCAGCAGGATCGCGGTCGACGACGTCAACGCCGCATTGCAGACCCGGCAGCGCGGCGCCGGACCCCGTTTACGTTGCGGCTGTTGGGGTTCCCGGCGGCTCTGCGGTGTCAGCCCGTTGAGGAACCGCGAGGGCTTGCGGCTCTGCCGCCCGCCGGCGGCTCGGGCGAGCGCCCACGAAATCGTCAAATGCACTCTGGCCCTGGTGATTCCGACGTAGAAGAGGCGGCGCTCCTCTTCGACCGGTTCGCTGTCCGCGCCATGTGACAGCGCGTGCGAGATGGGCAGCGTGCCGTCGACCAGACCCACCAGGAACACTGCATCCCACTCGAGGCCCTTGGCGGCGTGCAGCGACGCCAGCGTGACACCCTGCACCACCGGTGGGTGCCGCGAATCGGCGCGCTGACGCAGCTCGACGAGCAGGCCCTGCAGGTCCAGGTTGGGACGCACCGCGACTTCCTGCTCGACCAATTCGACCAAGGCCAACAACGCATCCCAGCGTTCCCGGGCCTTGGTACCCGCCGGCGGCTCGGCCGTCAGGCCCAGCGGTTCCAGCAGATCCCGGACCAACTGGGGCAGCTCGACACCGGCGACGTCACCCTGGTGTCCCGCGGCGCGCTGCAGCGCCAGCAACGACTGCCGAATCTCCTGGCGGCTGAAGAAGCCCTCACCTCCGCGCACCTGGAACGCCACCCCGGCCGCGGTGAGCGCCTCCTCGTACACCTCGGACTGCGCGTTGATGCGGTACAGCACCGCGATTTCCGAAGGGGCAGTACCGGATTGGATGAGCTTCTTGATGGCGGCGGCGACCGCGTTGGCCTCGGCGACCTCGTCGGGATGTTCCCGGAACACCGGCTTGGGCCCCGGATCGCGCTGACCGATGAGCTGCAACCGGCTGGCGGCCATCCGGCCGGACGCTGCCGAGATCACCTGGTTCGCCAGCGACACCACCTGCGGCGTGCTGCGGTAGTCGCGCTCCAGCCGGATCAGCGCCGCATCGGGGAACCGCCGCGAGAAGTCGAGGAGGTATTGCGGGGTGGCGCCGGTGAACGAGTAGATGGTCTGGTTGGCGTCACCGACCACCGTCAGGTCGTCGCGCTCCCCCACCCAGGCGTTGAGCACCCGCTGCTGCAGCGGGGTGACGTCCTGGTACTCGTCGACGACGAAGCAGCGGTAGCGGTCGCGGAATTCGCCGGCGACGGCGGCGTCGTTCTCGATGGCCGCCGCGGTGTGCAACAGCAGGTCGTCGAAGTCCAGCAGGGCCGATCCGTCGCGCCGGGCCTTGAGGCCCTCGTACCCGGCATACACCGCGGCGACCTTGGCGGCGTCGAACGGGATGTCCCGCTCGATCTTGGCGACCTGCTCCGGGTACAGCTCGGGACTGATGAGGGACGACTTGGCCCATTCGATCTCACCGGCCAGGTCGCGCACGTCGTCGGTACTGGCCTGAATGCCCGCCCGATTGGCCGCCTGCGCGACCACCGCGAACTTGCTGTCGAGCAACTCCCAGCCGGTGTCGCCGACCACCCGCGGCCAGAAGTACCGCAGCTGCCGCAGCGCCGCGGCGTGGAACGTCATGGCCTGGACAGCCCCGGTGCCTTGTGCTCCGTCGATCTCGCTTTCCAGGCTGCGGAGGCGGCCGCGCATCTCACCGGCGGCGCGTTGGGTGAACGTCACGGCCAGCACCTGACTCGGCGCGACGTGTCCGGCGGCGACCAGATACGCGATGCGGCGGGTGATGGTGCGGGTCTTGCCCGTGCCGGCACCGGCCAGCACGCACACCGGGCCGCGGGGCGCGAGGACGGCCTCACGCTGTTCGTCGTCGAGGTCCTCGAGAAGTGTGGACGGCGGGGCCTCGGCTGGCATGGCCTCCATCATGGCAGGCGGGTGTGACACACGAGGCACCGCTGGGCGGCATGACGCGGCGATCGGATACGTTGAGGTGCGTTATGAGTGCACTGATCATGTACAGCACGACCTGGTGCGGCTACTGCAAGCGGCTCAAGACCGCGCTGAAGGCCGAAGGCATCTCCTACACCGAGATCGACATCGAGCAGGACCCGGCGGCCGCCGAGTTCGTCGGTTCGGTCAACAACGGCAACCACGTGGTTCCGACGGTCAAGTTCCCCGACGGCTCGACGCTGACCAACCCCAGCATCAAGGACGTCAAAGCCAAGCTGAGTTAGGGATTTGTGCACGATTTTCCGCGCCGGCCGCGGATTTTCGTGCACAAATCACTGAGCCGCCCAGGATTCGATGATCTCCCGGGCGATCGAGATGGAGCCGGGCAGCAGCAGCCGGGTGTCCGCCGTGCTGTTCCAGTCGCCGTGCTCGAGGGCCTCGCGCACCTCGGCCCGGGTGAACCAGTCGGCCTCGGCGATCTCGCCGTCGTTGAACGAGAACGGCTGCTCCGGATCACCGATGGCGTGGAAGCCGACCATCAGCGAACGCGGGAACGGCCAGGGCTGACTGCCCAGGTACTTGACGTCGGTGACGGTCAGACCGATCTCCTCGGCGATCTCGCGCACCACGCAGCTCTCGAACGATTCGCCGGCCTCGACGAACCCGGCCAGCAGTGAGAACAACCGCTCGGGCCAGTTGGTCTGTCGGGCCAGCACCGCGCGGTCATGCCCGTCGTGCACGAGGCAGATGATCGCCGGGTCGATGCGCGGGAATTCCTCGTGGCCGCCGATGCTGTTGACCCGCGCCCAGCCGCCCTTGATCGGTTTGGTGGGCGCGCCGTCGATGGCGCTGAAGCGGGCGCTGTCATGCCAGTTCAGCAGGGCCGTCGCCGTCGAGACGAGCTGCGCGCTGATGTCGTCGAAGATCGGCCCGGCCCGGCGCAGGTCGAGGACCTCGACCGGCGCGTCCGTCCCGCCCGTCGGCTCCTCCAGTGCGGCGCGCACGCCCCACACGTGGCGGCCATCGGGCATCCGGCCCAGGAACACCGCGTGCTCGTCGGGCTTGTCGCCGAGTTCCGCGGCACGCCCGAGCACCACCCGGCCACCGGAGATCAACACCTGATTGCGGCGGTCCACGCGCAGCAGCAGCGCGTCCTCCCAGCCGGCGATCGCGGCGTCGACGTCGGTGCGCAGCGTGTCGGCCCGGTCGGCACCGACCCGGGACAGCAGCGGGACGTTACGCAGGGTGAAATCGCTCATCGCGGGGCTTACCGTTCGACTTCGGCGTTGCGGATGTAGAGCAGCCGGTCCCCGGCCGCCAGGGCGTCGACCTCAGGCGAGTCGACCCGCAGCAGCTGCCCGTCGCGCACCACCCCGAGCACGATGTCGGTCAGGTGCCGCGGCGAACCGCCGAGCTCCTTGGCCTCGACCTCGCGCTCGGAGATCGCGAAGCCGGCATCGGGGGTGAGCAGGTCTTCGACCATCTCGACGACACTCGGGGTCTGGGTCGCGATGCCCAGCAGCCGGCCGGCGGTCTCCGACGAGACGACCGTCGAGTCGGCACCGGACTGCCGCAGCAGGTGCTGGTTCTCGGCCTCGCGGGCCGAGGCGACGATCTTGGCCTTGGGTGCCACCTCGCGCGCGGTCAGCGTGACGAGCACGGCGGTGGCGTCCTTGTCGGTCGCGACGACGATGGACTTCGCGTGCTGGGCGCCGGCGAGGCGCAGCACCTCCGACTTGGTGGCGTCGCCGACCACGGTGACCAGTCCGGCGGCACGCGCCCGGTCCAGGGCCGCCGGGTTCTCGTCGACGACGACGATGTCTCCGGGGGCGACCTCGTCACCGACCATGGCCTGGACCGCGGTGCGGCCCTTGGTCCCGTAACCGACGACGATGGTGTGGTTGCGCACGGTGCTCCTCCATCGCTGAATCTTCAAGGCTTGACGAGACTGCGTGGTCAGCGTCTCGACGGTCGTACCGATGAGCACGATCAGGAACGCGATCCGCATGGGCGTGATCACCAGGACGTTCACCAGGCGCGCGCTCGGCGTGAGCGGTGTGATGTCGCCATAGCCGGTGGTCGACAGCGACACCGTCGCGTAGTAGATGCAGTCCAGGAGCGACATCTCGTTCTCCTGGGCGTCGCGGTAGCCGTCGCGGTCGAGGTACACGACGAGCACCGCGGCGGCGAGCACCAGCAGCGCGTAGATGACACGGCGCACGATCCGGCGGATGGGACTGACGAACGCTTCCGGAATCTGCAGCACATCAACCAGATCCGCGTTCTGGCGGCTCGTGAGGTTCTGTTCCATCGCGGCCATGCGCCGCGACAACCTAACGCGAGCCATGCGGCTCCATTATCTGGCGGAGACTCACCACGAGACGGCTCGGCACAGCACTATGTAACCATGACCGCCGCCAACAGCACTGCCAACACCACCCCCAGCCAGGCGCCCGCGTACCGAATGGGCGCGCTGCTCGTCGGAATGGGCGCCCTGCACTTCGTCGCACCGAAGCCTTTCGACGGCATCGTCCCGGCGGAACTCCCCGGCACGGCACGGTTCTACACCTACGCGTCGGGCGTCGGCGAAGTCGCCACCGGCGCCGCGCTGCTCCTGCCCCGTACCCGCAAGCTGGGCGCGCTGGCCGCGGTCGCACTTTTCCTCAGCGTCTTCCCGGCGAACGTCAACATGGTCCGGCTGTGGTGGCCCAAGGGGTGGCCGGCCCGCATCGCGGCACTGGCCCGGCTGCCGTTGCAAGTGCCGATGGTGACCCAGGCACTCAAGATCTACCGCAACTCACCCGAGGTGAACTAGCGCCGCCAGCTCGTCGGCGCCGGGCAGGTCGGTGGGTGCCACCGTCTGCCCCGCGCGCACGTAGTGGAAGACCGCCCGCACCGCATCGACGGGTACGCCCTGGATGGACGACCAGGCCAGGCGGTACACCGCCAGCTGAATGGCCTTGTTGCGCAGCGTTTCCGGAGTGGTGGGCGGATCGCCGGTTTTCCAGTCGAGCACGGTGTAGCCACCGTCGGCGTCGGCGAACACCGCGTCGATACGGCCGCGGATCACCCGGTCACCGATCACCATGTCGAACGGCACCTCGATGTCGATCGGGGTACGGGCCGCCCACTCCGAGAGGGCGAACGCGGCCTGCAGGTCTGCCAGTTCCTCGGCGACGGCCTGCCCCAGCTCGGCGTCGACCGCACCGGGCAGGTCGTCGAGGTCGAACAACCGCTCGGCGGAGAAGTACCGCTGCACCCAGTCGTGGAACGCGGTGCCCAGCAGCGCCTGCGGGTCCGGCCGGGCCGGCAGCCGTCGCTGCAGCCGCTGCAGTGCACCCGACCGGTCGCTGCCCAGGTCGACCAACGTGCTCACCGACAACTGCGGCGGCAGGTCGAGCGGACCGCGCTCCTGGGCCCGCTCGCGCTCGGCCAGCAGGGCGTCCACGTCGGCAGCCCAGCCGTGCCGGTCCTCGAGGTCCTCGGCCCCTGCGGCGAGCGCCTGGGCCACCAGGGCCGCGCCCCGGTCGACGTCCCCGCGCCGGGAACCAGCCGGGTCGACGGGCCAGGAGCACTCGACGACGTTGTCCCGCAACGGGTTGACGGCCTTTTCCGCGGGTGCCGGGGCCCACTGCTCGATTTCGCCGCAGGGGTCGCCCTCCTGCGCTGCCCGTTCGATGATGTCGCGCATCTCGATCAGGAAGTCAGAAGGTCCCGCCGGTTTCCCGGCCGTCGTCCCCCAGTGATATCCGGACAACAGCAGGGTGTCCTCGGCCCGGGTGAGGGCCACGTAGAGCAGTCGGCGTTCCTCATCGGTGCGCCGCTGATCGAGCAGCGCCTTGTGCGCGGCGATCTTGTCCGCCAACATCTTCCGGTCGTAGACGTCGGACGTGTCGAGCACCGGCACGCCATGCTCGGACAGCTCGGCACGGTCCCCACGCAACAACGGCGGCAGGTCCCCCGCGTCGGTCAGCCAGGTGCGCTGCGACGCCGTCGACGGGAACACCCGGGCAACCAGGTGCGGAACCGCGACGATCTGCCATTCCAGGCCCTTGGCCGCGTGCACCGTCAGGATCTGCACGCGGTCCGAGGCCACCGTCACCTGTGCCGGGGCCAGCCCGTTCTCCACCTCCGCGGCCGCGGTCAGGTACGCCAGCAGTCCGGCGATGGATGCTGCGCCGTCCGGTTCTGCGGCCGGCCGGGCGGCGTATCCCGCGACCACATCGGCGAAGGCATCGAGATGTTCGGTGCCGCGCCAGCCCTCGGAAACCCCACTGGCCGCGCGGGTTTCGGCGTCGATACCCAGGACCCGACGCACTTCGGCGACCAGATCCGGCAGCGGCTGGTGCAGGTGCGCACGCAGCTGGCTCAGTTCGGCGGCCAGGGCGAGCAGCCGGCGGTGTCCTTCGGGTGAGTAGCGGTCGGCCGGGCCCGGATCACTGATCGCGTCGGCCAGGCAGGCGTGGTCGGCGTCGGGGGCGACCTGTGCGACGGCCTGCTCGGCGGCCGACCCGGACGTCCGCGCCGGGTCGGGCGCATCCAGTTCCGAGGCGCGGCGCCACAGCGCGGCCAGGTCGGCTGCGCCGAACCGCCACCGCGCGCTGGTGAGCACCCGCATCGCGGCGACCCCGGCGGTCGGTTCGGCGACCAGGCGCAGCATCGCGACGACGTCAGCGACCTCGGGGATGGCCAGCAGCCCGGCCAGACCGACCACCTCGACGGGCACCCCGCGGGCAGTCAGCGCCTCGGCGATGGGCGCGGCGTCGGCGTTGCGGCGCACCAGGACGGCGGCCGTCGGCACCGGCTCTCCTGCGGCCACCGCGCCGTGGTACCGGCGGGCCAGGTGGTCGGCCACCCAATCACGTTCGGCGACAACATCGTCCAGCAACGCGCACTGGATGGTCCCCGGCTCGGCGCCCGGGCGCGGCAGCAGTTCGCGCACGCTCACACTGCGGCGCCGTGCCTCGGCGGACACCTCGTTGGCCAGCTTGAGTGCCCGCGGCGGATTGCGCCAGCTGGTCCGCAATTCCAGGGTCGGGGCCGGCGAACCGTCCGACAGGCGGAAGTCGGTGGTGAACCGCGGCAGGTTGGTCGCCGACGCGCCGCGCCAGCCGTAGATCGACTGGATGGGATCCCCGACGGCCGTCAGCGCCAGGCCGTCGTCGACGCCGCCGCCGAACAGCGACGACAGCGCGACCCGCTGAGCGTGCCCGGTGTCCTGGTATTCGTCGAGCAGGACGACGCGATACCGCTCCCGCAGCTGCGCGCCGACCTGCGGGAAACGCTCGGCCAGGCGGGCCGCGGCCGACATCTGGCTGCCGAAGTCCATGACCTGCGCTTCCCCCATGCGCTGGTGCACGGCATCGATCAGCGGCACCAGCTCGGCCCGCTCGGTCTGGGTGGCCAGCAGGTTCAGCAGCGACTGGGTGGGCCCGCCGCGTTGGCCCGGGCCCCCGGGGAGCGTGAGAATGAGCCGCTCCAGCTCGTGATGCGTGTCGCGCACGGCGTCGGTGTCGACGAGATGCTCGGACAGCTGGCCGGCCAGGCGCAGCACCATCTGGGTGACGGCGGCCGGGGACTTGTCGGTGTGCAGCTGCCCCGGGAAGTCGGACACCACCCGAAAAGCCAACTGCCACATCTCGGTTTCGGTGACCAGCCGGGTGGCCGGCTCGATGGGCAGCAGCAGCCCGTACTCGCGCAGCAAGGTGCCCGCGAAGGCGTGGTAGGTGCTGACGGTGGCGTGCTCGTCGGCCAGCGAGACGCCGGGCAGCAGACCCGACCCCGCCAGGCGGGCCAGCCGGGTACGCACACGGCGCAGCAACTGTCCGGCGGCCTTGCGGGTGAAGGTCAACCCCAGCACCTGTGACGGCGTGGCATAGCCGTTGGCCACCAGCCACACCACGCGCGCGGCCATGGTCTCGGTCTTCCCGGCACCGGCCCCCGCGATCACCACCAGCGGTCCCGGCGGCGCGGCGATGACCGCCGCCTGCTCGTCGGTCGGGGTGAACAGCCCGAGCGCCTCGGCAAGTTCGGCGGGGCTGTACGTCACGAGCATGCCCCCTTCGTACCCTGCGCCGGGCACATGTCCCGCACCGGGCACGTCGCACACCCGGAACCGACGCGCGCGACGAAGTGCGGCCCGGCCGTCGCCGCGGCGGCGTCGGTCACCCGCTGCCGCCACTGCGCCTGCGCCGTCTCCCCCATCGGATCCTGTTCGCGTTCGGTGGCGCCGGTCTTGGCAGGTTTGGCCGGATACACCAGCCGACCACCGCCGGGCTGATCACCATGCGGCACAACACCTTCGGCGATCGCCAGCTGGTACAGCGCGAGCTGGGCGTGCTCCTGGGCATCGGCCTTGGTGGCGGGGCTCTTGCCGGTCTTGACATCGACCACCACGAGGCGGCCCTCACGGTCCCGTTCCAGGCGGTCGATACGTCCCTTCACCTGCACCTGCAGCCCCTCGTCGGCGATCGTGCCGGACACCTCGAGTTCGGTACCGACCTCGGTCAGCTCACCGCGGGTCTCCTGCCGCCACGTCGTGAACGTCGCCAGCATGGCGCGGTACCGCTCCAGCTCGTTGTCGGCATACCAGTTCGAATCGAAAGGCAGCTGCTGCCAGACCTTTTCGAGTTCACCCCGCAGCTGCGCCTCGCTGCGACCCGAATCGGCAACCAGGGCGTGCACCAGCGAGCCCAACGCCGACCGCAGATCGCGGCCGTCGCTGCCGCCGTGGCGCTCCAGCATCCAGCGCAGCGGGCAGTCGGTCAGGGTCTGCACGGTCGACGGCGACACCGTGACGACGTGGTCGTCGCCCGACCACAGCGGCTCGGCAGTGGACAGCGCCGTGCTGGCGTACCACTGCGCCGGGTCGGCGCCCGGCACGCCGGCCTCGGCCAGCCGGGCCAATTGCGCTGCCGCACACAGCCGGTCGGTTTCCTCGACCGCGCCGTCGGGAGCACACACCACCGACCGCAACCGGCCGACCACTGCCGACGGCGACAACACGGCGGGCGCATGCACCGGGAGCTCGTCGGCGTCGGGGTCGGTGCCGCCGGCCAGGGCCGCCAGCTCCTCGAAGAACGTCGACGGCAGCAACGCCTCGTCACCGTTGTCGCTGTCCACGGCCGTCACCAGCACGCGGTTGCGGGCCCGTCCCAGCGCGGCGACCAGCAGTCGCCGTTCCTCGGCCAGCAGCGGCGCGGTGGCCGACATGCCGCGCACATCGCCCACCCCGTCGACGATGTCGAGGAGCTGCTGGGTGCCGAGTACGCCCCCACGCGGAACGGTGTTGGGCCACAACCCTTCCTGCAAGCCCGCGATGACCACGAAATCCCACTCCCGCCCCAGCGCGGCATGGGCACTGAGCACGGCCACCTCGTCGGCCTCGGCGCGCTCGGGAGCCGAACCCGCCCAGGAGAGAGCGCGGACGTGGTCGATCAAGCCGGCGAGGGACGCCGCCGCGGTGCGGGCGACGTACTGGTCGGCGGTGTCGAACAGCGCGGTGACGGCATCCAGATCGGCGTTTGCCGCCACCCCGGCCGCACCCGGACGCCCGGCCGCGGCCTGCCACCGGCGCGACAACCCGCTGGCGTGCCAGGCCTGCCACAGCACGAAACGCGGATCCTGGCCCGCGGTCGCCGACCGGCGCGCCGCGTCGAGAACCGCGAGGACGCGCCGCACCGGCCGTGCCAGCTGATCGGACAGCGAATGTTCGGTACTTCCGGTCAGCGCCTCGACGAGCAGGTCACCGAAATCGCGACCGCTGCCGTCCGCGCGGCGCAGCGCGCGCCGCAACTGGCGCAGTGACACCGGGTCCACGCGGCCGATGGGGCCGGTCAGCAGAGCCAGCGCCCGGTCACCGGTCAGTTGGTCGGCGACGCAGTCCAGCACCGTGAGCAGCGCGCCCACCGCCGGATGCTGCGCGGGTGGCGCCATGCCGGCCTGCTGCTGCACCGGCACCCCGGCGGCGCTCAGGGCCCGGGCCAGCGCTGTCCCGGCCCGCGGTACCGAGCGCACGATGACGGCCATCTGCGACCACGGCACGCCGTCGACCAGGTGCGCGCGTCGCAAGGCGTCGGCGATCAACGCGGACTCGGCATGCGGCGATCCGGCGACGCGCACCGCCAGCGAGCCGAGCTGATCCGTCGTCGCCGGCGTCAGGGCCCGGGACGCGTCCACGCCGGGCAGCCGCCGCGCGACGGCCGCGACCGCTCCGGCCACCGCGGGCGAGCACCGGTGGGACTCGGTCAGCACCACCTGCGGCTGGTCATCGGGGCCGTACAGCAGCGTCGGCTCGGCGCCGCGGTAGCCGAACACGGTCTGGCTCGGGTCACCGGCGATGACCGTCAGCTGGGCACCGGCCGCCAGCACCCGCACCAGCAGCGCGGCCTGCGGATCGAGGTGCTGCGCGTCGTCGACGAGCAACAGCTTGATGCGGGCGCGTTCGGCGTCCAGCAGCGCGGGATCGACGGCGAAGGCCTCGAGCGCGGCGCCCACCAGCTCGGCCGCGCCCAGCGCGGGCACCGTCGCCTGCGGGGCCGCCATGCCGACGGCGCTGCGCAGCAGCATGACCTGCTCGTAGACCTGGGCGAACCGGGCCGCCGCCACCCACTCCGGACGGCCGGCCTTGCGGCCGATCCGGCGCAGATCCGCGGGGTCGACGCCGCGTTCGGTGCAGCGGGCCAACAGGTCCCGCAATTCGGTCGCGAACCCCGCGGTGCCCAACGCCGGCCGCAGGTGCAGCGGCCAGTCCACGCTCGCCTCGTCGCCATCCTCCAGATCACCGGCGAGGAGCTCGCGGATGATGCCGTCCTGCTCGGCACTGGTGATCAGGCGCGGCGGCGGGTCACCGGCACGCTGCGCGGCCTGCCGCAGCACGGCGAACGCGTAGGAGTGCAGGGTGCGAACCAGCGGCTCCCGGGTGACCTGGCCGGTATCGCCCAGCAGCGCCGAGGTGATGGCGCCGCGGACCCGGCTGCCCAGCCGCGCCGAACCGGTGAGCAGGAGCACCGACTCCGGATCGGTTCCCGCCGCGATATGTGTTGCCGCCGTGCGGATCAGCAGCTCGGTCTTCCCGGTTCCGGGGCCGCCCAGCACCCGCACGACACCGCGCTGCCCGGGCTCGGTCAGGGCATTAACCGAGCCGGGCGCGGTGAGTGCGGAGTGCGGGGCGGCCATGGCAGGAATGCAACCACGGGGGTACGACAAGTTCGGCCGACGGCGACGTCCGGCCGCGATGTCTGGCAGCATCAACGGGGTGAGCTTGCAGGTGTACCACTACGGACCGGCGCGGCCGGCACAGATCCTGGCCCTGCACGGCCTGACCGGCCACGGAAAGCGCTGGCAGACACTGGCGGACGGGTATCTGGCCGAATATGCCGTGCTGGCGCCCGACCTCCTGGGACATGGCCATTCGTCGTGGGCGGCGCCGTGGAACATCGACGAGAACGTCGCGGCCCTGGCGGCCCTCCTCCAGGACGAGGCCGACGGGCCGGTGGTCGTGGTGGCACATTCATTCGGTGGCGCGATAGCGCTCAATCTCGCTGCCGCCCATCCGAATCTGGTGTCCGGCCTGGTGCTGCTGGACCCGGCGACCGGGCTGGACGGCAGCTGGATGAGCGAGATCGCCGACGCCATGCTCGGCTCCCCCGACTACCCGGACCGCCAGGAGGCCCACGCCGAGAAGGTGAACGGATCGTGGGGCGAGGTCTCGGCGAAGTACCCCGGCGAACTCGAGCGCGACCTGGACGAGCACCTGGTCGCCCTGCCGGGCGGACGCGTCGGCTGGCGCATCAGCCTGCCCGCCATGATGTCCTACTGGAGTGAGCTGGCCCGCCCGATCGTGTTGCCGCCGCAGGGCACACCGACGACGCTGGTGCTGGCCAAACGAACCCATCCGGCCTACGTCACCGGCGAACTCGTGTCGGGTTTGCAGGCCCGGCTCGGCGCCGACTTCGTGCTGACCGAATTCGATTGCGACCACATGGTGCCGCACGCCATGCCCGCCGAAACCGCCGACGTGATCCGGCGTCACCTGGTCTGATCGTGGCGGCTGTCACCGACGAGCAGGTGGAGAAGGTGCGGGGTCTCGTCGCGTCGATACCGTCCGGCCAGGTGTCGACGTACGGCGACATCGCCGATGCCGCAGGGCTTTCCAGCCCGCGGATCGTCGGCTGGATCATGCGGACCGATTCCTCGGACCTGCCCTGGCACCGCGTGATCAGCGCGTCGGGCCGGCCGGCAGCGCATCTGGCGACGCGGCAGCTGGAACGGCTGCGCGCCGAAGGGGTGCTGGCGGTCGACGGCCGGGTTCGGTTGCGGGAGTACCGGCACGAGTTCTGAGGGCCGCTCAGCCGACGGTGATGGCGTCCAGCCGTTCCTTGATGAAATCCGCGGAGACCACCGGCGCGAGCCCGGACACCGCACCGATGGGCGGCTGCAACGGGGTGATCAGCGCGTCGTGGTTGGCTTCGTAGAAGTAGATCAGCGACACCAGGTCCTCTTCCGGTGCGTGCGGTTGCGGCGGCAGCACGCGGTGGCGGCCGGACGGCCAGCGTCGTCCGCTCCAATACTCCAGCAGGTCTCCGATGTTCACCGTCAGCGCGCCCGGTTCCCAGGGCGCGTCCTCCCAGCCCGCTGCCTCGGAATACACCTGCAGCCCACCGGCGCCCGGCTCCCGGTCGAGCACCGTGACGGTGCCGAAATCGGTGTGCGGGCCGATGCGGAACTGCCCCGGCTCGGGTTCGCCCACGACGCTCACCGGCGGGTAGTGGTTGATGTTCATGGTCCACGTCGGCCGATCTGCCAGCGCCGCAAAAGGATTCGCCGCCAGTCCCAGCGCGTGCGCGAACAGGGCCAGCAGATCGTCGGACAATCGGCGCATCTGGGCGGTGTATTCATCCACCAACGTCTGCAATGCGGGCACCTCGGCGGGCCATACGTTGGGGGCGAACCAGATTCGGTCCACCTCCGGATCCCCCGTCGACGTTTCCGCGCCCAGGCTGAAACTCTCCTTGAGATCGGGTGGTGTCTCGGTGCCCTCGGCGTAACCGTTGGCCTCGGCACCCGGGCCGATCCAGCCGTGCCCGCCGACCGGCACCGAGTACCGCTGCTTGACCTCGTCGGGCAACGCGAAGAACTCCCGGCTGGCCGCGCGCACCGCAGCCGCCAACCCCTGGTCCACCCCGTGACCGGTGACCACGATGAAACCGGCGCGCTGCAGCCCCTCGTCGACCTCGGCGGCCAACGCATCGGCCTCGGCTCCGCCGGCATACCAGCGGGAAATATCCACTGTCGCAATGGCACTCATTCGCCGATATCCTCCGCCCACAATTCGGGGTGGGCCGCGATGAAGTCCTCCATCATGGCCACGCACCGCTCGTCGTCCAATACCGTAACCGCCACACCATGTTCGGCCAGCCAGTCATGACCGCCGTGGAACGTGCGGGCCTCCCCGATCACCACCGCGCCGATGCCGAACTGCCGCACCAGCCCGCTGCAATACCAGCACGGCGACAGCGTCGTCACCATGATGGTCGAGCGGTAGCCGCGCTGGCGCCCGGCCGCGCGGAACGCGTCGGTCTCGGCGTGCACCGAGGGATCATCGTTCTGCACCCGGCGGTTGTGCCCGGCGCCCAGGAGTTCACCATCGGCGCGAAACAACGCCGCGCCGATCGGAATGCCGCCTTCGGACAGCCCTTTTCGGGCTTCGGCGACCGCGACGTCGAGCATCTGCTCAGGGGTCATACGGCGGCGCATTCCGCGGCGATCTTCTTTCGACACAACACCAGGTACGCGACACCCGCGATGACGAAGCCGACGAAGAAGGTGATGTCGCCGAGCTTCGGCACCGCACGGGCGATGTAACCGACGAACTTCTCCTGGTTGGAGAACAACAGCACCGACAGGCCCAGTCCCAGCGCGAAGGACAGCAGCCCGGGCCAGTTCGAGTACGAGCGGTCGTAGAGGTACCCGGCAATGTGTTGCCCGCGACGCAGATACTGATCGGCGAAGACCACACCCAGCCACGGTCCGATCCAGTAGGCGATCACCAGCAGGAACGCTTCATAGCTGTGCGCGGCGTCGGGCAACGCCCACCAGGCGATCAGGAAACCGGCGACGCCGAAGAAGACGGTCACCAGCGCCCGCGCGATATGCGGCGGCAACGTGATCCCGATGGTCACGAAAGCCATTGCCCCGGAATAGATATTGAGCGCATTGGCGGCGATCGCGCCGATCGCGATGGCCAGCAGGGTCGCCTTGGCCAGCCACGGCCCGAGCTCGGCCGTGAACGACGCGGTCGGATTGGCCAGGCTCGCGGTGCCGAACGTCGCCGATGCCGCCCCGACGATCTCCAGGACCGCGCACGAGATGAACAACCCGGTCGAGGCGAAGAACCCCGTCGCGAAAGTGGACACCGCCGACGGCAGATAGCGCGTGTAGTCCGCGGCGTACGGGGTCCAGCCGGCCGCGTAGCCGAACGACGTGCCGACGGTGAGCAGGAAGCCGCCGAGTCCGCCGACGCCGCCCGACGGCGCGGGCGCACCCAGATTCGCGTGCGCGAAGATTCCGACCGATGCCGCGCCGAAGACGACGACGAGCGCGGGGAACGACCACCGCTCGAACGCCTGCACCAGGTTGTGACCGAAGAACGCGAACGCCGTCTGCAGCACCACGATGATGATCAGGCCGATCAGCGGCCCGAAGCCGAACAGGGTGGACAGGGCAAACGCACCGCTGACGCTGTTGGTGGCGAACCAACCGACGCCCGCGGTGATCGACATCAGCGTCGCCGGCAACGCATTGCCCTTGAACCCGAACGCCATTCGGCCCAGCACCATCTGCGGCACGCCGTGCAGCGGCCCACGCGCGGACAGGAAATAGTGCGCGATGGCACCCAGCCCCGTCCCGACGACGATCCCGGCGACCGCCTGCCAGAAGCTCATGCCGAAGGCGAGGACGGCCAGCATGCCGACGAACACCGTCGCGAATTCCATGTTGGGCGACGTCCACGTCCAGAACAGCTGGCTCGGCTTGCCGTGCCGGTCCGCCTCGGCGATGAACTCGTTGCCACCGGGTTCGACCGCAGCGATCCGGTCTTTGTAGGTTCCGTCGGTGGTGGGTTCAACAGCCGTCATGCGAGGTAACTTTCCCACCGAACGGGGCGCGCTGCCATTCGAACGACGGTGCGCGGAATTACAGCACCAGGCGGACCAGAGCTGCGGTGCGGGCCAGCCCCGGGAAAGCCGCGGCCGTCGACCGGGGGTGCAGGGCATGCACAGCGAGCCGGAAGATCAAGGCACGCAACAACATCTGCGGCCACTCCGGCAGCGATGCCCAGCGTTCGATGAGACCGTCGTCGGCCTCGCCCCAGGACAGCGCATCGACGACGACCACGCCCGCGGCCCACGACGCCGGGCGCCAGTACGGCGTGATGTCGGTGATGCCCGGCGCGGCGGTGCCGGCGAACAGCACGGTGCCGTAGAGGTCGCCGTGCACCAGCTGGCTCGGGTTGCGGGTCGGCTTGCGCAGCGACGCAAGCTGATTGATCAGCTCGATCGAACGGCGGCCGTCGGTGGTCCCGGGTACCACCCGCGAGCCGGGCGGCAACGACTGCAGTGGCCGGTCTTCCCACGCGGCGCGGTCGGCGGCGATGAAGACATCGACGTCGCTCCACGGCACCGCGGGCGGCTGCGTCAGGAACCGTGGACGCTCGAGCTTGGCCGTCGCCTCGTGCAGGCGCACCGCCGCCGAGACGATCTCGTCGTGCCGCGGTTCCGGTGTCCCGGTGACGAACGTGTCAGCGCGCCAGCCGGCGACGACGTAGCGGCCGTCGGTGGCACGCACCGGGCGGGCCAGCCGGACGCCGTCCACGAACAGCGTCTCGCGCACCTTGGCCGACCAGGACGCCCGCGCGTTGTCGGCGACCATGGACAGCACGACCTCGCCACAGCGCCAGCCGCCCTCCCAGCTCGAGCCGAGCGGCACCGGCCGGAGACCGGTCAGGCCGAACGCCGTGAGCACATGTTCGGGAGGACGGTCGACGGTCACCCGATCAGACTAAGGTGTGCCCGGCCAGACCTGACGTCAGTACATGACCATGTCGGGCTCGAGTTGCCGGGCCCAGGCCACGATTCCGCCCTGCAGGTGCAACGCGTCGGCGAATCCGGCCTGTTTGAGGGCGAGCAGGACCTCGGCCGAGCGGATCCCGGTCTTGCAGTACAGCACCGCAATTCGGTCCTGTGGCACCCGGGCCAGCCCGGCCCCGGAGTCGAGCGTCGACTTGGGAATCAGTTCGGCACCCTCGATGCGGTTGATGGCCCACTCCGCGGGCTCCCGCACGTCGATCAGGGCGACGGGCTTGCCGGAGTCGATCAGCTCCCGCAGCTCGAGCGGAGTCACCGTCGAGTCGGCCGCCGCCTCGGCGGCCGCGTCGGACACCACGCCGCAGAACGCGTCGTAGTCGATGAGTCCGGTGATCTTCGGGGTCGCCGGGTCCTTGCGGATCGCGATGGTGCGGTAGGTCATGTCGAGGGCGTCGTAGATCATCAGCCGGCCCAGCAACGACTCGCCGATACCGGTGATCAGCTTGATGGCCTCGGTGCCCATCACCGAGGCGACAGACGCGCAGAGAATCCCCAGCACGCCGCCCTCGGCGCATGACGGCACCGTGCCCGGGGCCGGCGGCTCCGGGTAGAGATCGCGGTAGTTCAGCCCGCGCCCGTCGGGGGCGTCCTCCCAGAACACCGACACCTGGCCGGAGAACCGGTAGATCGAGCCCCAGACGTACGGCTTGTGCGCCAGCACCGCGGCGTCGTTGACGAGGTAGCGGGTGGCGAAGTTGTCGGTGCCGTCCAGGATCAGGTCGTACTGCTCGAACAGCGGCACCGCGTTGTCGGTGTCGAGCCGGAATTCGTGCAGATTGACGGTGACCAGCGGGTTGATCTCCAGGATCGATTCGCGGGCGCTCTGGGCTTTCGACCGGCCGACGTCGGACTGGCCATGGATGATCTGGCGCTGCAGGTTAGATTCATCGACGACGTCGAACTCGACGATGCCGATGGTGCCGACGCCCGCCGCCGCGAGATAGAGCAGGGTCGGGGAACCCAGTCCCCCGGCGCCGATCACGAGCACCCGTGCGTTCTTGAGCCGCTTCTGCCCGTCGACGCCGAGGTCCGGGATGATCAGGTGGCGGCTGTATCGCGCCACCTCGTCGCGGGTCAGTTCGGCTGCCGGCTGCACCAGCGGCGGCAAGGAGCCGTTTTCCTCCTTGCGTCCGGACGGGGATGCCATGCCCTCAACAGTAATCAGCGGCTTCGCATGACATTTCGGGGCCGCTCGGCGGCGACGAGCGTGCGCTCCATGTACGCCGAATACGGCGTGTCGGGGTACAGACACGGCCGCTCGCGGGAGGGGCGGCTAAGGAATGGGGTACGGCCAGGAGTTGACGTGGCAGGTCTTGCCGTCGGGCTTGACCGACTCCGGGTCGAACTTGGCGTCGTCGTTGTTGTTGGTCGAGAAGGTCTGCTGCATCATGATCGGCGCCAGCCCGCCGTTGTCACCGCAGGGCTCGTGCATCCGGAAGCCGAGGGCGTGGCCGACCTCATGGTTGATCAGGTACTGGCGGTACGAGCCGATGTCGCCCTGGAACGGCACCGCGCCGCGCACCCAGCGCGCCTCGTTGATGAAGACGCGGGACTGCGCCTTGCCACCGTCGGCCGGGAAGTACGCCGGGTTGAAGCACGACGACTCCAGCTGGATGTCGTAGCCACAGCCCTCGCGGACCGTCATCGGCGAGGTCAGGGACACCCGGAAATCCGGTGTCTCCGGCGACGACGCGTCGAGCCGGGTGAAGGCGAACTTCCCGTCATGCGTCCAACTCTTGGGGTTCGCGAGGGTTTCGGCGACCATCCGGGCGAACGCCTCGTCACCGCCGAAACTGGTGGTGTCGACGCCGTCCTCCACCTCGACGGTGTAGGTCACCGACTTGGTGGTGCCCTGACCGATCTTGCCGGTGGTACCCGGCACGATGTGCCAGGCCTTGGCGCCGGCCTCGGTGAACGGACCGCCGTCCGGCAGGATGCCGGTGGGCAGGTTGACGTCGAACTGCGTCAGGCCCTTGGGCGGTGCGCCGACGATCGCGGTGCTCGCCGAGTTGATGGTGGGCTGGCCGACCATCGGCACGTGCGGATGCGACGGTGTGATCGGCGCCGGACCGGAGATGCTCTGGTAGACCACGATTCCGGTGACGACGGCCAGGGCCGGCAGGGCGTAGGCGCGCCACCCGTAGGTGGATACGAAGCGGCCCAGCCAGGACTGCTTGCGCCACTGCTGCCGGTCGTCCCGGTTGGACCGCAGCCGTCCGGAGTCCTCGGCCACCGGATCCCGCTGCGCGCGCAAGGGCTCACGCCACTCGTTGCGCACCACAGGGACGCGACCGGTGCCTCGGCCCGGGTCGTAGGTCACCGAACCAGGATGGCACAGAGCTGGGCGTACGCCGGTAATGGCACGCCACCAGGTTGTTCAAGTGGGACCGGACACAATCGCCGAACCGCTGGTAGCACGCGAATGCCGCGAACTAACGGTAGTAGTGTCGTGGCGATAAACTGCCGGGTCGGTCAACCTGAACAACACGTTGGGCGGCCATGAACAGCGGGGTCCAGATCGGACAATGCCAGATTGAGGACGTAATGAGCGAGGTTGCCAACACCTCAGACGCCAGAGGCACGCAAGCCGGAACCGACGGTGCGCAGGGCGGCCCGACCACGAATCGACGGGGCAACCGGCTGCCTCGCGACGAACGCCGCGGCCAGCTGCTGATCGCGGCGAGCGACGTCTTCGTGGACCGCGGCTACCACGCAGCCGGCATGGACGAGATCGCCGAACGCGCCGGCGTGAGCAAACCCGTCCTGTACCAACACTTCTCGTCGAAGCTGGAGCTGTACCTGGCCGTGCTGCAGCGGCACGTCGACAACCTGCTGCAGGGCGTGCGCGGCGCGCTGAGCGCCACCACCGACAACCGGCTGCGCCTGCGTGCGGCCGTCGAGGCGTTCTTCGACTTCATCGAGCACGACAGCCAGGGCTACCGGCTGATCTTCGAGAACGACTACGTCACCGAGCCGCAGGTGTCGGCGCAGGTGAAGGTCGCAACCGATTCGTGCACCGACGCGGTGTTCGACCTGGTGAGCAGCGATTCCGGGTTGGAGCCCCATCGCGCCCGGATGATCGCCGTCGGGCTCGTCGCGATCAGCGTCGACTGTGCCCGCTACTGGATCAACAACGACCGGCCGATCTCCAAGGACGCGGCCGTCGACGGCACGGTGCAGTTCGCCTGGGGCGGACTGTCACACGTTCCACTCACCCGCTGACGCGGCCAGAACAAAGAAAGCTGCCCCTTTCCATGATGGAAAGGGGCAGCTTTTCTGCGTGTGGGCGGTGTCAGTCCTTGCCGGTGACGCCGAAGCCGACGCGGCGGACGTCGGCAGCGCCGATCTCGACGTAGGCGATCTTTGCGGTCTGCACCAGGAACCGGCGACCCTTCTCGTCGGTCAGTGCGAGCACGCCCGAATCCTGACCGAGCGCGTCGGTCACCAACTTCTCCACTTCCTCGGGAGTCTGCGCGCTGTTGAGGAACAGTTCGCGCGGGCTGTCGGTGACACCGATCTTGACCTCCACGCTGACCCCTTTCATTCGTTTTCAAGACTTCGGTCGAGCTGCTGTCGAACTCTCCTCAGGAGGCTAGTGGACGACGGCCGCCGCGGTGGCCGCGGGCCGTTCGCCGGTGGCGAACCGGTGCAAGTCCCGGCGCCGAGGTCACGACGTCATCACAGTTGTCGGCCCGAAAACACCGCCCGGCGGCACCGCTCTTCGAGGTCGCGACGGGTCGTCGCGGCGGGGTCGACCGAACCGAGTCCCGACCGTTATCAGGCGGCCAGCGAGCCGAGCTCATCCGTAACTTCTGCACCATTAGCATCGACGAGGTAAGTGATACTCGACCGGGGAAAGTCGCCATGAGCAGGACATATTCGCGATATTCAACACCGTCGGGGGCGTCCACCGGCAGCTACGGGGACACCCCGAGCTACGAGGGCTACGACCGCGGTTACAGCTACGGCTCCAGCACCGCGTACGGCAGTGGGTACGGCAGCACCGACTACAGCAGCGACCGCAGCCACTCGTACGGTTCGTACAGCTCGTACGGTTCGGCCACCGATCTGGCCGACCGACCGGCGCGCGAGTACACCAGCACCTACGGCGACACCGATCGGTTCACCGCGTCCGATGCGGGCTACACCGACGCGGACGCCGACGCGGCATATGACGACTACGACGACGAGATCTACGAGTACGACGAAGGCATCGACCGGCGCTGGGTGTGGGTGGCCGGCGTCGCCGGTGCCATCCTGCTCGTCGCCGTCATCTGCACCGTCGTGATCCTCGGCGGCGGCGACAGCGGACCTGTCACCGCGCCGATCACCCCGCCCAGCACCAGCCAGTCGGCGACGCCGACCGCCTCCGCCGCGCCGTCGGCGGCTCCGCGCCCCCGAGTGACGGCGGCGCCGCCCACCGCGTCACTGGCACCCGAGACCGTCACGACCGTCACCCCGACCGCGGCGGCGCCCACACCCGCCGAGGCCGTCCCGCCGGCCGACCCCGCGGCGGTGCCCGCGGCACCGCTGCCGAACACGGTCACGTACCGCATCACGGGCAACAAGTCGCTCCTGGACCTCGTGACGGTGATCTACACCGACGGGCAGGGTGCGCTGCAGACGGATGTGAACGTGGCGCTGCCGTGGGCCAAGACGGTCACGCTGAACCCGGGCGTCACGCTGAGTTCGGTGACCGCAACCAGCGTCACCGGTCAGCTGAACTGCTCGATCAGCGACGGTTCCGGCCAGGCGGTCGCCATGCAGACCAACAACACGATGATCACGACCTGCACGAAGTAATCACCGCGGCACGACAGAACCGGGTGTGTGAGCTCAGCCGAGGCCGAGTTCGCGCACCCGGTTCTTGTGTGTCTCCTGCAGGCGCTCGAAGAACTCGGTCATCTGGGTCAGGCCCTCGCCGCTGGACAGCACCAGGTCGACGAGCTCGTCATGCTCGGCCATCACGAACTGCGCCTGGGTGATCGCCTCTCCCAGCAGCCGCCGCGACCACAACGCCAGCCGGTGCCGCTGCCGGTCGCTCGCGCCGACCGCGGCCCGCACCTCGGCCACCACGAACTGGGAGTGCCCGGTTTCCGACAGCACCGCGCGCACCACGTCGGCGGCCTCGGCGGGCAGCGAACCGGCGATCTCGAGGTAGAAATCCGCCGCGAGGGCGTCGCCGACGTACGTCTTGACGAGCGCTTCGAGCCACGTGCTCGGCGTGGTCAGTCGGTGGTAGTTCTCCAGTGCCGGAGCGTATTTCGTCATCGCCGGGACGACGTCGACGCCGCGGCGCAGCAGCGCGTCGCGCAATACGTCGAAGTGCCCCATCTCAGCGGCGGCCATGCGCGCCAGGTTGATGCGGCCGGCCAGATTCGGCGCCATGCGCGCCTCCTCGGTCAGCCGGTAGAACGCGGCGACCTCTCCGTAGGCCAACAAGGCGAACAACTCGTTGACACCGGGATGGTCGCCGGACACCGCCGGCTGCACCGGAGTTGCCGTCTGCTCGGGCCGCGCCTGGGACGTCGAAGGCATGGCCCCAACTGTAGACCGCGACTCGCGTCACAGCCGACCGGCGATGCGACCAGCTACAATGGTCTCGGCTGTAGCCAGTTCCGAGCAAGTTCCGGATCCGAGAAGGGTCCGGCGCGGGCAACGCGCAACCGGCCACGACCAAGGAAATGTGCGTGCACGTGTTGGCCCGCCTCCATCCGCGACCGACGCGGTAGGCGGTTCTCCAGCTCGCCGGAACATCCGGCTGAATCGGCAGAATCGCCCCGAGGGCCCAAGTGTTGATCGTCAGACTCGTGCGCGCGTGGACAAACAGCGAGCACTGACTCCGATGACACTGGAAGGCATCCACGCCACCTCATGACCGCATTGACTGCAAAGACAACCGAAGAAAAAACATTCGCTGACCTCGGCGTTCGGGACGAGATCGTCCGGGCGCTCGCCGAAGACGGCAAGGCCCACCCGTTCGCCATCCAGGAACTGACCATGCCCCTGGCGCTGGCGGGCGACGACCTGATCGGCCAGGCCCGCACCGGCATGGGCAAGACCCTGGCGTTCGGCGTGCCGCTGCTGCACCGCGTCGCCTCTGACGCCGCGCTGCCGCTGACCGGCACCCCCCGCGCGCTCGTCGTCGTCCCCACCCGCGAGCTCTGCATCCAGGTCTACGGCGACCTCACTATGGCCAGCAAACACCTCAAGGCCGGCGAGAACGGGGAACGCAAACTCCGCGTCGAGGCCATCTACGGCGGCCGACCCTACGAGCCGCAGATCGAGGCCCTGCAGCAGGGCGTCGACGTCATCGTCGGCACCCCGGGCCGGCTCCTTGACCTGGCTCAGCAGGGTCACCTGCAGCTCGGTGGCCTGAGCGTCCTGGTCCTCGACGAGGCCGACGAGATGCTGGACCTGGGCTTCCTGCCCGACATCGAGCGCATCCTGCGGCTGACCCCGGACTCCCGCCAGGCCATGCTCTTCTCGGCGACCATGCCGGACCCGATCATCACGCTGGCGCGCACCTTCATGAACCAGCCGACGCACATCCGGGCCGAGGCCCCGCACTCGGCGGCCACCCACGACACCACCAAGCAGTACGTCTACCGCGCCCACGCGCTGGACAAGGTCGAGATGGTCAGCCGCATCCTGCAGGCCAACGGCCGCGGCGCCACCATGATCTTCACCCGCACCAAGCGCACCGCGCAGAAGGTGTCCGACGAGCTCGCCGAGCGCGGCTTCAAGGTCGGCGCCGTCCACGGTGACCTGGGCCAGATCGCCCGCGAGAAGGCGCTCAAGTCCTTCCGCAACAGCGACATCGACGTGCTGGTCGCGACCGACGTCGCCGCCCGCGGCATCGACATCGACGACATCACGCACGTCATCAACTACCAGATCCCCGAGGACGAGCAGTCCTACGTGCACCGGATCGGCCGTACCGGCCGCGCCGGCAAGACCGGTATCGCCGTCACGCTGGTCGACTGGGACGAGCTGACCCGCTGGGCGCTCATCGACAAGGCCCTGAACCTGGACTGCCCGGACCCGGCCGAGACCTACTCGCGCTCGCCGCACCTGTACGAAGAGCTGGACATCCCGACCGATGTCACCGGCTCGATCGGCGCCTCGCGCGCCAAGCCCGCCAAGAAGTCGGCCTCTGACCCCGAGCTCAAGCGCGAGTCGAGCGCCGACAAGGACCGCCCGGCCCGCAGCCGCAGCCGGTCGCGCCGCCGCACCCGCGCCGGGGAAACGGCCACCGGTCATGTCGAGGCGTCCGGTGCCGCCGAGGGCGACACCCCCGCCGAAGCCGGTGCGCCCACCGGCGACACGCCCGCCGAGTCGACCCATTCGGGTCGTCGCCGCCGGCGTCGTCGTCCGAGCAAGGCCGGCGCAGAGGCCGCGGCCGTCGCCGCACCTGCAGCCGAATAGCCGCAGGTCGTCGGCGCCCTATGGTCAAACCGGAACGACGTACCAAAGCTGATCTGATCGCCGCCGCGGCCATCGTTGTGGTGGTCGCGGTCGGCGCCGCGCTGATCTGGTGGAACAGCGACGCGCGGGCCACCGTCAGCCGGCCCGCCGAGCGTCCCGTCCCGGCGTTGCACGCCGCGAAGACAGTGCCCACGACGCTGCGCGAACTGTGGACCGCGGCCAGCGGCAAGACCACCCAGCCGGCGGTCGTCGGCGGCGTCGTGGTGACCGGCGACGGCGACGAGATGCTGGGCCGGGACCCGGCCACCGGCAGCACCGTCTGGAGCTACTCCCGCGGCCGCGAACTGTGCGGCGTCACCACCGTGTACCAGTACGCGGTGGCGGTGTACCCCGACGACCGCGGCTGTGGGCAGGCGAGCGCGGTCGACGCGAGCACCGGTCGACGCGGACCCGCCCGCAGCAGCCTGGCCGACGCCGAAGTGAAGCTGTCCACCGACGGGACGACGATCCTGTCGTACGGAGACAGCCGCCTCGAGCAGTGGCGCTCGGACCTGGTGCGCATGATCAGCTACGGCTACCTCGACGCCGTCGTGAAACCCGGTGTGCCGGCCTCTCCCCTGTGCCGGTTGACCTCCGCCGCGGCTAGCCCGGCGTCGGTGGCCGTCATGGAGGCCTGCCCCAAGCAGAACGACCTGCGGTTGACGCTGCTCAAGGCCGCCAAGGAAGAAGACCAGCCGGACGTCAAGCGGGTGGCGTTGCCCGGTGTGAGTGTGGACTCCGACGCCCAGGTGATCGCGGTGTCCGAGACCAAGGCGGCCATCTACGTGCCGACGCCGCAGCCGTGCGTGAACATCGTCGACGAAACCGGCAACACCATCGCCAGCACGCTGCTGCCGCATGCGCCGACACCGGTGACCGCGACGACCCGCGTCGGTGACGTCGTCACCTGGTACACCGGCGACTCGGTGCTGGTTTTCGACGCCAACGGGCTGCGCTACAAGTACACCGTCAGCGCACAGGGCGGACAGGCGCCGATCGGCCCGGCGACAATGCTGGCCGGCCATCTGCTGGTTCCGGTCACCAGCGGCTACGACACGTTCGACGCGCAGAGCGGCGCCGGCCAGACGCACATCGCGCTGGCCCGGCAGCCCGTCAACACCGCGGTCATCCCGGCCCTGGCCGGTTCGGTGCTGCTGGAGCAGCGCGGCAGCCAGTTGGTGGCGTTGGGTCAGTGACCCGCGGGATCACACCTCAGGGGTGAAGACGGGCAGCGCCTTGTTCTTCTTCCAGTGCTTCAGCAGCGACTGCGCCAATTCGCGATAAGCGATGGCGCCCTTGTTCTTTCGGCCTGCGAGGACCGACGAACCCGAGGCACTGGCCTCGGCGAACCGCACCGTGCGCGGGATCGGCGGCGCGAGCACCACGAGGCTGTAGCGGTCGGCCACATCGAGCAGCACGTCGCGGCTGTGGGTGGTGCGGGCGTCGTACAGCGTCGGCAGCGCGCCCAGCAGGCGCAGGTCCGGGTTGGTGATCTGCTGCACGTCGGTGACGGTCCGCAGGAACTGGCCGACACCGCGGTGGGCCAGCGTCTCGCACTGCAGCGGCACGACGACGTCGTTGGCCGCGGTCAGGCCGTTGAGCGTCAGCACGCCGAGTGACGGCGGGCAGTCGATGATCACGACGTCGAATTGATCGGCGACCTTGGCCAGCGCGCGCTTGAGCGCGTACTCGCGACCGGCCCGCATCAGCAGCATCGCTTCGGCACCGGCCAGGTCGATGTTGGCCGGCAGCAGGGTCATACCCTCGGTGGTCGAGACCAGCGCGACGTCGGGCTCCACGTCACCGAGCAGCACCTCGTGCACCGAGACCGGCAGCTTGTCGGGGTCCTGGCCGAGAGAGAAGGTCAGGCAGCCCTGCGGATCGAGGTCGACGAGCAGAACGCGCTGCCCTTCCTCGGTCAGCGCTGCACCCAGCGACGCCACTGTCGTCGTTTTTGCGACCCCACCTTTTTGGTTGGCGACCGCAAGTACCCGTGTCACGGTGCCCATCCTGACACGCGGCCATGTGGCACCGCTCACCGTGGGGCAGAATCTCGGGCGTGAGTACCGCAGCCGATCCCTCCAAGCACAGGCTGTTGTTGCTTCGCCACGGCCAGACCGAATGGTCGCGCAGTGGCCGGCACACCGGACGCACCGACCTCGAGCTGACCGAGGAAGGCCTGCAGCAGGCCCGCAGCGCCGCCTCGGCGCTGGCCGAGCTGAAGCTCGACGACCCCTTGGTGATCAGCAGCCCGCGGCGGCGGGCCGTGGTGACGGCCGAACTCGCCGGGCTGAACGTCGCCGAGACCACCGAACTGCTGGCCGAGTGGGACTACGGCGATTACGAGGGCCTGACGACGCCGCAGATTCGCGAGCAGGTGCCCAACTGGCTGGTGTGGACGCACGGCTGCCCCGGCGGCGAGAGCCTGGCCGATGTCAGTGCCCGCGCCGACCGGGCCGTCGCGCTGGCCCTGGAGCACATGGCGACGCGCGACGTGGTGTTCGTCGGGCACGGCCACTTCTCGCGCGCCGTGATGACCCGCTGGATGGAGCTCCCGATCACCGACGGCATCCGGATCTCGATGGCGGCGGCCTCGATCTCGGTGTGCGGCTTCGAGCACGGCGTGCGCCAGTTGGTCGCGCTCGGTCTCACCGGCCACCCCAACCCGTGCCTGCCCGAGTGACTCCGCTTTTCGTGTTGGCTGGTCCCGATGGGGTGATGCTGGCAGACGGACCGGCCCGGGCGTTCCCCGATCTGGCCGACGCACGACGGGCGCTGGCCGCCGGCGAGGTGCCGATCCTGGTGGGCGCCTTGCCTTTTGATCTCGACTCCCCCGCCGCGCTGATGGCGCCGGACTCGGTGACCCATGCCGACGCGCTGCCGTTCACCGCCGACCGGCTGCCGGCGGTCCGGATCGCGGCCAGCCTGCCCTCGCCCGACGAACACCGGGCCCGCGTGGCAGCGGCGGTACGGGCCCTGCGCGATCCGGCGGCCGGCCTGCACAAGGTGGTTCTCGCCCGGGCACTGGAGCTCGTCGCCGACGAAGCCCTGGACCCGTACGTGGTGCTGCGCCGGCTCGCCGACGACCACAGCGCCACAGCATTTTTCACCGATCTCAGCGCGGCCGGCGCGCCGTACTCCGGCACCGCGTTGCTCGGCGCGAGTCCCGAACTGCTCGTCGCCCGTCGCGGCGATGTGGTGACGTGCAAGCCGTTCGCCGGCTCGGCGCCGCGGTCGGCCGACCCCGAGACGGACGCCGCCAACGGCGCTGCGCTGGCGGCGTCGGCCAAGAACCGGCACGAGCACCAGCTGGTGGTCGACATCATGCGCGAGGCGCTCGAACCGCTGTGCAGCGAACTCGACATCGCCGCCGAGCCCCAGGTGAGCGCCACCACGGCCGTCTGGCACCTGAGCACCCCGATCGTCGGGCGGCTGCGCGAAACATCGACCACCGCACTGGATTTGGCCATCGCACTGCATCCGACGCCGGCCGTCGGCGGGGTCCCCACCGAAGCGGCGGCCCGGCTGATCCACGAACTCGAAGGCGACCGTGGGTTCTACGCCGGTGCGGTCGGCTGGTGTGACAGTGCCGGCGACGGCCGGTGGGTGGTGTCGATCCGGTGCGGGCAGCTGTCGGCCGACCGGCTGTCCATCGACGCCCGCGCCGGCGGGGGTATCGTCGCCGAATCCGATCCCGATGACGAAGTCACCGAGACCACAACAAAATTCAGGACGATGCTGACCGCGTTGGGAGTACCCGTATGACCGTGACCATCCGCCCGGTGCAGCCGGGCGACGAAGTCGAGATCACCGCGATGATCCACGAACTGGCCGCATTCGAGAAGGCCGCCGACCAGTGCACCGTGACCGAAGCGCAGATTCGGACCGCGCTGTTCGGTGGCGCCGAATCGGGTCAGGCCGCCGTCTCAGGTCATTTCGTCGAGGTCGACGGCCGGCCGGCAGCGTTCGCACTGTGGTTCCTGAACTTCTCGACGTGGGACGGCGTCTCCGGCATCTACCTCGAAGACCTGTTCGTGCGTCCCGACTTCCGGCGCCGCGGCCTGGCCCGCAAGCTCCTGTCGACGCTGGCGCAGGAATGCGTCGAGCGCGGTTACACGCGGCTGCAGTGGGCGGTGCTGAACTGGAACGTGAATGCCATCGCCCTGTACGACGAGGTCGGCGGGAAACCGCAGACCGAGTGGACCACCTACCGGGTGTCCGGACCGGAGTTGACGGCTCTGGCCGAGGGCTGATCCGGCCGCCGCTGACGTTCCTCGCAAATTTCTTCCCCAATTCCCTTCTGCACGTGGGCCTCAGCTGCCAGCATCGGTGGTGATCCGCGGCCCGACCGATGAGGCCGGGCCGGCGAAGGGACGGCAATGCGATTCCAGCGTCGCCAACTGCTGTCCAGGGTGAGCATCCAGTCGAAGCTCGTGGTGATGCTGGTGCTGTGCACCATCGTCGCGGCGACCGTCGTGGGTGTCATCGGGTTCCGGGCCGGTCGCGCCTCGCTGCGCGACTCGGTCCTGAACCGGCTCACCGAACTTCGGCAATCGCAGTCGCGCGAGCTGAAGGACCAGCTGTCGGATCTGAAGAACTCGATGATCATCTATGCGCGCGGCGCGCACACCCAGGGTGCGCTGGCGGAGTTCACCGCCGGATTCGACGCGCTGGCGGACAAACCCATCAGTCCGGCGCAGTCGCAGTCGATCACGGACTACTACACCAACACATTTCTCAAAGAGGTCGAGCAGTCCAGCGGCGCCAAACTGAATGTCGATCAGCTCCTCCCGAGGGACAACGCCCAGCGCTACCTGCAGGCGAATTACACCGCCGTACGGAAGGACGACGACACGGCGGTCAAGGTCGACGACGCCCATGACGGCAGCAGTTGGTCGGCGGCGAACGCGCGATATCAGGATTTCTTCCGCCAGATCGTCAATCGGTTCGAATTCCAGGACGCGATCCTGCTCGACAACCGCGGCAACATGGTCTACAGCGCGTACAAAGACGTCGACCTGGGCACCAACATCCTGACCGGTCCCTACAGCGGCTCCAAACTCCGTGGCGCATACGAGAAAGCGATGTCCGCGAACTCCGTCGACTACGTGGACATCACCGATTTCGAGATATACCAACCGGCGGAGAACCAACCCACCGCCTGGATGGTCACCCCGATCGTGACGGCGGGACGCGCGATGGGGGTGCTCGCCCTCCAGTTCCCGATCTCGAAGATCAACCGCCTGATGACGTTCGACCAGCGCTGGAAGGAATCGGGCCTCGGTAACACCGGCGAGGTGTTCCTGGTCGGCCCCGACGACCTGATGCGCTCGGATTCCCGGATGTTCCTGCAGGATCGGCAGACCTACAAGACCGACGTCGTCGCGGCCGGCACGCCGGCCGACGTCGCCGACCGGGCCATCCAACTGGGCGGCACCACCCTGGTGCAACCGGTGCCACCGACCACCAACAAGCAGGCCTTGCGGGGCGAGTCCGGAACCCGGCTGGCCACCGACTATCTCGGCCACGAGGTCCTGTTGGCCTACGCGCCCATCACGATTCCCGATGCCGAACTGCACTGGACCATCATCGGCAAGATCGACACCGCAGAGGCGTTCCAGCGGGAGACCGCGTTCACCCGGACCATCGTGCTGACGACCGTCGGCATCATCTTCGTCGTGTGCATCGCCGCGATGTTCCTCGCCCAACTCTTCGTGCGGCCCATCCGGCGGCTGGAGGCGGGCGCGCAACGCATCAGCGCCGGCGACTACAACATCAACGTGCCCGTCGAGACGCGCGACGAGATCGGTGAACTGACAGAGGCTTTCAACGAGATGAGCCGGAGCCTGACCGTCAAGGAAGAGCTGCTCGTCGAGCAGCGCAAGGAGAACGCCAAGCTTCTGGCGCTGCTGATGCCCGAACCGGTCGTCGAGCGCTACCAGCAGGGTGAGGAGATCGTCCCCGAGGAGCACCAGAACGTCACGGTGATCTTCACCGAGGTCATCGGGCTGGACCGGCTCCAGGCGCAGTTGACGTCGCAGGGGTCGCTGGCTGTCGTCACCGAGCTCGAGCGCCAATTCGACGCGGCCGCAGACAGTCTCGGTATCGAACGTGTTCGCGCGATCCGTAACGGCTACCTGGGCAGCTGCGGACTCAACACCCCGCGACTGGACAACGTCCGGCGGACCGTCGACTTCGCCTTGGAGTGCCAGCGCATCATCGACCGGTTCAACAATGAAACCGGTAACCACCTGGGTCTGCGGGCCGGCATCGACACCGGCACCGTCAGCAGTGGTCTCGGCGGCGAGTACTCCGTGGTCTACGACATGTGGGGTGCCGCGGTCAACGTCGCCTACCAGGTCAAGAGCGGCTCACCGCAACCCGGAATCGATGTCACGGACCGCGTTTATCAGGCGCTGCAGGCCACCATGACCTTCACTTCTGCCGGCACCATGTCCGTGGACGGGCAGGATGAGCCGATCTGGCGGCTGGTGGCGCCGCAATGATCGCCGACGTGTTCACCTCGGCCTGGTTCTACTGGGCCGTGGCCATCGCGGTCGGATTGCCGATCGGAATGGTGGTCCTCACCGAATGGCAGCACGCGCTGCGACGCAGGGAGAGCTACCTGGTGCGGCCGGTGACCGTACTACGCAACTACCTGCTGCCCCTCGGTGCCCTGCTGCTGTTGTTGACCGAGGCCCGGCAGGTACCGGCCGGAGCCACCTCGGTCCGCACCGTCGCAACACTTTTCGCGTTCGTCGTGCTGATCCTGCTGCTGTCCGGCGTCAACGCCACCCTGTTCCAGGGGGCGCCCGCGGGGACGTGGCGCAAGCGCGTGCCGACGATCTTCGTCGACGTCGCCCGGTTCGTCCTCATCGCGGTCGGTCTGGCGGTGATCTTCTCGTACATCTGGGGAGCGAACGTCCGCGGCCTGTTCACCGCGCTGGGCATCACCTCGATCGTCATCGGCCTGACACTGCAGAATTCAGTGGGCCAGATCATCTCCGGCCTGCTCATGTTGTTCGAGCAGCCGTTCCAGATCGGCGACTGGCTGGACACGGCTGCCGCACGCGGCCGCGTGGTCGAAGTCAATTGGCGGGCAGTGCATCTGGAGACCGGCGCCGGAACCCAGATCACCCCGAACTCGGTCCTTGCCGGGGCGTCGTTCACCAATCTGAGCCGGCCGGCCGACGCGCACTCGCTCACCGTGACCACCATCTTCTCGCTCGACGATCCGCCGAACCAGGTGTGCGCGCTGCTCACGCGACTGGCCGCAGACCTGCCGATGCGACGCCCGGACGGCGCCGTGTCGGCAACCCCCGCGGGCGGACTCGAATATCAGACCACCATTCCACTGCACTCCCCCGCCGACGACGGCGAAACCAAAAAGCTCTTCCTGCAATGGGTCTGGTACGCATCGCGACGGGCCGGCCTGCACCTGGACGAAGCCGAGGACGATTTCGCGACAACCGAACGGCTCGCCGAGGCCGTCGCCGACGTCGTCGCACCGACACTACGGCTGAACTCCGACCAACAAAGCGAATTGCTGGGTGCCGCGAACCTGGAACGCTACGGAATCGGCGAATTGATCCAGCGGGTCGGCGAGGTACCGGAGCGGATGACGTTCATCCTGTCCGGACGCGTTCAGTTGACCGCCAGCAGCGACGACGGCGTGGAAACCCTGATCGGGATCCTCGAGGACGGCAGCTATCTCGGTCAGAGCACACTGACGCGCCAACCGGTGATCGGCAACGCACATGCCCTCGACGAAGTCACCGTGGTGCACGTCGAACGCGACCACATCGAGACGGTGGTACAGCGAAATCCGGTGCTGCTACAGGAATTCGGCCGGGTTATCGAGGACCGCCGGGCCCACGCCCGACGACTCCTGAGCGCCGACTGAAACCGTCACTCCCGCTTCGAGATCCACTCCACCGTGGACGGGCTGAACAACAAGCCCAGCGTGACGATGGCGACCAAGGCGACCACGATGGCGTACTGCAACTGGCCGGATTGGAAGACGTACCAGGCGACTCCGAGCAGCAACAGGTTGGCGAACACCCCGATGCCGCGGCCCCAGCGCCGGCCGGTGATCAGGGCCCAGCCGCCCGCGAGCACCGCGCCGCCGACGCACGCCAGCCAGATCGCATTGCCGTAGCCGTTCACGATGTGCTGGTCGGCACCGGCGAGGCCGCGCACAACGTACACCGCGGCCCCGATCAGGCCGAGCGCACCTTCGGCGGCCACCAGGAATCCGGCCCGACGCACGGCCGGTGGGTGGATCGTCGGATCACTCACCGCGACAACCGATCTGCCAGGTACCGCACCGCCAGCTCGTAGCCGATGGGCCCCGCGCCGGCGATCACGGTCTCCGCGACGGCCGACACGTAAGAGTGGTGCCGGAAGGCCTCGCGCTTGTGGATGTTGCTCAAATGCACTTCGGCAACCGGCAATTCGGCCGCGGTGAGGGCATCGGCGATGGCCACCGACGTGTGGCTGTAGGCCGCGGGGTTGATCACGATGCCGACGCAGTCGGTGCGCGCCGCCTGGATCGCGTCGACCAGTTCACCTTCGTGGTTGCTCTGTACCGCACGCACGGAGAAGCCCAGTTGTGCCGCGAGATCGGTGACGGCCTGCTCGATCTGCGCCAGCGTGGTCGAGCCGTAGATTTCGGGCTGGCGAGTGCCCAACAGGTTCAAGTTGGGCCCGTTGACGAGGAGCAGGCGGCGATCGGTCACCCATCCACGGTACCGGCAGCGAACAGGCAGAATTGGCCGGTGCCGACCAACAATCCACCGTGTCGCTGCGATACCGGGATGGAGTACGACGCCTGCTGCGGCCCGCTGCACCGCGGCGAACGTCCCGCTGCCACCGCGGTGGCGCTGATGCGTTCCCGCTTCACAGCGTTCGCCCTCGGCGATGTCGACTACCTGTTGGCGACATGGCATCCGAACACCCGCCCGGCCGATCTCGACCTCGATGACGCCGTGGTGTGGCGCCGGCTGCAGATCGTCGACACCGAGGCCGGCGGCGCGGACGACCCGGCCGGCGTCGTGCAGTTCCGCGCCCAGTACGTGCGCGACGGCAGCCGGCACATCCTGCACGAGCGCAGCCGCTTCACCCGGGGCGGCGACGGCCACTGGCTGTACGTCGACGGCGACTTCGTGGACTAGCGGCCGGGCGACCGAGTTGCCGACGGTCGCGGCGCGGATAGGCTCGTCACCCGTGCGTGCCGTGCTGATCGTGAATCCGAACGCAACCTCGACGACCCCGGCAGGCCGGGACCTCCTGGCCCACGCGCTGGAGAGCCGCGTCGACCTGACCGTCGCACACACCGACCACCGCGGCCATGCCATCGAGATCGGCCATCAGGCCGCCGCTGACGGCATCGACGTGGTGATCGTGCACGGCGGCGACGGCACGGTGAACGAAGTGGTCAACGGCATTCTGGGGCACGCGGGCGGCGTACCAGGGGCGTCCAACACCGCTGTCGGCGTCGTGCCCGGCGGTTCGGCGAACGTCTTCGCCCGGGCGCTCGGTATCAGCCCCGATCCCCTGCAGGCAACCAACCAGCTCGTCGACCAGCTCAGCGAGTTTCGACGTGGGGTGCCCTGGCGGCGCATCGGGCTGATGGACTGCGGCGACCGCTGGTCGGTGTTCACCGCCGGCATGGGCGTCGACGGCGAGGTCGTCGAGGCCGTCGAGGCCCAGCGGGCCAAAGGCCGCAAGGTGACCGCGTCGCGCTACATCCGGGTGGCGATCCGCGAGGCCGTCGGCAGCGCCCGCAAGCCCCCGCGCCTGACGCTGCACCTGCCGAACCGGGAGCCGGTCCCCGGCGTGCACTTCGCGTTCGTGTCGAACGCGAGTCCGTGGACCTACGCCAACAGCCGACCGGTCTGGACCAACCCGACGACGACGTTCGAAACGGGGCTGGGCGTGTTCGCAACCACGAGCATGGGCATCTGGGCCAACCTGCGATTGCTGCGACGGATGCTGTCGCGTACACCACAGATCGAGGGCCCGCACCTCATCCGCGACGACGACCTGCCGTGGCTGCGCGTGACAAGTGACACACCTATCGCGTGTCAGATCGACGGAGATTTCGTTGGCCTGCGCGAAAGCATGACGTTCACGTCGGTTCCGGCGGCCCTCAATGTGGTCGCGCCCCCAGCAAAACCACAGTGACCAGCGATCTTGATAACACTTTGCAATATTTAGGGCGCAGGTGGGCCAAGTGTAGTACAACTGGTTCAGGGGCCTGCCAACGCGGGTCCGCAGTGACATTGCCCACGAGTTAACGCGCCGCTATTGACATCTGTCCAGCCTGTGAAAACATCAGATGCAACAGTGCAGAAACATTTCGTGTGCACCCGTTAACAGCCGAAGTGAAAAAAACATTGCGCGCTTTGCTGCGCGCCCAGTGAGGAGTGTTGACCATGGATTGGCGCCACAAGGCGGTCTGTCGCGACGAGGATCCGGAACTGTTCTTCCCCGTGGGAAACAGCGGCCCGGCCATCGCTCAGATCGCTGACGCGAAGCTCGTGTGCAACCGCTGCCCGGTGACCACCGAGTGCCTGAGCTGGGCACTCGAGTCCGGCCAGGACGCGGGCGTATGGGGCGGCATGAGCGAAGACGAGCGTCGCGCGCTGAAGCGCCGCAACGCCCGCAACAAGGCTCGCACCGGCGTCTAGCCACCACGGCATCCGAAAATGACCCCGGCGAATCCGCCGGGGTCATTTTTGTGGGTCGGGTAGATGGCGGGCGCAGGACCGCGAGTGTGCCGTCAGATCGTCGAAACCGCGATTTCCACGATCTGTGTGCACGCTCACACTGCGCGGCGTAGACGCGAAAGAACTTGCGCGCCTGGGTTATTGCGCCGTACCTACTGCGCGGCTCGGCCGCGGTGCCTACTGCGCGGCTCGGCCGCGGCGACCGATCGGGACGCGCAGCACCACATCCGTGCCGCCTCCCGGCGCCGCATCCATGCTGAGCGTGCCGTCGAGAACCGACGACACCTGGGTCTGCACGATCTGCAGCCCCAGCCGGTCCGAGTTCTCGAGGGTGAAGCCGTCGGGCAACCCGTGCCCGTCATCGTGGATCACGACGTCGAGCCAGCGCGCCGACCGGTCCGACCTGATGGTCACGCTGCCCTGCTCGGTCGTCGGATCAAAAGCGTGCTCGATGGCGTTCTGCACCAGCTCGGTGATGACCATGATCAGCGCGTGCGCGCGGTCGGCATCGAGGACGCCCAGATCACCCTCCCGCCGCACCCGGATGGGCGCGCCCAGCGAGGCCAGGTCGTTCATCATCGGCAGGATGCGGTCGATGACCTCATCGAGGTTGACTTCCTCGTCCACCGACAGCGACAGGGCGTCGTGCACCAGCGCGATCGACGACACCCGGCGCACCGAATCCAGCAGCGCCTCGCGCGCCTCGGCGTTGTTCATGCGGCGGGACTGCAGCCGCAGCAGCGCGGCCACCGTCTGCAGGTTGTTCTTCACCCGGTGGTGAATCTCACGGATCGTGGCGTCCTTGGACAACAGCGCGCGGTCACGCCGCTTGATCTCCGTGACGTCGCGGACCAGAACCGCCGCGCCGACGGCCTGTCCGCCCACGGACAACGGGATGGTGCGCAGCAGCACCGCGGCGCCGCCGGCGTCGATCTCCATGCGCATGCTGGAGCCGCCCGCCAGGAGATCCCGGACGTGGTTCGCGAGCTCCTGCGCGTCGAAGGGGTCGGAGATCAGGGGGCGGGTGACGCTGATCAGGTTCTGACCGTCCAGCTCGGTGGCCAGCCCCATGCGGTGATAGGCCGAGATGGCGTTGGGGCTGGCGAAGACCACGACCCCGTCGACGTCCAGCCGGATCAGGCCGTCACCGACGCGGGGGCTCGATCGCGACATCGGCACGTCGCCGACGTTCGGGAACGTCCCCTCGGCCAGCATGCGCAGCAGATCGCGCGCGCAGTCCAGGTAGGCGCGCTCGAGCGGCGCCACCTTGCGTCGGTCGGCGAGCGCGGTCTGGTGAGTGAGCACCGCTACCACATCATTGCCGTACCGGACCGGGACGGCCTCCAGATTGAGGCGCGAATCACCTTGCACCGCAGAGCTTTCCGCTCCCCGGCCGATGAGCCCGGTCTCGAAGGCCGCCGTGACGGCGGGCATGTCCGCAGCAGAGTTGATGGTCCCGACCGCATCGGCGAACAGCACCGTCAGCGCGGTGTTGGGCCGAATCTGGGCCACGCACACCAGCGCACCGTCGTCGCGCCGGACCCACATGAGGTAATCGGCGAACGACAGGTCGGCAAGCAGCTGCCATTCACCGACCACGGCATGCAGGTGGTCGACCGCATTGCCGGGCAGGACAGTGTGCTCGGCGAGCAGATCACCGAGGGTGGACACGTCGCGTTATCCCGTTCTGGGGTTGCCTAGCCGATGACGGCGATCAGGTCGCCGGCCTGGATCACGTCGCCGACAGCCACGTTGACGGACGTCACCGTGCCGGCGACCTCGGCCAGCACCGGAATCTCCATCTTCATCGACTCGAGGAGCACCACCGTGTCGCCCTCGCCGATCTGGTCGCCCTCGCGAACCACGACCTCGAGCACACTGGCCACGATTTCAGCGCGAACGTCCTCGGCCATCTTCACCCCACTCGTCTATGCGTTTGTACGCAGGCGGTGCCTGCGGCCTCTATTGCACCACAGCACCACGGTTTGCAATTGGGTGGCGTGGCCGTGCGACACTGTAGGGCGAGCAACCGAACCTTTGGAGGACCATCATGGCCAAGCGTGGCCGCAAGAAGCGTGACCGCAAGCACTCGAAGGCCAACCACGGCCGGCGTCCCAACGCCTGACCTACGCCTTCAAAAAACCGCCCGGCTCCTCACGGAACCGGGCGGTTTTCGTTTTCAGCCTCGGACGATGGTGGTGCGGCTGATCTCGAGCTTCAGGCGCGCACGCAGGCCCTCAGGAGCCTTCTCGCCGCTGCACTTGGTGGCGATGAGCGCCTTCACCCGCTCCTCGATGCCGTACTGCCGCAGGCAGGTGGGGCATTCCTCCAGGTGGAACCGCAGCTTGTCGCGGGTCTCCGTGGTGCACTCCCCGTCCAGCAGCGTCCATACCTCGGCGATCACCGCGGCGCATTCGGGATGCTCCGGGTCGACGGGGCCGATCGGCGGCTGGAAGTCGTGCCCCTCGGGCCGGGTGTACTCGTCGCCCATCAGGACACCTCCTGGGTGTCGAGGCTCTCGCCGCGGAGGAAGCCCCGGTCCCGCGCGACGCCCGACAACAGTTCGCGCAGCTGCTTGCGGCCACGGTGCAGACGGGACATCACCGTCCCGATCGGGGTATCCATGATTTCGGCGATCTCCTTATACGGGAAGCCCTCGACGTCGGCGTAGTACACCGCCATCCGGAACTCTTCCGGCAACGCTTGCAGCGCCGCCTTGATTTCAGTGTCCGGCAGCGCCTCCAGCGCCTCAACCTCAGCTGACCGCAGACCGGTCGACGAGTGCTCGGCGTTGGACGCCAGCTGCCAGTCGGTGATCTCGTCAGTCGGGTATTCGGCAGGCTGCCGCTGCTTCTTGCGGTAGCTGTTGATGTACGTGTTGGTCATGATGCGGTACAGCCACGCCTTGAGGTTGGTGCCCTCACGGAACGAATGGAAGGCCGAATAGGCCTTCACCATGGTTTCCTGCACCAGGTCCTCGGCGTCTGCCGGGTTGCGCGTCATGCGCAGCGCACCGCCGTAGAGCTGATCGAGCAGCGGAATAGCGTCGCGCTCGAACCGCGCCGTCAGCTCCGCGTCGCTCTCGACCGCGGAACCCAGCCCGTCGATGTCGGTCATCGTGATCGTGACCGTCCCTTCTGTCGCGGCACCACGCAACAGGTCCGGCAACTCGACCGGACGTTCCAGACATGCCGTTGGCACCTGTGTCCCCTTCCGTCCGATCCTAGAGGCTGCGACCGACAACTTCGCGAGCCATTAATTGACCATGCTGACGGGAGTAACAGCGCCGGACCACGCAGTTGTTCCCGGCCTCTACGCTTGCCAGCCATGGCGAGTGCGGCTACCCCGGCGATCAAGGCCCTGCAGGCCGCGGGAATCGGCTACGAGATTCGGCAGTTCCGGCACGATCCGCGGGCCACGTCGTTCGGCGACGAGGCCGTCACCGAACTCGCCGCGGAAGGGTTCGTCGCGGCGCAGATCTTCAAGACGCTGGTACTCACGATCCCCGGCGGACTGGCCGTCGCGGTGCTGCCCGTGCCCGACAAGCTGTCGTTCAAGGCCGCGGCGGCGGCGCTCGGCGTGCCCAAGGCCGAGATGGCCGAGCAGGCCGCCGCGCAGCGCGCCACGGGCTACGTCGTCGGCGGCATCTCGCCGCTGGGGCAACGCAAGGCGTTGCCGACCGTCGTGGACAAGTCGGCACTCGGTTGGGACCGGGTGCTGTGCAGCGCGGGCAAGCGCGGACTGGACATCGTGCTGGCCCCCGCGGACCTGGTCGCCGCCACCTCGGCGGTGACTGCCGAGATATGTACTCCGCGGTAACTCCCGCGGCATAGGGTGTGCGCATGACACTGTCCGGGAAGACCATGTTCATCTCCGGTGCCAGCCGTGGCATCGGCTTGGCCATCGCCAAGAAGTTCGCGGCCGACGGCGCGAATGTCGCGCTGCTCGCCAAGACCGCCGAGCCCCATCCCAAGCTCGACGGCACCGTCTACACCGCGGCAAAGGAGATCGAAGAGGTCGGTGGCCAGGCGCTGCCGATCGTCGGCGACGTCCGCGACCCCGACTCCGTCACCGCCGCGGTGGCCCAGGCGGTCGAGCAGTTCGGCGCCATCGACGTCTGCGTCAACAACGCTTCCGCCATCAACCTCGGCTCCATCGAAGAAGTGCCGATGAAGCGCTTCGACCTGATGAACGGCATCCAGATCCGCGGCACGTACGCCGTCTCACAGGCCTGTATCCCCCACATGAAGGGCCGCGAGAACCCGCACATCCTGACGCTGTCGCCGCCGATCCGGATGGAATCGGAGTGGCTGAAGCCGACCGCCTACATGATGGCGAAGTATGGAATGACGTTGTGCGCGTTGGGTATCGCCGAAGAGATGCGCGAGGCCGGCATCGCCTCGAACACGCTGTGGCCACGCACCCTCGTCGCCACCGCCGCGGTGCAGAACCTGCTCGGTGGTGACGAGGCGATGGCCAAGGCCCGCAAGCCCGAGGTGTACTCCGACGCCGCATACGCCATCTTCAACAAGCCGGCCCGCGAATACACCGGGCAGAGCCTGCTGTGCGAGGACGTGCTGCTCGACTCCGGCGTCACCGACCTGTCGGTGTACAACTGCACCCCGAACGCCGAGCTCGGCGTCGACCTGTGGGTGGACACCCCCAACCCGCCCGGATACACCGGCCCCTAATCAGTGGCCGGGCAGATCTCGACACCCGTGACCATCGGCGGCCACGCCACCGTCACCTCGACGAGTGCGGCCAGCGGCGCGACCGCGGGAAATGCCCGGTCCCACTGTTTCTGTACCTGCTGCACCGCATGGGGGTGCAGAAACGTCCAGGCCATCCCGATCAGCAGGTACGGCAGCGCCAGCCACAGCAGGAATTCGGTCATCGCACCGACGCTGACGCGCCGGCTGAGCAAGCGGCGCATCAGATCAGCGCCCCGTCCCGGCGAATCTGCCTGCGTACGTAGGCCAGCAGCACGTAGCTTCCGGCCTGCCGCACGAACAGCGGCAGGAACCGGTTGACGAGAGCGACCAGCCGGAACAGCGTTTCGAACAGATACTGCCGGCCGCTGCCCCACGACATGCGCATCGCGTCGCGGAACACCGGCGCCAGGAAGCCTCCGGTCAGGAATGCCAGCAGTGGCCGAAATGGCAGGGCCAGAACCGGATTGATCATCTTGAGGCGCACGAGATCCGTCAGGTAAGCACGGACGGTGTCATCCATGGCGACCTTGGCGCAGGCCGCGGTCCAGTAGTCGTCGAACTCGGCCCTGGTGGCCGGCCACTGGTCGGCGGTGACCTGCAGCGTGGTGCCCAGCGGGGCGGCCGACCGGTAGAACTGTTCGGCCAGTTCGGGTGTCAGCTCGCCGCGCAGCAGTTGGTAGACGTCCTCCATGCCGACGAACAGGCACGCGGCGACCCACATCTGCAGGTCGCGGTCAAAAGCGTTGTAGCGCACCGGGCTGTCCGGACCGGACTGCACCTGGCGGTGCGCGGTGTCGACGGCCTTGCGCATAGCCGTGCGGTCCTCGTCATTGCCGAGGATGGCCACCGCGAGGTACTGGAACGTGGTGCGGGCGCGCTTCCACGGATGTTTGAGCAGGTTCCCCGAATCGACCTTGCTCTCGACGACACCGTGCCCGACACCCGGCCAGGACAGCTGCATGATGACGTTGGCCGCACTGGCCGCCGCGCCCCAGAAATCGGCGGCGTCGGCGATGGTCACCGGGTACTCGTCCCAGCGCGCGGTGCGGCGCCGAATCTGGATACGGCAGTCCGCGAGGGCCAGGGCAGGTGAATCGCCGGTCATGGCAGGCACATGTTCGTCAGCAGCAGCATCGGCCAGAACACCACGGTCCGGGCGAAGACCAGTACGCGCTCGAGGCCGTGCGCCGCCTCGAAGGCGCCGGTGTGGGTCACGGCCCACAGCACACCGAGCACCAGGTACGGCGCGGCGAGCATCGCTGCGGTGCCGAGCCACTCCGCGATCGTCATCTCGAAACTGAATATGCCCGGTGCGGGTTCTTCGTCGTCGGTCATGGTGCTTTCAACCTAGGCATACAGTGGCGGCATGTCGACGTGGTCAGTCGGACGGTACGAAGCCGTCGCCGAATTCATCTCCCCCATCGCCGTCGAGGTGGTGGCCGCGGTACCGCACGGCGCCGGCACCGCATTGGTCGATCTGGCCTGTGGAACCGGTAATGCGTCGCTGCACGCCGCCGGCCTCGGTGCCCGGGTCACAGGTGTCGACATCACGCCGGAGCTGCTGGCCATCGCCGAGGCCAAGCCCGGCGGCGACGCCGTCGAGTGGGTGGCCGCCGACGCGTCGGCCACCGGCCTGCCCGACGCCTCCTTCGACACCGCGGTGTCCAACATGGGCATCATCTTCGTCGAACCGACCGCGATGGTCGCCGAGCTGGCGAGGCTGCTCAAACCCGCTGGCACTCTCGGGTTTTCGACATGGGTCAAGGCCGGCGACAACCCGTTCTTCACCCCGGTCGTCGAGGTGTTGGGCCAACCGGAGCCGGGCCCGTACTCACCCGATCAGTGGGGCGTGCCCGAGCTCGTCCACGAGCGGCTCGATCCCGATTTCGCCGATGTCGCCATCGAAAGCGGCACCCTCACCTGGAGATTCGGCTCGGTGGACGACGCCGTCCGCTTCGTCACCGACGAATCACCCATGCACGTCACCACGTTGACCTACCTGGACGACGAGACCAGGAGCCGGCTCATCGGGGCCTTCACCGCGGCGTTCACCGCACACGAAGCCGCCGACGGCACCGTCGCCTTCGACGCGCCGCACGCGGTGATCACGGCACGCCGCCGCTGAAATCAGTTGGCCTGGTAGAGAATTCCCCGGGCGATGGCCTCGCGGATCTCCGGCAGCGCGGCCTCGGCCAGCGCGTCGGCGTCCACCCCGTGATGCGCGGCCAGCAGTCCGATGAGCGTGCCCAGCGGCACCTCACCGCGGCACCCGGCCAGCAGCGCCGTGAACACCTCGTCCACCCCGAGCACCGCACCCGGCCCGCCGGGACGACGGACCGCGCATCCGATCTCCTGCCAGCCGTCCGGCCCCGGCAGTGAATGCTGTTCCAGCAGTACCGGAGCGGTCGACAGGCGGGCAGCCAGCAGCGCGTCGTCCGAGGTGTCACGCAGGTAGGCGCGACGGGCGAAGAACGCCTCCACCTCGATGCCCGTGATGGGTTCGTCGGTGATCTCCTCGAGGATCTGCTCGGGTGCCTCACCGGGACGCGGCACACGCAGCGAGATCAGTCCCATGCCGATCCCGGTGATGCCCTCGGCGTCGAACCAGTCCAGCCAGTCGGCGCCGCGCTGCGCGATCTGTTCCGCGGACTCCCCCGCGTCGGCCAGCCACAGCGACACATAGCTGACCGGGTCGGCCAGTTCGCGCTGCACCACCCAGGCGTGCAACCCGGTACCCGCCAGCCACTCCTGCACCCGGGACCGCCAATCATCTTCCCGGACAATCCAATTGGCCATGATCTGCGCGGTGCCGCCGGGGGTCAGGTAGTTGCCGACGTTCTCGATGATGGTGCGGCACAGCCCATCTCCGGCGACCCCCGAATCGCGGTAGATGTAGTCCTGGGCGCCCGCGCCCACCACGAACGGCGGGTTGGACACGACCAGGTCGAACCGTTCCCCCGCCACCGGCTCGAACAGGCTGCCGGGCCGCATGTCCCAGGACATGCCGTTGATGCCCGCGGTCGCCCGCGCCAGTGTCAGTGCCCGCGGGTTGGTGTCGGTGCCCACGATGTCGGCGCAGTGCCCGTTCAGGTGCAGCGCCTGGATGCCGCAGCCGGTACCCAGATCGAGCGCGCGCTGCACCGGGGTGCGAATCACGGCCCGCGCCAACGACATCGACGCACCACCGATGCCGAGCACGTGCTCATGCTCGACCGGCCCGCCGCGCAGAGCGGCATCCTGGTCGGAGACGACGTAGAAATCGCGTTCACCATCACTGTGCGGCCGGATGTCGAGGGCCGCCCTGACGGTGTCGCCCACCTCCTCCAGCACGCCGGCCGCCGCCAATTCGGCCAGACCGGCCGACGGGAACGCCGCCCGCACCTGATCGGCCGGTTCGTCGGTGCCCAGCAGGAACAATCGCACCAGCGTGGCCAGGCGGCCGCCGCCGGCAGTCGCGCGCAGCGCCGGCCACCACACGCCCCGGCCCATCGCGGCGTTCGCGTCGTCGCCGAGCAGTTCGGCCACGCCGTCGGTGGTGTAGCCGGCCGAGCGCAGGTCAGCGCCGAGGGCTTCCACCAACAGCGGGTCCAGGGCGGTCAAAACAGCGTCCCTTCGGATTCGTTGTCGGCGGGCTCGATGAGTTCGGGGCCGTTGTTGCGAATGCTGTTGACCAACTTGGACACCTCACGGGTGACGATGCGGTCCAGGTCGCCGTGCCCGCGCAACAGCCCCTCGTCGATGGGTGCGTCGGGATCGAGCCAACGGTCCCAGTCACGGGCGCTGATGGTCAGTGGCATGCGGTCGTGGATACCGGCCAGCGGCCCGACCGACTCCGTCGTGATGATGGTGCAGCTGACGAGCGGCAGGCTGTCCTTGGGCGCGCCGGCCGGCCGCCACGTCGACCACAGACCCGCCATGAAGAGCAGGTCGTCGTCCGCGGCGTGCATGTAGAACGGCGTCTTCGTGGCCTTCTTGCCGTCGGCGGCCGGGTTGGGCCGCCACTCGTACCAGCCGTCCATCGGGACGAGGCAGCGCTTCGACTTCGCCGATCCGCGGAACGCCGGCGACGTGGTCAGCGTCTCGGCACGCGCGTTGATCAGCAGCGGCCCCTTGGTGTCCGGCGCGCCGTCGGCCGTGGTCTTGACCCACGGAGGGATCAGGCCCCAGCGCATCGACCGCACCCGGCGGGTGGGCTCGTCGTCAGGCTCGGAATGCCGCCGCACCACGGTGCTGATCGTCGTGGTGGGCGCCACGTTGTAGTTGGCCGACGGCAGGGTGCCGCCCTGTTCACCGCCGTCTTTGGCGGCGTCCGACGCCTTGGCATTCGTCTCGTCGAGAGCCTGGATCTTCTCGGCCAGCAGCGCCGGGTCGGTGGTGACTGCAAATCGCCCGCACATACCAGGCAGGATAGGGGCATGGAACTCTGGCCCGCACCGTCGGTGACCGGTCCGGTGCAGGCCACTGTCACCGTGCCGGGATCGAAGTCGCAGACCAACCGAGCGCTGATCTTGGCAGCCCTGGCCACACCGCAGGGCACCTCGACCATCAGCGGCGCGCTGCGCAGCCGCGACACCAACCTGATGATCGGCGCACTGCAGGCGCTGGGCGTGACGATCACCGGTGACGGCACCGAACTGACCGTCGGTGGCGCCATCTCCCCCACCGGCGACGTGCGCATCGACTGCGGGCTCGCCGGCACCGTGCTGAGGTTCGTCCCGCCGGTCGCCGCGCAAGGCACCGGACGCGTCATCTTTGACGGCGACGAGCAGGCCAAGACCCGTCCCATCACGCCCCTGCTGGACGCGATGCGCGGTCTCGGCGTCGACATCGACGGCGACGGCATGCCGTTCACCGTGTCGGGCACCGGGTCGGTGGCCGGCGGCGAGGTGCGGATCGACGCGTCGTCGTCGTCGCAGTTCGTGTCCGGACTGTTGTTGGCGGGAGCCACTTTCCGCGACGGCCTGACGGTGATCCACACCGGTGCGACGGTGCCGTCGCAGCCACACATCGAGATGACCATCACGATGCTGCGCGAGGCGGGCGTCGAGGTCGACTACAGCGAGCCGAACCGTTGGCACGTGGCGTCGGGCCCGATCGCGGCGCGGCACTGGGCCATCGAACCCGACCTGTCGAATTCGGTGCCGTTCCTGGCCGCCGCCGCGGTGACGGGCGGCACGGTGCGGCTGGCCCATTGGCCGCAGCAGAGCGTGCAGCCGACCGCTGACGTCCTGGAGCTGCTGGGCAAGCTGAATACCGTTGTCCAGGTGGTCGATTCGTTCCTGGAGGTCCGGGGCGCGCAAACCTACGGCGGCTTCGAGGCCGACCTGAAGGCCGTCGGCGAGCTAGCGCCGTCGATGGCCGCGCTCGCCGCGCTGGCCAGCGAGGGTTCGGTGTCGACGCTGTCGGGCATCGCGCACCTGCGTGGGCACGAGACCGACCGCCTGGCCGCGCTGACCGCCGAGATCAACGGGCTGGGCGGCCAGTGTCGCGAGACCGACGACGGTCTGGTGATCACGGCGGTGCCGCTGCACGGCGGCCTCTGGCGGTCCTACGCCGACCACCGCATGGCCACCGCCGGCGCGATCATCGGGCTGCGGGTGCCCGGCGTCCAGGTGGAGGACATCGCCACCACGGCCAAGACACTGCCCGACTTCCCCGGTATGTGGGCCAACCTGCTGGCCGGGAAATAGCTTGCGGGAGTACGACGAATCCGATGTCCGGGTGCGCTCGGGCAAAGGTTCGCGTCCGCGCACCAAGAACCGGCCGACCCACGCCGACGCGCGCGAGGCCATGGTCGTCACCGTCGACCGCGGCCGGTGGGGCTGTGCGCTGGACGGCAATCCCGACCACATTGTCACCGCGATGCGGGCCCGCGAACTGGGCCGCACCCCGATCGTGGTCGGCGACTCGGTGGGCATCGTCGGCGATCTGTCCGGCAAGCCCGACACCCTGGCGCGCATCGTCCGCCGCGACGAGCGCCGAACGGTGCTGCGTCGCACCGCCGATGACACCGACCCCACCGAACGGGTGGTGGTCGCCAATGCCGACCAGTTGTTGATGGTGGTCGCGCTGGCCGATCCGCCGCCGCGTGCCGGGCTGGTGCAGCGTGCCCTCATCGCCGCGTACGTCGGTGGGCTGCGGCCCATCCTGTGCCTGACCAAGCAGGACCTGGCTCCCGCCGAACCGTTCGCCGCCGAGTTCACCGGCCTGGACCTGACGATCATCACCGCCGGCCGCGACGACCCGCTCGACGCCGTGGCGCCCCTGCTCGAAGGTCAGATCACCGTACTGCTCGGCCACTCCGGTGTCGGCAAATCGACGCTGGTGAATCGCCTTGTGCCAGAAGCAGACCGGGCCACCGGTGACGTGTCGGGCGTCGGCAAGGGCAAGCACACCTCGACGCAGTCGGTGGCACTGCCGCTCGACGACGGCTGGGTCGTCGACACACCGGGTATCCGCTCGTTCGGGCTGGCACACATCAAGCCCGACGACGTGCTGATGGCTTTTTCCGACCTCGCCGAGGCCATCGAGGACTGCCCCCGCGGCTGCGGGCACATGGGCCCACCGGCGGACCCAGAGTGCGCGCTGGACGCGCTCACCGGACCGGCCGTCGACCGCGTCGCGGCGGCCCGTCGTCTCCTCGCGGTCCTGAACGAGCCGACGTACTAACGCGTCACCAGCATCGTCGCGCGGTAGTCCGGCAGCGGGATGGTGCCCGGCGTCTCGGGATACGGGTCCAGCGACCGTAATTCGACGGCGAACCCGCCGACCGTCTCGGTCAGGTGAGTCTGCCCCGGCGCGGGGTTGGTGTTGAACTCCAGCGTGGCCGGCGGCCGGCCGTCGGGCGTGACGGTGACCGCGATTCGGGCCGCACCCGTCCAGACACACGACACCCGCTTCGGGCAGCGCGAATCATCGAGCACCCGATCGAATTTCAGCCGCAACCCGGCACCGTCGACCACCGCGTCCTGCCCGCCGGCGAGGACGAACTCGTGGCCCAGTTGCACGGCGGCGGTGTCGGGCCGCGCCTGCCCCGGCGAGCAGGCGACGGCGAGCGCCACTGCCAGAAGGACCGCAGGAAAACGTAAAAACCCCCAAAACCGGCCGGTTTTGGGGGTTTTCACGACTGCTTTACGCGGCGGCTGCGGCGCGCTTGGCCCGACGGCGGCTGCGCACGGTGGCGATGGCCGTCTTCAGACCGCGCTTGTTGCCGGTCGCCGGGTCGATGGCGCCGAAGCTCTCGTCGAGCTCGACGAACATCCGCTCGCTCCGGGTCTCCGGGGCGTCGTCGACGGTGTCGGTCAGGTACTTGTTCGGCACCGACAGCTTGGCGATGGTGCGCCACGTCTTGCCGTACTGCACCAGGAAGTTCCCGGTGGTGTAGGGCAGGTCGTACTTCTCGCACAGCGCCCGAACGCGGATCGAGATCTCGTACAGCCGGTTGCTGGGCAGGTCCGGGTACAGGTGATGCTCGATCTGGTGGCTCAGGTTGCCGCTCATGAAGCGCAGCACGGGACCCGAGTTGAAGTTGGCGCTGCCCAGCATCTGGCGCAGGTACCACTCGCCCTTGGATTCGCCGACCATGTCGGTCTTGGTGAACTTCTCGGCGCCATCGGGGAAATGGCCGCAGAAGATCACCGCGTTGGCCCACACGTTGCGGATGACGTTGGCCAGGAAGTTGGCCTTAATCGTCGACTTGAACGTGGCGCCCGGTGACAGGGACGTGAGCGCGGGGTACGCGACGTAGTCCTTGCCCAGCTGATGCGCGGCCTTGGTGCCGAACTCACGCACGCGGATCATCGTGGCCTTGCGGTCGTCGCGGCCCTTGAAGATCTTGCCGAGCTCCAGGTGCTGCAGACCCACGCCCCACTCGAACAACAACGCCAGGACGGTGTTGAACCCGAGGTTGAACAGGTGATGGGGCTTCCAGCGGATGTCCCGGGTGACGCGAATCAGGCCGTAGCCCACGTCGTCGTCCATCCCGAGGATGTTCGTGTACTTGTGGTGCATGAAGTTGTGGGTGAACCGCCAGTGCTTGGAGACCCCGTTCATGTCCCACTCCCACGTCGAGGAGTGAATCTCGGGATCGTTCATCCAGTCCCACTGGCCGTGCATGACGTTGTGGCCGATCTCCATGTTCTCGATGATCTTGGCCACGCCCAGGGTGCTTGCCCCGGCCCACCAGTACGACCGCTTCGAGCTGCGCAACAGCAGCAGGCGGCCGGCCACTTCGAGAGCACGTTGTGCCGCGATGGTGCGGCGGATGTAGCGCGCGTCGCGAACGCCGCGGCTTTCCTCGATGTCTTGCCGGATCGCGTCCAGCTCGACGCCCAGAGCCTCGATATCGGCTTCGGTCAAGTGCGTGAATTCAGGTACGTCAGTGACTGCCATATCGACCTCCTTCCAGTTACCTACGCTAGCGTAACCTACTCAACCGTAGGTTGCTAGACAGCAAATTCTACATTTCCCAGATCTGCGGTTTTGTTAAATATCCAACACACAGTCGCCGGCCGCAGCCGAAACGCACGTCTGCACCCGACTTCCCGGTTCCCGTTCCGCTCCGGTCCGCAGATCCCGTGCGTGACCCTCCAGCAAACTCACCACGCAGGACTGGCAGATACCCATCCGGCAACCGAACGGCATCTGCACGCCGGCCTGTTCGCCGGCCTCCATCAGCGATGTCGCCGCATCGGCGACGACGGTCTTTCCGCTGCGCTCGAAGGTCACCGAACCACCGGTGCCCTCGACCGCCGCCCGGGACGCCGCGAAACGCTCCAGATGCAGGCGCACCCCGAGCCCCGCCGCCCCGTATTCGCGCTCGGCGTCGTGGAGCATGGCCTCCGGGCCACACGCCCACGCTTCGCGCGTCCGCCAGTCGGCGACTTCCTCGTCCAGCTTCGACAGATCCAGGCGGCCCTCGGTACGGGTGGCCCGCACCCGCAACTGGTAGCTCGGATGAGCCTCGGCCAGCTTGGCCAACTCGTCGGCGAAGATGACGTCGGCCGCGGTCGGGGCCGAGTGCAGGTGGACGATGTCGGTGATCTGGTCCCGGCGCGCGAGGGTGCGCAGCATCGACATCACCGGGGTGATGCCCGACCCGGCGGTCAGGAACAGCACCTTGCCCGGCGCGGGATCCGGCATGACGAACTCGCCCTGCGGCGCAGCCAGCCGCACGATGGTGCCGGGCGCCACGCCACCGACCAGGTGGGTCGACAGGAAGCCCTCGGGCATGGCCTTCACCGTGATGGTGATGGTGTGGTCGCCGCGCGATTCCACCGGGCTCGAGGTCAGCGAGTACGAACGCCACCGCCAGCGGCCGTCCACCAGCAAGCCGATGCCGATGTACTGCCCCGGGTGGTAGTCGAACGAGAAGCCCCAGCCCGGCTTGATCACCAGGGTTGCCGAATCCTCGGTCTCGCGGCGCACCTCGACGACCTTGCCGCGCAGCTCCCGTGCCGACCACAGCGGATTGACCAGCTTGAGGTAGTCATCCGGCAGCAGCGGTGTGGTGATGCGCCCGACGAGTGTGCGCAGCGCGTGCCACCCCGGCCGTTCCTTGGCGCCGGCAACCTTGGGCCGCACCGTGTCGACCACATTGGCCGAGACCTTGATGGTGTTCTTGGCCACGTTCACTCCCGCTCGGTTGGTCGTCCTAACCTACGGTACCGTAACCTACGCACAAGTAGCTACCCCTGCAAGCCAGGGACAAGGGCTATAGAAGCTCCAACAAAAACGGTAACTCCTGAGCGGCGTACCACGCCAGATCATGATCCTGAGCATCTCCGACGGTGAGCTCGGCGTCCTCGTCACCGAGGTCGGCGGCGTCGACGACGGCCACCGCAGCAAGCACCGCCGGCTCGGCCGCCGAGTTGTCGACGTACGCCGCGATCACGTCGGCCAGCTTGACCGGCCCGGCCAGGCGCACCACCGCGTCGTCCAAATCCGGGCGGACCGTCACCTCTTCGGCCTCGGCCACCAGCACCGCCCGCCGCGGCGGCAACCCGGCGTCCTCGCCGACCCCTTCGCCGGCCAGCAGCCGCAGTGACGCCAGCGCGGCTTCCTGCAGCGCGATCTCGCCGAGCTCGTCCTCGTCGCCGTGCGCGTAGGCCTCACGCAGCGTCGGCGTCACCGCGAACGCAGTACCGCTGCGGGCCGGCATCACCCCGTCTGCCACGAGTTGCGACAGCATCGCCAGGGTCGCCGGAATATAGACACGCACCAGGGCACTCTAAAGGGATCTCTCGGGATCGCTCATCAGCTCGGCCACGTGATCTGGCACATAGGTGGTGAGTTCGCGTGAGGGCCGGATGTACGTCCCGGTGATGACCGGACGCTCCGGCAGCTCCACCTTCGGATGGTCGACCGGCTCGTACGGGATCGTCGACAGCAGATGCGCGATCATGTTCAGCCGCGCGTGCTTCTTGATATCGGATTCGACGACGAACCAGGGGCTCTGCGGGGTGTCGCAGTGGACCATCATCTCGTCCTTGGCGCGCGAGTAGTCCTCCCAGCGGTACACCGACTCGAGGTCCATGGGCGAGAGCTTCCACTGCCGGACGGGGTCGTTCAGGCGGGACCGGAACCGCTTCAGCTGTTCGCCGTCGGACACCGAGAACCAGTACTTGCGCAGGATGATGCCGTCGTCGATCAGCATCTGCTCGAAGATCGGGGTCTGCCGCAGGAACAGCGCGTGCTCCTGCGGGGTGCAGAACCCCATCACCTTTTCGACGCCGGCCCGGTTGTACCAGGACCGGTCGAACAGCACGATCTCGCCTTTGGCCGGCAGGTGCGCGATGTAGCGCTGGTAGTACCACTCGCCTCGCTCCCGGTCGCTCGGCGCCGGCAGCGCCGCGACGCGCGCGATACGCGGACTCAGGTATTCGGTGATGCGCTTGATGGTGCCGCCCTTGCCCGCGGCGTCGCGCCCCTCGAAGACGATGACGATGCGGGCACCGGTGGCACGCACCCACTCCTGCAGCTTCACCAACTCGGTCTGCAGCCGGAAGATTTCGGCCTCGTAGACGTCGTTGGGAATCTTGCGGGCCTTCCTGGACGCCATCAGCGCGCCACCTCGCGCAGCTCGTCGAGCGCCTCGCGCAACAGGCTGGGGAAGACGTCGACGTCGCTCATGGCCTCGCGGTCGGCGTTGATGCCGTAGTAGAGGCTGCCGTTGTACGACGTGATGCCGAGCGCCAGCACCTGGTTGTTCAGCAGCGGCGGCACCGCGTACGTGTCCAGCAGCTTGGTGCCCGCGACGTACATCTGCTTCTGCGCGCCGGGGACGTTGGTGATCAACAGGTTGAACTGGCGCGCCGGGAAGCTGGTCGCGACCCGGGTGCCCATGGCGTGCAGCGTCGGCGGCGCGAAACCCGACAGCGTGACGATGGTGCGCGCGTCGACCGGGGTGGTCGTCGTGGCCTGGGTCTCGGTGGCGTGCGCGATCTGGGACAGCCGGACGAGCGCGTTGTTCTCGCCCACCGGCAGGTCGACCAGGAACGGCGTCACCTCGCTGATCGCCTGGCCGGGGCCGGCGGTCTCCAGATGGTCGGTTTCGGGATAGACCGACATCGGCGCCATGGCCCGCACTGTCAGGCCCGTCGACACCGATTGACCGCGGGACATCAGCCAGTTCCGCAGCGCGCCGGTCACCACCGACAGCACCACGTCGTTGACGTCGCAGTCGAAGCGCGTCCGTAGCTGGCGGTACTCCTCCAGCTCGTGTTTGGCGACGGTGAACCGCCGGTTGCGGGACACGGTGGCGTTCAGCGGACTGCTCGGGGCGGTGCCCCGGACCAGCGTGCGGGCCATGTCGATGACGCGCCGGCCGGCCTCGACGAACTGTTCGGTGCTGGAGATCATGTCCGCCGCCGCCGACTGGACCGCGGCCAGCTGCGCCGTCGGGCGCGTGATCCACTCCCCGATGGCGCCCAGCAGCAGCGAGGCGTCGCTGGGTTCGCGGCCCGGGATCCAGATGTCCTCGCCGAACTCGGGCGGCTTCTGCGTGCGGTCGGCGATGACGTGCCCGATCTCCAGCGCTGTCATGCCGTTGACGAGGGCCTGGTGGGTCTTGGTGTAGATCGCCAGCCGATTGTCGGAGAGCCCTTCGACCAGGCACATCTCCCACAGCGGCCGGGTCTTGTCCAGCGGCCGCGAGCCCAGCCGGGCCACCAGATCATGGAGCTGGGCATCACTGCCCGGGGACGGCAGCGCCGAGCGCCGGATGTGATAGGTGATGTCGAAGTCGCGGTCGTCGACCCAGACCGGCCGGGCCAGCCCGAGCGTCACCTCGCGGACCTTCTGCCGGTAGCGCGGGATCTGCGGCAGCCTGGCCTCGACGGTCGCCAGCAGCGTCTCGTAGCTCAGGCCGGCCCGCGGCTTACGCAGGATGGACAGCGTCCCGACGTACATGGGTGTCGATGAGTCTTCCAGCCCGTAGAACGACGCGTCCGACGCCGACAACCGGGTCACCATGCAGCCCGTGCCTCCTTCACCCCTGCCGGAACGACCCCGTCACGGTATCCCCGGGACCGGTCCCCCGCAGCACCGGATCGGCGAATTGGCGTCGAGCACCTGGTGAAACCGGTGCGATGATTTAGCGGTCTGCAACTCTCCAGCAGATGCGTCACGCACCTGACCGACCGCTGGAGAGATTTCATGACCGCATCGACCCGCATCGACATCGACCTCACGGCGCCGATCGTCGACTACGAGCCTGCGCCGATCGAGACCGGCGCGGCGGTGCGTGCCCCCAACCGACTGCAGGTGGTGGCCGATCCCGAACCGGACTGCGCGACCGTATCCGCCGTCGTATCTCGGCACGAGGTCGCGCCGCCCACGGCCGCGCTGATGTTCGCCGACGCTGCCCTGCGCCGGGTCCTGGAGGTCAGCGACCGACGCCGGCCGATGGCGCAGCTGCGTCCGCTGGTCACCTCGACACTGTTCGACGCCATGTCGTCATGGCCCCACCACAACCGGAGCGATGGCACGGCAGCGCTGCGCAAGGTGCGGCTACGCACCGCCCGTGAACAGGACGGGTTGCCCACGGCCGCCGAGGTGTTCGCCACCTTCAGCCGCGGGCCACGACTGCACGCCGCCGCCGGACGCATCGAAATGCTCGGCGGGCGTTGGCAATTCGTGGCCCTGCAGCTGGGTTGAGCGGGTTACCGCCGCTTCTGCTTGCGCGCGGCCTCACGGCGTTCCCGACGCGAGCCCGGGCCCGCCGCGTGCCGGCCACCCTCGCGACGCACCTCCGCGGACCCGTCCTCTGCTGGACCGCTGTAGGTCATGGCCGGGGCCTTGTCCTCAATTCCCTTGGCGCGCAACGCGGCCGGTGCGGCCTGCTCTTGGGCGGCGTTCTGCTCGGCCTCCGCGGCGAACTGCGCGAGCCCCTGCGGCGCGGCGACCGGGGCCACCTGCGGCGCCTGCTGAGCCTCGACCTGCACGTTGAACAGGAAGCCGACCGACTCCTCCTTCAAGCCTTCGAGCATGCCCGTGAACATGTCGAAGCCCTCGCGCTGGTACTCGACCAGCGGGTCGCGCTGCGCCATGGCCCGCAGGCCGATGCCCTCCTTGAGGTAGTCCATCTCGTAGAGGTGCTCGCGCCACTTGCGGTCGATGACGTTCAGCAGGACGCTGCGCTCCAGCTGCCGCATGGCACCGGGACCGGCGATGGCCTCCAGGTCGGCTTCGCGCTTGGCATAAGCCTTTTCGGCATCGGCGATCAGCGCCTCACGCAGCTCGTCCTGCGTCAGCTCGCCCGGCTCGCCGACCTCGTCGGAGTCGATCAGGTTGTGGTAGTCCAGGCCCACCGGGTACAGCGTCTTGAGCGCGTCCCACAGCTTGGCCAGATCCCAGTCCTCGGCGTAGCCCTCGGCGGTGGCGCCGTCGACGTAGGCGGTGATGACGTCGACCAGCATCTTGTGCGCCGTGTCCTGGACGTCCTCCCCCTCGAGGATCGCCTTGCGCTCGCGGTAGATGACCTTGCGCTGCTGGTTCATCACCTCGTCGTACTTGAGGACGTTCTTGCGGACCTCGAAGTTCTGCCCTTCGACCTGGGTCTGCGCGCTCTTGATCGCGCGGGTCACCATCTTGGCCTCGATCGGCACGTCGTCCGGCAGGTTCAGCCGGGTCAGCAACGCCTCGAGGGTGGCGCCGTTGAAGCGGCGCATCAGCTCGTCGGACAGCGACAGGAAGAACCGGGACTCGCCCGGGTCACCCTGACGGCCCGAGCGACCGCGGAGCTGGTTGTCGATACGACGGGACTCGTGGCGTTCGGTGCCCAGCACGTAGAGGCCACCGACCTCGCGGACCTTCTTGGCCTCTTCCTCGACCAGCTGCTTGACCTTCGGCAGCTCCTCGTGCCAGGCCGCCTCGTACTCCTCCGGGGTCTCGACCGGGTCCAGACCGCGCTTGCGCAGGCGCGCGTCGGTGATGAAGTCGACGTTGCCGCCCAGCACGATGTCGGTACCACGACCGGCCATGTTGGTGGCGACCGTGACGGCCTTCAGCCGGCCCGCCTCGGCGATGATGCTCGCCTCCTGCTCGTGGTACTTGGCGTTGAGCACGTTGTGCGGGATGCGGCGCTTGGTGAACTGCTTGGACAGGTACTCCGACCGCTCGACGCTGGTGGTACCGATCAGGACCGGCTGGCCCTTCTCGTAGCGCTCCTGCACGTCGTCGACGACAGCGATGTACTTGGCCTCTTCGGTCTTGTAGATGAGGTCGGACTGGTCCTGGCGGATCATGGTCCGGTTGGTGGGGATCTGCACCACGCCGAGCTTGTAGATCTCGTGCAGCTCGGCGGCCTCGGTCTCCGCGGTACCGGTCATGCCGGACAACTTGTCGTAGAGCCGGAAGTAGTTCTGCAGCGTGATGGTGGCCAGGGTCTGGTTCTCGGCCTTGATCTCGACGTGCTCCTTGGCCTCGATGGCCTGGTGCATGCCCTCGTTGTAGCGGCGGCCGACCAGCACACGGCCGGTGAACTCGTCGACGATGACGACCTCGCCGTCGCGGACGATGTAGTCCTTGTCGCGCTGGAACAGTTCCTTGGCCTTGATGGCGTTGTTCAGGTAGCTGACCAGCGGCGAGTTGGCGGCCTCGTAGAGGTTGTCGATGCCCAGCTGGTTCTCGACGAACTCCACACCGGCCTCGTGCACACCGATGGTGCGCTTGCGGATGTCGACCTCGTAGTGGACGTCCTTCTCCATGAGCGGCGCGATGCGCGCGAACTCGGTGTACCAGTTCGACGCGCCATCGGCGGGGCCGGAGATGATCAGCGGGGTACGGGCCTCGTCGATGAGGATCGAGTCGACCTCGTCGACGATGGCGAAGTTGTGGCCGCGCTGGACCATGTCGTCGACCGAGTGCGCCATGTTGTCGCGCAGGTAGTCGAAGCCGAACTCGTTGTTCGTGCCGTAGGTGATGTCGGCGTTGTACGCGGCGCGACGCTCCTCCGGCGTCAGCTGCGACAGGATCACCCCGACCTCCAGGCCGAGGAAGCGGTGCACACGGCCCATCCACTCGCTGTCGCGCTTGGCCAGGTAGTCGTTGACGGTGACGACGTGCACACCCTTGCCGGAGAGCGCGTTGAGGTAGGCCGGGAGCACACAGGTCAGGGTCTTGCCCTCACCGGTCTTCATCTCGGCGACGTTGCCGTAGTGCAGCGCGGCGCCGCCCATCACCTGGACGTCGAAGTGGCGCTGGTCCAGCACGCGCCAGGCCGCCTCGCGGGCGACGGCGAAGGCCTCGGGCAGCAGGTCGTCGAGCGACTCACCACCGGCGATGCGCTTCTTGAACTCTTCGGTCTTGGCGCGCAGCTCGTCGTCCGACAGCTTCTCGACGTCATCGGACAAGGTGTTGACATAGTCGGCGACCTTTTGCAGGCGCTTGACCATGCGGCCTTCACCGATGCGGAGCAACTTCGACAGCACGCTTTTCCCCTGTGGGTCTGGAACGGATATACGTCAGCGGGTTAGACGTGACCATCGTAGGTGACCGGCGGAATCGGCAGATAAGAGTGCGCCCCCGGCGGTTCGGCCGGGGGCGCATCAGCGGGACCTCAGGACAGACGGATCAATCCGTAGTCGTAGGCATGTCTGCGGTAGACCACCGTCGGCCGGTCGCTCTCCTTGTCGTGGAACAGGAAGAAGTCGTGTCCGACCAGCTCCATCTCGTAGAGCGCATCATCGACCGTCATCGGGTTGGCCGGGTGCTCCTTGACGCGGACCACCTGACCGGGCACATGGTCGTCGACCTCGGCGGCTGCGGTCTGGTTCGGCACCTCCGGCAGATCCTCGGGCGGCACGATGGACGTCGCCTCGGCCAGGCCCACCGGCGTCTTGTCGCCGTAGTGGATCTTGCGGCGGTCCTTGCTGCGCCTGAGCCGGTTCTCGAGTTTGCCGACGGCCGATTCGAGGGCCGCATAGAAGCTGTCCGCACAGCCTTCGCCACGAACGACCGGCCCGCGGCCGCGTGCCGTGATCTCGACATGCTGGCAGTTCTTGCGCTGGCGCCGGTTCTTCTCGTGGTCGAGTTCGACATCGAACAGGTAGATGGTGCGATCGAAGCGCTCCAATCGAGCGAGCTTCTCGGAAACGTAGATGCGGAAGTGTTCGGGGACCTCGACGTTGCGGCCCTTGACGACGACGTCGGCGTGCGGTTCGGGCGCAGGCTCGGTGTCGTCGGCAAACATGGTCGAGCGGGCAGAATCCACGGATTGGGTTGTCATGCTTAGCAACTCGCTTCTCTCTCGCAGTGCACGTGTGGCTCTTCTTGCACACGGTCTGAACTACGCGCCGAGCGGGTCTGCAAGTCGCCGCAGCCCGGCGCAAGGTGTTGACTACTCACCTCCTACCGCTGTCAGCGATTTGGTACCGAGTGAATATGTCGGTACCGCCGTGAGGCTTCACGGGTGGTTGCAGCCGACGGTAGTCCGAGTTCACCTAGTCGTGCCACCGATTTCGCATACCGGTTTTGAGAACTTCATATCGAGTTGATGTAGGTACTGCTCCGGCCGTGTCGTGCCGTCTCGAGGCTCACGCGTGTGCTATTGCGAGCACCGCCGCCACCTGTGCCCCGGATGTTTGCAGGACCCGAACGGCCTCGGCCGCCGTCGTCCCCGTCGTCACCACATCGTCGAACACGATGGCCTCCCCCACCACCGGTGCACGCTGTCGAACGCGGCCGCGGATGTTGCGCTGTCGTTGCGCACTGGAGAGGCCGACGGAGTCTCTGGTGAAGGCCCGCATGACCAACGCCGGCTGGACCGTCACTCCCGGAAGAGCCGCGGCCGCGGCGCGGGCGATCTTCGCGACGGGGTCGCCGCCGCGGCGCCGCGCGGCCAGGCTGCGGGTGGGCGCGGGCACCACCGTCAGCGGCGGCACGATCAGGCCCCAGGTGATCAAGGTCCGCAGGGCCGCGGCGACCGCGTCGGCCAGCGGCGCCACGAGATCGGTGCGGCCGTGCTCCTTGAGTCCGACGACGGCCCGTCTTCTGGCCCCGGCGTGGCGCCCGAGCGCGAAGACCGGCACGCCCGGGTCCTCACGCGGCGTGACGACGTGCGGCTCGTCGGGGCGGACCGTCAGTTCCGCCGCACAGGCGGGACACCAGCGGGTCGCCGGAGCGCCGCAGCCACCACATTCCACGGGCAGGACCAGGTCGAGCATGGGGTCAGCATGGCTCGGGGGTACGACACCAGTTGGTGTCGGTGCGTGCCCGATTCTGGCCATATCCTGGGAATCAACTGAATGGGGGGCAGATGGGGCGGCTCGAAGTTGAGGTGTCGGCGTTGATGGCCGCCTCGGCACGGTTCAAAGACGCGGCGCAGCAACTGCAGGACGGGCTTTCCAGCGTGGATTTGGAAACCACGCAGTTGTTGGGATCGGGCTGGAAGGGCGGCGCGGCAACGGCTTTCGGGACGGCATGGGACGGCTGGCACAACGGCGCGGGCCAGGTTGTGCGCGGTTTGCAGTCGATGGGTGACATGTTGTCGCTGGCCGGCAAGGAATACGCCAAGACCGACTCGGACAGCGCGGCAGCGCTGCAGTCGGCGATGGGCGGCGGCGGCGGTGCTGCTGCCGGCGGAGGTGGTTCCGGCGGTAGCCCGGGCTCCGGTGCCGGGTCCGGTTCGGGTGCCGGTGCGGCCCAGTCCGGTAGTTCGCCTGGCGGCGCTGGTGGAGCTGAGCAGTTGGCGAGTCTGGCCCAGCAGCTGGTGGGCGCGCTGGGGCAGGTCGGCCAGTTGGGCCAAGGGTTGTCCCAGGCCGTAGGACAGGCCGCACAGTTGGCGACCGGGATCGTGCAGGCCTCGACGCAAGCTGCGGCGCAGGGCCAACAAGGTGGCGCGGAGTCTGCCGACAAGGACGGTGCCGACGACGGCACGACCGGCGAAAACGAAGACGACAGGGACAAGGCCGAGAAGGAGAAAGCCGAAGCCGAGACGGATCGCGGCAGCGAAACCGATGGCGCGGCAGGGCCATCGGCTGAGCAACCGGGGCTGAAAGCCCCCATCGTCGATGGGCTGTCCGAATCCACAGCGCCCGCCGGCCCACAGCCGGCCCGGCCGCAGACGCGACCCGCTGATGGCCGGGAGGTGTGAGCGTGCTTGTCGTCGATTTCGCGGCAATGGAGGGCGCGATCACCCATCTGGAGCAGTTCGGGAAATCCGTCCAGGAAGTGTTGGAGGACGTCGACCAGACGATGGCGGTGTTGCACGCCACCTGGCATGGCGAGGCCTCGGACGCCCAGGCCCAGTTTCAGCAGCAGTGGGAGGACGGCGCTCGCCTGATGAACGAGCAGCTGACGAAGTTGAAGGACGTTCTGGCCGGGGCGAAGAAGAACTACACCGACGCTGCCTCCCGAAACGGAGAGATGTGGGATTAGCCGCGGTCGACAGGGGATGCGGTGCCCGGCCGCATTGAAGTTGAACCCGATGCGCTGATCGCCGCGGGTCAGATTGTGCTGGCTGCCGGCGAGCAGTTGGGTGCGCTGTCGGAGGCGGTCAAGCCCATGGTCGCCGAGGGTTTGGCCTCGGGTTTCGACCTCGCCGGATTCAACATGGGCGTGCAGTACGGGCGGCAAAGCCAGGAATTCACCAACACGTTGGCGGGCGCGGCGAACGCATTCAAGAGTGTCGGCTACCGGCTGATGGCATCGGGCCACAACTACCGCGATGCCGATGCGGCATCGACGATCGGCGGGTCGGGGCCTTCTGGAGGGCTCGGCCCTGCGCCGCAGGAATCCCATCCGGGGCAGGCCGCGCGAATGCCGCAGAACTTGCTGGTTCCGCCGCCGCCGAAATGGAACCTGATCACGATGTTCCTGCCGGTGAACACGTGGCCCAACGGCCATGCCGGTTTGATGAAAGTCACTGCTGCGCAGTGGCGCAACTTCGCCAACGGGTTCAAAGTCTTCGATTCCATGCTCACAGCACCGAAAGCAGTGGTCGGCGCCCAACACATCGACGAGTCCGGGAAAATGAAGGAGGCGCTCAACACCCTCGGCGAGAACATCAAGTCCTTGACGGAGATTTCCGACAGCGTCGCCAAGGCGGTCGAGGATTACGCCAACCAGGTGCAGGAAACCCAGAACGCGATCCGCAGAATTCTGAACCGGCTGTCCCTGGACGGTCTGTTCGACGCCGCGAAAGACATCCTCACCGGTGACGGCATGAAACTGGTGCGGGAGGTCGCCGACAACATCAAGGCGTTGTGGCACAACTTCCAAACCAACGTCAAGGCGGTCACGGGACTGCTGGGTGAAGCCCTCACACTGCTCGGCGAAGCGGCCGACGCATTCCAGAAAATGATCCGTCCGGTGCTGATCGCTGTGTTCGGCGACGACATCGGCGGCGCGTTGGCCGACGGGATCAAGTTCTACACCGATGTACAGGTCGGCTTGATATCAGGACTGGTCGGGACCGTCTCGGGGCTTGTGTCGCTGGCTGATTTCGACACCTGGAAAGGGATGTACGACGTCGCCACGATGATCGCCAAAGATCCGTCCAAGACCGACGACGTGCTCATCGCCATGGGGAAGCAGTTTGTCGCGTGGGACAAATGGTCGGGCGATCATCCTGGGCGCGCGTTGGGTGAAGCAGGCTTCAACATCGGGTCGTTGTTCGTGCCCGGCGGCGCGCTCAGCAAGACCGGGTCGGTGGCCAAGGGCGCAAAGCTCGCCAAGGATCTGGCCAGCGGGGAACGCAAGCTGTCCGACCTCGCCAGGTTGGGGCCCCGCGGCCGCGGTTCGGTCGATGCCGGAGACCACGACGGCCTAGAGGGCCTCAGCGATCTCGGCAATCACACCCAGGCCCCACGCTTTGACGGCGGGGCGATGCCCGAGATCGGTGACGCCCCAAGGCCACCCACGATCGGTGACCCGTCTGGGGGCACACCGCGTGGGCTGGGTGGGCCGCCGGACCCGCCCGGTCCTGATCACACCCCGGTGCGGCCCGGCGGGGATGGTCCCGGGCAGCATTCGGGCCCGCCGGAGCGCTCATCAGGACCCGCCGATGCGGGGCCGTCCCGCCACGATGGTCCCCAGTCCTCTGGTGGGCCAACGCATTCCGGCGACGGACCGCAATCGAGCAGTGGTCCGGGCAGCAACGGCCGGGGCTCTCACGGCCCCACCTCTGACGGTCCGCGATCGAGTGAACCACCCGCCGCCGCCCACACCCCATCTGATTCGTCGCACGGGCCATCGCAATCGCAGCATTCCCCGCAAAACTCCACGGACACAAGCACACACGACCAGGGCAATAGTTCGCCCGCCCACGACCAGCGGGGCAGCCACGACACGACCGGCTCCCGCGACAGCGGCGGCCACACGCCAAGCGACACCGGGCACCGCGGCGATGCCGACAGTCGCCCCGGTGATCACACCTCCGGCACGGAGCGCCACTCTGGTAACGGCGAACACCCTGGTAGCCGCGAAAGTCCTTCCCCCACAGATCATTCCCGCACTCACGACTCGCCCACCACCGACGGTGCGCACCGCACCGACCACACCGCGCCGTCGCACGTGACCGATGCTCCTGCTCACCGTGACACCGACACCAACGCCTCCACCAACTCGCTCGCCAACGCGATGAACATGGGCGGCCCCATGGGCCCCGTCGGCCACCACGCACCCGGTGGCCACAGCAGCACACCCGGTGGCGGCCACAGCGCGAACCCGACCAGCAGTCGCACTCCCACCCCCAACACGGAGAGACCCGCGGGGACCCCGACACCACGCGACACGACCGCGAAGAACCCGCCGCCGCAGCGTCCAACAGACCGCGCCGCCGCCGGACCGGCCCGCGACACCAATCCCAGTCCGCCGGTGAAACCCGCTGCCGCGCAGGGAGAATCACACGCCCCCGAGCACAAACAGCCCAGCACCGAGCAACCTCAGCGCCCCTCGAGCCCGAGAGAGCCTGACCACGATTCGGGCCCACGCGCCGGTCAGGGAGCGGAGAATCTGCGGCCCGCCGCCGAGCACCCGCAACCCGCGCCGAGCGGTCCACACACCGAGGACCACCCTCCAAGCGGAACGCCAAGCCACGCCGGCGACCGATCGGACGCGCCGCGGCCGGACCCGGTTGATGCGGTGATGCCGGTGCTCGACCGGCACGGCGTGACCCTCAACGAGTTCATCGATTGGCAACGAACGGCCGCGGTCGTCGGTCGCGAACACCTGGCCGAACACTTCAGTCATCAGCAGCTGCAGGTGATGTACGAGGCGCGGATGGCCCATCCGCACCCCGGCCCCAACGACACCATTCAGAAGGTCGTCGGCGAAGGAGCCGTCAAGTCCATTCTTGAACAGATCGCCAACCCCGGCTCCAGATTCGGCGGTGGCGGCGAGTACAGGGCCAACGGCGCGGGTGGGTGCGTTTCCGTCGCCTCCGACGCGGCGAAACTCCGCACGCCTTCAGACCTGTTGCACGCATTGCGTCTGGACTATGGGGACGGGTCTCCTTACGAGGTATTCACTACCACTGATCACGCCTACGTTGTCGAAGGACGGGTGACCACCGGGGAACTCCGGGTGCCCAACGGCCGGATTACCGATCGTCTCGGGATTGCCGATCCCTACACCAGGGACCTCCGCTTCGGCGACCCTCCGCACACTGGCACCGGCTACACGGGCGCAGGCGATGGACTCAACCCGGAATACCAACTGATCGACGGCCAGTGGGCCCCCGGCGCGGAGTTGGTCCGCATCGACCCCGACGGATCGCGACACACGGTGGCACGTCTGGCAGACGAGGACACCTGGGTACCAGCCAAGGCTCCAGACGATCACGTCGTCGACGGCTGGCCACAGCACAAGGGCGGCGACTGGGTCTTCCCCGATTCCACACAGCACGGGCCACACCCCGAACCGCCCGATGCCACGCATCGAGGCCCCGAATTCCGCGACACTGGGCCACCTCCTGATCGACATTCCAGCGCCGGGGCCGCAGATGCGTTCCGGCACTCCACTTTCGAAACTCCCGCGGGTGCCGCCTTCTTCGACCCAGCGGATGCACACATGCGGGCTGCGGCCGGCGATGTTCCGAGATTCCCCGGTGAGTTCACCGTTGACGTACACGGCGATCACCACAGCGTCTCGGTGTACGACAGCGCCGGAAATCAGCATCAGCTCTCGCCACACGATTTCGCCGATGCGATTCGCAACAGCGGATGGGACGGACAGACTCCCATTCGGCTGATGTCCTGTGACACCGGCAGCGGAAACCATTCGTTCGCCGCCGACCTTGCCCGCGAGCTCGGGGTACGGGTCACGGCACCGGACCGGCCGGTATGGAGCTATCCCGATGGGCGCCCGCCGGTGGTCACCGGTTTCGATCGCGACCCGGACGGCGAACGCGTACCGCGGATCCCACCGGACGGTAGTTGGCATCAATTCGAGCCCGACGGCACCGCACGGCAGGCACCCGACTCGCCAGGACCGGACCACGCCCAGCCTGACGCTCATCACGGCAACGAGAGCCCCGACAGCGCGGACCCACAGAGCCGTGCCGGGCGGGAGATCCCCGACGATCCGATCGATGGCCTGGAGGGGCGGCACCCACCAGCCGGCCTGCAGGAAAAGGTCGACGACGCCCGTTACCGGGAAAAGTATTACGACGAGGTGCGCACTCGGGATTCGTTGCGTGAGGGCAGCACATCCACCGAGCCGGAATACCGGCGCAGAAACGAGAACCAACTCGACTTCGACGGTGACCAGGTACCCCTGATCCGCCGCGACGAAGTCGGCGCCCCGGTCGCGGTGCCCGACGGCTACGAGCGCGCCACCATCGCAGACGGCGAGACGCTTGTTCATGGGGCCAATCCACAAGAACGCCACGCCGCGCAAGAGCTGATCGACCGACGCGAAGCTGCCCGCGATCACGTTGTCACCGCGGATGCCGCTTACCAGGCGGAGCGAGCCGGCGGTGGTGAGGCGTCCCCGGAGACGATCAGTGAGCGCCAAGCCGCGTTCACTGAGCAGACCGCCGCCGGTGAGGCGCTGGGCGAGCATGCGGCGACCCACGCCATGGAGAACACATTCCCCGGCAGCCAGTTCGACGTGACACCACTGCAGGAAGGACTAAAGGGCCCAGGCACTTTCGACCACGTCTACGAAGTTCGGGACCGCGAGAGCGGCGAAACGCGTGTAGTCGTCGTGGAGGCCAAAGGACCCAGCGGACACCTCGGCACACGCCAAGGCGTCGACGGGGTTGACTACCAACAAGGACATCGCGAGTATGCGGCAAGTGTCATCAACGCAATGCTCAAAAGCGGTCCGGAAGGACGACAATTGGCGTGGCGCCTTCGCGAAGCGCTGCTGACCGATCAGCTCGATTATTATTTGGTAAGAGCAAAGGTGGAAATCACCTCAGGCGGTGCCGAGTACGGCGGGTACCGCATGGACCGATTCGCGTTGGACTAGAACACAGGAGAGTGATTCCGCGGTGGTTGTCATTGAGCGACACCCGATCGACCTGGATGACATTGAACAACGGATCCAGGAATTGTTCGAAGACATCGATTTCACCAGAAAACTGATCGAATCGAAACCTCGATTGACCAAAGAACTATTTACCGACGCAACGTGGATCGCGAACTATTCCTCGGTTGACGATCCTGACGGGGCACTGCTACGCATCTGGGATGCGACGTGGATGGCGATGCAAGCCGGCTCGGCGATGTTCCTCAACGCAAACAACAAGGACCGCGAAATCGAGTTCACGCTCGGCTTCGATGACAAGGTCACCACCGCCGGCACCGGTCCGAACTCCAGCGCTACGGCCGGAAAATGGCTCACTGCAATGTACTTCGCGATCGTCTGCCGCCGAAATGACCGCATAACGTCCCTCTGCGCCACCCCCGTCGAGACGCTGCGGGCCTCCGGTGCGGTGTACGACGAGTACATCTACGACTGGGTGACCGCTTTCCAGAAGTTCTTCCACCGAGACGACGACGTTGTCCGAGCGATCATCACCGCAATGGAGGGCGCAGACCCGGAACGCGTGGAGATTGCCAAACCAGAACTGCTTTTGCTATTGCTGTATCCGCCGATCGAATTGCTGTATTTCGTCACCCAGGGCAACGCCGAAGAATTCAATACCCGGTTGGCTCGAGCAGTCGAAGACCACAAGAAATACTGGTCGAAAACCGCCGACCGTCGCCGGGACGTCGAAGGATTCATCGCATGGGGCCCGCTGGCGATGGCGTGCATCGCCCACGACATGGGTATGGGAATTACGGTCGAAACACCGTACCTACCCAAGCACCTCGTACTCGGCAGCCGCGCAACCGAATCACAATTCATCAGAGAAAGCCGTCAAGGCCGAGAATCATCGACGAATGGCCAGGCCGAAGGAGACATGTAGGTGACAAAAGCCTTATCGGTGTCCCGGCCAGATCCCGGTGCCCCAGACGGAGTTTCGCCCGACGCTTCGCTCCCCCGACTCTCACGCGAGGACGCCGCACGGGTCGCCGACTACCTCGACGCCGGTGCGGTCGTGGCACGCACCACCGCACGGGCCATCGACCCCTGGCTCGACCCGCCCGCGGCCCGAGTTCCACTGACCAAACGCACCGACGGCACCTGGCGCTGGGACGATGAAGTGAGTTACTACGTCCGCAATTACGGACTCTCCCCAGGCGCCGAATTCCTCAACTACCTACACCAACGCAACTTCACCCCACCCACCGTCAGCCCCGAACAGGTCAGCGCCGTCATCGACGAACTCTTCGGCAACCCGACCCAAACGCCACAACCCCGGCTCGCTCTGGACGGCACACAGCTACTGGCCCGCGACTACTACTGCATTTATCAGGGCCGGGCTTTTCGCTGTGACGTCAGCCCTTCGCAAGTCAAATTATTCGTTCCCCCGGGAGAACCCATTCCTGAGGGGTTTGAGCGCAGAGATGACCGTGATCAGTTTGTTCAGGCGATTGCCTACAAACGCGTGCCCGCTGATGACATCGAGGCTTTCTACCGTGCAATCACGACTTGCTGGTACAAGGGCGACCCATACTCAATCAGGCGGATTGACGGGCCACGCCTGCGACTCAGCCTCGACGGCGGGCGTCGGATAAAACGCACCATTCCCGAGCCGCCACACCCAACACTCAAGGAAATCTCGCAGTTCCCGAACACCGAGGTCCTGGGCCAGGGTGACGTCTGGGCCACCATCGAGATTCAGGAGGCCGCCCGTCTGACCATGGCGATCGTCCCGTACCACCAAGTCGGTGGTCACCTGAAGCCAGTTCGAGACGTGACGGGTGCAGGGGTCGCTGTACCGAAAGCCGACGAAATCTTCTACTTCCCCTCGCCGCGCGACAGCCCATTCCTGCCCGCCAACGACGCCATCACCACCATCACCGCGCACCTCGCCGCCCACGACCCCGGCTACCCCACCACCGGACTCACACCCCAACGACTACGCGACGGATGGCGCCTCAACCCCACCACCGAGACACCAACGATCTACTACATCACCGACGACAAACACATCATCACCGCACCGGCAACCGCACCAACCGCCCACATCGCCAGCCAAATGTCCGCCGAATTCCGCAGCCGTCACCCCATCGTGGACCCACCGCCTGCCCATGACACCGGAACCGACATCTTCGACTGAGCCAAATCAGCCCAGGACGAAATCAGCCCAGGACGATCGAGTCCCCCTGCACCTTGACAGTCTTGGCCTCCAGCGGCTTCTTGGCCGGCCCCTGCGCCACCGTCCCGTCGAGATTGAACTTGCTGCCATGGCACGGGCACTTGATGGTTCCGTCGACGACCTCGCTGACAGTGCAGCCCTGGTGGGTACAAATGGCCGACATACCTTTGAACACACCGGCCGTCGGCTGCGTCACCACCACCTCGCCGATGATCACGCCCGAGCCCACCGGCACCGCGGAGGTCTTGACCAGCGCGCTGTCGGCCGTCGGGGTCGTCCCGCCGTCGGGCGTCGGGGCCGGCGCCTGGCTGGCGGCGGGCGGCTTGCCGTAAGTCTGGCAGCCCGCTATCACCGTGGCGCCCAAGGCGATTCCCGTACCGGCCAGCACCTCGCGGCGGCCCAGCTTCTCAGCCATCAGAACTTCAGCCCCTCTCCGACGAACAGCCACAGTGCCGAGGTCAGCCAGAGATACACCAGGCTGGTGAACACCGCACCGCCCAGGACTGGGATCGCCCAGCCCGGCACACCTTTGCGCGTCAACAACAGCATCTTCGCGACGAACGCGCCGTAGAAGAAGCATCCCAGCAGTGAATGGGTGAGCACGCGGACATCGGTGGTTTGGAAACCCACGGCATAGAGGCAGTGCACCGCGACCGGCACGGTGGCCAACACAGCCAGCCGACCCGACCACACATGTGCGGCACCGATCCACGTCGGCGCCTTAACCGGCAGCTTGCCGTACATCACCAGGGCCGAGAACACCTGGAAGAGGCCAAGAACCGCGGCCAGCGTGGCCAGCCACGCCTTCGCGTACAGCCCGCTCGAGAAGCCTGCGAAGTTGACCGAGAAGAACTTCGGTTCATGGACCGACCCGAACACGCCAAGCCCGACCGCCACGAGGGCCCCGACCAACAGGACGACGACGAATCCGACTCCGCGTGCAGGGATTTGCGCGCGCTGCGTGGGCGCGTCCGCCGAGGGATCAAATGCCATCGCTGTCGCCCTCCACGCGCTTGGCGTCCGGGCTCAGTTCAGGGGCCGGTGACGTCGCGCCGTCGGCCGAACGCTGCACGCCCGTCACCGCCTTGTCCTCGCCGACGATCCAACTGTTTCGCACACCGTTGTTCTGGCTCACGTAGAGGCCGGCCGGTGGCTGCACCGCGGAAGCCGTGAAAGGCCAACTCTTTTCGCCGATCGTCAAGGTGCCTGCCACGCTCTTGCCGTCATGGCGGCCCTCGAGGCGGCTGGTCTTGTCCTTGCTCGTCAGGGTGACGGTGCCGGCGTCGGCCGGCCCGCTCAGCCAGGTTTCGACGGCGTTGCCATCGCACGCGTAGGCGCGGGCGGTTGCCCCCTTGACCGAGATGTCCAGCGTGATGACGCCGGTCTTGGTCGCGACCTTGCCCTGGTAGTCCGCGGCCGCGGGGAACGGCACGGCAGCTGGGGCGGCAGGGGTGCTCGGTGCGGCCTGACTCGTGGGCGGCGCGGCCTGACTGGTCGAGGTCGTCGGTGCCGCCGGCCCAGATTCCTTGGACACGTTCACCGCGTAGATCCCGACGCCCAGGGCGGCGACCGCGCCCAGGGTGACGAGCGGGCCCGCTACCTTCATGTTCACTCCTCATCGGCTGTGAACCCGATGGCAACAATGATCCACCCGCGGGGACACGCGCTCATCGGATTCGGTGACATACCGGGCCAATTTCAGCTAACGATTGGCCGACTCAACCGGAACAACGGAGCCGAGTCACAGAAGGTTCAAAGCGACTTTTCAGCCAGGGAGCACGGGCAGCGCGCCCGCGACCATCAGCGGCCGGATATCGGTCCACATCAGGTTGTTGTCCGCTGCCGAACCCGACAGCTGCAGAATCCCGCGCTGATCGGCGAGGTACACCGTCGAGGTATTGGCCGCCACGGTGGACACCGGAACGACCAGGTTCCGGGTGGGTCCGTCGGAGTTCACGCCGTCGAGGTTGACGTATGACACGGGATGCGCGCCGTCGGTGCGGGTCACCACGATGTCGTCGCCGGTGCGCCAGGACAGCGACAGCGCCGTGTTGCCCAGACCGAAACCGAGCCGGCGTGGATAGGTCAGCGCGAGCTGGCCGCCCTCACGCAACTCGACGCTCGCCAGGATCACCTGGCCGTTGATCACCATGGCGGCACGAGTGGCGTCCCGGGACAGCTGCAGCGCGCTGATCGGACCGGGGAACTTGGTGGCCACGGCCGACGAGTCGACGGGAATGCGGGCGGGCTGGCCCGACGCTGCCTCCTGGATCGCGCGCACGACGTTGATGCCGTCGACGACGATCCAGATCGCATCATCGAGCGACCAGCTGGGACGCGTCAGCGTGTGCGCGTCGAGCGCCTGAGCGGCGTCGCCGTTGACCGGACCCACCCACAGCGACTGCGCCATGTCCGGGGCTCCGGGCCGCAAGGTCACCACCGAGGCGACTTCCTGCCCGCTGCGCGACAGGGCGGCCGAGGTCTGGCCCGGCAGTTGCCCGAACGCGCCGGCGACCCGCGGCGCATTGTCGCCTTCCAGAGACACCAGCGATCCCCCGGCCAGCGCATGCAAGCCGGCCGCCGCACCGGGATCGGCACCCGGATCGGTGGCCGCGACGTCGGAGGTGTTCCAGCCTTCGGCGAACCGGTCGTCGAGAGCGGCGCCATCGGCGTTGATCACGTACGGGCCATTCACCCCGGCGCGGAACAACGTCCAGATGATCTGTGCCGCAAGCAGTTGCCGGCTGTGCGGGTCGGTGGTCGACAAGCTCTCGAGGTCGATGCGGGCGCCGCCGTAGCCCCGCCCGACACCGGTCTTGCCGCCGTCGGCCCGCGTCACCGGGCCACGCAGCCGCAGCGGTGCGGCCATGAGATTCCGCACGCTGCTGGCCATCTCGGGGCGCGGCCCGGACAGCAGCTTGGTGACGAGTTCGGTGGCGAGTTGGTCGGGGTCGGACACCGCGACGTAGCGCGGGTCGGGCACGACGGTCTTGCCGGTCGGGTCGACGAAGTACAGCGTGTCCCGCTTATAGGTGGACTGGAACTGCTGCCAGTCCAGGAAAACCCCGTTGGGCAGCTTGTCGATTCGCCAGCCCCGCGGCGTCTTCACCAGATCGATGGGACCGGGATCGGGCAGCGCGCCCTCGCCCGTCTCGAACACCCCGACATCCGACAGCGAACCCAGGATGTCGGCGTGCATGGTCACCGAAACCTTGTCCGTGCCACGGGTTTCCACGAACACGACGCGGTCGATCAGCAGGGCACTACCGGCGTCATCCCAGGAGCGGGAGGCCGATTCGGTGAGGAACTGGCGAGCCGCGAGATGCCGGTTCGCGGGATCGGCGGTCGCTTTGAGGAATTCGCGCAGCAGCAGGTCCGGGTCCATGCCCGGCGACGGCGTCGGCAGATTCCGCGGGGCCGGCCGGTCGACCGTGCCCACGGCTTGCGGTGCCGACGAACTGGGTACGCCGGCGCATCCCGTCAGGACCAGCATCAGCACCGCGCAGAGCGCCAGTGCCCCTTTCATGACGGCTCCCCCGCGGGCAGTTCGCCGGACGAGAGGGCCGTAACCGATTTGGGGCCAGTGGGTTTGAGCGGCAGCGGGCTGGTGGTCACCTTGTGACCGCGCACCAGCGGCAGCGTGAGCCGGAAGCAGGCGCCGTGCCCGGGCTCGCCCCAGGCCTCCAGCCGGCCCTGGTGCAGGCGGGCGTCCTCGATGCTGATGGCCAGGCCGAGGCCGGTGCCGCCGGAGCGCCGTACCCGCGAGGGGTCAGAGCGCCAGAACCGGCTGAACACCATCTTCTCCTCGCCCGGTCGCAGACCCACGCCGAAATCGCGGACCGTCACTGCCACGGTATCCACATCGGCGGCCATCTTGATCTGAACGGGCTTCTTCTCAGCATGGTCGATCGCGTTGGCGATGAGATTGCGCAGAATGCGCTCGACGCGGCGCGGATCCACTTCGGCGATGACGGCCTCGTCGGGAAGATGCACGGCGAGTTTGATGTTCGCATCGTCGGCCAGGTGGCCGACGTTGTCGAGCGCGCTCTGCACGGTGTCACGCAAGTCGACCGACTCCACCGACAGCTCGGCCACGCCGGCGTCGTGCCGGGAGATTTCCAGTAGATCGGCCAGCAGCGTCTCGAAGCGGTCGAGCTCGTTGACCATCAACTCGGTCGAGCGCCGCAGCGCCGGGTCGAGTTCCTCGCTGTGGTCGTAGATCAGGTCCGCGGCCATGCGCACCGTCGTCAGCGGCGTCCGCAGCTCGTGACTGACGTCAGAAGTGAAGCGGCGCTGCAGATTTCCGAACTCTTCGAGTTGAGTGATCTGCTTGTGCAGGCTCTCGGCCATGTCGTTGAACGACACCGCCAGGCGCGCCATGTCGTCCTCGCCGCGCACGGGCATGCGCTCGGTGAGGTGGCCTTCGGCGAACCGCTCGGCGATGCGCGACGCCGAGCGCACCGGCAGCACGATCTGCCGCGCCACCAACAGGGCGATGGCCGCGAGCAGACCGAGCAGCACGATGCCGCCGGTGGCCATGGTGCCGCGTACGAGAGCGATGGTGCTCTCTTCGTTGCTCAGCGGAAAGATCAGGTACAGCTCGAGATTGGTGACCTGCGACGACGTCGGGCTACCGACGATCAGCGCCGGACCGGAGAACCCGTCGGTGTGGACCGTCGCGTACTGATAGCTGACCTGACCGGCTTTGACGAAGTCCCGCAAGGAGTTCGGAATCTCGCCCACCGGCCCGGCCGACGTGGCCGCCCGCGGACCGTCACCAGGCACGACCAGCACCGCGTCGAACGCACCGGCCAGCCGCGAGCCCGAATCGACCTTGCGGTCGATGAGAGTGTTGCGCGCCAACTGCAGGCTGCTGTTGAGCGAGCGCGTCTCCTCGCCGCCGACGATGCCGCTCACCGTCGTGCGGGCGTGCTCGACCTCCTCAGTGCCGGCGCGGACCTTGGCTTCGAGGATCCGGTCGGTGATCTGACTGGTCAGCACGAAACCGAGCACGAGAATGACCGCAAGGGACAACCCCAGCGTCAGGGACACCACGCGAAGTTGCAGCGAGCGGCGCCAGGCGTAGCCGACCACCCGGCCGACAGCACCCAGCCCGCGCACGAAAGCGCCCGAGCCGAAACCGCCACGGATACGCCGTCGGGATCCCCAGATCACCGGCGCCCTACGGTCTCAGGCTCGGGCGTGACGAGCCGTCCGATCACGGCGGTCCGGCCTTGTATCCCACTCCTCGAACGGTCAGCACCACCTGCGGGTTCTCGGGGTCCTTCTCGACCTTGGCCCGCAGGCGCTGCACGTGGACGTTCACCAGGCGGGTGTCCGCCGGGTGGCGGTAGCCCCACACCTGTTCGAGCAGCACGTCACGAGTAAATACCTGGCGCGGCTTCCGGGCGAGAGCGACCAGCAGGTCGAACTCCAGCGGCGTCAGCGAAATCTGCTCGCCCTGACGCGTCACCTTGTGGGCCGGCACGTCGATGTCGACGTCGGCGATGGACAGCATCTCTGCCGGTTCGTCGTCGTTGCGGCGCAGCCGCGCCCGCACCCGCGCCACGAGTTCCTTCGGCTTGAAGGGCTTCATGACGTAGTCGTCGGCGCCGGACTCCAGGCCCAGCACCACGTCGACCGTGTCGGTCTTGGCGGTCAGCATGACGATCGGCACACCCGAGTCGGCGCGCAGCACACGGCAGACGTCGATGCCGTTCATTCCGGGCAGCATGAGGTCCAACAGCACCAGATCAGGACGCAGCTCGCGGACCGCGGTCAGCGCCTGGCTGCCGTCACCGATGACGGCGGTGTCGAAGCCTTCGCCCCGCAGCACGATGGTGAGCATCTCGGCCAGAGATGGGTCGTCGTCGACGACCAGAATGCGTTGCCTCATGGCGTCCATGGTGTCACCAGATCGCGATAAAGCTGTGATCTCCGATGGGTGTTTTGCCTTCTACCTGACAACTTGCTGGTAAGCGACGTGGCCCGATCACCCCAGCAGCGTGGCGGCCAGCTCCCCCGGGTCGACGTCGGGTGCGACCAAAGCCCAACGGCCGACCCAGTTTTCGGCCGCCAGCGCGGTGTACACCGCCGCGGTGCGGCCCTGCAGGCCGCCGTCACGCTCGTAGGCGTCGCGGGTCCGCGTCACGTCCTGCGCTTCCCGGCGCGCCGCCCGCTGCGCGGCGAGATCGGTCGGCACGTTGAGATAGAGCTGCCAATCCGGCACCGGCAGCGCCAACCGCTCGAACTCGAGTTGCCGCACCCAGGCGACGACTTCCCCGTCGGCGTCCTGGTGTAGCCGGGCCGCGCTGTAGGCGGCGTTGGAGGCGACGTACCGGTCGAGGATCACCACATCATGCGCGTCGCTCAGTTCCGCGATCTCCGCCTTGGCGCCCGCGCGGTCGAGCGCGAACAGCATCGCCATCGCGTACACCGACTCCGCCAGGTCGCCGTGCCGGCCGTGCAGCGCCTCGGCCGCGATGTCCGCCTCGACCGAGCGGCCGTACCGCGGGAACGCCACGGTGGTCACCGACCTGCCGCGGGCCTCGAACTGCGCCCGCAGCCCCTGGGTCAGGGTGTTCTTCCCGGCACCATCGACGCCTTCGATTGCGATCAGCACGTGGCGAGACTAATTGCTGGATTGGATATATCTGCTGCGCGACGTCACAGAAACATCGCAGAAATCGGACGGTGACGCCTGATCAGTACTTTCGCGCGATGGCGACCAAGATCGAACCTCCCAAAAGCGAGATGATCCGGCTCGCGAACAAGCCACCCTGGTACACGTCGCTCTTCGTGCAGTTGCTCGTCGCGATCGTCGCCGGGATCCTGGTGGGCTGGCTGCAGCCCAAAGTCGGCGCGGACCTCAAGCCACTCGCCGACGGCTTCATCAAGCTCATCAAGATGCTGATCGCGCCGATCATCTTCTGCACCGTCGTGCTGGGCATCGCACACGTCGGTGACCTCAAGTCGGTCGGCCGGATCGGCGTCAAAGCGTTGATCTACTTCGAAGCAGTGACCACCTTCGCGCTGCTCTTCGGGCTGGTGGTCGGCAACATCGTCAAACCCGGGGCAGGTTTCCACGTCAACGCCGCCACGCTGGCGGCCGGGGCCGACGCGATCGCGAAGAAGACCCAGAACAAGGAACTGCCGCACACCGTCGACTTTCTGCTGAACATCATCCCGGAGTCGTTGTTCAAGGCATTCACCGACAACAACCTGCTGCAGGTGCTGTTCTTCGCCGTCCTGTTCGGACTGGCGTTGGCCAAGTTCGGCGAGAAGGGGCCGCCCGTCATCCTCGAGATCGTCGACCACCTGAGCCACCTGTTCTTCACCGTCATCGGCTGGGTGATGCGACTTGCGCCGATCGGCGCGTTCGGGGCGATGGCCTACATCATCGGCCAGTACGGCATCGGTTCCCTGAGCAGTTTCGCGAAGCTGATCGGCTGTTGCTATCTCGCGGCTGCGCTCTTCATCGTGGTGCTCGGGCTCGTCGCCAGGGTCTTTGCGGGGGTGAACTTGTGGAAGTTCGTCGTGTACATCAAGGACGAGCTGTTCCTCGCGCTCGGCACCGCGTCCACCGAGGTCGTGCTGCCGCGCATCATGGCCAAGCTGACCAATGCCGGTTGTTCACGCACCACAACGGGTCTGGTGGTGCCGACCGGCTACTCGTTCAATCTCGACGGAGCGACCCTCTACCTCTCGATCTGTGTGCTGTTCCTGGCCCAGGCCTTGGGCGTGAACCTGAGCCTCGGCGAACAGATCACCGCGGTGCTGGTGCTCATGCTGACATCGAAGGGCATGGCCGGAGTGCCCGGATCGTCATTCCTCGCGCTGTCGGCGACCGTCGCCGCCATCGGCCACGGGGCCATCCCGGTTGCCGCGGTAGCCCTGCTCCTGGGCGCCGACCGCATCATGGATTCGATGCGTGTCTCGGTGAACCTGCTGGGCAACTGTGTCGCGACGTTCGTGGTGGCCGCTTGGGAAGGGCAACTCGACAAGGACCGCATGCGCAAAGTGCTCGACGGCCAAGACGTTCCCCCGCTCGACGACCCTGACCCGATGGTGGATACGGCCGAGGGTGGCGGGCGTACTGCATCCACGTCCAACTGATCGCCCTACGGCTAGGACGTGTCGACCGACTGGCCCCCTCGGCAGCTTTCCGAACTGGCGTTGTAGCGGAAGCAGCCGAGGCGAAGGAGAACAAAGTTGACGCTCACCGAATTGGCAAGGGCTCTGGAATCAATCGGTATCTCGCCTGCGACCGTTGCGCTCGGTGGGCAACGAGCGCGGCACCAAAAACGCTTTGGTCCAACTACATACAGAATCGGATGCCTGCTTTCAGCTCCTCGGGCGCTTGACCTACAGTCAGCTGTTGGCTGGCGTCATCGAGGCCAAGCAGTAGTCTCATCAGCGAGTGCCAAGCGCGCATACCCCTGAAAGTCATTCTTTTCCAGGGGTATTCACGCGTTACTCAGAGTGGCGGTGAGATGTCGCTGCCTGCAGACGAGTGCTCAGTCGTCTGCTGCGATTGTTGTTGTTCTTCGGCCTGGCGGGCGGCTTCGCGGGCCGCATGGCGGCGAGCGGCGGCTTCTTCGCCGGCCGCGATTTTTTGCAGCTCGGCTTCGTTGAGTGCGCGTTCGTACGCGATCTGCTGGGCCTGGTCTTGCGCGCGGGTGCGGCGCCGGATGGGCATCATGATGCTCCGGCCGGGAGCCGTGGTGGTGTCCAGATCGACGGTCTCTGGTGGTGGATTCGGCAGCGGCGTGTCGGTGACCATGCGCGGGAACAGGATTCGGCTTTCGGGCACGCTGATGTAGGTATGGCCCGTCGGTGCGGTCCACACAATGCTCCCGTCGGGTTGTTGACGGTCCTGCCACCCGTCCGGGCCGCCGTAGAACGTTTTCAGTAAGTGGTGTTTGCGGCACTTCGGGTTCAGGTTGCCCGGATGGGTGGGCCCGGCCGGCCACGGCACCGTGTGATCAATATCAGAGGCGGTGGCCGGATGATCGCAGCCCGGGAACATGCACGTCATCGCCCGCATCCGCACGAACTCATCCATCGCGGCCGACGGCCGATACCGCGGCACCTCATCCAAATCAGTGGCGGAGGCGACCGTGCGAACCTTCGCACCCCGGGCCACCAGATCCGCCAACACTGTCGGCGGCACCACACCGCCGCCGAGGACGTAACCGACCGGTGTGCGCACCGGAGCCGGAACCCGCGCAGGCGCCGGTGCGGGCGACGGCGCAGGCACCGGCGCGGTCGCCGGCGTGGGCGCCGCGTCGACCACCGGTGTGGACGTGCTGTCGCTGGCTGGTTCGAACGCAACAGGCGCCAGGGTTTCAGCGGCCCGCGAATCGGCCACCGGCGCCGGCTCGGACATAGGCATGGGCGTCGACGCCATGTCGTTCGCCGGCTCGGCTGCTGGCGCAGGTGCAGGTGCGAAGACCGGCTCAGGCGTGAACACCGGCTCCGGCGCAGACGGGGCCGGCGTGGGCACCAGCGGCGCGGCCGGGTCCCCGCTGAGCAGCGGGTCAGGCACCGGCGCCGGCAGCCCATTGGTCAGCACATGAATCATCACCGCCGTCGCCCGCGCATCAGGCCCAGCCGCCGGGCAGTCGGGATTGCCGCACTGGCAGGCCAGTAGGTCCCCGCGTGCTGCCAGGACTCCCAGGGCGTCAGCGCGGCGCTGCCCGAACGTACGCGGATCGTTCTCGCACACCTGCCGGGCCATCTCGGTCAGCACCCGATCCAGCAGTTCGGCATCGGTGGCCAGTAGTGCACCCCAGATCGAGGCCACGCCGGTCTCGTCATCAGGCTTGCCCACCCCGACCCCACGGCGGCGCGCTGCTGAGCGGACTTTCAGGACTGCGGCGGGGTCGAACTTCTGCACCCAACCGTCGATCTTCTTCTCGATCTTCTTGCGCGACAACCCCGCCCACTCCGACAGTGCTCCCGCGAGCGCGGCGTCGATCACCGCCAGCGTGTTGGGGTCCTCGACCAGACGAGTACGCCAGCAGATCGCCCCGACCGTCCGCGCCGAGACTCCACCGTCGGCGAACACCGCCGCCACCCGAGGTAGCCGGAACCGCAACGCCACCGCGATCGACAACTGCCCCGACGCCTCGCGCTTCCCGATCCCCAGCGCCGCCCCGACTTCGGCGACCGCGGCGTCCCAACCATCGCAGGCCCACCACTGCCGGCCATCCTGATCATCGACCCGCAGCATCGCCAGGTCGGCGACGGCTGTCAGCCGGCCCGCAGCGCACTGGTTTTCCACCCGCGCGAAGTGGATCATCAAGTCGACCACGCCGGCATCGTGGACCGGCACACCGCCGGCCCCGATACCAGAATGTTCGAACATGTGTTCGAGTCTACCGCCAGATTCGATGATTGTCACGTGTTATGTCTCAGGACATCGGTGACAGTTCCGGTGGTCTTGGTGGTCACACTTGGCCCGCAGGCTCGGGCGGTGGCTGTTCATGAACCGATCGATCCTCGTGTCCGTCTGGCGATCGCGCAGTGGCCCGATGACGCGCCCCCGGAGTGACCTACGTCGGCAACGGAAAACCCCGCGGCCCGCGCCAGGACCGATGAATCGTCACCGATGTCCTGACACGTCACATCCACGATTGTCACGAAAACGGCGGAACCAGCGATAACCCCTTCAGGACACAATCGAACGTTTTCCATCGCTCCTACGTGTCATTGGGTATAGGACCGGAAGGACCCTGAGATGCGTACTGCACTAATAACTCTCATAGCTCTCACCGCAACTGGTGCCATCCTGGCACCTGCCGCGCCGGCAGCCGCCGAGTCAGCGATCGTCACGATCGGCCAGCTGGAGGCCGAGGGGTTCCACGTGAACGTCGACCGGGTCGGCAGCGCACCACTGTATCAGTGCGTGGTGACCAGCGTCCGCAACCCGCAGGAGCAGACCAGGCTCATTCGGGTCGACGGCCCCGGCAACCGCGATCAGGTCATCCGTGTCGTGGTGCGACGGACCATCACCGTGTCGCTGGATTGCAGCCGCTAGCGCCGGGACTCAGTTCGCGATCACCGGCAACGTGATCGACGATGGATGCGAAGGGTCATGCAGGATGGTCTGCGTCGCAACGACGGTCGCCGCATCGCGCCCGAATGGCGCACCGGTGTTGGGATTCGGCGCGAACTGCGGGTAGTCGCTGCTGGAAATCTCGACCCGCACCCGGTCACCCGGGCTGAGTTGGTAACTGGTGGGCCAGATTTGGATGCGGTACTGGTACGGCTGCCCGGGGACGATCGGCGTCGGCGCCGACAGCGAGTCCCGGAATGACGCCCGGAGAATCCCGTTGTTCAGGTTGATGGCTGTCCCATCGGGCTTGACCACCACCAGCTTGGCCGTGAAATCGGTGTCCACAGCTGAGGATTGGGCCCACAGCGTGACGGTGGCCGCCCCGGTGATCTCGGTGTCATGGGTCACCGGGTCGCCGGTGTACACCAGCACGTCGGATCGCTGTTCGACAGGCGTCTGGTCGTACGGCCCTTGCGGACCGGACTTGGCACCACAACAGGAGTGCCCGCCCAGGCTCGGCGCCGGATTCAGCGGATCGTAGGTGTAGGTGTCGGGCGGCTGCGGGCCTGGCAGCACCGGCAACAGCTTGCCGTCGCGGTCCGCGATGCCCCCGGCACCGGAGAGGTAGTAGTTGATCCATTGTGTCTGTGGCAGTGGCCAATTGGTGGCCGTCTTCCAGGTGTTGGTGCCCATGGTGAAGTAGTCGACGCGTGGCTTGCCCGCCACACCGTTGTCGACGCCCTTCAGGAAATGGTCGAACCAGGCCAGCATCAGCTCGTTGATCGGGCTGTTGCCCACCGCCCCGATGTCTTTGAGCATCGGGGCGGGCTCGGAGTCAGCGCGTCCCCATGCGACGTGGTCCCACGGCCCGACCACCAGACGCTGGTTCGAACGCGCAAAGTCGTTGCCACCGTGGGCCACCATCCCGGCGAAGTTCTCCACACCGCCGGCCAGGAAGGCGTCGTACCAGCCCTCGAAGTGCAACACCGGAATTCGCACCGCCGGGTACCGGTCACGAATGCTGACCTGCTGCCAGAAGTCGTCGCGGGTGTTGTGCCGGACCCAGTCGAAGTACCACGGCGCCACCGCCGGATTGCGCGGCTGCATCGGTGGAAGGTCCTGTTGCGGGCGGAAATTCAGCCATCGGGTCGGGTCGGCACCGGCGTCCCGCAGCAGCCGTTCCGCCTCGGCGTCCCGGCGGTTCTGCGCGGCCCCGAGCGCGATCGACTCGATGGCCCACGGCTGGACGAACGCCAGCCGGAACTCACCGCCCTCGTAGGTCCAGCCGTCGTAGTAGTCCGATGCGGTGTTGGCCGGCGCGATGGTCACCAGATGCGGCGGCGCCGTCACCGCCGCAAGCCATTGCGTCGCACCGACATACGACGATCCGTACATGGCGACCTTGCCGTTCGCACCGGGCAGGCCGGCGGCCCATTCGACGGTGTCGTAGCCGTCGGCCATGTCGTTGGTGAACTCGCTGAACACCCCGCCGGAACTCCCCTGGCCCCGGACATCTTGCACCACAACGAGATAGCAGTGCGAGGCAAACCAGTCCGGCGGCTCGTAGCGCTCCGGCGAGGTCTGTGCCCCGGACTTACCGTACTGCGTGCGCATGAGCAGCACCGGCACAGGTTCAGAGGACCTGGGACGGTAGACATCGGCGCGCAGCACGACGCCGTCGCGCATGGTGGCGCCGACGTCGCGTTCGGTATCGACGGCGCACGAGCCCCGCCCCGTCGCAGCAGGAAATGGAGAGACGGGCGGACGGTCCGCGCCACAGGCGGCCAGCACAGCCAGCACGACCACGAACGCCGTCACGCGGATCAGAGCGCGCACACCACCACGCTAGCCGGTCACGACGGTGCGGGTCCGCCTGACGTCGTCGTCAGCACCAGGACGTTGTCGTCGCGGTCGAGGAACGCCTGCGTGGTCATGCCCGGACCCGAGAAGTGGTTGTTGAGTTCGGGGCCCGACAGGTACGGACCGCCGGGCAGCTCCGACTGCAGAATCTTCTGCACCATCGGCTGCCGATCGGTGGCGGACGGGTGGTACTCCGCCAGCAGTCGAGTGGTCTCGGCAGGAGACAGCTTGACCACCGCGTCGATCCAGTTGACCTTGCCGGCGAGGCTGGGATCACCGCTGTTGTTCCAGGTGACCCACACCGCTTCGTCGGGTTTGCGCAACTGCGGGAACTGCCAGACCAATTGCTGAACGTCGTGTCGGACCATCTCCGGCGGCACCGGCGGCCCTTTCACCGCGGGCGACGTGCTGCCGAAGATTCCGAGGCTGCCCAGATTCACGCTGTCGCAACCGGTCAACGTCGCCCCGACGACGGCCAGCAACGCGATGCGTCTTGCCCAGCGGTTCTCCTGCATGGCCGACGTCCCTTCACGAGGGTGCCCTGGTGTGCGCAAATTCTAACGCCGATGTCCGCTCGCCAGCAGATCTTCAGCAAACACGGAAACCGCGTCGCACAAATCGTAATTGTCGCCCATTACAAAATAAATACCGGCGGTTGAACCCCGCCAGCTAATTCACCGGGATGTGCCGGGCCCGGTAACCGCAAAAACCCCCAATTCCCGTGGGAATTGGGGGCTTTCGCGTGTGCTGGCGCGAACTACGCAAACAGACTCAGTAGCGGTAGTGCTCCGGCTTGTACGGGCCGTCGACGTCGACGCCGATGTACTCGGCCTGATCCTTGGTGAGCTTGGTCAGCGTGCCGCCGAGAGCCTCGACGTGGATGCGCGCGACCTTCTCGTCGAGGTGCTTGGCCAGGCGGTAGACCTCGTTGTCGTACTCGTCGTTCTTGGTCCACAGCTCGATCTGGGCGATGACCTGGTTGGAGAACGAGTTCGACATCACGAACGACGGGTGGCCGGTGGCGTTGCCCAGGTTGAGCAGACGGCCCTCGGACAGCACGATGATCGACTTGCCGGTGTCACCGAAGGTCCACAGGTCGACCTGCGGCTTGATATTCAGCTTGGTGGCGCCCGACTTCTCGAGGGCCGCCATGTCGATCTCGTTGTCGAAGTGGCCGATGTTGCCCAGGATGGCCTGGTTCTTCATGGCCTTCATGTGCTCGAGCAGGATGATGTCGTAGTTGCCGGTCGCGGTGATGACGATGTCGGCCTCGGGAATGCCCTGCTCGACGGTGACGACGTCGAAGCCGTCCATCAGCGCCTGCAGCGCGTTGATCGGGTCGATCTCGGTGACCGCGACGCGCGCGCCCTGGCCGGCCATCGACTCGGCACAGCCCTTGCCGACGTCGCCGTAGCCGCAGATCAGCACCTTCTTGCCACCGATCAGCACGTCGGTGCCGCGGTTGATGCCGTCGATCAGCGAGTGGCGGGTGCCGTACTTGTTGTCGAACTTGCTCTTGGTGACCGAGTCGTTGACGTTGATGGCCGGGAACGCCAGCTCACCCGCGGCGGCGAACTGGTACAGCCGCAGCACACCGGTGGTGGTCTCCTCGGTGACACCCTTGACCGACTCGGCGATCTTGGTCCACTTGGTCTTGTCGTTCTCGAAGCCGTTGCGGACCAGCTCCAGGAAGACCTTCCACTCGGCGGAGTCGTCTTCCTCGGCCGGCGGCACGACGCCCGCCTTCTCCCACTGCGCGCCGCGCAGGACCAGCATGGTGGCGTCGCCACCGTCGTCCAGGATCATGTTGGCCGGCTCGCCGTCCCAGGTGAGCATCTGCTCGGCGCACCACCAGTACTCCTCCAGCGTCTCGCCCTTCCAGGCGAAGACCGGGGTGCCCTTGGGCTCCTCGACCGTGCCGTGCGGGCCGACGACGACGGCCGCGGCCGCGTGGTCCTGGGTGGAGAAGATGTTGCAGGACGCCCAGCGCACCTCGGCACCGAGGGCGGTCAGCGTCTCGATCAGCACGGCGGTCTGCACGGTCATGTGCAGCGAGCCGGAGATGCGCGCGCCCTTGAGCGGCTGCACGTCGTGGTACTCGCGGCGAAGCGCCATCAGGCCGGGCATCTCGTGCTCGGCGAGGCGAATCTCCTTGCGCCCGAACTCGGCCTCGGACAAATCGGCGACCTTGTAGTCGATGCCGTTACGGACGTCTGCCTTCAATTCCGTCATGGATTAGAGCCCCATTCATTCGTTCCACTGGAGTGACCCCATGGCCTGCGGGCTCGCGGGACAGGCGCCAGGGAACTACTCGAATGGCGCGCTGACGGCTACGGGGCTTCCCCACTACCGTAACGGTCGGCGAACGGCGTCATGAGCCGGGCCAGGTCAGCGGCCACATCATGGTCCGCTTCCGGCGGCATTGACACGTAACTGATCGCCAGCCGGACGATCGCGCGCGCCAGCACGCCGGCGTCGTCGTCCGAAATCTGTACCCAGCTGCCGCGGAACGCCTCGGTGAGACGCTGCGAGCAGTGCGAGATGATCGGCGCGCTGTCGGTGGTGATGATCTGCAACAGATCAGGTTTGGCGACGCCGGTGAGCAACGAGATGACGAGCGGATCGGACGCCGATTCGGTGAAGAACATCCGGAAGCCCTGCAGGAACGCGGACTCGATGTCACCGACATTGGCGTAGATGGCGTGCTCGACGGCGTCGACCAGGCGGTCGGCGAGGCGCATCGCGTACCCCTCGGCCAGGCCCTGGCGCGAGCCGAACTCGTTGTAGATGGTCTGGCGGCTGATGCCGGCCGCACGCGCGACGTCGGACAGCGTGATCGACGACCAGTCCTTGGCCAGCAACAGCTCTCGCATGCCGTCCAGGATCGAGTGCCGCAGCAGGACCCGGGAGGCCTCGGCGTACGGCACCCGAGGTGCCGCAGGGCGCGACACCTCGGGTCCGTCCGGTACTGCGGCCGCGGCGGTCACGACGCCACGACCTCCACCATGTCGAAGTCGGACTTGGCGGCGCCGCAGTCCGGGCAGCTCCAGTCCTCGGGGATGTCGGCCCAGCGGGTGCCCGGGGCGATGCCGTCCTCCGGCCAGCCCTTCTCCTCGTCGTACTCGAAGCCGCACTGCAGGCAGACGAACTTCTTGAACGGCTCGCTCATGAACTCACTCCTACCGATTCGAAATCGACCTTCTCGCGGACCGCGCAGTCCGGGCAGCACCAGTCGTCGGGGACATCGTCCCACGCCGTGCCCGCCGGGAATCCTTCACGCGGAGCGCCTTTGGCCTCGTCATAGACATAACCACAGCCGGGGCAAGCGTAGGCACTCATGCTCAGGCCACCGCCCCGTACTTGGCCATCACCTTGTCGCGCACCCGCGGGTGGACGTTGACCTTGGTGATGTCGCCGTCGTAGTGCTCGATGACGCGGTGGTCCATCATCCGGCGCCACAGCGGCGGGATATAGGTCAGCCCGATCAGCGTCGCGTAGCCACTGGGCAGGTTCGGTGCGCCGTCGATGCTGCGCAGCGTCTGGTAGCGCCGCGTCGGATTGGCGTGGTGGTCACTGTGCCGCTGCAGGTGGTACAGGAACAGGTTGGTGACGATGTGGTCGGAGTTCCAGCTGTGCACGGGGGCGCAGCGCTCGTAGCGGCCGCTCTCGGTCTTCTGCCGCAGCAGGCCGTAGTGCTCCAGGTAGTTGACCGACTCCAGCAGGCTGAATCCGTAGATGCCCTGGATCAGGACGAACGGGATGAGCGCCGGGCCGAACACCGCGATCAGGATGCCGAAGAACACCACCGACATGAGCCACGCGTTGAGAACGTCGTTCTTGAGGTAGGTGCGCGGGTCCCACGGGCTGCGGCCGAGACGACGGATGCGCTGGGCCTCCAGCTCGACCGAGGACTTCAGTGCGCCCCACACGGTACGCGGCAGGAACTCCCAGAAGTTCTCACCGAAGCGCGCCGAAGCCGGGTCCTCCGGGGTCGCGACGCGGACGTGGTGACCGCGGTTGTGCTCGATGTAGAAGTGGCCGTAGAACGTCTGCGCCAGGGTGATCTTGGCCAGCCAGCGCTCCAGGTTCTCCTTCTTGTGCCCCATCTCGTGGGCCGTGTTGATGCCGACGCCGCCCAGGACACCGACCGACAACGCGACACCGAGCTTGGCCCACCAGGCCAGCCCGCCGTCGAAGCCGAGCCAGCTCAGGTCCTTGGCGGTGAACAGGTACGCGCCGAGGATGACGCTGGCGTACTGGAACGGGATGTAGACGTAGGTGCAGTAGCGGTAGTACTTGTCGTTCGCCAGCTGCTCCATCATCTCGTCGGGCGGATTCTCCCCGTCCGGCCCGAACTTCAGGTCGAGGATCGGCAGCAGCACGTAGAGCAGGCCGGGGCCAATCCACAGCGGCACCTGCGCGAGCGCATGCCATCCGGCCTGGTTCAGTGCCCAGATCAGCGGGAGCATCACGAACAGCGCGGTGGGCGCGATCAGGCCCATGAGCCACAGGTGACGCTTGCGATCGCGCCATTGCTCAACGTTGACGTCGGATACCTCGACTGACACGGGTCCACCTCCATTGGTTGGGCCGACAACTTGTGATCTTGACTATAGACCGCATTTTGTCGCCGGTCTAGACAACGGAGGCAATTTTGTAAAACGACTTGTGGTAGCCGTCACCGCCGCAGGTGACTGCGGGTGTTCCGGCGGTCTCAGCCGCGGTAGAGGTCGGGCTCGATGTAGATGATGCGGGCGTTCGGCACCGCGGCCCGGATCGTCACCTCGGCGGCGTCGATCGTGGCGGCGACGGTCGCCAGATCGGTGTTGGGCGCCAGCGCGATCTTCACCCCGACGAGCATCTCCTCCGGCCCCAGGTACTGGGTCCGGAGGTGGATGACACGGTCGATGTGCGGCGTCTGCTCAAGTGCGTTGCGGATGGCGCCGGTCTCGTCGACCGTCGCGCCCTCACCGATCAGCAGGCTCTTCATCTCGACCATCAGCACCACCGCGATGATGCCGAGCAGCACACCGATGGCCGCGGTGCCGATGCCGTCCCACACCGGGTCGCCCGTCAGCATCGACAGGCCCACACCGAGCAGCGCCAGCACCAGACCGATCAGCGCGCCGCTGTCCTCCAGCAGCACTACCGGCAGCTCCGGGTTGCGCGAGGTCCGGATGAATCGCCACCAGCTGCCGGCGCCCTTGAGCGGACGTGATTCCTTCACCGCGGTGTAGAAGCTGTAGCCCTCCAGCCCGATCGCCACGACCAGGATGGCGACGGCGACGACGGGCGACGACAGCGGCTCGGGGTGGGTGATCTTGTGGTAGCCCTCGTACAGCGCGAACATCGCACCGAGGCTGAACAGCACCAGCGCCACCACGAACGAGTAGAAGTAGCGACTGCGGCCGTAGCCGAACGGGTGCAGATGGTCGGCGTCCTTACGCGCCTGCCGTTGCCCCCACAGCAGCAGCCCCTGGTTGGACGTGTCCGCCAGCGAGTGCACCGACTCCGCGAGCATCGACGAACTGCCCGTGATCAGGAAGCCGACGAATTTCGCCGCCGCGATCCCGGCATTGGCCAACAGCGCCGCGATGATCGCGCGCGCACTCCCCGAGGCCGACATGACCCGCCCTTTCGTAGGTTTTTCTAGATCCCGACCGTCGCACGGAACACCGTCGACGGTTCTTCAGCCACCAACCGCACGGGACCCTCCCCGGCAGCGATCCAGGCGGCGGCGCCCTTGTTCAGGGTCAGCTCGCCACCGGCGGAATGCACCTGCACCCGGCCATGCGTGCCCAGCAGAATCTGCGGGCCGGCGTGCCCTTGGGGCACCTCGACCACGCTGCCCACCCGGTCGTCGTCGATCCGCAGGATCGTCACCGCGAATTCCGGTGCGGGCGTGTCGAAAACCTCTTCGACGCCGTCATCGGCCGGCCGCGGATGGATGGGCCGACCATCGGTCGGGGTGAAGTCGAGAACCCGGAGAAGCTCCGGCACATCCACGTGCTTGGGCGTCAGACCACCGCGTAACACGTTGTCGGAGTTGGCCATGACCTCGAACCCCATGCCGTGCAGGTAGGCGTGCAGATTGCCGGCGGGCAGGTAGATGCCCTCCCCCTCGACCAGGCTGATGCGGTTGAGCAGCATGGCGGCCAGCACGCCGGCATCACCCGGGTACCGCTCGCCGAGCTCGAGCACCGTCTTGGCCTCGGGCGCGAATTCTGTTGCCCCCGAACGGATGTAGTTCACCGCACCGTCGAGAACGGCCGGCACCAGGACGTCGAGATCGGGCTGCGGCAGGGTGATCCAGGTGGTGAAGACGGCTCGCAGCCCGGCCGCGTCCGACTGGCCGGCCAGCAGGTTGATGTACGGATCGAGGTCGGACACCGCCAGCGCCCGCATCAACTCGACGGTGCGGGCCACCGGCCGGAACCCGGCGAGCGCCTCGAACGGGCCGAGGGCCACGATCAACTCGGGCTTGTGGCTGCGGTCCCGGTAATTGCGGTTGCGCGCGTTGAGGGCAATGCCTTGGCGCTCTTCACGATTGAAGCCTTCGGCAGCCTGCTCGGCACTGGGATGGGCCTGCAGCGACAGCGGTTCGTCGGCGGCCAGCACCTTCGCCAGGAACGGCAACGACTCACCGAACCGGGCCACGACCTCGGGCCCCAGTTCGCCCGCGGGATCGGCCCGGATGACGTCCAGCAGCGACACCTCGCCGTCGGCCGTCTCCAGTCGCGCCGGGTCCCCGGGGTTCGCACCCAACCACAGCTCAGCCTCGGGATGCGCTGAGGGACTTGGCCTTCCGGCGAAATCGGCCAAGGCGGTACGCGACCCCCAGGCGTAGTTCCTGACCGCGCCTCGTAGCAGATGCACTATGTCTAACCTCGAACCAGTTTCAGGTAAACGGCCGTCATCTCCAGCCGGACCGCCAGCATCGCGATCTGTTGTTCCAAGCGACTTCCCGGCACCTGCAGCCCCGCGTCGGGCACGTCGTCGGCGCTGAGCACGTCGACGTCGCCACCGAGCGCGTCCATCCGGGCGATCACGCCGGGACGTTCCTCGTCGGCACACAGCACCACGGTGCGGACCCGCGCCGGCACCGGTCCGTCGATCTCGGGGTCGTGGAAAAGCGAGTCCTCGTAAGACATTTCGACCGTCTCGCGGCCGAGCCCACCGTGCAGCGCCACCAGAGCGTCGGAGCCGCCGGTCGCGGTCACGAGCTGATGGGCCACCCGCAGCAGCACCGTCGCGGCATGGCGGACCAGCGCCAGCATCGCCGCGCCCTCACCGGCAAGCACCACCTGCCGGCCGGACATCCGCTCGGCCAGGTTCTTGGCCGGGTTGGTGAAAATCTCGCGGGCCGCACTGTTGCGCAGGGCCTCGGCGTCCAACTCGTCGGCCAGGGCCTCCAGGTCGATGCGCAATGCCGGGTCGACGACCATCATCGTCGCGAGTCCCGCGGCCAGGTAGCGGGTGAGGCCGAAGTCGTCGGGCACCCCCAACCGCGGCGGCAGCACCACCGCGCGCCCGGCGGCCGCATCGCGCAGCGGGCCGTCGTTGGGCGCCACCACGATCACGCGCGCGCCGCGCCGCACCCCGGTCGCCACCGCGGTCACCAGCGCCGGGTCGGCCGCGTCGTCCCCGGCCACCACCACGACGTCCAGCGCGCCGATCCACGGCGGCACATCCGGGGTGACCACGAGCGGGATCGCCGACGTCGCGCCCAGTGCCGCGGCCAGCACGGTCCCCGCCGCACCGGGAGCTCCCGACATCCCGCGCCCGCACACCCAGGTGACGGTTCGCGGACGTTGATCCGAGCGCAGTTCGTCGAGTTGGCCTTCAGTGAGCGCCGCGGCTACCGCGCGGGTCTGTGCGCCGGCCATCGACGCGGCCCGCAGCAGGCCGTCGCGGTCGGCCGCGATCAGACCCTCGACATCGTCGAGGTCCAGGGTCGCCGGGGCGGCACTCATGGCGCAGACGCCCTGATCTGCGCAGCGATGTGTTCGACGATCTGGTCGACCTCCACGCGGGTGCGGGATTCGACGTTGAGCCGCAACAGCGGCTCGGTGTTGGAGCTGCGCAGGTTGAACCAGCGCCCGTCGCCGAGGTCGACGGTCACACCGTCGAGTTCGTCGGTCGAGGCGATGTCGCTGCCGTACGACGCGAGGACCGCCCGCACGCACGCCGGCGCATCGGCGACGGTGAAGTTGATCTCGCCGGACGCCTCGTACCGCTGGTACTTGGCCATCAGTTCGGACAGCGGACGGTCCTGTTCCCCGAGCGCGGCCAGCACGTGCAGCGCGGCGAGCATGCCGGAGTCGGCGCCCCAGAAATCGCGGAAGTAGTAATGCGCGGAATGCTCGCCACCGAAGATCGCGTTGGTCTCGGCCATCAGCGCCTTGATGTACGAGTGGCCGACGCGGGAGCGCACGGCCGTGCCGCCGCGCTCCTCGATCAGCTCGGGCACCGCGCGTGAGGTGATCAGGTTGTGGATGACGGTCGCGCCGGACTCGCGGGCCAGCTCGCGATCGGCGACGAGCGCCGTCACGGCCGACGGCGACACGGGGTCGCCCTTCTCGTCGACGACGAAGCAGCGGTCGGCGTCGCCGTCGAACGCCAGGCCGATATCGGCGCCGTTCTCGACGACGTGCTTCTGCAGGTCCACCAGGTTGGCCGGATCCAGCGGGTTGGCCTCGTGGTTGGGGAACGTGCCGTCGAGTTCGAAGTACAACGGCAGCAAGGTGATCGACCCGACGGTGCCCAGCACGGCCGGCGTGGTGTGCCCGCCCATGCCGTTGCCGGCGTCGACCGAGACCCGCAGCGGACGCAGCGCCGACACATCGACCAGCGAACGCAGGAATGTGCCGTACTCGGCGAGCACGTCACGCTCCTCGACCGTGCCGGCCGCTCCGTCGTGACCCGGCACACCGTCGATGACCTCATTGCTGATGTCGGTCAGACCGGTCTCCTTGCCGACGGGCTTCGCGCCCGCCCGGCACAACTTGATGCCGTTGTAGGCGGCCGGGTTGTGGCTGGCCGTGAACATGGCGCCCGGGCAGTCGAGGAGACCCGAGGCGAAGTAGAGCTGATCGGTCGACGCCAGCCCGATCCGGACCACGTCCAGACCCTGCGCGGTGACCCCAGCGGCGAACGCGGTGGCCAATGACGGTGAGCTGGGCCGCATGTCGTAGCCGACAGCCACCCGGGTGGCGCCCTCGGCGCGCATCAACCGGGCAAATGCGCCGCCGACATCGGCGACGAACGACTCGTCGATCTCCTCGCCGACCAGCCCACGCACGTCATATGCCTTGATGACGCGCTGTACAGAGGCAGCAGGCCGAGACATAGCCCTCCCGATCTCATCGTTCGCAGACCACTGCATTACCGAGGGTCTGTGACAGTCAGCCTATCGGCTGACCCATCTGCCCGCGGACGGTCGGTGGGGTTCGGTAGGACTTGTGTCGCTAACTCTCAGGCGGATCCGGCAACACCCGGAGATGGCCGCGCCGCCGCCCGTTGTGCTGCGTGCGCGGTGCGGGCGGGGCCATGACCGTGCCGCCGGGTGTGCCGGCGTGGCTGCCGGGCAGCGGATCGGTGAAACCTGTTGGGATGCCACCGCGGGACGGCGCGTCGCGCCCCTCGCGCACCGCATCGGCGAGCGCGACGAGGTCGTCGTCCTCAGAGGGCGTGGGCAGCGGACCGGCGTGGCGCACCAACTCCCACCCGCGGGGCGCGGTGATGCGACTGGCGTGCGACACACACAGGTCCCACGAATGCGGCTCCGACGCGGTGGCCAACGGACCTACGACTGCCGTGGAATCCGAGTAGACAAACGTCAGCGTCGCCACGGCGTAGTGCGGGCAACCTGGCCGGCAGCAGCGACGGGGAACATTCACTCGGCGAGATTATCGCGCCGCCGACGCGCCCACTGCCGGACACGCGCGTCGCGGGCACGTCGATCTCCAACCGTTACTATCGGCCGATGGCCCACTCGCGTGTGCGCCGCCGTCGCGGCATGCGCGGCCCGCTACTCCCCCCGACCGTTCCCGGATGGCGCAGTCGCGCCGAGCGATTCGACATGGCGGTCCTCGAGGCCTACGAACCCATCGAGCGCCGGTGGCGCAATCGGGTGTCCGGACTCGACGTCGCCGTCGACGAGATTCCGCGGATCTCCCCCAAGGATCCCGATGCCATCCAGTGGCCGCCCGAGGTGATCGCCGACGGGCCGGTGGCGCTGGCGCGGCTCATCCCGGCCGGCGTGGACGTTCGGGGTAATTCGACACGGGCGCGAATCGTCTTGTTCCGCAAGCCCATTGAACGGCGGGCGAAGGACTCCGTTGACCTCGCCGACCTTCTGCACGAAATTCTCGTGGCGCAGGTAGCCACTTATCTCGGCGTTGAACCGTCGGTGATCGACCCGACCATCATTGACGACTAGTCGGTCGATCTACCCGCGGTGTGTCAGATGACGCCGCGCTTGATCCGCCGGCGCTCGCGCTCCGACAGACCGCCCCAGATGCCGAAGCGCTCGTCGTGCGCCAAGGCGTACTCGAGGCACGCGTCGCGCACCTCGCAGCCCTGGCAGATGCGCTTGGCTTCGCGGGTAGAGCCACCCTTCTCAGGGAAGAAGGCCTCGGGGTCGGTTTGCGCGCACAGGGCACGCTCCTGCCACTGGTCTTCCGTGAGCTCGGGTTCGTTGTCGATGTGATCGGGCACCAGACTCAGCTGCGGCCGTCCGGCGACGACGTGCTGAACGGGTCCGGTGTTCGTGTGCGGTGCGGTCCCAACAGAGCCGAGCATCCGCCCGTCGAATTGCACCACGTGATCGAAATCTGCGTGTTCGTAAGACATTTGCCGCCTCCTCCCCTGCTTTACGTAGTTCCCAAAACGGAGTCCAACTACTTGCCCTGCGTGCCGTGAGTGGCGAACAAAATTCGAACAAACGGTCGAATCTCGGTCTGCTGCACCGGAACCGGTTAACAGACCGGGAATGACACTGTTGTGATTACACACGGGTTAGCTGCCACGGTCAAGCGGATGAAGCGCATTTCCTACCATCTTGTGACCTGATTACGGCGCGTCGTTACCGCGGCGTGTCGCGATAGTGACCAATAACACGCTGCCGCACAACGTAGTTGGAAATGGCGATAACTGATGCGGCTGTTACTCAAGTGAATACTGAGGTTTAAAGTTTGCTGCGCGCCAAATTGCTGTCCGGGCGCGTCATTCCGCCCGCGCGTCATCGCCTAGGGTGAGTCGACGTGAAGGTGACGGTTCTGGTCGGTGGCGTCGGCGGCGCTCGGTTTCTGCTCGGCATCCAGAAACTGCTGGGGTTGGGTCAATTCGCCGAACCCGGTGCGGACCCCTCGCCGCACGAGCTCACCGCGATCGTCAACGTCGGTGACGACGCCTGGATGTTCGGCGTCCGCATCTGCCCCGACCTCGACACCTGCATGTACACCCTCGGCGGGGGTATCGACCCCGAACGCGGCTGGGGACACCGCAACGAGACCTGGCATGCCAAGGAAGAGTTGGCGGCGTACGGCGTGCAGCCGGACTGGTTCGGGCTCGGCGACCGCGACCTGGCGACGCACCTGGTGCGCAGCCAGATGCTGCGGGCCGGCTATCCGCTGTCCCAGGTGACCGAGGCGTTGTGCGACCGCTGGCAACCCGGTGCCCGGCTGCTGCCCGCCAGTGACGAACGCAGCGAAACCCACGTGGTCGTAACCGATCCCGAATCGGGCAATCAGCGCGCCATCCACTTCCAGGAATGGTGGGTGCGCTACCGCGCCCAAATCCCCACCCACAGCTTCGCGTTCATCGGCACCGAGAAGGCAAAGGCCGCACCGGGAGTCGCCGATGCCATCGCCGGCGCCGACGTCGTGCTGGTGGCCCCCTCGAACCCGGTCGTCAGCATCGGCGCGATCCTGGCCGTGCCCGGCCTGCGCAGCGCGCTGCGGTCCACCCCGGCACAGGTGATCGGCTACTCCCCCATCGTCGCCGGAAAGCCGTTGCGCGGGATGGCCGATGACTGCCTCAAGGTGATCGGCATCGACAGCACGTCGGAGGCCGTCGGCGCGCACTACGGCGCCCGCAGCGCGACCGGCATCCTCGACGGCTGGCTCATCGACGAGGGTGACCACGCCGAGATCGACGGGGTGAACGTCAAAGCCGTACCGCTGCTGATGACCGATCCGGCGGCGACGGCCGAGATGGTCCGGGCCGGACTGCAACTCGCCGGAATCCAGCTGTGACTGAACATGGGGCCGCGGCCGCCGTCGAAATCCTTCCGGTGCCGGGGCTTCCCGAGTTCCGGCCCGGTGACGACGTGGCCGCCGTCATCGCCGCCGCCGCCCCCTGGCTGCGCGACGACGACGTGCTGGTGGTCACCAGCAAGGTGCTGTCCAAGTCCGAGGGCCGGATCGTCGCGGCACCGACCGACCCTGACGAGCGGGACGCCCTGCGGCGCAGGCTGATCGACGACGAGGCCGTACGCGTACTCGCCCGCAAGGGCCGCACCCTGATCACCGAGAACGCCATCGGGCTGGTCCAGGCCGCCGCCGGCGTCGACGGATCCAACATCAGTACAACCGAATTGGCGCTACTGCCCGTCGATCCCGACGGCAGCGCGGCCCGGCTGCGGGCCGGCCTGGGCGAGCGACTCGGCGTCACCGTCGCCGTCGTCATCACCGACACCATGGGCCGGGCCTGGCGCAACGGGCAGATCGATGCCGCCATCGGCGCCGCCGGACTGGCCGTGCTGCACGGATATTCCGGCGTCCAGGACACCCACGGCAACGAGCTGCTGGTGACCGAGGTCGCCGTCGCCGACGAGATCGCGGCCGCCGCCGACCTGGTCAAGGGCAAACTGACCGGCATCCCGGTCGCCGTGGTGCGGGGCCTGTCACCGCGCGACGACGGCTCGAACGGCCGGACCCTGGTGCGCGCCGGTCAGGACGATCTGTTCTGGCTGGGCACCGAGGAAGCACTGGCACTGGGCCGCAGGCAGGCGCAGTTGATGCGCCGTTCGGTGCGCACGTTCAGCGCAGAGCCCGTGGCACCGGAACTCATCGAGGACTCCGTGGCCGAGGCGCTCACCGCGCCCGCACCGCACCACACCCGCCCGGTCCGGTTCGTCTGGGTGCAGGACCACGACACCCGAATCCGCCTGCTGGACCGCATGAAAGACAAATGGCGCACCGACCTGACCGCCGATGGGCGGCCCGCCGACTCCGTCGACCGGCGCGTGGGCCGCGGCCAGATTCTGTACGACGCACCGGAACTCGTCATCCCGTTCCTGGTCCCCGATGGCGCACACAGCTATCCGGACGCGGCCCGTACCGAAGCCGAGCACACCATGTTCACCGTCGCGGTGGGCGCGGCCGTGCAGGGACTCCTGGTGGCCCTGGCGGCGCGCGACGTCGGCAGCTGCTGGATCGGGTCGACGATCTTCGCCGGCGACATCGTGCGCGCCGAGCTCGAGCTGCCCGCCGACTGGGAACCGTTGGGCGCCATCGCCATCGGCCACTTCCCGGAGAGCGACGAGCCCCGGCGGCCACGGCCGCCGGTGCCGACCGACGAACTGCTGATCCGTCGATGAGCGACTCGCTGCACGACTCGGTGCTGACCGCACTGCGCGACTGGCCGGCCCCCGACGCCGATCAGGACACCCTGCGGCACGCCGTCGCCGCGTTCGTCGCGGCCCGCCCCGACGCCTGCCGGCGCGCCTGCGTCCCCGGCCACATCACCGCGTCGGCGCTCGTGCTCGACCACACCCGGACCAAGGCGCTGCTCACCCTGCACCCGCGGTTGGGCCGCTGGGTCCAGCTGGGTGGGCACTGCGAGGACGTCGACACCGACATCCGCGCCGCGGCACTACGCGAGGCGACCGAGGAATCCGGCATCACCGGACTGCAGATCGCCGAGTTGCCCGCAGCGCTGCACGTCCACGCGCTGACGTGCTCGCTGGGCGTCCCGACGCGGCATCTCGACGTGCAATATCTGGCCGTCGCGCCGGAAAACGCCGAAATTCAGTGCAGCGACGAATCACTGGATCTGCAGTGGTGGCCCCTGGACGCGCTGCCGGACCCGGACCCGGGTCTGGAGCGGCTCGCGCGGGCCGCTCAGACGTCCGTGGAGTAGCGAATACCACCGTCGGGGATGGTGACACCCGGCCACACCCGCGCACCGCGCAGCAGCTCGCAGCGGGCGCCGATGTTGGCGCCGTCGCCGATCACGCCGTCACGGATAAGCGCCCGCGGGCCGATCCGGGCACCGAACCCGACGATGGACCGCTCGATCACCGACCCGGCCTCGATCTTGACGCCGTCGAAGATCACCGCGCCGTCCAGCCGGGCGCCGGCGCCGATCTCCGCGCCGCGGCCCACCACGGTCCCGCCGATCAGCAGCGCACCCGGCGCCACCGCGGCACCCTCGTGCACCAGGCTCTCGCCGCGGTGACCGTCGAGCACCGGCGACGGTGCGATACCGCGCACCAGATCCGCTGAGCCGCGGACGAAATCGTCGGGCGTGCCCATGTCACGCCAGTAGCTGGCGTCGACGTAGCCGCACACCTTGAACCCGTCGGACAGCAGCTTCGGGAACACCTCGCGTTCGACCGATACCTCACGGCCGGTGGGAATCTCGTCGATCACCGCACGCTGGAACAGGTAGCAGCCGGCGTTGATCTGATCGGTCGGCGGATCCTGCGTCTTCTCCAGGAACGCCGTCACCACGCCCTCGGAATCGGTTGGCACACAACCGAAAGCGCGCGGGTCGCTCACCCGCACGAGATGCAGCGTGACATCGGCCTGCCGCTCGCGGTGGCTGGCGACCATCGCGCCGAGATCCAGCCCGGAGAGCACGTCACCGTTGAACACCATGGCGGTCGGGTGGCGCAGCTTGGGCGCCACGTTGGCGATACCACCACCGGTGCCCCGGGCCTCCTCCTCCACCACGTACTCGATCTCCAGGCCCAGCTTGGAGCCGTCACCGAATTCCGCCTCGAAGACCTCGGCCTTGTACGAGGTGCCCAGCACCACATGGCGGATACCCGCGGCCGCGATCCGGGCGAGCAGATGGGACAGGAACGGCACCCCCGCCGTCGGCAGCATCGGCTTGGGCGCCGAGAGGGTCAGCGGGCGCAGCCGGGTGCCCTGCCCACCCACCAGGATGACCGCGTCGACGTCAACCGGATTCACCGCGTCACTCAACTCGCGTCCTTTCAAGCCTCGAGGTCATCGCCGGTAGCCTAGTTCGCCCGACGGCGCTTACGCCTGGAATTGCCCACCACCGCGCGTTCGCGCGCGCCCAGCGCCGACTTGATGGTCCACCGCAGCGGGGCCTGCCACCAGTGCGGATGCCGGTCGGCGAGGAATGTATAGGTACTGCGGTGGTGCGCGGCCAGATTGCGGGCCGGGTCCCGTCCTGTGGAATGTCCCTTGTCGTGCAGGATTTCGGCGGACGGCACGTACACGTTCTGCCAGCCGCCCTGCGCCAGCCGGTCCCCGAGGTCGACGTCCTCCATGTACATGAAGTAGTTCTCGTCGAATCCGCCGATCTGCCGGAACGCCTTGGTGCGCAACAACAGACACGAGCCCGACAACCAGCCGACGGCGCGTTCACTGGGCTCCAGCCGGTCCTGGCGGTAGGCCGCCGTCCACGGGTTGGATTTCCAGAACGGACCCACCACGGCGTGCATGCCGCCGCGGATCAGGCTCGGCTGATGCCGCGCCGATGGATAGACCGAGCCGTCGGGGTCGCGGATCAGCGGACCCACCGCACCGGCCGCGGGCCACCGCGCCGCCCCGGCGAACAATTCGTCGATGCTGTGCGGCCCCCACTGCACATCCGGGTTGACCACGACGAAGAACTCCTGGTCGACGACGCTGTCGGGCGTGTCGAGGTAGGCCGACACAGCGCGGTTCACCGCGGTGCCGTAGCCGAGGTTGCCACCGGTGCGGAACAACTCGACGTCGGCGTATCGCTCCAGCGCCGCCTCGGGCGCGCCGTCGGTGGATCCGTTGTCGGCCATCACCACCAGCAGGCGGCGTTCCGTCGCGTGGGCCAGCGTCTTCAGGAAACGGTCCAGATGCGCGCCGGGCGAATAGGTCACCGTCACCACGAGCAGCGGGCGGTCCGAGTCCGGTCCGGATGGCTGCTCGATCACGGCCTAGAGGTTAGCGGGCCGACGGCCGCACCCGCACCGGGGTGTGACCCGCCGAACCCCGGGCTACCGGCCACGGCAAGCGCTCACCAGTAGCCTGTCCTGGTGCCAGGTCGACTGTTCCGCATCCTCGCCGTCATGACGACGGTGCTCGTGATGGTGGGCACCGGCGTGGCCTGGAGCAGCCTGCGTTCGCTGGAATCGGGCATCAACCGCATCAGCACCGCGGCCCTCGGTGGCGGGGGCGACGACGGTGCCGTCGACATCCTCCTGGTGGGTATGGACAGCCGTACCGACGCGCACGGAAACCCCTTGTCAGAGGAAGAACTCGCGACGCTTCGGGCCGGAGACGACGTGTCCACCAACACCGACACCATCATCCTGGTGCGCATCCCCAACAACGGGCGCTCGGCCACCGCCATCTCGATCCCGCGCGACTCCTATGTGCAGGCGCCGGGTCTGGGCAAGACCAAGATCAACGGTGTCTTCGGTCAGGTGAAGCTCGAGAAGATGAAGGAACTCGTCGAGGAGCAGGGCGAGGACGCCGCGACGGCCGAGCCGAAAGCCGTCGAGGCCGGCCGTGAAGCGCTCATCAAAACCGTGGCAAAGCTCACAGGCGTGACCGTCGATCACTACGCCGAAGTCGGGTTGCTGGGCTTCGCGTTGATCACCGATGCCCTCGGCGGCGTCAACGTGTGTCTGAAGAACGCCGTCGACGAACCGTTGTCGGGCGCCAACTTCCCGGCCGGCTGGCAGAAACTCAACGGCCCGCAGGCTCTGAGCTTCGTGCGGCAGCGCCACGATCTGCCCCGCGGCGACCTGGACCGCGTGACCCGCCAGCAGGTGTTCATGGCGTCGCTGGCGCACGACATCATCTCCGGGCAGACCCTCTCCAGCCCCAGCACCCTGAGCCGGCTCCGCAGCGCCGTGCAGCGCTCGGTCGTGCTGTCGGACGGTTGGGACATCATGGATTTCGTCCAGCAGATGCAGAAGCTGGCGGGCGGCAACGTCGCGTTCGCCACCATCCCGGTGCTCGCCGAGGACGGCTGGAGCGACGACGGCACCCAGAGCGTCGTGCGGGTCGACCCGGCGCAGGTGCAGCAGTGGGTGGCCGGTCTGCTGCAGGATCAGGCCGAGGGCAAGACCGAGAAGCTCGCGTACACCCCGGGCAACACGACCGTCGACGTCATCAACGACAGTGACATCAACGGACTGGCCGCGGCGGTGTCGGAGGTGCTGACCGAAAAGGGCTTCGTCGCAGGCAAGATCGGCAACAACGAGGCCGACCATGTGCCGTCGAGCCAGATCCAGGCCGCGAAGTCGGACGACCTCGGGGCGCGCGCCATCGCCGAACAGCTGGGCAACCTGCCGGTGGTGGAGAACGCCTCCGTGCCGAGCGGCGCGGTGCGGGTGGTGCTCTCGCACGACTACGCGGGCCCCGGTTCCGGGCTGGAGGGCGGCAGCCACACCGTGACGCAATCCGCTTCCGACACCACCGATTCCGGCACCACCACGCAGGTCCCGCCGTCGCCCATCATCACCGCGGGCGCGGCCGACCCCAAGTGCGTGGACTGACCATGACCAACCTGTCCAGTGTGATCCTCGACCCGTTGCTGCGTGACGACCCGGCCGGACCGCGCATCACCTACTACGACGACGCCACCGGCGAGCGCATCGAGCTGTCTGCGGTGACGCTGGGCAACTGGGCCGCCAAGACCGCCAACCTGCTGCGTGACGAACTCGGCGCGGGTCCGGGCAGCCGGATCGCGGTGCTGCTGCCCGCGCACTGGCAGACGGCCGGCGTGCTGTTCGGCATCTGGTACATCGGCGCGGAAGTTTTGTTGAAAGACACAGCCGGAGAATCGATCCCATCCGGCTGCGATATCGCGCTGTGCACGGCCGACCGGATCGACGCGGCCGACGAGACCGGTGCCGGCGAAGTCGTCGTGCTGTCGCTCGATCCGTTCGGCAAGCCGGTCCCCGACCTGCCGATCGGCGTCACCGACTACGCGACATCCGTGCGGGTGCACGGCGATCAGATCGTGCCCGAACGGAACCCGGGGCCGGCCCTGGCCGGCCGCTCGGTCGACGATGTCCTCGCCGCGGCCCGCAACGGTGCGGCGGCAAAGGGATTCACCACCGGCACCCGGCTGCTGTCGACGGCCGCGTGGGGCAGCCCCGACGAACTCGTCGCCAATCTGCTGGCGGTGTTCGCCGGCGGCGCCTCCCTGGTGCAGGTGGCCAACCCCGACGCGGGCGCGCTGGAGCGGCGCCGCGCGACGGAGAAGGTCACTGCCGACCTGTAGCGCCTGACGTCAGCGCAGCAGGGCGCGGGACATCACGACCCGCTGAATCTGGTTGGTGCCCTCGTAGATCTGGGTGATCTTGGCATCGCGCATCATGCGCTCCACCGGGAAGTCGACGGTGTAACCGGCGCCGCCGAACAGCTGCACGGCGTTGGTGGTCACCTCCATCGCCACATCCGAGGCGAAACACTTCGACGCCGCCGAGATGAAGCCCAGGTTGCCCTCACCGCGCTCGGCGCGGGCCGCGGCGTTGTAGACCATCAAACGGGCCGCCTCGGTCTTCATCGCCATGTCCGCGATCATGAACTCGACACCCTGGAACTGGCTGATCGCCTTGCCGAACTGCTTGCGGTCCTTGGTGTAGGCGATCGCGGCGTCCAGCGCACCCTGCGCCACACCGACGGCCTGCGCGCCGATGGTCGGACGGGTGTGGTCGAGCGTCGCCAGCGCGGTCTTGAAGCCGGTGCCCGGCTCGCCGATGATGCGGTCACCGGGGATGCGGCAGTTCTCGAAGTACAGCTCGGTGGTCGGCGAACCCTTGATGCCGAGCTTGCGCTCCTTCGGGCCGATGGAGAAGCCCTCGTCGTCGATGTGCACCATGAACGCCGAGATGCCGTTGGCGCCCTTGTCGGGATCGGTCACTGCCATCACGGTGTACCAGCTCGACTTGCCGCCGTTGGTGATCCAGGCCTTGGCGCCGTTGAGGATCCAGTCGTCACCGTCGGCCTTGGCGCGTGTGCGCATCGCTGCGGCGTCACTGCCGGCCTCGCGCTCGGACAGCGCGTACGACGCCAGCTTGCCGTCGACCAGGTCCGGCAGCACCTTGCGCTTGAGCTCGTCGGAGCCGTTCAGGATCAGGCCCATGGTGCCCAGCTTGTTGACCGCGGGGATCAGCGACGCCGACACGTCGACCCGGGCCACCTCTTCGATGACGATGCACGCGGCCACCGAATCCGCGCCCTGACCGCCGAACTCCTCGGGCACATGCACGGCGTTGAAACCGGACGCGGTCAGCGCGTCACTGGCCTCCTGCGGGAACCGGGCCTGCTCGTCGACCTCGGCGGCAAACGGCGCGATCTCCTTCTCGGCGAGGGCCCGGATGGCGGCACGCAGCTCCTGATGCTCTTCCGGCAGCTGAAACAGATCGAATGACGGGTTACCGATAGACATTGATGGCTCCTTGCCTGCCCATGTGGCGAGATGCGGGGTGCTACTCGCCGGTTACTTTACCGCCCCTGACCCGACACCTTCTGCAGCCCACGGACCAACTCGCGGTAAGTGCGGTGATAGACGGTGCGCAACGTCTCGCTGCGGCGCAGCACGTCGACGGCCGTCACGGGGCCGAGCAGCAGCACCGGATGCCCGGCGAAAACCGAGGTGGTGTGCTGGATCCGGGCCGAGCGGTGCGCCGCCGACTCGAGTTCGGCCTGGTAGTAGTCGCAGAACTCCGGCTGGGTGAAGAACACCTTGTTGAAGCCGATCGCGAACGGGGCCAGGCCGGCGCCGTCATCGAGGTATTTGAGCGTGCCCACCGCGACGCCGGGCCAGAACTCGTTGAAGACGTCGTCGGCGATGACGATGCCGCCGTCGGCCAGGGTGGCCTCGGCCAGCTGCATGTCGCTGTAGACGATCTCCTCGGTGTGGCCGCCGTCGACGCTGAAGAACCGGACGGGCCCGCCGGCCTCCTCCAGCAGCACCTCGGGGGTCAGCTTCGTGGAGTCACCCTGGTGGATCACCACGCTGTCCATGGACGACCAGACGTCGACGTTGCTGGTGAACTTCGCCAGATCACCGGCGCCGGAACCATCGATGTTGAGGTCCTGGTCGCCGAAAATGTCGATGGCAACGGACTTTTCGTCGTCCCGCTGCAGCAGGTTCAGGCCGATGAACAGCTTGCCGTGGTGCACACCGATCTCGGCGACCGCACCGCCGACGGACCTGGCCCGCTGGGCCTCGTCCAGCGCACCGGCGACCAGGAGCACCTCCGGCTCCATGAATCCCGTGACGAGTTTGTGGCCGACGCTGCGGTACCGCGCGAATGAGGATTTCATCGATCGTGAGCTTACTTGCCCAGCAACCGATTCCGCAGCGCCTCATCCTTGTCGAGCACCATCTGCTCCAGGTCCTCCTGGAAACGCTGCATCCGCGCCCGCAAAGCGGCATCGGCCGACCCCAGGATGCGTACCGCCAGCAGGCCCGCGTTGCGCGCCCCACCGATCGACACCGTGGCCACCGGCACGCCCGCGGGCATCTGCACGATCGACAGCAACGAGTCCATGCCGTCGAGGCGGGCCAGCGGCACGGGCACCCCGATCACCGGCAGCGGAGTGGCCGACGCGACCATGCCGGGCAGGTGCGCGGCGCCACCGGCGCCGGCGATGATCACCTCGACGCCGCGGTCCGCGGCGGTCTTGGCGTAGTCGAGCATGCGCTGCGGCGTGCGGTGCGCCGACACCACGCCGACCTCGAACGGCACCTCGAACTCGGCGAGCGCGGTGGCCGCGTCCTCCATCACCGACCAGTCGCTGTCACTGCCCATGATCAGGCCGACCCGGGGGCCTCCCGCGCGTTCACTCATGTCCACTCCATCCGTCGGTCCACTCAGCGTGCGACAACCAATGCGCGGCCCGGACGGCGCGCTCGCGCACGTCGGCCACGTAGTCCTCGTCGTCGAGCGAGCCGCCCGGCGCGCCGACGATGTTGACGTGGCCGATCTTCCGGCCCGGCCGCTCCCCCTTGCCGTACAGGTGCACCCGGGCCTCGGGCAGCCGGCCGAACAGGTGGTGCAGGCGCTCGTCCATGGTCATCTCGGGTTGCGTCGGCGCGCCCAGCACGTTCGCCATCACCGTCACGGGCGCCAGCGGTGCCGTCGACCCCAGCGGGTAGTCCAGGACCGCGCGCAGATGCTGCTCGAACTGGCTCGTCGTCGCGCCGTCCATGCTCCAGTGCCCGGAGTTGTGCGGCCGCATGGCCAGCTCGTTGACCACCAGGTCACCGTCGACCGTCTCGAAGAGCTCGACCGCCAGCACGCCGACCACACCGAGCTCATCGGCGATCCGCAGCGCGAGCTGTTCGGCCGCCGTCGCCACCGCGGCGTGCAGCTGCGGCGCCGGCGCGATCACTTCGACGCAGATGCCGTCCTCCTGCACGGTGTGCACGACGGGCCACGCCGCGCCCTGCCCGAACGGCGAGCGCGCGACGAGCGCGGCCAGCTCGCGGCGCATGGCGACCTTCTCCTCCACCAGCACCGCCACGCCGGCGGCCAGGTAGCCCTCGGCGGCAGCGCGGGCCTGTGCCACGTCGTCGGTCAGGGTGACGCCCTTGCCGTCGTAACCGCCCCGGCTCGCCTTCACGACCAGCGCACCACCGGTTTCAGCGGCGAGCTCGTCGATGGCATCGAGATCAGCGGTCGACGCCACCTCGCGGTAGCGCGGCACCGGAGCGCCGAGTTCGGCCAGCCGGCGGCGCATCACCAGCTTGTCCTGGGCGTGCACCAGCGCCGACGGCGGCGGGGCCACGTTGACGCCGTCCGCGACCAGGGTCTGCAGCAGCTCGGTCGGCACGTGCTCGTGATCGAACGTCAGGGCCGACGCACCGGCGGCCACCTGGCGCAGCGCCTCGAGGTCGGTGTGCGAGCCCAGCACCACCGCGGGGCTCACCTGGGCGGCCGGCTCGTCGGCGGAAACCGCCAGGACCCGCAGGGTCTGACCGAGCGCGATGGCGGCCTGGTGGGTCATGCGGGCCAACTGGCCGCCACCGATCATTGCCACGACGGGGGGTTGCGTCACGGCGCCTAGTTTGTCACGCACCGCGGGTGTCCCCCGAATCTGCCTATGCCGACTAGCTACCGCCCGCTACCTGCACGGGTACGTGAAATGCAGGTACTTTCCGTAAACTGGCCGCTTATGTCGTTCACCGAGGCCACGATTGCGCGGCTCCCGCGAGTGATTCGGCCGTTTGCCGAGCGGCATCACGAGCTCATCAAGTTCGCCATCGTCGGCGCCACCACGTTCGTCATCGACTCGGGCATCTTCTACACCCTCAAGCTCACGGTGCTCGAACCGAAGCCCGTCACCGCCAAGATCATCGCGGGCATCGTCGCGGTCATCGCGTCGTACGTGCTGAACCGCGAATGGAGCTTCCAGAACCGCGGTGGCCGCCTGCGTCACCACGAGGCACTGCTGTTCTTCGCCGTCAGTGGCGTCGGCGTGCTGCTGAGCATGGCCCCGCTGTGGGTGTCCAGTTACGTGCTGCAGCTGCGGCAACCCAACGTGTCGCTGACCATCGAGAACATCGCCGACTTCGTGTCGGCGTACATCATCGGCAACCTGCTGCAGATGGCGTTCCGGTTCTGGGCGTTCCGGCGCTGGGTGTTCCCCGACGAAATGGCCAAGCACGCACCCGACATGACGCTCGAGGCGACGATCACCGCCGGTGGTTTCGCCGAGGCCTACGACGAACTCGGCGACGACCCTCAGCTGGGCGACTCCTCGGAACCCAAGGTGTCGAAGACTTCGTGATACAGCAGCGAGTGGACCTGCTCCACCCGCGGAATGTCATGGAATTCCAGGGGATCCTGCGATGCCGACTCGATGATCAGCGTGCCGGTGCGCAGTATCCGGTCCAGTAGCTGGTGCCGGAACTCCACACTGTTGATGCGCGCCAGCGGAATGTCGATACCCGACCGCGTCAGCACGCCGCGCCGGAACATCACCCGCCGGTCGGTGATCACGAAATGCGTTGAGCGCCAGGTCAGGAACGGCCAGACGGTGAGCCAGCCGATCACCACCAGCCAGACCACGCCGATCACCGCGAAGATGATGTTCTTGGCGTTCGAATCCCAGTTGGTGTGATTGACCACTGCCGCGAGGAACGCGGCCAGCGCCGTCGCGACCAGCAGCACCAGCACCGGCCCGATCAGTCGCTTCCAGTGCGGGTGCCGATGCAGCACAACATGTTCGTCGGCTGCCAGCACGTTGTCCGGGTAACCCATACCCAGACTCTAGGCGGTGCTCAGCCGGCGGCGGGACGCAAATGGACGACGTCGCCCGCCGAGACGGCGACCGCGCCGTCGGCCGAATCGATCACCAGCGCACCGCCCGCGTCGATTTCGGTCGCCTGCCCGACCACCTCACGCCCGCCGGGCAACTCGGCCCGCACCGACTGTCCGAGGGTGGCGCTGTGCTTGCGGTAGACGGCCAACAGCTCGACGTTCCCGCCCACGCGCCACTCGGCGATGCGGGCGTGCAGACGGTTCAGCAGCGCCACGGCCAGCTGCTGCCGATCCGGTTGCGCGACACCGATACTCAGCAGGGACACGGCCACCGGGTCGGGCAGTTCGGCGGCGGCGAGCGACACGTTCAGACCGATACCGACGACGATGACGGGCGACCCGCCGGCCGGGGCCGCGACCTCGGCGAGAATGCCGGCGAGCTTGCCGGTGCCCACCAGAACATCGTTGGGCCACTTGAGCGCGGCCTGCACGCCGGCCACCTCGGCGACGGCCTCGACGACAGCCACCCCCGCCGCCAGCGACAGCAGGCCCCACGTCTCGCTCGGCACGTCGGTGGTGTCCACCCCGATCGACATCAGAATCTGCGACCGCGGCACCGCCGTCCAGCTGCGGCCCTGGCGTCCCCGGCCCGCGGTCTGGTCCTCGGTGAACAGCGCCACGCCCGCCACGTTCTCGCCGGACTGGGCCCGCGCCGCCAGATCGGCATTGGTGGAACCGGTTTCGGCCACCACCTCGACGCGCCAGCCGTCACCGACGGACGCCTGGATCGCCGCGGCGTCCAGCGGCAGCAGCTCAGCAGTCATTGGTTACCTTCTTCCCGGCGAACCGATCCGCCATCCAGTCGAGCATCTCCTGTGCCGCGGGCGGATTGTGGCCGCCCTTCGGGTCGAACTCTGTCGTCACCGTGCCACCGAGCGAACAGGCCCGCCCGATGGCCGCCTTCGTCCAGACCGAATCGATGAACGGATCCTGACCGCCGTACCAGACGTACAGCGGCGCGGTCAGCCGGCGCTGCGGAATTGCCCACGCCTGCAGGAGATTCTGCAGTCGCTGGGCCGCATCCGGCGACACCGGGAGGAAGTCGCGCGGCCCGAGTTGTCCGGCGGCGACGGCACGCTTGTAGGCCGCACCGGCGCTGCAGTCCGTCAGCACGTTCCAGTAGCGGGACGCACCGCCGTGCCGGTATTCGTCACGGTTCAGATCGGGGTGCAGCCGGGCCAGCGATTCGATCAGCGCCTGCAGCACCGGCCGCTGCTCACTGGTCAACGTGCCGGTCTGCGATTTGGCCACAAGACCGCTGATATCGGCGGCGGGCGCCACGGCGACCGCACCCACCAAGTTCAGTTCCGGGGCATAGGGCTCGGCCTGCTCGTCGGCGGCCCAGGCCGCCGCGCCACCCTGCGAATCGCCGAACGCCGCCCACGTCGTGGAGATGTCACCGAACACGTGCCGTGCCGCGCGGACGGCGTCGATCATGTTGAGGCCCGCGGTGCGGGCGTCGGAGTACGGGTGCACGCCCTTGACGCCCAGTCCCTGATAGTCGGCCAGGGCGACGGCGTACCCGAGATTGATCACGACTTTCGCGATGGGCAGCAGGTTCATCAAGGTCGGCGATAGCGACGGCCCGCAGTTGTTGTCGATGCCCAGGGTGCCGTGCCCGAGGGCCACCACCGGCCAGCCGCCCTTGGGCGCCTGGCCCAGCGGCGTGAGCACCGCGCCCGAGACGACGGTCTGCGCGCCGGTGTCACCCGAGGTGGAGTGATACACCACGCGGGCCGCACGAATCCCCTGCCCGGTGAAGGTGCTGGTGACGCCCGGCATGGTCGTCGCCGACAGCAGGGTGCCCGGGCCGGAGCCGGCGAGATCGGCCGAACCGATCGGCTCCGGCGCGCCCGAGAGCGGAATGAACATGTCGAGGACCTTCGAGGTCCCGATCAGCGCCAGCGGTCGCAGGTAGGTCGCGGCCGTCAGACCACCGACGACCAGGACGGCCACCACTATCCACGGCAGGGCTTTACGCATCAAAGGGGATTATTCACCGACGGTCGCCCGTCCGGAGTCAGTAGGCGCCAGAACCGCCGATGATGGTGCGGAAGGTCTTGGCCGCGATCAGCAGATCGTTGGTGATGGACCAGTTCTCGACGTACGACAGGTCGAGCCGTACCGAGTCCTCCCACGACAGGTCGGCCCGGCCGCTCACCTGCCACAGCCCCGTGATGCCGGGGAGCACCAGCAGCCGACGGCGCACCTGCTCGTTGTACGTGTCGAATTCACGGCGCAGCGGCGGGCGCGGCCCGACGACGCTCATGTCGCGGCGCAGCACGTTGAAGAACTGCGGCAGTTCGTCGATGCTGTAGCGCCGCAGGTACTTTCCGACCAGCGTGACGCGCGGGTCCTCGTGAATCTTGAACAGCACGCCGCTGCCGCTCTCGTTGAGGTCCAGGCTGATCAGGTCGTCGACCATGCGGTCGGCGCCCTGCACCATGGTGCGGAACTTCGTCATCTGGAACGGCTTGCCGTCCAAGCCGATTCGCTCGGAGCGGTAGAAGACCGGACCACGGCTGGTGAGCTTGATCGCGATGGCCGACAACACCATCAGCGGCGAGGTCACGGTGAGCGCGAACAGCGCGACGAACACGTCGAAGGCGCGCTTCTGGAGTTTCTTGGTCCCGCTGTACTGCGGACGCTCCACGTGGATCAGCGGCAGACCGGCGACGGGACGCATGGTGAGCCGGGGGCCGGCGACGTCGATGACGCTCGGGGACACGACCATGTCCATGCCCAGCTTGTCGAGCTCCCACGACAGTTCGCGCACTCCCTCGGGCCCGAGGTGGTCGGTCGTGGTCAGTGCGACGGCGTCGAAGGCGGCCTGGGTGATGGCGTCGGACACCTGGGTCTCGTTGCCGAGCACCGGCAACTCGCCGACCCCCGCCACCTCGAAGGTGCCGCCGGCGGGCCGTCCGGTGAGGCAGACGCCGCGGACCGAGTAGCCGTACCACCACTCGCGGTGCAGGGACTGCACCAGGTTGCTCACGGCGCGCGGGTCACCGACCGCCAGCACGTTGGCGACGCACTTGTTGCGCCGGCGCAGCCGGGCGAGCACCCGGCGGCAGATGGTCCGGCCCACGACGAGGCCGACGAGACCGAGCGGCAGCGCGACCGCCAAGTAGCCGCGAGCGTACTCAGGGCGGAAGATCATCAGTGCGACGGCGATGATGCCGACAGTGGCCAGCGTCGCGGAGAAGACCCGGCGGTACTCCTCGACGCCGGCGCCGACGATGCGCGGCGATCGGGTGCGGTATGCGGCCAGCATGGCCAGCCAGATCACGGCGACGAACAGCGAGAGGACCGAGTAGTACGAGAAGACGTGCAGATACGTCGAAGTGAATTCCAGGGAGGCGTCGGGTGTACCGAGCTTGACGAACTGGGCACTCGCCAGGGCCAACACGACCACGACCAGATCGAATGCGATGAGGCACCAGCGGTACCGCGTCTGCCAGGCCCGGTCAGCTAAAGGCGCGACGGCCCGTACGGGACGCGCGGGAGAAGCCTCGGGAACGTAGAGTTCTTCTGCCACTGACACTGACGCGTACTCCCTCCCATTTGCTGGCTGTTCGCTATAGCCCCCGCTCAGCGAACTGCGACTACTATCGCATCGTTTGCTCGAAAATACCACCGATCAGAAAAATAGGCAGGTCAACCGCAGCGACCCTGCAGCGCGGCCTTAGCGAACCCGGCAAACTGATAGAAGAACGTCAGCTCCCACCCGACCGGCGAGAAGTCATAGTCCCTGGGCAAAGCCACCGCGACAACCGAACCGTGGTCCGGGGAATAGCACTGCCGGAAGATCAGGCGGGCGCGCGGCAGGTGGTACCGCCAGCTGACGACGATGATCCGGTGCCAGGATCGGCCCTCGGAGAGTTGGCGCATCATCATGGCCTCGCCGCGGGTCGTCAGGATCTCCGGCTTGCGGCAGATCACCTCGATGTCGGTGGCCGGCGCGCAGGCGCTCTTCATCTGAGGGTCGCCCGGCACGTACGGGTTGGACAGCACCACGGTGCGGGCCCAGCCCTGCCGGGCCAGGCTCAGCCCGTACTGTTCGCGGCCGTCGTGTTCGCCGGCCAGCACGATGATCGCGTCGGCCCGCTGGAGCTGATCGGACTTGGCGCCCGCGAACAGCACCAGCCCGGCCAGCCCGACATCGACGAGCACGACGATCGTGACCACACCGATGACACGGCGGATGACCCGGCCGAGTTCACCGCGCGCCATAGTCCGCCAGTTGTTCGGCGCACATCTCTCGGTACTGCTGCCACATCCGGCGACCCAACTCGCGCTGCCCGGCAGCGCTGTAGTGGCGATCGTCGGGACTGTTGTACGAATCGCGCGGGCCGGGCACGAAGGTGCAGAGCGGCCACCGGTTCGGGGTATCGGCGTGCACGGCGTCGATCGCGGCGTAGGGCTTGCCGCTCAGCTCCATCTCCTCGGGCACCATCTGCCCCAGGACGAACGGCAGGCTCTCGCCGTACCGCGCGCGCAGGTCCCCGATCAGCGAGTCGAGCTTGGCCTGGTACTGCGCGCCGGAGATCAGCGGCACGTCGGTCTCCCCCTGGTGCCAGAGCACCGCGGCGATCTCACTGCCGGGAAACCGCGCCAGCGCCGCGTCGATGGCCGCCACGGCCCGCCGGTACAGGTTCACCCGGGTCTTGCGGTCGGCCGGATCCCACGTGTGCCCGTTCTTCGGCGTGAACGAGGTGTCGCCACGGGCACCGGGGATCAGCAGCACCGGGCGTCCGGTGTCGTCGGCGAGTTGCTTAGCGAAGGTTGGGCCGAAACCGACGTATTTGCAAGGTATTTCGTGCAGCAGGGGTTGCGTCGCCAGCACCGCGGTGCCTTTGGAGGGCCCGCACATGGCCCACTGGTGCACCAGCGGGTGGGGGCGGTCCAACCCGTCGGGCTCGACCGGCAGCCCCATGCCGAACGCGTTGGACTGCCCCAGGATCGGCAGGATCAGATACGGCCGCTCGGGTTCGCCGACCGCGGTGCCGCGGGGCGCGATGAGTCGCTTCACGATGCATTTCGCCTCGATCAGCAACTGCTGATGAATCGGGCTGTCGCCGTCGGGATTACGTGGTCCCCTGCGCAGGACAGTCATTGACCGCCTCGCCTCCCCTGAATCGTTCTGCCAGCCACCGCAATTGACCCGGTCCGTCAATATCGCCGTGCCCACCGTCCGGCTGGAAATTCCAGACCACCGTACCGCCCAGCGAACATGCGCGGGCGATGGCGGCCTTGGTCCATTCCGGGTCGAGGAAGGTGTCCTTGCCGCCGTAGACCACCGACATGGGGGCCGAGAGCGGCTGCTGTGGCAGGGCCCAGTCCTGCAGGTACCGGCGCAGCCGGTCGGCGGCCGCCGCATCGATCGGCGCCAGGTCGGTCGGCCCGATCGCGTCGATGGCGGTGGCGCGGTAGGCGGCGTCGGGCCCCGAGCACGCCGACAGCACCTTCCAGTATCTGGACGCCGCGCCCCGGCGGTAGTCGTCGCGGTTCAGGTCGGGATGCAGCCGGGCCAGTGACTCGACGATCGCCTGGAACGCCGCCTCCTGGTCCTTGGTCATGGTGCCCGCTTTGCCCTGATCGAAGATGCCGGCCTTGTCGACGATGCCGGCCACATCGGCCGACGGCACGCTGGCGGCCGCGCCGATCAGGTCGAGTTCGGGGGCATAGGTGCGCGCCTGTTCGTCGGCGGCCCAGGCCGCACCGCCGCCCTGCGAACCGCCGAACACCGCCCAGCGGCCCGAGATGTCGCGGAACGTGTGGCGCAGGGCGCGCACCGAGTCGATGACGTTGCGGCCCGCGGTGCGGTTGTCGGTGTAGGGGTGGACACCGGGTGCGCCAAGGCCCTGGTAGTCGGCGAGGACGACGGCGAAACCGAGGTTGACGAAGCCCTGCACGAACACCACGTTGCCGAGGAGATTCGCCGACAGCGACGGCGCGCACGGCTGGTCGATGCCGGTGGTGCCGTGGGCCAGCGCGATCACCGGCCAGCCGCCGTCGGGCGCCTGGCCCCGGGGCGTGAACACCGACCCCGACACCACCGTCGGCGCGTCGGTGTCACCGGAGGTGGATCGGTAGACCACGCGGGCGGCCTGTAAATCCTTGCCCTCCACCGAGTTGGTCAGCGCCGGCATCGTCATCGCGCTGATCAGGCTGCCCGGGCCCGAGCCCGTCAGATCGGCCGTGCGGATCGGCACCGGGTCACCGGCACCGCCGTGCCGCAACTTGTCCAGGGCCCAGCTGCCGACCTGCCACATCACCGGCAACGACGCCGCGATCAGGAGCACTGCCGCGAGCGCGGCGCCCCACTGGATCGCACGACGCATTCAGGACCACCTGGTGCGGTACCGCTTGGCGAATTTCATGACGGGCTCTTCCACTGCGTAGTACGTGACGGCCGAGACCACCAGTGTCACCGCCAGGACGAGCGCCACGTTGCGCAGCATGCCGGGCACGGTGTCGCCGGCCATCAGGCCCCAGCGTCCCAGCAACAGCATGAGCGGGAAATGCCAGAGGTACGCCGACAGCGAGACCTTCCCGACGAACCGGAAGGGCGCGGTGTCGAGCAGCTCGGCCAGCCCGGACCGCTCGCCGCGGAACAGCGGCGCGACGATCACCAGGATGCCCAGCGCGCACAGCACGGCCAGGGCCGACGTGGCGTACGGGTTGGCCAGGGCGATCAGGCCGAGCATGACCACACCCGCCGGGAACATCGCCAGGAAGCTGTACAGCCGGACGCGGCGGCTGAGCTTCTCGCGAATCGCGTTGTGCTCCATGGCCACGACGAGCACCGCGGCGGCCATGCCGAACGCGAAGGTGTCCGAGTTTGTCAGGAAGGTCTTGGTGTAGACCGCGACCCAGTTGGCGCCCCAGTTGATCTCCGTCGGATCGGTCAGGTGCAACGCCGAGATCATCCACGGCACGAAGGCCCGGCCGATGAAGCCCAGTGCGATCAGCAGCGCCGGCCCGAGCGATACGACGAGCCACGGCCGCAGGTTCGACCGCCGCCCGAGGGCGAACAGCAGCATGCCGAGCAGCGGGATCGAAAGGTAGAAGGCGTATTCCAGTGTCAGCGACCACGACGGGTTCAGGCCGGTCTGAAAGTACTTCGGGATGTACGACTGCATCAGGGTCAGGTTGGCGATCAACTGCCACGGGTCGGTGATCATGCCGGTGCCGTCTTCGGTGCGGGTCGGCTGCAGCGACGCGTTCTCGATGTAGACGATCTGCAGCAGGTAGTTGCACAGCAGGAAGATCACCAGGTAGCCGGGCAGAATCCGGGCGATGCGGTGCACGGCGAAGTTCGCGGTGCTGGGCAGTTCGCGCTGCTCGATCAGGTTGCGTACGTACGGCAGGAACAGCAGGAACCCGCTGAGCGCGTAGAAGAAGATCAGCGACAGCCCGACCAGGTTGGTCTTCCAGTGGTAGGCCGTCTGCGGTGAGTAGTGCCCGGTGACGTGCATGACGGCGACGCCGAGGCATGACAGCCCGCGGGCGCCGTCCAGCCCGATGATGCGGGCCCGGGTCCGGACCGGTGCCGAGGTCGGCGCGTTCACTGTCCTGCTCCCTGCGTGGAATTGAATGACGGACAACTGTTCGGGGCGGGGACGCCGTCGAAGCGGTCCTTGATCCAGTCGTAGGACATGGCCACGTCGATGTCGGCGTGCCCCTTGGTCGGCTGGAACATGATGTCGATGACGTCGCCGAGGCGGCACGCGGCGGCGAGCGCCTTGTTCGTCCAGTCCGGCGGCAGCAGCGTGTCCTGGCCGCCGTACAGCACCAGCATCGGCGCGGACGTCGGCTCCTTGGGCAGGCTCCGCTTGGCCAGCAGACTCTGCAGCGTCGCTTCCGCCTGTGGGCTCGCGGGCCGCAGGTCGTCGGGCGTGATCTTGTCGATCGCCGCGGCCCGCGCCGCGGCGTCCTCGGTCCGGCACGAGGCGAGGACGTCCCAGTGCTCGACGATCTCACCGCGGCGGTAGTCCCCCAGGTTCAGCGACGGGTTCTCCGTCGCCAGGGACGCCAGGATCAACTGCAGGATGGCGCCCTGCTCCTTCGACAGGCTGCCGGCCGCCGCTCCGGCGGCCAGACCGGTGAGATCGGTGGCCGGTGAGAGGCTGACGGTGCCGACGAGGTTCAGCCCGGTGCCGTAGCGGGCGGCGAGTTCGTTTGCGGCCCAAGCGGCTTGGCCGCCCTGGGAGACCCCGACAGCGAGCCACCGGTCCGACGACTGCGGTACCAGCTTGTGCGCCGCGCGCACGGAGTCGATGACGTTGTAGCCCACCGTCGTGGCGTCGGCGTACGGATGGCCGGCGGTCCCCGGACCGAGGCCCTGATAGTCCGGCAGGCTCACCAGGTAGCCGGCCTTGACCAGCGTGGTGATCGGCGCGGACAGCCCCTGCAGCGTCGACGACCCCGACGGTCCGCAGTCGCGTTGCACGCCGGACGTCGCGTGGCCGAAGACGATGATCGGCCAGCCGCCCGGCGGCGGTGTCCCGTTCGGCACGAAGACCGAGCCCGACACCTCGGTGTGTTCACCGGTGATCCCCGACGTCGACGTGTACCCGATGCGGGCGGCCAGCGACACGGCCGATTTCAGCCGCAGGTCCAGCGTGGGGAACGTCGACGCCGACACCAGCGCACCGGGCACGTGACCGGCGCCCGTGGTGTCAGGTTTGAGGTCGATACCCCCAGCCGTAGGGGGCCCGGCCTTTTTCGGTGCCGGATCACTCTGGCAGGCCGGCGCGGTCAGACACACCGCGGCGAGCAGGCCCGCGGCGACCAGACGCCGCAGCTGCCGCGAGTTCATCCCGACGCTCCGGCGGTCGCGTCACCGATAACCCGCTCGAGGTGCCGGCGACTTTGTACCCGGTCGAAGATCAGCGCCCGCGCGATGACCGCGATGACACACAGCGCGAAACCCAGGACCGTCCCGGTCATCACATACGACGCCACGCTGCCCACCCGCTCGGCGGGGCTGGCGTCGTCGATGACGACGAGCGTCGCGCTGGTACCGGCGACCAGGGCCAGCCGGTTGCCCACCGCGACCAGGTCGTTGACGACCTCGTGCGCGATCTGCGTGGTCTGGTCGGCATCATCGCCGGTGACCGTGACGTTCAACATCGCTGTGGCACTGGGCAATATGACGATCCGGGCGGCGAGTTCCTTGTCGGACTCGATCAGGCCCAGTTTCTGGATGATGGGCGCGGTGATCTGGGAGCTGGTGGCCAGGTTCCGGTAGGTCTCCATCAGGCCGAGCATGCCGGCGTCGCCGTAGTAGGCGTCCAGGGGCGATGCGCTGCCCTCGGTCCGGACGAACACCGATGCCGTGGATCGGTATTCGGGCTTGGCGTGCTCCCAGCCCGCCCAGCCCACCAGTGCACTCGCGATGGTGGTGACCAACACCAGCACCCAACTGTTCTTGACGAACAGCGCGTAGTCGCGCACCCGCGGCACTCCGGCCGGCGTGATCACGTCGCCCCCACACAGACATCGGCCACGCGCTCGCCGTCGAACCGCGCCTGCAGCCACGCCAGCGCGTTCTGCATCGTCTGGTCGTTGATCTGGCCCGTGTCGCCGACGCCGCGCATCACGACGATCTGCTGGCCGCGGGCACACGCGGCCGCGGTGGCCGTCAGCACGCCGGCCGCCGGGTTGACGGTGTCGGCCGTGCCGAACGCCACCAGCACCGGCGGATCGTTCGGGCCCGCACCGGGACTGGGCAACGCGACGGCACCGAGGCGACGCTTGAGGTCTGCCGCAGCGGCCGCATCCTTGGCCTGGAAGTCGTTGGGAGTCAACTGATTCAGCGCCAGTTGGGCGGCCGCGACGTCGCGCGGTGCGCAGTCGACCAACAGGTCCCACTGGTCCTTGAGTTTCGCCGAGCGGTGCGCGTCGAGGTCGAAGTCGGGCTGCATGGTTTCCAGGCTCTGCAGCGCCCGGATCTGCAGCCGGTACTGATCGGCGGTCGCCAGCGCGGCGGTGCGGTCCGGGTCGGCGAGCGGCGCCAGATCCGCGATCGGGTTGACCGCCACCGCGCCGACCATGTTCATGCCGGCGCCGTAGGTCCCGTTGCGTTCGGCCGCGGCCCACGCGGCCAGGCCGCCTTCGCCGGCGCCCAGCGCACCCCAGTTGGTGCTGGTGGACGGAGCGGCGCGATGGATCGCGCGGGCGGCGTCGATGATGCTGTTCCCCAGGCTGTTCGCATCCAGGATGGAGTGCTGCCGGGCACTGGAGCCCGGGTCGATGCCCAGCCCCTGGTAGTCGGACAGGACGATGGCGAAGCCGCGCCGCAGATACACCGTCATCCCGGTCGAGTAGCCCCAGAATTGCGGCGCGAGGGTCGGCGCGCACTTGGGCAGCAGCCCGGTGGTGTCGTGCCCGAACGAGATGATGGGCCAGCCGCCCTTGGGCGCCGGGCCCGGGGGCACCGCGATCAGGCCGCTGACCTGGATGGGACGGCCGTCCACGCCGCTCGTGGACCGGTACACGATGCGTGCCGCGGTGGCGCCGGCCTCGTCGAAGCTGGGGTCACCTTTGACGGGCTTCAGCTCGACCAGGGAACCCGGGCCGTCGTCGGTGAGGTCGGGCGGCGGGAGTGCCTCGGCCCCCGGAAACATCGGGGTGAGGTCCCGGGTGGGACGCACGTCGTCACCCGGCCGTGGCGGCACCGGACCCGACTGGCCGCACGCAGCGACGGTGACCAGCACTGCAGCCAGTGCCAGTACCGTGCGCCGCAACTCAACCTGACGCATCACGGCTTCTGGTGCGCCGCCGTCTTGGCCTCGGGCTGCGATGCAGCCTTGGCGGCGGCCTTGGGCGCCGCCTTCTTGCTCTTGCCGCCACCGGACTTGGGGCCGTCGGACCCGCCGATGTGAAGCTTGAACTCGACCGGTTCGTCGGTGGCGACCGAACCGATCAGTACCGCGTTGGCGGACTTCAGGGTCTGCACGGCACGCGTGAGCGCATTGCTCGTCGTGTGCCGGATGCGGCCGACCAGCAGAGCCCCGTCCGACAGTGCGGCGGCGACGGCACCGTCGTTGTACTTGCCCAGCGGCGGCGTATCCACGACGACGTAGTCGAACTGGCCGGACAGGTCGGCGAACAGGCTCTCGGTATGGTCGCCGGCCCACAACTCGCCCGGACGCGTGGTCGCGGGGCCCGCGGGCAACACCGCGATCCGGTGCTGACCGACGGAGACCTCGGGGATCAGGCTCTCGGCGACGGTGTTCTCGCCGACCAGCACGGTGCTCAGGCCGCGGTCGGCCGCGCCTTGACGGGCCGCCGGGGTCAGGTCCAGGCGCTGCGCCACCGCCGGGTTGCGCAGGTCACCGTCCACCAGCACCACGCTTCTGCCGGTCTCGGCCAGCACGGCGGCCAGATCGATCGCCACCGTCGTCCGCCCGTCGGACGGCGACGGACTGGCTACCGCGATCACCCGAGCGGCTTCATCACGATTTGCCGGCACGGTGAACCGCAAATTGTTGCGGAGCTCGCGCAGCGCCTCCGGATAGGCACCCTCGGCGGTCAGGTCGACCACCGGCGCATGGCTGCGGGCCGAGTCCGCGGGCAGCGCGCCCATGAGCAGCGAACCACTGGCGTCGGCCACGCGGTCGCGGCCGCGCACGCGGCGGTCGATGATGCCGAGCACGATGGCCGCCAGCAGGCCGAGGACGAGGCCACCGGCCAGCCCCATCCCGATGCGGGTGACCATCGAATAGCCCAGGGGCTTGGTCGGATAGCCGGCCTCGTCCACCACGATGGCGCCCGCGGCGGGGCTGCCGCCACGGCGGGACGTCTCCAGCTCCCCCACCAGGCCGGCGAGCTGATCGGCCACCGCACTGGCGTAGGTCTGCGCCTGGCCCGGGTCCTTGTCGGTGACCGACACCTGCAGCAACACGGTCTTCGGCAGCGGGACGGCGGTGACCTTGGCCCGCAGTTCGCCCGCCGAGATGGTCGCCTTCAGCTGGTCCACCGCGCGGGCGGCCACCTGCTCGCTCATGGCGAGGGTGGCGTAGGAGTTCACGCGGTCCTGGGAGAACAGGTTGTTCTGGTAGGCCTCGGTGACCGACGTGCCGTTCTGGGTCGCCACGAAAAGCGTCGCGCTGGACTGGTATTCGCGATCACCGAATTCCCACCACGACCAGCCCGCGACACCTCCGACAACCGTCAGCGCCACGATCGCCCACCAGTACCGGCCGAATATCCGCAGGTACTCTTTGATCTCCAAGGTCGTGCCCCTTATTTCAGCAATGCGACGGCTCACAGATTAGCGGCTGGGAACCGGACCGACCATTCAGGCGCGCCACGGGTCCGGGCAACCTGCTTGAGCTTAGCTGGTCGAGCTGAGAACATAGTCGGCATGAACGCCCGTTTGGGTCAACTCGGCAATCTTAAATCATCGGTCGGGATTCTGGCCGTGATCTTGGGCCTGGTCTGGTTGGCGACGTCTTTTGGCCAGGTCACCCTGTTGGGCATTGTCGCTATTGCCGCACTGGTTGTCGGCATCTATGTCGGATTGCGGCATCCGCTGTGGTTCTTGTACGGATTGGCGGTCGTCACCGGGGCACTGCCTTTCGGATATTTCCCGGGCGTTCACGTGCCCTTATATCTGCCGTTCGCATTCGGTGCGGTGGTCGCGTTGTTTGTGCATCCGCGACTGGCCCGTCCGATTCATCCGCTGGAATGGGCGATCATCGCGCTCGTGATCACATCGATCGCGTCGGTCGCGGTAACCGGCGTGGGCGTGGGCGACGTCATCCAGATCGTCCGGTGGTCGGTGGTCACCTTGGTCGCGATCGCACTGAGCAGTCTGTCGGGGCAACATCTGGAGAAGTTCGGCCGCATATTCGTCTACGCGACGCTGGCCAATGCGGTCTTCGGCCTGTACATCGTGGCATTCGACCCCAACCAGACCTCGTTCAGGTATCTGCGGGTATTCGGTTACGCGGCGGAATACACCGCGACGCGCTTCGCGTTCGCCGAAGGCGGTGCCGAAAGGTCCATGCGACTCGGCGGCACGTCGGTGGACCCCAACGCCGAGGGCATCGCACTGGTGGTGTCGATCGCCGTCGGCCTGGTTGTCCTGGCGGGCTGGCAGCGCATCGTCGTGACCGGCATCTTCCTCGTCGCGCTGCTGCTCACCTTGAGCCGGGCCGGCATGTTCACCATCGTCGGCGGGGCGGTGCTGGTGCTGGCCTTCCACACCATGCGGTCCCGGGACCGCGGTTTGGCCATCGCCGCGATGGTGGCCGCGATCGGAGCCGCGGCGGCGATACCGGAAGTGCGGACCAGATTCGCGCACTCGTTCAGCAGTGACGATGTCGGCTCCACTTCCCGAATTGATGCCATCCGTGAATTCCCCGACACCATGGCCGGTTACTGGTTGTTCGGAAAAGGCTGGAACCGGCTCGAATTCCGGGACGGAAACTATGCGTTCGTGCTGAACCATGTGTCGAACGCGCCATTGCTGACGATTTACCGCGGCGGCATTTTCCCCGGTCTGGCGTTCTTTGCGATCATGGTGATCGGTTGCGTCATGAGCTACCGCGCGATTCGCTCGAATTCATTTGCCTGGGCCGGATATGGCGGCATCTACATCGGATTCTGTGTTGTCGCGCTCCAACTCGATCACCCCGTGGTCGGCATCCCCCCGGCCACCCTCAAGTTCTCCATTTTGCTGGCGTTCCTGGTGCATATAGACCGAGAACGGCAGGAACAGGTAAGACTGCGACACGCCCAAGCAGATTCACAGCAAACGCCCTTGGCTGCTGCACACTGAGTGCGCGTTTGCGCCTCGCGACGCACTTCATAGGTGAAGGGCGGTTGCACGATGCCCGGGAAGCGCCCCCGACGATCCGCCCGCCGTTTCTCGAGCGTGGCATCGGCGATCGCCGGCAGCATGGTCTGCGCCCTCATCGTCTTGACCGGCATCCCAGGGGACACCCCTGAGCGGGTCAGGATCGCCGAGCGGGCCAACGTCGTCAACCTGCCGACCACCATCGGCTTCGCCGACTCCGACATCTACGGCCTGTCGCAGGACGACGTGAACCGGACCCTGGCCCTGATGGCCAACAACCGGGTGAACACCATCAGGTTGATGATTCCGTGGGCCGGCGTCGAGCCGATCCTGGGCCAACTCGACTGGAGCCTGGTCGACAAGACGGTGAATGCCGCTGCCGCCATGAACATGTCGATCATCGCATTCGTCAACGCCACCCCACCCTGGGCCATGTCGCAGGGCGGCCTGCCGCTGAGCAGCCGGCCGTCGGATCCGGACGCCTACGGCAATTTCATGACGAAGGTGGCCACCCGCTACAAGGGGAAGATCTCCGCGTACGAGATCTGGAACGAGCCCAACGCGGTGTTCTTCTACAGTCCCGCACCGGATCCCGCGGGCTACACCGATCTGCTCAAGTCGGCCTATCCACGCATCAAGGCCGTCGACCCGGACGCGACGGTGATCGGCGGTGTCGTCGGCGCCGTGGTGGATTTCGGCTCGTGGTCGATCAATCCGGTGCGTTTCATCGCCGGGATGTACGCCGCCGGCGCCAAGGGGAACTTCGACGCGCTGTCGTTCCACCCGTACAACTACAACCTGAAGTTCTCCGACGGCATGCTGATCGCGAATTCGCCTGTCCTGCAGTTGGTTCAGATGCGCCAGGTGATGATCGACAACGGCGACGAGGGCAAGCGGATCTGGGCCACCGAGTACGGCGAACCCACCTCGGTCGTCAACGAGACCACGCAGGCCGCCTACCTCAAGGACATCTACACCAAGTGGCAGGAGATGCCGTACACCGGCCCGCTGATGGTCTACACCACGCGTGACCGCAAGACCGGAAGCAACCAGGCCGACGCCACCGTGGGGCTCTACCGCAGCGACTGGACCCCGAAGCCCGCGGCCGCCGAACTGGCGGCGACCATCGCCGCCGGGGTACCGAAATCGCCGGAGTTCCTGCGCTTTTCGCAGATCACCGACCCGGCGCACGGCTCGGTCCTGAGCCCGGTGTTCAGGGCCACCAAGACGGTGTGGGCGCAGGTCCGCACGGTCAACACCATCTACGAGATGCCGAGCGGCTACGTGTCGTCGCCGCGGCCGGTGGCCGACATCGCGATGCAGCGCAACTCGGTGCCCGCGAGCGTGTTCGCCAATGGCCAACAGGACTTCACCGGTGGCCAGGCGTTCCGCGTGTGGTGGTCGCCCGAGACCGGCGCCCATTGGGCCTCGAGCGCTTTCGCGCAGGCCTGGAAGCCGCAGCTGGGCCTGGCCACCAGCGACGAGCGCTACGTCAACGGGTCCAACCGCGTCGACTTCCAGCACGGTTACATGGTCTGGGCGCCGTGGGTCGGCGTGAAGGTCTACTACACCTGAGTGTCGCCGCGCAGCAGACCGGCAACCGCCTTGTGCGGCAACCGGTCCTGCCACCGCTGCCGGTTGATCTCGTACAGCTGGTTTCCCAGGTCGACGGCGGCCGGCACGTCGGTGAGCAGTCGTCGGCACTCGGCGATGAACGCGGCGTCGTCGTCCAGCGGGCGCAGCCCGAAGATCGGCCCGAGTGATCCGATGGCCGCGGTGGTGGCGACGGCCGGCAGCCCGATGCGGATGGTGTCGAGCAGCTTGACCCGGACTCCCCCGCCGGTGCGAATCGGCGCGATGAGGGCACGGCACGTGCCCAGGAACGCCCCGAGGTCGTCGACGAATCCGAGGTCGCGGACCCCGTCGGGATAGACCGGGTCGGCCGCACCAGGTTTCTTGGCCCCGATGATGCACAGTTCGGCGCCGGGGATCCCGGCGGAGATCCGCGGCCACAGTTCGAGAGCCCGCAGGAACCCCTCCTGGTTGGGCGGCCAGTCGCGGGTGCCCATGAACACCAGCCGCGGCGGGGAGGTCGCGACGTCGACCTGCGTACCGGGCGGCATCGTGATGTCCATGAACCGGGCATCGGCGACGCCGTTGTCGCGGTAGTACTCGGCTTCCTCGGCGTCGTAGGTGCTGACGGCGTCGGCCGCGCGCGCGACGCGCAGCTCGTCGCGGACCAGGCGCGGTTCCTCGACGCGGCCGAGCGCGCCGCGCGACGCCCGCCAGACCAGCGACTCGCTCACGTTGGTGTTGACGACGAATCGCTTCTTCCCGAAATGCGTGCTGCGGAAGAACGATTCGGCCATGTAGCTGTGTTCGGCGACGAACACGTCGGCGTCGCTGCGATCGATCGCCCGGACCAGTTCGTCAGTGTCGAATCGGACATGCACCAGGCTGCGCCGGCGCCGCAGGGAGTCGATGAGCAGCCGGTGCGGACGCACGGCCGGCTTGTGGACCCGCTCCAGGGGCAGGCCACCGGGAATCAGGTCGGCGGTGACGGTGCCCGGTAGGGGTGACAGCGCGATGGCCGACACCTCGGACGAGTCGGCGGCCAGCTGCATGAGCATCCGGGCCAGCGCGACGTCACCGGTGTGTTCGAGCACCGGGTCTTTCGACAGGATGAACGCGGTCTTCGGCGTGGTCATGCCTCCACCACCTCGCGCGGCCGGTAGACCGCCCACGTGAACCCGGCGAGCATGATCGCGTCGGCGACGGTGGCCGCGATGGCCGCGCCCACCGCGCCGAGCGGTGTCAGTGTCGCGAGGGCGGCGACCATGCCGAGTTTCACCGGCACCAGGCCGACGGCGATGGTGAGCCGGAAGACGTCGCGCCGCTGGGTGTAGAGGATCACCTGCAGCACGAAGATGCAGATACGCAGCGCGGCGAAGCCGCCCATGATCATCATGGTCGTGGCGAGCTGGGTCGGTGCCCCGAAGGCGAACAGGCAGCCACCGATGATCAGCAGCAGCGAGCCGCCGAGTGCCGCCATCCGCAGGATGTTGCGCAGCGGTGGGGCGGCGGACAGGTCACCGCCGCTCTCCCGCAGCGGCTCGTGATAGGTCATGCCGAAGGACTGGCCGGCGGCCGCCACCGCGGCCGCGACGACCCACGCGAGCTGGTAGTAGCCCGCTGCCGTGGTGTCCACCAGGGTGCCGAGCAGCAGCACGTCACCGCCGAGATACAGCGTGGTGCCGAGCATTTCGCCGGTCAGCGCCGCGATCAACCGCGGCGGCCCGGGTGGTGCGGGCCGGTGGCCGATGGCCAGCTTGGCCCCGACCAGCAGGATCAGCACGTAGGGCGTGCAGTACAGCAGCGAGGCGTGGGTGAGCGTCGGGTGCGCCGAGGTGTACAGGTACACCGCGCCGATGCCGGCGCTGGAGAACTGCCGCGCGGTGTCGAGCCGATACACCTTGTCCGGGTGGCCATCTCGCGCCGACTGACTCTTGACGACGTTGAGGGCGATCTCGCCGCCGGCCACCATCAGACCGAAGCCGATGACGTAGTTGACGTCGAACGTGACCGCGCCGGTGGCGACCAGCCCCACTGCGACGAGATAGCGCATGGTGCGCTCACGCAGGAAGTGCTCCTCGGATTCCCGGATGGCCCGGACCGCGAAGGAGTTGTCGACGGTGTTGCCGACGATGCCGTTGAGCACCGTCGCCATGGCGTACAGGCCGTACTCGGAGACGCCGAGGCGCTGCACGAGGATCAGCGTCCACAGCAGGCCGACCCCGCGACCGCCGTAGATCCAGATCAGCGAGATGAGCGTCTTCGCCACATTGCGGGTGGGCGCTTCGGGGGCAGTCAGGTCACACGCTCACAGATGCTCGGGCCAACATGTCGGTCCACACGCGGCCGAACGCCTCGGCCGTCCGCGGCCCGGAGCAGGCCTCGCGGTAGGCCTCGACGTGCCGGCCGAACTCGGCCAGTCGCTCATCGTCGTCGACGAGGGACACGATGGCCTTGGCCAACGACGACGCCACCTGTTCGGGGTTCTGGTCGCCGATGCGGACGACGAGGGCGCCGGCGCGCTCGTCCAGTTCGGCCAGGGCGCCGTAGTCGGTGCAGACGACGGGGGTGCGGTACGCCATCGCGTGGGCGACCGAACCGGACGCCGGGTAGGTCTCGGCGTAGAAGTGGCGCTTGCCGTACGGAATCACCACGGCCCGTACCGAATCGAAGAACGCGTCCTCGGCCGGCCCGTCGACGGGGCCGACGATCTCCACGCCCGGGCCACCCGTCAGTGCCTCGGTTCCCCGGCCCGCCACCCGGATGACGATGTCGTCGGGCAGCTCCCGGCGAATGCGGGCGATCTGCTCGAAACCCTTGCCGCGGTAGACATGCCCGAAGAAACCGACGGCCTTGGGCCGCTCGGTGAGCGGGCGCAGCCGCGGCCGTTCGGAGATGATGTGCGGCACGGCGGCGACCGTGGTGCCGGGGTAGATGGCCTTGATGGAGTCCGCGCCGATCTGGCTCAGCGCGACCATCGTCCGGTCCCCGTTGACCATGCCCTCGATTCGCCGCGACAGCGGGCGCAGGGGGTAGTGCAGGCCGTGCATGACGAGCCGGTGCTGCGCCACGAACCGGGTCCGCGCCGGCCACCAGATGCCCTGCGGCGGATCGTGCACCGTCGCCGTCACCGGCACGCCGCGCAGCCCCGCGATGGACCAGAACGCCGACACCGCACCGGCCGCCAGCTCGGCATGCACCAAGACCCGGCCCGGCTTACCGCCGGCAACGAGTTCGGCGACCGCGCGCCGGTGGCCTCGTACCTGGGCCACCGTCTCGGCCCCCGGGCCGAGGGTGCGGCGTTGCACGACCTCACCGAACAGCGGCTGCACGGCGTTGACGAAGTTCTCGGCGTAGTCGCCCACCGCGGTCTGGCCTTCGGCCGGACCGATGTAGACCAACCGGTATTCGCGTAGATCGACCGGCATCAGCAGAACAACGGCCGGTACTTTGCGCTGTAGCCCAATGCATCCGGATTACGCTTGGCGAACACTTTGGCGGGGTTGCCGCCGACCACGTCGAGCGGGGCCACGTCCTTGACCACGAGCGCCTGCGCGGCGACGACGGCGCCGCGGCCGATCAGGGCGGGCAGCACCATGGCCCGGCTCGCGATCCAGACGTAGTCCTCGATCACGGTCGGGATCGGGATCGGCAGGAAGTCCGGGTGGTTGATGTCGTGCCCACCGCCGAGCAGGTGGACGTCGCTGGCGATGGTCACGTTGTCGCCGATCCACAGGCCGGCGCGCGCGTCGAGCAGGCAGCGGAAGCCGATGGTGGTGCCGTTGCCGATCGTCAGGAATTCGATGTCCAGGATGGTGGTGCCGCGCATGATGGTCGACCACTCACCGATGGTCGCGCCGAACAGCCGCAGGAAGCCCTGGCGGATGGTGTGCGACGGGATGTGCGTGATGAACATGTTGAACAGCAGTTCGCCAATTCGGTTGCGCGCCTTGCGGGCGACGCCCATGCTCTGCATCTTGTAGTAGGTGACGCGGCCGTCCTCGCCGAGTTTCCATTCCGGATCCGGCGGCAATTTCAAAGTCGGTGCGGCCGCTTTCTTGCGTGCCACATCTGCCGGGTCTGCCGTTGCCGGCTCGCCAATCACGTTCTTCGCTCCCGTCGTCCCGGATTCCGAGTTAACCACAGTGTTTCGGCCTCGTCAGTGCAGCCGGCCCTGGCGCGTCAGCATCTCCGACCACTTTGCGGCGTAGGCGGCGGCGACGTTCTCCGGCGACCGCTCCTGGCGCGTCCGGTCGGCATTCGCCTCGAGTTCCTTGAGCCGCGTCTCGTCGTTGAGCAAGGCCGCGATGGCCGCCGAGAACCCGGCCGGCAGTGCCTTGGGGTCGTCGGAGTCCATGGGCACGACGACCGCGCCGGTCTCGGTGCCGAACTCGGCCAGAGAGCCGTAGTCGGTGCACACCACCGGGGTGCGGTAGGCCATCGCGTGGGCCGCGACCGACGAGGCGGGGTAGGTCTCGGCGTAGAAGTGGCGCTTGCCGTACGGAATCACCACGGCGCGCACCGAATCGAAGAACGCGTCCTCGGCATCACCGTCGACGGCGCCCACGATCTCCACCCCCGGGCCGCCGGGCAGCGCCTCGGTCCCCCGGCCCGCCACCCGGATCACGATGTCGTCGGGCAGCTCCCGGCGAATGCGCGCGATCTGCTCGAATCCCTTGCCCCGGTACACATGCCCGAAGAAACCCACGGCCTTCGGCCGCTCGATCACCGGGCGCACCCGGGGCCGCTCGCACACGAGGTAAGGGGCATACGCCACATCGGTGTTCGGGTACACATCGCGAATGGACTGCGCGCCGATCTGGCTGAGGGCGAACAACGTCCGGTCCCCGTTGACCATGCCCTCGAGCATCCGCGACACCGGACGCAGCGGGTAGTGCAGGCCGTGCATCACCAGCTTGTGCCGCGCCACGAACTTCGTGCGCCCCGGCCACCAGATGCCCTGCGGCGGATCGTGCACCGTCGCCGTCACCGGCACGCCGCGCAACCCCGCGATGGACCAGAACGCCGACACCGCACCGGCCGCCAGCTCCGCATGCACCAGCACCCGGCCCGGCTTGCCGCCGGCCACCAGCTCGGCGACCGCGCGCCGGTGCCCCAGGATTTCCCGCGCGCTGTCGGAACCCGGTCCCAGCGTGCGGTGCTCGACCAGTTCGCCGACGTGGGGCCGCAGCGCCCGCGTCAGGTTCTCGGCGTAGTCACCCACCGCCGTCTCGTGGTCCGCCGGACCGACGTACACCAGGCGGTAGTCCTTCAGCGTGGCGACCGGCGCCGCTTCTGGCGCCATCAGTACCCGGCCAGCTTGTCGACTGCCTCATGCAGCCGAGCGCTGAACGCGTCCTCGGTGAACTGGGAGACGTGGTGCTTGATCTTCTCCTGGTCCCACGTCGCCGACTCGAATCGGTCCAGCGCCTCGCGCACCGAATCCGGTTGCGGTTCATCGAAATACAGGCCGGTGGTGCCCTCGTCGATGGTGTCGAGGAAGCCGCCGAACCGCAGCGCGACGCTCGGCCGGCCCCACACGCCCGCTTCGATCGGGGTCAGACCGTAGTCCTCGAAACTCGACGACATCAGCGCCCGGCAGTTCTTGTAGAGCCAGGCCATCTGCCCGTCGGTGAGGTTGTGCAGCATGGTGACATTGTCGGTCTTCATCGACCGCAGGCGCTCGGCTTCGGGCCCGTTGCCGACCACCACGAGCTGCCGGTCACTACCCGCGAACGCCCGCACGATGACATCGACGTTCTTGTACGGCAGCAGCCGGCACACGACGAGGTAGAAGCTGCCGTCCGGGTCGCTCAGATCGACCTTGTCCTCGAGCTCCTCGACGGGTTCGACGGCGTACGACCGCGACATCGCCACCGGCGCGAACATCACCTCGGCGTCGATGTCGTAGGCCTTCTTGACGTATCCGCTGATCATGGTCGAGATCGCGAGGTACTTGTCGGCCGCGAGCGCCTGCCGGCGGTCCCAGTCGAGCAGGCGCTTCTTGGTGAGCTTGAGGCCCAGGCGCTTGATCGGGTTCGCGTGGTCCCCGAGGTAGGCCTCGGTCTGGTAGAGCCAGCGCGCCGGGTTGTAGCAGTAGATGAGCTTCTTGCCGTTGGTCCGGAAGCCGTGCGACCAGCCACTGCAGCTCGCCAGCACGATGTCGGCGTCGACGAACATGGACTCGGCCACGCGCGGATAGATCGGCAGGGCGGCCCGGTGGTACTTGCGGGCCAGACCCACCTTGTTGAGTGCGGACACCCGGATGTCGAGGTCGGCAAACTCCGGGTAGGTCAGCTCGGGGTCGTACAACATCGTGTACAGCGGGGCGTCCGGGAACGCCTTCGTCATCGAGAGGACAACTTTTTCCGCGCCGCCGAACTGGGTCAGATAGTCGTGGGCGATGGCCACCTTGGGCCCGTCCACTCCGTCGTACTTGCGCGTCGAATGCACTGTTGAGTATCCCCCTGCGCCGATCTGGTGATCGTCTCGCGGTCGTGAAGTCAGCTGCCCGCAAATGCCGGGCACGCATATCGAACCGCAAACTTACGCAATTGACAAGCTAAATGCATCGCGCCTGCGCAGGACGCGCCCCCGGCAGTGCGCACGCACCGGCTCAGCTAAGTGGATTTCACCACCGGAGATCTGGCCTCGACGGTCGCACAACCGGGCCGCAACACCTGGTCTGCGCCATTGCGACCAGGCAATTCACCCCTGCGCCCGCGACGCCCGGCGCCGTCGCGCTCAAGGCCCGCTCAGCAAATCCCCCAGCCTGAACGGTGTTCAACGCGAGTCATGGGCGGGACCAGCGCGGGAAGTGTATATTGACTTACCAGCAAACTGCTGACGCAGGACGTGCAAGCCGCGGGGGCGGAAGAATCTATGAACGGTGCGCAAATGAGCGGTACACACGTGGACGTCCATTACAAGGACCTCGACACCCTCTGGCAGGGCTACGACGAGTCTGTCCGCAGCTTGGCCGAGCGCGAAGGCGTCAGGGCCGTCGCCGAACTCGGTGGCGGCGCCAACCCGATCATCGGCGGTGACGACTGGAGCTTCGCCGACGAGCGCGTCGTCATCGACATCTCGGCCACCGAACTGGCCAAGGCCAACAGCCGCGTGCACACCCGCGTCGCCGATCTGTGCAAACCGATCGACACCGAGCTCAATGCATACGACCTGGTGTTCTCCAAGATGCTCTGCGAGCACCTGCCCGACGCCCGCACGTTCCACGAGAACTGCTTCAAACTCCTTCGCCCGGGCGGACTTTCGGTGCACTTCTTCCCGACGCTGTTCGCGTTCCCGTTCGTGGTGAACCTGCTCATCCCGGAGCAGGCGGCGCGCACCGTCATCAGCAAGCTGCAGCCCGGCCGGTTGCAGAACCCGCATCACGAGAAGTTCCCGGCCTACTACCGCTGGACCACCGGACCCACCAAGAAGGCCATCAAGCGCTACGAGAGCGTGGGTTTCCAGGTCGAATCCTGGTCGGGCTCCTACGGCCACGGCTACTACCGGGTGCTCCCCCCGCTCGACGCCCTCGAGCGCGCGAAGAGCCGTTTCCTTCTTAAGCACCCGGTGCCGGCGCTCACGAGTTTCGCGGCTGTGGTCCTGCGCAAACCGGCGTGACCCGCCGAGTGGGCACCCCACCTTCACAACTTTCTTAGAGAACCGTTAACATCGTCGCCATGACGAGCGTGACCGAGCCACCGGTGGACAAGGCGATCGACATCCACACCACCGCGGGCAAGCTGGAAGACCTGCGTAGGCGTACCGAAGAGACCCTGCACCCCGTCGGCGAGGCCGCTGTGGAGAAGGTCCACCAGAAGGGCAAGCTCACCGCCCGCGAGCGCATCCTGGCGCTGCTGGACGAGGGCTCGTTCGTCGAACTCGACGCGCTGGCCAAACACCGCAGCACCAACTTCGGCCTGGCCGACAAGCACCCGCTCGGCGACGGTGTGGTGACCGGCTACGGCACCATCGACGGCCGCGAGGTCTGCATCTTCAGCCAGGACGCCACCGTCTTCGGCGGCAGCCTCGGTGAGGTCTACGGCGAGAAGATCGTCAAGGTCCAGGAGCTGGCCATCAAGACCGGCCGCCCGCTGATCGGCATCAACGACGGCGCCGGCGCCCGCATCCAGGAGGGTGTGGTCTCGCTCGGCCTGTACAGCCGCATCTTCCGCAACAACATCCTGGCGTCGGGTGTCATCCCCCAGATTTCGCTCATCATGGGTGCCGCGGCCGGTGGCCACGTGTACTCGCCCGCGCTCACCGACTTCATCATCATGGTCGACCAGACCAGCCAGATGTTCATCACCGGTCCGGACGTCATCAAGACCGTCACCGGTGAAGAGGTCACCATGGAGGAACTGGGCGGCGCCCACACCCATGAGGCCAAGTCCGGCACCGTGCACTACGTCGCCTCGGGCGAGCAGGACGCCCTGGACTACGTCCGCGACCTGCTGAGCTACCTGCCCCCGAACAACTACGCCGAGCCGCCGCGCTACCCGGCGCCGCCGCACCCGGGCGCCGTCGAGGACAACCTCACCGAAGAGGACCTCGAGCTCGACACGCTGATCCCGGATTCGCCGAACCAGCCGTACGACATGCACGAGGTCATCTCGCGCATCCTCGACGACGACGAGTTCCTAGAGATCCAGCCCGGCTACGCGCAGAACATCGTGATCGGCTTCGGCCGCATCGACGGTCGCCCCGTCGGCGTCGTGGCCAACCAGCCGACGCAGTTCGCCGGCTGCCTGGACATCAACGCCTCGGAGAAGGCCGCGCGGTTCGTCCGCACCTGCGACGCCTTCAACATCCCGATCATCATGCTGGTGGACGTCCCGGGCTTCCTGCCGGGCACCGAGCAGGAGTACAACGGCATCATCCGCCGCGGCGCCAAGCTGCTGTACGCCTACGGTGAGGCCACCGTCGCCAAGATCACCGTCATCACCCGCAAGGCCTACGGCGGCGCCTACTGCGTCATGGGCTCCAAGGACATGGGTTGCGACGTCAACCTGGCCTGGCCGACGGCCCAGATCGCCGTCATGGGTGCCTCGGGTGCGGTCGGCTTCGTCTACCGCCAGGAGCTCAAGGCCGCCGAGGCCAAGGGCGAGGACGTCGACGCCCTGCGCCTGCAGCTGCAGCAGGAGTACGAGGACACCCTGGTGAACCCGTACGTCGCCGCCGAGCGCGGTTACGTCGACGCCGTCATCCCGCCGTCGCACACCCGCGGCTACATCGCCAACTCGCTGCGGCTGCTGGAGCGCAAGATCGTCCAGACGCCGCCGAAGAAGCACGGGAACATCCCCCTGTGAGCGCCGAATCTGTGGTCGACGAGACCGAGACGCAGGCCCCGGTGGCTCCGCTGTTCCAGGTCGTCAAAGGCAACCCGTCCGACGAGGAGCTCGCTGCGCTGGTGACGGTGCTGGCCGGCGCCTCGGGCGGCGGCGGTGCCCCCGAGGCCGGTGACCGCAACGACTGGGGCCACCCCGTCTCCAAGCTGCGGTACGCGTACACCAGCTGGCAGCTGGTGACCCTGGTGGAGCGCACCTTCATCCGGCGATGACCCGGGTGGTCCTGGGCTCGGCCTCCGCGGGCCGGCTCAGTGTGCTGCGCAAGGCCGGTGTGGAACCGGTCGTGCTGGTATCCGACGTCGACGAGGACGCGATCATCGCGGCTCTCGGCGACGCCGGCCCCGGCGACGTCGTACGTGCCCTGGCGACAGCCAAGGCGCAGCGGGTCGCCGAATCACTCGACGCGACCCTGTCATCGGATTGCGTTGTCATCGGCTGTGATTCGATGCTCGAGTTCGACGGCCGGCTGACCGGCAAGCCGGGCGCCCCCGAGGTGGCCCGGCGGCAATGGCTCTCGATGGCCGGCCGCAGCGCCGTCCTGCACACCGGCCACAGCGTCCTGCGCCTGAGCGACGGCGCCGTCACCGCTCAGGTCAGCGAACTCGGCTCCACCACAGTGCGTTTCGGCGAGCCCGGCACCACCGACCTGGATGCCTACATCGGCACCGGCGAACCCCTCTGGGTGGCAGGCGCTTTCACCCTCGACGGCCTGGGCAGCTGGTTCATCGACGGCATCGAGGGCGACCCCTCCAACGTCATCGGCCTGAGCCTGCCCCTGCTCCGCCGTATGCTGGCCCGCCTCGGCGTGTCCGTCGCGGACCTGTGGGCCGCCAACCGGCCCCAGTAGGTTTTTCCCGAATCCACCTATCCGCACCGCATCCCGCACCGAACTCCTGGTGACAAACCAGGAAGGACGGCACGGTGCGGCGGATAGCAGTGGTCGGCAGCGGCATATCGGGGCTCACCGCGGCGTGGGTGCTCGCCCGCGACGCGGAAGTCACCCTCTTCGAGGCGCAACCGCGATGCGGTGGCCACGCCCACACCCATGAACTGGCGGCCCGTCGCGGCAGCACCGATGTCGTCGGCGTCGACTCCGGCTTCATCGTGCACAACGACCGCACCTATCCCACGCTGCTGCGGCTGTTCGCCGAACTCGGTGTCCGGACCCAGGAATCCGACATGTCGATGTCGGTCTGCTGCGAAGGGTGCGGCCTGGAGTACGCCGGCGCGAAGGGGCTGACAGGCCTGTTCGCCACGCCGGGCGCGGTGCTCTCACCGCGCTATCTGCGCCTGCTCGCCGAGGTGACGCGCTTCCACCGGCTCGCCCGCGCCGAACTGGCGCGCGACGTGGCAGACGGCCGAACCCTCGGCGAATTCCTCGGGGCCGCAGGGTTTTCCCGCTACTTCGTCGCGCATTTCATGGTCCCGCTGGTCGCTGCGGTCTGGTCGTGCCCGCCGGACGTCGCGCTCGACTACCCCGTCGGCTACCTGCTGGCGTTCCTCGACCACCACGGGATGCTGACGGTGTTCGGGTCACCGACGTGGCGGACGGTGACCGGGGGCTCGGCACGGTACGTCGAGGCGATCACCACGCGCCTGCCGTCGGTACGCGCCGGCGTACCCGTCCGCACCGTCACCCGGACCACCGACGGGGTGCTGGTGCGTGACGACGCGGACCGGGTCGAACCGTTCGACGCGGCGGTCATCGCGACGCATCCGAATCAGGCCCTCTCGATCCTGGACCGGCCGTCGGCCGACGAGGTCGACATCCTCGGCGCCCTGCGGTACTCGATCAATCACACTGTGCTGCACACCGATACGTCGCTGCTGCCGCGTCGCCGGGGCGCCCGTGCATCGTGGAACTACCGGATGCCGTCGTGCACCGTCCAAGCCGGCGACGTCCTGGTCAGTTACGACCTCAACCGGCTACAGCGACTCGACGCGAGCACCGACCGGCGGTTCGTGGTGACGCTGGGCGGCGGCGGTCGGGTCGACCCGGGCCAGGTCATCGCGACCATGCTCTACGACCATCCGCAGTACTCCCCCGAGTTCCGCGCCGCGCAACAGCGGCTGCACACGCTCGGCGATCACCGGTTGGCGTTCGCCGGCGCGTATCACGGCTGGGGCTTTCACGAAGACGGTGCGGTGTCCGGCGTCGCCGCGGCGGAACGTCTCGGTGGCAGCTGGAGCGGTCCCGTGCCGCCCCTGCTGCGCCCGGCGGGGAACGTGGCATGAGCCCACCACAGATCGTGCGAACCAGCATCCACCACAGGCGGACCGTTCCGGTGCCGCACGCGTTCACCTACCGCAGCTACAGCTGGCTGGTCGACCTCGACGCCGTGCCCGAGTTTCCCCGCCTGCTGCGGCCGCTGGCCGGCTTCCACGCCGCCGACCATGCCGGCGATCCGCGGCGCACGCTGCGCGAGAACATCGACGCCTATCTCGGCGAACACGGCATCGACCTCGGTGGCGGTGCCATCCGAATGCTGGCCAATGCCAGGGTCTTCGGCTTCGTGTTCAACCCCTTGACCGTCTACTGGTGCCATGACGCCGCCGGCGCACTGGTCTGTGCCATCGCCGAGGTGCACAACACCTACGGCGGACGCCACCGCTACCTGCTGCACACCGATCATCGCGGCACGGTGGTCGTGCCGAAGGTGTTCTACGTCTCGCCGTTCAACCCGGTCAGTGGCCGATACGTGCTGCGCATCCCGGAACCGGCGCGGGGCCGGCTCAACGTGGCGGTCACCCTGCTCGACGCGTCCGGCGGGGTGGTCATGACCGCCACCTGGACCGGATCCGTCCACCCCGCCCGTCCCGCAACCGTTTTGACCACCGCACTGGCAGCGCCGCTGGCGCCGCTGCTGGTTCTCGCACGCATCCGCTGGCAGGGCGTGCGCCTCTGGGCGCGCGGCCTGCAACTGCACCCCCGCCCCCAGGAGGCCGCCCTATGACGAATCAACTCCATGACGGTGCCGCCGCGTACGATCCGTTCCTGCCGGCCAGGTGGACCGAAATCGCGCAGGTGCCAAGCAGTCTGCGTACCCGGCTGGGTACGCCCGTCACGCGGGCCTTGTTCCGGGCCGCGGTACGGGACCTGCCGGTGCGGGTGGAGTATCCGGACGGCACCGTCCAGGGCGCGGCCGGCGCCGATGATCCGGCCGCACCGCGAATGTTGTTGCACCGCCCCGACGATTTCTTCGGCCGCGTCGCGAACAGTGGCCTGATCGGCTTCGGGGAGGCGTACATGGTCGGTGACTGGTCCGCGCCCGAGCTCACCGCCGTGCTGACCGCGCTGGCATCGCGCATCGACACGATCGTGCCGGCGGCCTTCCAGGGACTGCGTTCCGTGCTCCTGCCGCGCACACCACGCAACCACCATGGGGCGCAAGCGGATACGCGTGCGAACATCGCCCATCACTACGACCTGTCGAACGAGTTCTTCAGCATGTTCCTCGATCCGACGCTGACCTATTCGTGCGCGCTGTTCGACACGCTCGATCCGCCGCCGTCATGGCGCGACCTGGCGGCCGCGCAGCACCGCAAGATCGACCGGCTGCTGGATGCCACCGGCGTCGGCGCCGGCACGCGGCTGCTCGAAATCGGCACCGGCTGGGGCGAATTGGCCATCCGTGCCGCGCAGCGCGGCGCGCACGTCCACACCGTCACCCTGTCGCGCGAGCAGCAGCTGCTGGCGCGCGAGCGCATCGCCGCCGCCGGGCTGGCCGACCGCATCACCGTCGAGCTGTGCGACTACCGCGACATCACCGGGAAGTACGACGCGATCATCTCCGTCGAGATGATCGAGGCCGTCGGGTATCGCTACCTGCCGGCCTATCTACGCACGCTGGAGCGCCTCCTCGATGTCGACGGCCGGGTCGGACTGCAGCTGATCACCATGCCGCACAAGCGCATGCTGGCGTCCCGCGACACCTACACCTGGGTGCACAAGTACATCTTCCCGGGCGGATTCCTGCCGTCGGTCAAGCTCGTCGAGAAGTCGATCAGCGCGCACACCGCACTGCGTATCACCGACCGGCATTCGTTCGGACCGCATTACGCCCACACCCTGCGACTGTGGCTGCAACGCTTCACCGCGAACAGCGCCGGCGCCGATGCCCTGGGATTCGACCGCATCTTCCGGCGGATGTGGCGCTTCTACCTCGCTTACTCCGAGGCGGGCTTCGCCTCGGGCTACCTGGACCTGCACCAACTGGTCCTGCGTCCGAAGGCTCGATCGTGAGCACGCCGCCCGGACCCGACGGGTTGCGCCAGATCGCCCCGGTTCCCGCGCCGCCGTGCGACGATTCCCGCATGGAGGGCGAGCCGGACCGCGCAGCTCTGCTCACCGCGATCGCCGACGGCGACAGGGCGGCGTTCGCCGAGTTCTACGATCTGACCTCGCCACGGGTGTTCGGCCTCGCCTATCGCGTCGTGCGGGACCGGACCCTGGCCGAGGACGTCGTGCAGGAGGTGTTCCTCCAGGTGTGGTCCTCGGCGGCACGGCAATACGACCCGGCGCTGGCCAGTCCGATCGGCTGGCTCATGACATTGACCCACCGCCGCAGTATCGACCGGGTCCGCTCCGAACAGTCCGCGGCCGACCGCAACCACGCGTACGGCGCCTCGAACCTCGGCCGCGAGCACGACACCGTCGCCGACGAGGTGGGACAGCGACTCGACGAGCAGGAGGTCACCGACTGCCTCGACGGGCTGACCGCCGTCCAGCGCGAAGCCATCGGCCTGGCGTACTACAGCGGCCACACCTATCGGGAGGTCGCCGAGCACCTCGCCGTCACCCTCCCCACCATCAAGGCCCGTATCCGGGACGGCCTGATCCGCCTGAAGAACTGCTTGGGGGTGGGCACCGATGCCTGACAGCTACACCGACGACGAACAGCAACTGCTCGATCTGGCGTACGTATACGCACTCGATGCGGTGTCCGAGGCCGAACGCTCGGACATCGCCGGCCGCCTCGGCGTCGCCGCGCCGCACACCGCGCAGGCGTTCGCCCGGATCGTCGGCGACACCCAGGAGACCATGGCACTGCTCACCGCGGGAGACATCCTGACGCCGCCCGCCGAACTGCGCGCGCGCATCCTGCAGGCCATCGGCATCCAGTCGGCCGAGCGCACTTCGGATGAGTTGGCGCTCAGGCGAACCCGGCGACGCCGAATGATCGTCCGGCTCGCGGCGGCCGCCGCGGTGATCTGCGCGATCGTCATCGGCACGACGGTCGTCGCCGACCGCTTCACCGAGCACCCGGGACAGCCGACGGTGTCGCAGGTGCTGGCCAACCCGGACATCCGCACGTATTCCGCGCCGGTCGCCGGGGGCACAATCACGCTCAGTGCGTCGCAGCAGGCGAATGCCGTGGTGGTGGCCATGGCGAATGTGCCTGCGCCACCGGCGGGCCACGTCTACCAGATGTGGTTCATCCCGGCGTCGGGTGCGCCGCGGTCCGCCGGCACCATGAGCGCGGACACCATGCCACCGCCCGGCGGCGAGGTGATACCGGCACTGGACGCGGCCGCCAAGGTGGCCGTGACGGTCGAGCCGGGCTCCGGGTCCAGCCAGCCGACGAGCAATCCGGTCGTCGTCGTCTCCCTGACCTGATGACCATGGTCGGCGCCTTCTTCGACGATCTGCTGGACCGCACCGTCGTGCTCGGCTACTCCCGCGTGGGTCTGGCTGTGCGGCAACAGTTCTGGCAGACGCCCGCGCTGCCGGCCGAGGCACTCGCCGGCCGCACCGTGCTGGTCACCGGGGCGAATTCCGGTATCGGCAAGGCCATCGCCACCGAACTCGCGGCGCTCGGGGCGACAGTGCTGATGACGGTGCGCGACCGGGCCCGCGGCGAGGCCGCCCGGCGCGACGTACTCGCCGTCGTACCGGGAGCCGAGGTGGCGGTGGAGGTGTGCGACGTATCGCACCTGGCCGCCGTCCGGTCGTTCGCCGCGGACCTGCTCTCCCGGCGGCCACGGCTGGACGCCGTGATCCACAACGCCGGGGTGATGCCCGAGGAGCGGACGGAAAGCGCGGAAGGACACGAGCTTTCGCTGGCAACCCACGTCCTGGGCCCGGTGTTGCTGACGGAGCTTCTGCTGCCGGCGCTCACCGCGGCGCCCGACCCGCGGGTGGTCCTGATGTCCTCGGGCGGCATGTACACCCAGTCGCTTCCCGTCGACGACATCGAGTACCGGCGCGGGCATTACCGCGGCGCCACGGCGTACGCGCGCAGTAAACGCGTCCAGGTCGCGTTGACGCCGCTGCTGGCGCGGCGCTGGCCCGAATTGATGGTGGCCGCCATGCATCCCGGTTGGGCCGATACCCCGGGCGTCGCGCAGTCACTGCCCGGGTTCCGCCGCCTGACGCGCCCGATCCTGCGGACGTCCGAGCAGGCCGCCGACACCGCGGTCTGGTTGACCGCCACCGAACCCGCCCCGGTCTCCGGACAGTTCTGGCACGACCGCCGCATCCGTCCCACGCACTACTTGCCCACCCGAGACGACGACGCCCGGGTGCGGCAGGTGTGGCAGTACTGCGCCGCTGCCATCGGTTTGTGAGGGCTTGTCGCGCAATCAGATTCGGGCGAGTTCGCGGCGGAGCCCGCGCGCCCCGTCGTCGAGGAGGTGCGCCACCGCGAGTTGCAGCACCGGCTCGAGCCACCGCAGCCACCCCTGGAACGCGAACCTGATCCGGTAGGTGACCTGGGTACCGTCGACGTGCGGCACCACCGTGATGGTGTCGCGCGCGATCAGGTACTGATTGACGCCGCGCAGTTCGATCGACTGCCCCGGCGTCAGGCTGGTGACTTCGTACGTGATCTCCGACGTGCGACCGGCGAAGCGCGACGTGTTCGCGTAGCGGGTACCCACGCCGCCGTCGCCGGCGATGCGTTCGGTGTGCACGGTGCCGGGGTCCCACTGCGTCGTGGTGGTGAAGTCCGCCAGATACGCGAAGACGGCGTCCGCAGGCGCGGCCACCACCAACTGACGTTGCGCGTCGATCATCGGGCCGCCTTTCCCAGCTGGTGCCGCAGGCACTGTTCGAGATCCGGGCGCCGGAAGCGGTGCCCGGCGTCGATGAGCCGGCCGGGTACGACGCGTTGACTGGCCATGGCCAGCTCGCGCGCCCCCTGCCGGCCGAGCATCAGCGCCGGTCCAAGGGCGGGCACGGGCAGCACGGCCGGACGGTGCAGCACCCCGGCCAGGGTCCGCGTGTAGTCCGCGTTGCGGACCGGTTGCGGGGCAACGGCATTCACCGGACCGGACAGCCCGGCGTCGACGAGGGCGCGGTGGTACACATCGATCAGGTCGTCGATGTCGATCCACGACAGCCACTGCCGCCCGTTGCCGAGCGGTCCGCCGAGACCGGCGGCGAACAGCGGCCGCATCAGTTGCAGCGTGCCGCCGCGCGGCGTCTGCACGATCCCGGTGCGCACGTTGACGACGCGCAGTCCGGCCGCGGTTGCCGGCGCCGTCGCCGCTTCCCAGTCGGCGACGACGTCGGCCAGGAACCCCTCGCCCGGTTGTGCCGCTTCGTCGAGGCGCTCGTCGGCTCGGTCGTCCCCGTACCAGCCGACGGCCGACGCGCTGACGAAGACCGACGGCCCGTCCGTCGCTGCTGCGGCGCACTCGGCCAGCCGGCGGGTCGGCTCGATCCGGCTGCCGCGCACCGCTTTCTTGTGCGCGTCGGTGAACCGGCCGGCAATCGATGCGCCCGCCAGGTGCACCACGGCGTCGATGCCGTCGAGCAGGTCGTCGGCGGGTGATTCGGGATCCCAGCGACGCTCGGTGTCGTCGCGCGGTTCGCGGCGCACCAGCCTGATGACGCGGTAACCGCCGGTCGACAGGAAGGCGGTCAGGGCGCTGCCGATCAGGCCTGATGCCCCGGTCACCGCCACCGAGCCGGGACGCTCGCCGTGCTCGCGCGCCCACCGGTGGGCGGCCAGGTCGTCGCTCAGCTGGCGATGGCGGTAGCGGAACGTCGGCTCGAGGAGGTGCCCGGGGACCGGCGCATCGACACGGTCGGTGACCCGGGTGCGCCCGTCGCCGACGGCGTCGAAGCAGTGTTCGTGCCGCCAGTGCCCGATCAACTGTGTTGGCAGCGAACGCAATCCGTCGCGGCTCAACTCATCGACGAACCGTGCGGGCGGCGCATAGTCGGCGGGATTGTGCTGTGCGCTCCAGCGCAACCCGCCGGGCAGGCCGAGCACGGCGCGCCCGTCGGCCAGCGACGCCGCTTCGGCAACCACGCTCATGGGCTGCCACGGCGGCAGCATCCGGTGGATTGCCCCCGGCCGCGCGTGCCAGGCGAACACGTCGTCGCGTGGCGCGTCGACCACGCTGCTGTACTCGATTCCCATCAAACCTCCGAGTTGATTCGGTCTCAGTGGGATTCGGCGCCAACCGGCCGGCGGATGGGTCTGGTCAGTTGGCCGGCTTGTAGCTGAACGACACCTTGCCGTCGGCGACGTCGGTGACCGTCAGGGTGTAGGCCCGGTTCTGGCCGCCGACGACCGCGGTGCAGCGCTGCGTCGCCCCGACCTTGCTGTCCACATCGCCGGCGCACGTGACGGTGTTCGGGCTCTGGCCCAGTTGCGAGGCGAGGGAGCTCTCGGCCACGGACTTCTCCAGCACGGGCGTCAGGCCGTAATTCATTGCGAGCCCGGACACTTCGCTCACCAGGGCGGTGCGCCGGCTGGTGAACCCGTCGTCGGTGATGTCGCACAGCGCCACCGCGCCCTGCTTGCCCTCCAGTCCCGACAGGCACGTCACCGAGTCCGGGGCCGCCTTGCGGGTGCGGGTCACCATGTCCGCCACGGCCGCCTCCAACTGCGTCTTGGAGACCGCCGGGGTCATCGAATAGCTGACCTTGCCGCCCTCGACCCCGGACACCGTGATGGTCGGCTGGATGCCGTAGGCCGGTGACATCGTGACGTCGCACCGCGTGCTCTGCCCGACCTTCGCGATGAGGCCGCGCTCGCAGATCACCGCCTGCGGCGGCTGGCTCGTGAAGGCGTCGTGGATCGCGCGCTCCAGCGACGCCTTGTCCACCATCGGCAACTGCGCCGACGGCTTGGCCTGAACGGCTTCGGGTTCGGGGCGCGTGAGGCTGTAGACCAGCGCCGCGAGCCCCGTCAGCAGCAGCCCAGCGATGACGACAAGTGCCAGGATGCGCGCCCTCATACCCGCTATTGTGCCCGGGCTACATCAGGTCGTTTGCGGGCACGTCATTTCGGTGCTCGCGGTACCACGCCACGGTGCGCGCCAGACCGTCGTCGAGGGCCACCTGCGGCGACCAGCCCAGCGCCCGCATCTTCGAGATGTCGGGGCACCGGCGCGGCGTGCCGCCGGCCTGCAACTCGCCGGGCTTGATCTCGAGCTCGACGCCGACGGCCCGGCCGATGCGCTCCGCCAGCTCCCGGACGCTGAGTTCCTCGTCGCTGCCGATGTGGTAGACCTCGCGGTGACCGCCCTTTTCGTACATCGTCAAGATGCCCTGGACGATGTCGTCGACGTAGCAGAACGAACGCGTCTCACTGCCGTCACCCTGGATCGGGAAGGTCGGGTCACCAGCCTCCTGGCAGCCCAGCGCCCGCAGGATGAACTGGGGCTCGACGTGCTTCCACCCCATGTTGGGCCCGAACACGTTGTGCGGCCGGAAGACCTGCACCTGCCGGTAGTGGTCCTGCCCGTAGTTGAAGGCGATCAGCTCGCTGACGATCTTGCCGCCGCCGTACGAGTACCGGGGGTTGAGGCTGTCCGGCAGCATCAGCGGGATGGTCTCGGGCGTCGGGATGATCGCCGGCGTCTGGTAGACCTCGGCGGTCGAGGCGACGATGAGGTCCGGCACCCCCGCCGCGCGGCCGGCGTTGGTCACGGCGAGCGCGCCGCGCAGGCCGACGTCGAGCACCAGTTCCGGTTGTTTGTAGAAGTTCTCGGTGCCGTTGATGGCGGCGAGGTGCATGACCACCTCGGCGCCGGCGAACGCCTTCTCGAGGGCGTCCTGATCGCGGACGTCACACGTGAAAAGCTCGACGTCCGAAGCGACTTCGGCGAATCGGCTGGCATCGCCGCGGACCATGGAGTCCACGACGGCGACCTGCCAGCCGTCCCGCACCAGCCGCTTGACCAGGTAGGCGCCGATGAATCCGCCACCACCGGTGACAACGACCTTCTCAGACACGCTCGACGACCTTTCCGCTGCGGCCGACGGCGAAGTAGCTGTCGCCCAGCTCGGTGGGCGGCAGGTGGCTGTAGTGGTTCCAGTAGTCGAAGACGAAGCCGTCGGGGCTGATGAACTCGCTGATGGTGCGCGGCGAGATGGTGCCCAGCGACGGGTGGTTGTTGCCGAGGACGACGACGTCCGCGCCACTCACCGCGTCGCCGAACCGGTTGTACACCTTGTGGCCCGGGAAGGCTTCGGCCAGAACGTCATTCGGCGTCACCGGGTCGTACACGCCGATCTCGGCATCCGGGTGCGCGGCCTTCAGCTCATTGAACACCTTGATCGACATCGACCCACGCAGGTCGCTGGTCTCGGGCTGGCCCTTGAACGCCATGCCCAGCAGGTTGATCTTCAGCGGCCCTTCGGCGCCCAGCTTCCGGCGGGCGATCTCGCTGCTGATGAAGCGCACCGTCTCGGCGGGCTGGCGCTCGTTGACCAGGCGGCCGGCGGCGGTGATGTCCAGCGTGACGCCGCGTTCGCGGACGCTCTCCATCAGGATGTGCGGGTCCTTCTCCAGGCACGGCCCGCCCACCAGACCCGGCAACGGGATATTGGTGCGGTTGTATCCGAGTTTGCCCGCCGAGATCACCTCATAGGCGCTGACACCGAATGCGTCGCAAATGCGGGCGACTTCGTTGGCAAACGCGAACTGAACATCGCGGAAGGTGTTGCTCACCAATTTGATGATCTCGGCGGTCTCGATATCGGAGACCAGCACGATCGAGCTGGTGAGTTTCCGGAATACCGCGGCGGCCCGGTCGGCGACCGCCGGGTCGTCGGCACCGACGATCTGCGGCAGCTCGCGCAATTCCTGCAGCGCCTTGCCTTCCAGGGTGCGCTCGGGGCACATCGCGATGTCGAAGCTCTTGCCGCTGGCGGCCAGCATCGGCGCGACCACGTCGCGGGTGGTGCCGACCTTGACCGTCGACCGCAGGATCACGAGCGCGCCGTCCTGCATGTTTCCGGCGATGTCACGGGCCGCGGCCTCGATCATGTCGACGCGCGCGACACCGTCCGCCGACAGCGGGGTGCCGACGGTGATGATGTACGTATCGCACGAGAAGCTGTCGTCAAATGCGGTGACGGCCTTCAGTTTCCCGAATCGGGTGACGCCCTCGAGGGCGTCGGGCAGGCCGGTCTCGGTGAAATGCGGCAAACCCTGATTGGTCATATCGACCAATTCCTGACGGGTCTCGATTCCGATGACGGAGTTGCCGGCCTCGGCCAGCACGGTGGCCAGCGTCAGGCCCACATATCCCAGGCCGATGATTCCGACGTCGTATTTCTCTGGCAAATCCTCAATCCCTCCGGTCAGCCCTGTGGGAGACGGCTGATGTCATACCGCAGCGGTTGTCGCGCAAACAAGTTTCGACCTTACGGGTCGGCGGCGCATTTCGGGCCTAGGTACGCTCACAGTGTGCCGCTGCCCGCAGACCCACATCCCGCTTTCGCCACCTATGCGCATCCCGATCGCCTGGTGACCGCCGACTGGCTGTCAGGCAACATCGGCCGCCCCGGTTTGGCCATCGTCGAATCCGACGAAGACGTCCTGCTGTACGACACCGGCCACATCCCCGGCGCCGTCAAGATCGACTGGCATACCGACCTCAATGACCCGCATGTCCGCGATTACATCGACGGCGCACAGTTCGCCGCGCTGATGGATCGCAAGGGCATCAGCCGCGACGACACCGTGGTGATCTACGGCGACAAGAGCAACTGGTGGGCGGCCTACGCGCTGTGGGTGTTCACGCTCTTCGGGCACCCGGACGTCCGCCTCCTCGACGGGGGCCGCGACCTGTGGATCACCAACGGCCGCGACACCACCCTGGACGTCCCGAGCAAGCAGACCACCGGGTACCCGGTGGTCGAGCGCAACGACGCCCCGATCCGCGCTTTCAAGGACGACGTCCTCGCGATCCTCGGCAAAGAGCCGCTCATCGACGTTCGCTCGCCGCAGGAGTACACCGGCGAGCGCACTCACATGCCCGACTACCCGGAGGAGGGTGCGCTGCGCGGCGGCCACATCCCCACCGCGCGGTCCATCCCGTGGGCAAAGGCCGTCGACGACAGCGGCCGGTTCCGTAGCCGCGCCGAGCTCGACGAGCTGTACGGCTTCATCTCCCCCGACGACAAGGCCGTCGCCTACTGCCGCATCGGTGAGCGCTCCAGCCACACCTGGTTCGTGCTGACGCACCTGATCGGCCTGCCCGCCGTCCGCAACTACGACGGTTCCTGGACCGAGTGGGGCAACGCCGTGCGGGTGCCCGTTGCTGTCGGTGAGGAACCGGGGGACGCGCCTTCGTGACCATGCCCGCGGCTCTGGCCGAGGTCGTGTCGGAGTTCTCCGAGATGCAGGGGCAGGACAAGCTGGCGCTGCTGCTGGAGTTCGCCAACGAGTTGCCGGCACTCCCGCCGTCGCTCGAGGAAGCCGCCATGGAGCCGGTGCCGGAGTGCCAGTCGCCGTTGTTCCTGCACGTCGACGCCGACGACCCCGAGCATGTGCGGCTGTACTTCAGCGCACCGGCCGAGGCCCCGACGACGCGTGGTTTCGCGGCCATCCTCGCGGCGGGCCTGGATGGTCTGCCGGCGGCCGACATCCTGGCGGTGCCCGACGATTTCTACGCCGACCTCGGGCTGGCCAAGCTGATCAGCCCGCTGCGCCTGCGCGGCATGTCGGCGATGCTGACGCGCATCAAGCGCCGCCTGCGCGAAGCGGCATAGCCCGCCGGGTACGGCTCAGAAGAACGGCAGCTTGAACTTGCCGCTGTAGTGCAGCGCGTCCGGGTTGCGCTGGCCGATGATCTTGCCGGGCACGCCGCCGACGATGCCGAACGGCGGCACCTCTTTGTTGACGACGGTGTGTGCGGCCACCACAGCGCCGCGGCCGAGCAGGCACGGCAGGATCATGGCGCGCGTCGCGATCCACACGTGGTCGTCGATCACGATGGGGTCCGGGGGGTTGGGTGCCGGCACGAAGTTCGGGTGATTGATGTCGTGACCGCCGGCGATGATGTGCGTGTCGCTGGCGATGACGACGTCGTTGCCGATCGCGATGCCCGCGCGCGCGTCCAGCAGGCAGCGGAAGCCGATGGACACCCGGTCGCCGATCACCAGGTACGGAATGGACCAGACGCTGGTGCCGCGGTTGATCGCGGTGCCCTTGCCGATCTTCGCCCCGAACAGCCGGAGGTAGCCCAGCCGGATGAAGTGGAACGGGATGTGGGTGACGATCGAGCTGTAGAACAGCGCGGCGTAGGTGTCCCGGATTCGGTGCCACAGCGTCTCGCCCGGCAGCTCGTGCTTGAGGATGTTGCCGTCCTCGTCGGTCACCCACTGCATCTTCGGTGGGATGCGGACGTTCGGGTTGACCGCCCGCTTGCGCGCGATCAATTCGGGGTCTGAGGCCTGCGGCTCGACGAACAACGGTGTCCCCTTACTCGTGGCTCCCCGGCGGGTCCGGTGCGGCACCAGTATCACCCAAGCAGATGTTCGGTGAGAAAGCGCGGGTCAAGTGGGTCGATTGGGCAATCTCTAAGAAAACGTCCCGGCGCCCGCGTATCCCGAAGTGGGGATCCGCCGGTTAGGCCTTACACTGCACGCGATACATTCTTAAAGACATTTCTTAGAGAACCGCCGTCAGGAGGCACTGTGGCCAACCACGCCAGTTCCAAGATCTCCAAGGTGCTAGTCGCCAACCGTGGAGAGATTGCCGTCCGGGTCATCCGGGCTGCCAAGGACGCCGGACTGGCCAGCGTCGCCGTTTACGCCGAGCCGGACGCCGACGCGCCGCACGTGCGGCTGGCCGACGAGGCCTTCGCCCTGGGTGGCCAGACCTCGGCCGAGTCCTACCTCGTCTTCGACAAGATCCTCGACGCCGCCGCCAAGTCCGGCGCCAACGCCATCCACCCGGGCTACGGCTTCCTGTCCGAGAACGCCGACTTCGCCCAGGCCGTCCTCGACGCCGGGCTGATCTGGATCGGGCCGAGCCCGCAGTCCATCCGCGACCTCGGTGACAAGGTCACCGCGCGCCACATCGCCGCCAAGGCCAACGCGCCGCTGGTGCCGGGTACCCCGGACCCGGTCAAGGACGCCGACGAAATCCTGGCCTTCGCCAAGGAGCACGGCCTGCCGATCGCCATCAAGGCCGCCTTCGGTGGTGGCGGCCGCGGCATGAAGGTCGCCCGCACCCTCGAGGAGATCCCCGAGCTGTTCGACTCGGCCACCCGTGAGGCCGTCGCCGCCTTCGGCCGTGGTGAGTGCTTCGTCGAGCGCTACCTGGACAAGCCGCGCCACGTCGAGGCCCAGGTCATCGCCGACACCCACGGCAACGTCGTCGTCGCCGGTACCCGCGACTGCTCGCTGCAGCGCCGCTTCCAGAAGCTCGTCGAGGAGGCCCCCGCGCCGTTCCTGTCCGACGCGCAGCGCAAGGAAATCCACGAGTCGGCCAAGCGCATCTGCAAGGAAGCCGGCTACTACGGTGCGGGCACCGTCGAGTACCTGGTCGGCCAGGACGGCCTGATCTCGTTCCTCGAGGTCAACACCCGTCTGCAGGTGGAACACCCGGTCACCGAGGAGACCTCGGGCATCGACCTGGTGCTGCAGCAGTTCAAGATCGCCAACGGCGAGGCCCTGGACATCACCGAGGACCCGGCCCCGCGCGGCCACTCGTTCGAGTTCCGCATCAACGGCGAGGACGCCGGTCGCGGCTTCCTGCCGGCCCCCGGCCCGGTCACCAAGTTCGAGGCGCCGACCGGCCCCGGCGTCCGCATGGACTCGGGCGTGGAGTCCGGCTCGGTCATCGGCGGTCAGTTCGACTCGATGCTGGCCAAGCTGATCGTCACCGGCGCCACCCGCGAAGAGGCCCTGGCCCGCTCGCGTCGTGCGCTGGCGGAGTTCAACGTCGAGGGTCTGGCCACGGTCATCCCGTTCCACCGCGCCGTGGTCTCCGACCCGGCCTTCATCGGTGACGGCGACAAGTTCGACGTGCACACCCGCTGGATCGAGACCGAGTGGAACAACACGGTCGAGCCGTTCACCGGTGGCGAGGCGCTGGACGACGAAGACGCCGCGCCGCGTCAGAAGGTCGTCGTCGAGGTCGGTGGCCGTCGCGTCGAGGTGTCGCTGCCCGGCGATCTGGCCATCGGTGGTGGCGGTGGTGGCGCGGCCACCGGCGTCATCAAGAAGAAGCCGAAGCCGCGTAAGCGTGGCGCCGCCGGCGGCAAGGCCGCCTCGGGCGACTCGGTCACCGCGCCGATGCAGGGCACCGTCGTGAAGGTCGCCGTCGAGGAGGGCCAGCAGGTCTCCGCGGGTGATCTGATCGTGGTGCTGGAGGCCATGAAGATGGAGAACCCGGTGACCGCGCACAAGGACGGCACCGTGACCGGCCTGTCGGTCGAGGCCGGCGCCGCCATCACGCAGGGCACCGTCATCGCCGAGCTGAAGGACTAGTTTCCAGTCCGCTGGTTTTACGACTCAGGGCTGCGATCCACCGCGGATCGCAGCCCTGAGTTGCATTTGAGGAGCGTCATGGAACCCATCGAAATCAACGCCGGAGCCTGGTACCTGCGCGCCCTGCGTGCCGACGACCGCATGGATGACCGGCCGTCACTCGCGGACTTGGGTGAGCACTCCCCCGATCACGTCGAAACCCGTACGGCGCAATGGGAATCCGACACGCTGTACTCGTGGGCGGTCTGCGAGCCGACGACCGGCGAGCTGCTGGCCGAGATCACCTTGGACCCCGCCACGCGGGAGATTTCCGTACGCACCCGCGAGGGGTTCGACGACGCCGCCGCGACGGGCGTCGAATCCGTGCGCCGCTTCGCGGCCGCGATGCTGGGCTGACACGTCACGGTCAGAACAGCAGCACCGGCAGGCTCATCGTCAACACGATGGCCATCAGCAGCAACAGGAACCACCCGGCGCCCTGCCAGGCCCACCAGACCTTGTCGCCGCGCCACGCCCGGTAGGTGCGCACGAAGGCCCACACCCCGCTGCCGAACAGGAACAGCGGGCCTGCCAGCGCCAGGACGGTGCGGTACGGCATGCTGCACGCGGCGGTGTCGTAACCGTGGCAGTGCCGGACCCAGACGGCCGCCAGCACCATGAATCCGACGCCGACGCTCCCCATCACCAGACCGAATCGCGCGGCCTGATGCACGCTGGGATCGTCGTCGCGGAAGCGATCGGTTGTCGGGCTGAGCATCACTATCACCGCCAACCCCAGTATGCGCCTGGTGGCCTCAGGGCGCCAGTGGGCCCTCGGCGATCCGCTTGATCGCGGCAAGACGCCGATCCCATTGCCTGCCAAGGGTTTCCAGCTCACTGCCCAGGGCGCTGAGCTTGGCGCCCAGCGCCCGGTAGCGAATCTCCCGCCCCACTTTGACGGGCTCGACCAGCCCCGCATCGGCCAGCACCGACAGGTGCTTGGCGATGGCCTGCCGACTCACGGGCAACCGGCCGGCCAGCGCGCTCGCCGACAGGTCGTCGGCGCCCAGCTCGGTCAGGATGCGCCACCGGGTCTCGTCGGCGAGCACCGCCAGCACCGCCGGCATGTGGGTGTCGGTCACACCGCCGCCTGCAGGTACGCCACCAGGTCGTCGAGTTCGGCGGTCCAGCCGCCGCTGTTCTCGGAGTGCGCGGTCTGCGGATCGGCCAGGTTCTCGAAACCCGTCTCGCGCAGATCGAGCCGGGTGCCGCCGTCGATCTCGGTGAGGTCGAAGCGGACGACCGTGGAGTTTTCCGGGGTCGGGTCGGCGTCGGCTTCGCGGTGCGCCCACCGATAGACCAGCGTGTGCGGCGCCTCGGCACTCTCGACGACGACCCGGAACTTGCCGTGGGCGTTCCAGCCGAAGAACCCGGTGCCGCCGGGGATCGGCTCGAGTTCGGCTGCGTCACCGAACCATTGCGCGATGAGCTCGGCTTTCGTCAGAGCATCCCAGACCCGCTGGATCGGCGCGTTGATGTCGATGCTGCGGGTGATGTCCAGCGTGTCCATGATTCCCCTTCGAGCGACGTGATGTGCAACTCCAGAGTTGCACACGCCAGCCCGTACTGCAACCCTCAGATTGCACTTGCGGTCGCGCGCCGCTCTCGCACCAGCATCAGGCCGATGGTGCCGAACACCAGGTTGGCCGCGATCTCCAGAATCGCGGTCACCCACGAGAACGCCGTCACGCGCGCCCACGGCGGCGCATTGATGAAGCTGTCGCTGAAGAATCCCCACTTCGGAAGCAGATGTGCCGCAGCGAATCCCACCGCGCCGGCATAGCCGATACCGACCGCCGCGAGCGGTGCCCACCGGTTCCGCTTGAACACCAACGTGATCGTGACCGCCGCGAGAATCAGCTGCAGCGTGCCGCCCACCATCACCGCCGGTGGGACGACGTTCATCCCCCGCCGCATGTGATCAGCGCCGTGCAGCAGCAGCGCGACAGCCAAAAAGCCTGCGGCCCAATCGAAGTTACGTTGCCAATTCCTGGATTCACCAGTCATTCGGATCACCTCTACTACGCACGGTAGTAAACAGGTGCCGTTCTGTAAAGACCTGTCAGGGGTTGGCCCTACGATGCCTGGCGTGCGGATGAAACTCTTGGGCGCGGCCGGGCTGTTCTCGGGCGGCGCGGCGTATCTGCACGGCTGGACCTGGGAACCGGCGCTGGGCGTGGCCGTCGGCGTGCCGCTGCTCCTCGCCGCCGTTCCGCACGTCATCACCGGGATGCGCACCCCGAGCCGCCACGAAGATCCCGTGCACGACATGTCCGGCACCGAATTCGAGGACTACGTCGCCCGGATCGCCCGGTCCTGCGGCGTCCCCGTCATCATGACCGAGCTGTCGGGAGACTGGGGCGTCGACCTCATCGTCGGGACGCGGCCCAATCGCCTTGCCATCCAATGCAAGCGGCTGTCCCGGCCCGTCGGCCCCGGCGCCGTCCAGGAGGTCGTCGCCGGCGCACCCATGCAGGACTGCGCGCACACCATGGTGGTCACCAACAACGACTTCACCCCGGCCGCACGGAAATTGGCCGAGTTGCACGACTGCACTCTCGTCAGCGGCAGCGAGCTGACCCGGCTGCGCGGACTGATCCGGCAGCAGGTCCTAGAGCGCCGCTAGCACGTCCCGCACCGCCTGAACCGCTTCATCGATCTCGGTCCGCGACACCGTCAGCGCCGGCCGGAACCGCACGGAGTCGGTGCCGCTGGCCAGCAGGATGACATGGTGCTGCCACAGCCGCCTGATCACCTCGTCGCGCTGCGCAGCCGACGGCATGCTGAACGCACACATCAACCCACGCCCGCGCGGATTGAGTACCAGCGCCGGGAATTCGCTTGCCAGGCAGCGCAATTGCCCCACCAGGTACCAGCCCATGCGCACGGCGTTGTCGATCAGCCCATCGGCCTCGATGACCTCGAGGATGCGGCGGGCCCGCACCATGTCGGTCAGGTTGCCGCCCCAGGTGGAGTTGATCCGTGAACTGACGCGGAAGACGTTGTCGGGGACGTCATCGACGCGACCACCGGCCATCACACCACACACCTGGGCCTTCTTCCCGAACGCCACGACGTCGGGTGTGACGCCCAATTGCTGGTAGGCCCAAGGGGTTCCGGTCATCCCGACGCCCGTCTGCACCTCGTCGAAGATCAGCAGCGCGTCGTACTCGACGCACAACTCCCGCATCGCCGCGAAGAACTCGGGACGCATGTGCCGGTCGCCACCCTCACCCTGGATCGGCTCGGCGATGAAGCAGGCGATGTCGTGCGGGTACGCCTCGAAGGCCGCCCTGGCCTGGCGCAGCGATTCACGTTCCAGCGCAACGATATCCGCGTCCGGCGTCACCACCGGGGCATCGATACGCGGCCAGTCGAACTTCGGGAACCGGGCGACCTTGTTGGGGTCGGTGTTGGTCAGCGACATGGTGTAGCCACTGCGGCCATGGAACGCGCCGCGCAGATGTAGTACCCGGGTGCCCAGCGCCGGGTCGATGCCGCGCGACTCGTTGAGGCGGCTCTTCCAGTCGAACGCCACCTTCAGCGCGTTCTCCACGGCCAGCGCCCCACCGTCGACGAAGAACAGGTGCGGCAGCGCCGGGTCGCCGAGCACCCGCGCGAACGTCTGCACGAAGCGCGCCATCGGCACGCTGTACACGTCGGAGTTGCTCGGCTTGTTCACCGCCGCCTGCGCCAGTTCGGCGCGGAAGGCCGCATCGGTGAGCGCCGGATGGTTCATCCCCAGCGCCGACGACGCGAAGAACGTGAACATGTCGAGGTACCGGGTGCCGTCACGGGCGTCGACGAGATACGAGCCACCCGACCGGTCCAGATCGAGCACGAGATCCAGGCCGTCGGTCAGGATGCTGCGCCCCAGCACGTCGCGCACGTCGCGGGCGCTGCTCGCCGACAGCCCGTCACCAGAAGTCAGAACAGCGGTCATGGCGCCATTCTAACGCAATATTTACAGCTTGCCCGCCATCTGACAGGAACTATTCCGGTAGTGACACCTGATCATCGTAAAAAGTCTGTAAGATGATGGTGCTTCGCGTGCGAACGTTGGCGACCGTGCGGATCCGCTGCAGCAGGCCCTCCAGCGCCCGCGCCGAGGCGACCCGCACCAGCAGGACGTAACTCTCCTCGCCGGCCACCGAATGGCAGGACTCGATTTCGGGGAAGGGTTGCAGCCGCGCCGGGGCATCATCAGGTTGGGAAGGATCGAGTGGGGTGATCGCAACGAACGCCGACAGCATGTGGCCGACGGCCTCGGGGTTGATCCGCGCCGTGTATCCGGTGATCACTCCGCGGGATTCGAGCCTGCGCACGCGCGACTGCACCGCCGACACCGACAGTCCCGCCGCCGTCGCGAGGTGTGCCAGCGTCGCGCGGCCGTCGGCCATCAGCTCCCGCACCAGGATTCGGTCGACATCGTCTAGCTGCTCGGCTTCGGCCATGGCCGGAGACTACCCGCAGGTCGTGCCATGACGGTCCAGACCTGGGAGCTGCGCGCCGCGTTCGCCGCCGCGCTGTCGCGGATGTACGGTACCGAGGTTCCGGCGTACACCACGCTGGTCGAGGTCAGCACGGCCGTGAACCGGGACTGCGCCACCGACGGCCGGCTCGGTTCCCTCGACCGCGTGACCGCCGAACGCCACGGCGCGATAAGAGTCGGCAGCCCCGCCGAAGTCGCTGACGTCGCAGCCCTTTTCGCAGCCTTCGGCATGTACCCCGTCGGCTTCTACGACCTGCGCGAGGCCGCCTCACCGGTGCCCGTGGTCTCCACCGCGTTCCGTCCCATCGACGCAGAAGAGCTGGACCGCAACCCGTTTCGGGTGTTCACCTCGATGCTGGCCACCGAGGATGCCCGCTTCTTCTCCCCCGATCTGCGCGCCCGGGTGCAGCGGTTCCTCGGGCAACGCCGGCTGTTCGACCCAGCGCTGATCGCCCAGGCCCGCCGGATCGCCGCCGACGGCTGCCCGGACCATGATGCCGACGATTTCGTCCGCCGCTGCACCGCCGCTTTCGCGTTGTCCCGCACGCCGATCGACAAGGCCTGGTACGACGAACTCAGTGAGGTCTCGGCCGTCGCCGCGGACATCGCCGGTGTGGCCACGACCCACATCAACCATCTGACGCCGCGCGTGCTCGACATCGACGAGCTGTACCGGCGGATGACGGACCGCGGCATCACCATGATCGACGCGATCCAAGGTCCGCCCCACACAGCCGGACCGCAGGTCCTGTTGCGGCAGACCTCGTTTCGGGCCCTGGCCGAGCCACGCACGTTCCGCAACCCCGACGGCACGGTGTTCGACGGGAGTCTGCGAGTGCGCTTCGGTGAGGTCGAAGCCCGCGGAGTGGCGCTGACCCGCGCCGGCCGGGAGCGCTACGACGCCGCGATGGCCGACCAGGAAAACTGGGACCGGTACTTTCCCGCCACCGACGCCGAGATGGCGACACAGGGCCTGGCCTACTACCGCGGCGGCGACCCCACGAAACCCGTTGTCTACGAGGACTTCCTGCCGGCCTCCGCGGCCGGCATCTTCCGGTCGAACCTGGACCGGGATGCGCAGCCGGCAGCCGCCGACGACCACTCCGACTACAGCCTCGACTGGATGGCCGGTGCCATCGGCCATCACATCCATGACCCGTACGACCTCTACGAGAAAGCGGCATCATGACTCCCCTTCGACCGCAAGTGCAGAATCTCCTCCCGACTGCCGATCAACTCCGCGACCGCGTGCGTACCGCGCTGCAGGCCGTCGGTGCCCACGTCACACTGGGTGAGCCCGGCGACCACGGCTTGCACGCCAGCACGCCCATCACCGGCGAAGTGCTCTTCACCATTCCGGAGAGCACCTCCGCCGATACGGATGCGGCGATCGCCGAAGCGGCGCAGGCCTTTTCCACGTGGCGCACCACCCCGGCACCGGTGCGCGGCGCGCTCGTGGCCCGGCTGGGTGAGCTGCTCGTCGAGCACAAGGCCGATCTGGGCACGCTGGTGACCATCGAGGCCGGCAAGATCACCTCCGAGGCCCTCGGCGAAGTGCAGGAGATGATCGATGTCTGCCAGTTCGCGGTCGGTCTCTCGCGCCAGCTGTACGGGCGCACCATCGCCTCGGAGCGGCCCGGCCACCGGCTCATGGAGAACTGGCATCCGCTGGGGATCGTCGGCGTCATCACCGCGTTCAATTTCCCCGTCGCCGTGTGGGCCTGGAACGCCGCCATCGCGCTGGTGTGCGGCGACACCGTGGTGTGGAAGCCCTCCGAGCTCACCCCGCTGACCGCCGTCGCCTGCCAGGCGCTGCTCGAGCGCGCCGCGGCCGACGTCGGTGCACCCGCGCATGTCGGCCGGTTGGTGCTGGGCGGCCGCGACATCGGCGAACAGCTGGTGGACGACCCCCGCGTCGCGCTGCTGAGTGCGACGGGATCAGTGCGGATGGGTCAGGAGATCGGCCCGCGGGTGGCCCAGCGGTTCGGCAAGGTGCTGCTGGAACTCGGCGGCAACAACGCGACCATCGTCACGCCGTCGGCCGATCTCGATCTCGCGGTGCGCGGCATCGTGTTCGCCGCCGCCGGCACCGCAGGCCAGCGGTGCACCACGCTGCGCCGCGTCATCGCGCACCACAGCGTGGTGGACACGCTGGTGCAGCGCATCGTCACCGCGTATCAGAGCCTGCCCGTCGGTGACCCGTCTGCCGAGGGAACGCTGATCGGGCCACTGATCCACGAGCGGTCGTACCGCGACATGGTGGGCGCGCTGGAACAGGCGCAGGCCGAAGGCGGCGAGGTGACCGGCGGCGAACGCGTCCAGCTGCACCCCAGCTCTTACTACGTCACGCCGGCGGTGGTCCGGATGCCCGGGCAGACGGCCATCGTGCACCAGGAGACGTTCGCGCCGATCCTGTACGTGCTGACGTACGACACCCTCGACGAGGCCATCGCTCTCAACAATGCTGTTCCCCAAGGCCTTTCGTCGGCCATCTTCACCACCGACATCCGGGAGGCCGAACGCTTCATGGCCGCCGACGGGTCGGACTGCGGCATCGCCAACGTCAACATCGGCACCTCCGGCGCGGAGATCGGCGGCGCGTTCGGTGGCGAGAAGCAGACCGGCGGCGGCCGCGAATCCGGTTCCGATTCCTGGAAGGCCTACATGCGCCGGGCCACCAACACCGTCAACTACTCCTCGGAACTGCCGCTGGCTCAAGGCGTGCAGTTCGGCTGAGGTAGACATGAGCCCGTGAAGATCGAAGGTGCGGTGGCCGTCGTCACCGGAGCGGGCTCGGGCATCGGCAGGTCCATCGCGACGGCGCTGGCGGCCGCGGGCGCATCGGTCGTGGCCGGCGACATCAATGCCGAAGCCGCCGCCGAGACGGCCGCGGGCTACGGCGGCGTCGGCATCGGCGCGGACGCGTCGTCGGTCGACGGCATCGCGACACTGCTCGACGCCGCCCGCGCGGCGTACGGGCCCGTCGACATCTACGTCGCCAACGCCGGCATCACCGGCGAACCCGGACTGGGCGACGACGAAGCCGCCTGGGACCGCATCATCGACATCAACCTGCGCGGGCACATCCGCGCGGCGAAAGCCCTTGTGCCGGAATGGGTCGAGCGCGGCGGCGGGCATTTCGTCGCTGTCGCCTCCGCCGCCGGCCTGCTCACCCAGCTCGGTGCGGCCGGGTACAGCGTCACCAAGCACGCCGCCGTCGGGTTCGCGGAGTGGCTGACCATCACGTACGGCGACCAGGGCATCGGCGTCAGCTGCGTCTGCCCGATGGGTGTCGACACGCCCCTGCTGCGCGGCATGACGGACTCCCCCGATTCCGCGATCCGGGTGGCCGGCAACGCCGTGACCCACGCGGGTAACGTCGTCGGGCCCGATCACGTCGCCGGCCTGGTGGTCAAGGCCATCGAGGACGGCACGTTCCTGGTCCTCCCGCACCCCGAGGTGCTGGAGATGTACCGCCACAAGGGCGCCGACTACGACCGCTGGATCGCCGGCATGCGGCGCTACCAGCGGACCCTCTGACCTGCGATTTGTGCACGATTTTCCGCGCTGACCGCGGATTTTCGTGCACAAATCCCTCAGGCATGTCAGACCCGACGGGCAGTATGGACACGTGAATCCACTCGACAGGTTCAGTGACCTGACCCGGGAGTGGTTCGCGGCTGCCTTCAGCACGCCCACCCCGGCCCAGGAGCAGGCCTGGCAGGCCATCGCCGACGGCCACAACACGCTGGTCATCGCCCCGACCGGGTCCGGCAAGACGTTGGCGGCGTTCCTCTGGGCCATCGACCAGCTGGCGCAGGAGCCCGCCAACACCAACGGCGCCAAGGGCACAAAAGTCCTCTACGTCTCGCCGCTGAAGGCCCTCGCGGTCGACGTCGAGCGCAACCTGTCCACGCCGCTCACCGGCATCACGCGGGTGGCCGAGCGCGTGGGCGCACCCGCGCCCGAGATCACCGTCGGGGTGCGGTCGGGTGACACGTCGCCGGCGCAGCGGCGCCAGCTGATCGCGACGCCGCCGGACATCCTGATCACCACACCCGAGTCGCTTTTCCTCATGCTGACGTCGGCAGCCCGCGAGACGCTGGCGACGGTGCGGACCGTCATCGTCGACGAGGTACACGCCGTCGCCGCCACCAAGCGCGGCGCACACCTGGCCCTGTCGCTGGAACGTCTCGACGAGCTGCTCGACAAGCCCGCCCAGCGGATCGGCCTGTCCGCGACCGTCAAGCCACCCGAGGAGGTCGCCCGGTTCCTGTCGGGAGCGGCCCCCACCAGCATCGTCAAACCGCCGGCCGCCAAGACCTTCGACCTGAGCGTCGAAGTACCGGTGCCGGACATGGCCAACCTCGACGGCGGCACCATCTGGCCCGATGTCGAGGAACGCATCGTCGACCTGATCGAGTCACACAATTCGTCGCTGGTGTTTGCCAACTCCCGGCGCCTGGCCGAACGGCTCACCGCGCGGCTCAACGAGATTCACGCCGCCCGCTCGGGCATCGAACTGCCCAATGAACGCAACCCGCAGGTCGGTGGCGGCGCGCCCGCCAACCTCATGGCCAGCGGGCAGACCTTCGGCGCGCCGAGCCTGCTGGCCAAGGCCCACCACGGCTCGGTCAGCAAGGAGGCCCGGGCGCAGGTCGAAGAGGATCTCAAGAGCGGCCGGCTCAAAGCCGTCGTCGCCACCTCCAGCCTGGAACTCGGTATCGACATGGGCGCCGTCGACCTGGTCATCCAGGTCGAGGCGCCGCCTTCGGTGGCCAGTGGTCTGCAGCGCATCGGCCGCGCCGGCCACCAGGTCGGTGAAATCTCCGAGGGTGTGCTGCTGCCCAAGCACCGCACCGATCTGATCGACTGCGCCGTCACCGTGCAGCGGATGCGCGCGGGCGAGATCGAGACCCTGCAGGTGCCCACCAATCCCCTCGACGTGCTGGCCCAGCACACCGTCGCGGCGGCGGCTCTCGAGCCCCTCGATGCCGACCGCTGGTTCGAAGCCGTCCGCCGTAGTGCCCCGTTCGCCGCCCTGCCGCGCACCGCCTTCGAAGCGACGCTCGACCTGCTGGCCGGCAAGTACCCCTCGACCGAGTTCGCCGAGCTGCGGCCGCGTCTGGTCTACGACCGCGACACCGGCACCCTGACCGCCCGGCCGGGCGCGCAACGGCTGGCGGTCACGTCCGGCGGGGCGATCCCGGACCGCGGCATGTTCACCGTCTACCTGGCCACGGGTGACGAAAAGCCTTCGCGGGTAGGTGAACTCGATGAGGAGATGGTCTACGAGTCACGGCCCGGCGACGTCATCTCCCTGGGCGCCACCAGCTGGCGGATCACCGAGATCACCCACGACCGGGTGCTGGTGCTGCCCGCGCCCGGCCAGCCCGCGCGGTTGCCGTTCTGGCGCGGCGACGCCGTCGGCCGTCCCGCCGAGCTGGGTGCGGCGATCGGCGCCTTCACCGGGAAGCTCGCCGGACTGCCTCGCGCCGAGTTCGACGACTACTGCAGCACAATGGGTTTCAACGGCTACGCCACCGACAACTTGTGGCAGCTGCTCGACGAGCAGCGGCAGGCCACCGGTACGGTGCCCACCGACACCACGTTCGTGGTGGAACGGTTCCGCGACGAGCTCGGCGACTGGCGGATCGTCCTGCACTCCCCCTACGGGCTGCGGGTGCACGGGCCGCTGGCGCTGGCGGTCGGCCGACGCATCATGGAGCGGTACGGCATCGACGAGAAGCCCACCGCATCCGACGACGGCATCGTGCTGCGGCTGCCCGACACCGGGGAAAACCCGCCCGGCGCAGACATTTTCGTCTTCGATGCCGACGAGATCGAGCCCATCGTCACCGCTGAGGTCGGCGGGTCGGCACTGTTCGCGTCGCGTTTCCGTGAATGCGCGGCACGGGCGCTGCTGCTGCCGCGACGCCATCCCGGCAAGCGGTCGCCGCTGTGGCATCAGCGGCAGCGCGCCGCGCAGCTGCTCGACATCGCCCGCAAGTACCCGGATTTCCCGATCGTGCTGGAGACGGTGCGGGAATGCCTACAGGACGTCTACGACGTGCCGATGCTCATCGAGTTGATGCGCCGCGTCGCACAACGCCGCATCCGGGTGCTCGACGTGCAGACCGCCACGCCGTCGCCGTTCGCCGCATCGCTGCTGTTCGGTTACGTCGGCGCGTTCATGTACGAGGGCGACAGCCCGCTCGCCGAACGCCGGGCTGCCGCACTGTCGTTGGACGCCACCCTGTTGGCCGAGCTCCTGGGCCGCGTCGAGCTACGGGAACTGCTCGACCCGGACGTGGTCACCGCCACCATCCGGCAACTGCAACATCTGACCGAAGACCGGGCCGCGCGCGACGCCGAAGGCATCGCCGACCTCCTGCGGCTGCTCGGGCCGCTCACCACCGAGGAACTCCGGCAGCGTTGCACCGCAAGCGATGTCGAGGCCTGGTGCGCCACCCTGCAAGCTGCCAAGCGCGCCGTCTCGGTGACCTTCGCCGGCCAGAGCTGGTGGGCCGCCGTCGAAGACATGGGCCTGCTGCGCGACGGCCTCGGTGTCGCGGTGCCGGTCGGCGTGCCGGCCAGTTTCACCGCCACGGTGACCGACCCGCTGGGTGAACTGCTCGGCCGCTACGCCCGAACCAACGGCCCGTTCACGACGACGCAGGCCGCCGCCCGGTTCGGTCTCGGTCACCGGGTGACCGCTGATGCCCTGAGTCGGATGGTTCTGGACGGCAAGCTCATTCGCGGTGAGTTCACCGATCTGCCGGACAGCGTCGACCAGCAGTGGTGTGACGCCACGGTGCTCAAGATTCTGCGGCGCCGGTCGCTGGCCGCACTGCGGGCCCAGATCGAACCCGTCAGCACCGCCGCGTACGCCCGGTTTCTGCCGGCCTGGCAGCAGTTCGGTGATGCCCGCGGCATCGACGGCCTGGCGTCGGTCATCGAACAGCTTGCGGGCGTGCCGATTCCGGCGTCCGCGGTCGAGCCGCTCGTGTTCGGCCAGCGGGTGTCGGACTATCAGCCGGCGATGCTCGACGAACTGCTGGCCTCCGGTGAGGTCACCTGGTCGGGCGCCGGCCAGATCGGCGCCAACGACGGCTGGGTCGTCTTCCATCGAGCCGACACCGCGCCGCTGTCACTGGCGCCGGGCACCGAGATCGAGTTCACCGACGCGCACCGCGAGCTGCTGGACACGCTGAGCAACGGCGGCGCCTACTTCTTCCGGCAACTCGCAGCAGAGGACAGCACCGATGCGAAACAGGCACTGTGGGAACTGATCTGGGCCGGCTGGGTCACCGGTGATACCTTCGCGCCGGTACGGGCGCTCCTCGGCAACGCGGGACGCAAACCCGGTGGATCGCACCGGCAGCGGCAGCAGCGTCCGCCCCGGCTCAGCCGGTACAGCGTCGCCCGGCCGCAGGCCCGCACCGTCGATCCCACTGTCGCCGGCCGGTGGTCGGCCCTGCCACCCGCTGAGCCGGAATCCACGACACGGGCACACTTTCAGGCCGAGCTGCTCCTCAACCGCTATGGCGTCGTCACGCGTGGCGCGGCCGACGGTCTGCCCGGCGGGTTCGCCACCCTCTACAAAGTGTTGACCGCGTTCGAGGAGGCCGGACGCTGCCAGCGCGGGTATTTCATCGAGTCCCTCGGTGGTGCACAGTTCGCGGTGGCCTCGACGGTGGACCGGCTGCGCAACTATCTCGACAACGTCGACCAGAGCAGCCCCGACTACACCGCCATCGTGCTCGCCGCCACGGACCCGGGAAATCCCTACGGCGTCGCGCTCCCCTGGCCCGAGGCAGCCGGCCACCGGCCGGGCCGCAAGGCGGGCGCGCTGGTCGCGTTGGTCGACGGCGAGTTGGTGTGGTTCCTGGAGCGCGGCGGAAAATCGTTGTTGTCGTTCGGCGCCACCCCGGAACAACAACGCGCGGCGGCCGGTGCGCTGGCCGAGCTGGTGAGCACCGGTCGGCTGCAGTCGCTGTTGATCGAGAAGGTCAACGGGGAGCCGGTATTGGCCCCTACCCCCGACGCGGCGCAGGCCGAGGTCCACGCCGCGCTTGCCGACGCCGGTTTCTCCCGAACGCCGCGAGGGCTGCGGCTGCGCTAGGCCTCCGGCAAGACGTTCGGCAGTATCGACCGCATGGAAAGTGGGTTGTCAGACGCCGCCATCGCCGCGATGACGCCGGCGCAGCGGCACGACCTGATCATGCGCTTGCAGCGTCCACTGGATGAAGTGTTCCCGCCTGCGATGGCGAGGAGAATGCGGCGCATCCGGCTGACGGTGATGACCGGCAGCTGCATCGTGCTGATTCCGTGGGTCGTCTACCTCGGATTCACGCTTCCGGACACCTACACGGCGCACAACTGGCCGACGACCTGGATCGGTTTCGACGGTCTCCTCGTCGCCTTCATGGCCACGACCGCGGTGCTGGGCTGGTTGCGTCGTCAACTCGTGCTGCTCACCGCGTTCACGACCGGGGTGCTGCTGGTCTGTGATGCCTGGTTCGACGTCATGACGTCCGATTTCGGCCACGACTCGACGGTGCCGTTGGTCACCGCGGTATTGATCGAACTGCCGCTGGCGGTGCTCATGATGACCGGCGCCATCCGGATTCTGCGTCTGACCGCGACGCGGCTGTGGTTCCTCGAACCCGGCGCACCGCTGTGGCGGCTGCCGCTGCTGCCCTAGTTGGTCGACGGTGTGGGTGGTGGTTCGAAGGGTTGGTACCACCACCATTGAGCGCGTTCCCCGGTGGGTCCGGGGCAGGGCGGCACATCAGGGCGGGCCGTGGTGGGTGGCCGGGCCAGGGATCCGCCGTCGAGTGGGCGGCCCGCGGCATCGGTGACGACGAGTCGGTCGGGCGGTCCGGTGATGGTGATGATGCCTTTGTGGTGCAGGCGGTGGTGGTAGGGGCACACCAACACCAGGTTGTGCAGTTCGGTCTCCCCGCCGTTCTCCCAGTGAATGATGTGATGCGCATGCAAGCCGCGGGTCGCCCCGCACCCGGGGACCCGGCAGCAGCGGTCGCGGTGTTCCAGCGCGCGGCGCAGCCGGCGACTGATGGTGCGGGTGCTGCGCCCGGCCCCGAACGGCTGACCGTGCCTCTCGAGCCACACCTCGCACGTCGCATCGCACAACAGCAGTTGGCGTTCCTCCTCGGTGAGCACCGACCCCACATGCAAGGCGGCCGTGCGCTGTTCGAGGTCAACGTGCACCACCACGGTGGTGCGCTGCCCATGCGGACGGCGTGCCACGTCGGCATCCCAACCGGCCTCCACCACGCTCATGAACGCATCCACCTGGTTCGGGAACGGCGGTGCCTGCTCCGACACTTGCCCTTCGGTGTCCTCGTGGTCGCGTTTCCAGTCCGCGACCAACGCATCCTGATGCGACGCCAGCGCCGCATCGAACTTCGCCGCCTCCAACTTCGGTAGCCGGATTTTGTAGGTGACCGAGCCATCGTCATGGCTGGTCTTGGCGATCGACCGCGGCACCTCCGGCTGCGGCTCAGGCTCCGGGCGCGGCTCCAGCTTCACCGCCGTCCGCAACTGGGTCACCGTGGCGGATTCGGCGAACTGCGCGTAATGCTCATCAGAACCGTCGGCCGCGTGTTCGGCGACCACCCCGACCTGATCCAGCGACAACCGCCCCTGGCGCATCGCCTCGGCGCAGCGCGGGAACTCCTCGAGCCGGTGCTCCACCGCCATCATCACTTCCGCATTACGCGGCGAGACACCGGTTTTCCATGCCATCAACGACGCCATCGACCGGGCACCGGTGGCACCCCAGAGCCCGTCCCGGTCGATCTCGGCGGCAATCTGCACCAGCCGCGCGTCGATCGCGTTGCGCTGACCGGTCAGCTCACCGATCTCGGCGAAGTACGCATCCATCCGCTCGCACGGCGACGACTCAACATCGAAAGCCGTTGCGCTGCTGGACATAACACCATCAAACCAGAGGGGTACGACAAAAAATCGCACCCAGTCGCTCGCCTACTCCTCAAGCAGCAGAGGGATTTTCGAGCACAATGGCAACGCCTTGACCCGATCCGACGCAGACGCCGATGGCTCCGTAGCGGGCATTGCGCTCGCGCAGTTCGGTGGCCAGGGTCAGGACATACCGGGCACCGGTGGCGCCGAACGGGTGGCCGATCGCCACGGCGCCCCCGTTGGGTGTGAGCTTCTCGTCGGGCACGACGAATCCGTCGAGCTGATTGGGCAGCTCGCGCAACACCCCGAGGGCCTGCGCGCTGAACGCTTCGTGGACCTCCCAGACATCGATCTGCTCAGGCGTCAGACCGGCACGTTTGATGGCCAGGGGCAGGGCCCACGCCGGTGCCAGCCCCATGAACAGCGGGTCGATCCCGTACACCGCCGAGGACACCACCCGCGCCAACGGCTCGACGCCGAGTTCCGCCGCGCGCTCCCCCGACGCCAGTACCAGGGCGCTGGCGCCATCGGTGAGCGGCGTCGAATTGGCCGCGGTCATCTGGGTCGTACCCGGCTGCGGTCGTAGTGCCGCCAGCTGCTCGGCCGTGGTCTCGTCGCGGATGAATTCGTCGTGCTCGAAAAGCCGCGCCGGCGCCTTCTTCGTCGCGGTGATCTCGACCGGCATGATCTCCTTGGCCAGGCGCCCGGAATCGCGGGCCGCCTTGGCATTTCGCTGCGTGCGCAGCGCGAAGGCGTCGATCTCCTCGCGCGTCATCCCGTAGCGATCAGCCACCTTCTGCGCGGTCTCGATCATGCTGATGTAGGCGTTGCGCGCCAACAGCGCGGGGTTGGGCGGGCCGCCGGCACCGGCCCACATGGTGTCGAGCAGGATGACCGGCCCGCGCGGCGCGAACGGTGCGTCGCCTTTCATGTAGGCCCAGCCCGATCGCGACATCGACTCGACGCCGCATGCCATCCCCACGCCCAGGTCGCCGGCCCGGATCGCGTGCGCGACGTTGATCGTGGCGCTCAGCGACGAACCGCAGAACCGGTTGATGGTCGTCCCGGCCACGGTGTCCGGGAATCCGGCGGCGAGCGCCGCCCAGCGGGCGACGTCACCCATCCCCTCGTGGGCAGGGTTCACACAACCGGCGACGACGTCCTCGATGGCGCCGAGTTCGACGCCGACGCGTTCGCACGCGCCTTTCATCGTCATTCCGAGGAGGTCATCGGTGCGGATGTGCGACAGCGAGCTGCCGTACCGCGCAAATGGAGTGCGGACACCACCAAGCACAAATGCTTCTGTCATCAGACGTCTCCCGCTCGATGTCGAGCCGAGCGTACCGCTGACGACGCTCCGCCAGAGGGCGATCCGCCAGGGCCGCGCGAGCAGCAGACGCTAGGCCGGGTGCGCGCGCAACCAGTCCAGCACCTGCTGCGCGTGCGTGTTCGGCGGGAAGATCGGGTAGAAGACGTGCTCGATGTGGCCGTCGCAGATCACCATGGTGAGTCGGGTGTAGAGGCGCGGATGCCCGTCGGCAGCGAACGTCGGGAGCCGCAGCGCGTCGGCCAGAACGAACGTCTCGTCGGACAGCATGTGGAACGGCAGCCGCAGCCGCCGCACCACTTCCGCCTGATAGTCGACGTCCTGGCTGGACATTCCCCAGACCTGGCTCGCCCCAGCGGCTTTCAGTTCGGCGAAGTGGTCACGGAAGTCGCATGCCTCGGTGGAACACCCTCGGGCCCCGGGAATCGCATCCCAGCCCGCGGGGAGGTCAGCACCGGGACGGCCGGTCAGTGGATACAGATACACGATCGTCCGCCCCGCCGGCAGCTGCCGCAGCTGGACTTCCCCGCCGCCGCTCGACCTCAGCGTGATGTCGGGGACCTCCAGGCCGACGAGATGATCAGCGGCACCGTCGTTTTCGGGGACAGGCAGGCCGGCGGGGAGCGTCGTGAAATCTGTCAACGGTTCGTCCTTCTTGTCGAATGCTCGGCATGCGGCCGCGTCGAGCCGCGCCGCGAGGTCGTGTCGGCGCCGCGTCAGCGACGCGATGGTCTCGTCGAGGACGGCGATGCTGTCCCGATACGCCACGAGCGACTCGGGACACTCGTCGCTGTGTTCGTGGCCATGACGAAGGCAGTCGATGAACGGTCCGGCCTTCGACGGGGCGATGCCGACGGCGGCGAGAGCACGCACCTCGCTGACGATCTGCACATCCTCTTCGGAGTAGTCCCGGTAGCCGTTGGGCAGGCGCGACGGCGCCAGCAGGCCGAGGTCCTCGTAGTACCGCACGGCCTTGGTCGACGCGCCCGTCCGCCGGGCCAGCTCGGAAATCTGCATGGTCAATGTCCTCAATCGAGAGGGTAAACATTGCCGCCGGGGGCAAGGTCAACTTCCGCGGCCGCGGGACCCGCTCACACCGAGTCCTAGAGTGAAGCCATGGCCCTGCACACCCCGTTGACGGAACTGTTCGGCATCGAGCACCCGATCGTCCTGGCCCCGATGGGCGACGTATCCGGTGGCCGGCTGGCAGCCGCGGTGTCGGAGGGTGGCGGGCTGGGCCTGATCGGCGGCGGCCGCGGCGACCTCACGATGCTCGCCACCGAATGCCAGTTGGCCAAGCAGGGCACCGAAAAACCCTGGGGCGTCGGCCTACTCACCTGGGCGGTCAATCAGGAGATCATCGACTGGGTGATCGCGCAGCAGCCCGCCGCCATCATCTTGTCGTTCGGCGACCCGGCCCCGTTCGCCAAAGCGATCCACGACGCCGGCATTCCGCTGCTGTCCCAGGTCCACAGCCTCGATGAGGCCAAGCAGGCCCTCGACGCCGGAGTCCAGGTGCTGGTCGCGCAGGGCCGGGAAGCCGGGGGCCACCACGGCGGCCGGTCGACGTTGCCGTTCGTCCCCGCGGTCGTCGACATCGCGCACGGCATCCCGGTTCTTGCCGCCGGTGGGATTGCAGACGGCCGCGGCCTGGCCGCTGCACTGACGCTCGGCGCCGCGGGCGCCATGATCGGCACCCGATTCGAGGCCACCCACGAGTCCCTGCTCAGCGCCGCCGAGTCGAAGGTCATGCTCAAGGCGAAGGCGGCGGACACCACGAGCGGACGCGCCATCGACATCGCCGCCCGGCCCGTCGAAACGCGTTGGCCCGCCGAGTATCCGGCGCGCACGTTGCGCAGCGTCTTCACCGACACGTGGCAGGACCGCGACGCCGAGCTCGACGCGGATCCCAAGGCACAAAACGAGTTCCGCACCAAGGTCGCCGAGCTGGACATGGACTACGTGCCGATCTGGGCCGGTGAGGCCCTCGACCTGATCGACGAGCTGGAACTGGCCGCTCCCCTGGTCCAGAAAATCGCGCACGACGCCGAACGCGCGCTGACCCGAGCCCACGCCTACATCCGCTGATGCCCGAAGGCGACACCGTTTTTCACACCGCAGCGATCCTCCGTGAGGCGCTGCAGGGAAAGACGCTGACGCGCTGCGACATTCGCGTCCCGAAGTTCGCCACCGTCGACCTCACGGGCCAGACGGTCGAGGACGTCATCAGCCGCGGCAAGCATTTGTTCATCCGCACGGCCGAAGCCAGCATCCACTCGCATCTCAAGATGGAGGGCAAGTGGCAGGTCAACACCAGGCCCCGCCGGCCCGACCACAAGACGAGAATCATCCTGGAAACCAAGGACATTCAAGCGGTGGGTTCAGAACTCGGCATCCTGGAAGTCCTCAAGCGGGACCACGACGAGGAGCCCGTCAAGCACCTCGGCCCGGATCTGCTCGGCCCGGACTGGGATCCACACCGGGCTGCCCAGAACCTCACCCAGGACCCCGACCGGCCACTGCATGAAGCACTACTCGACCAACGCAACCTCGCCGGCGTCGGCAACGTCTACGCCAATGAGCTGTGTTTCATCGTCGGCCGCCGCCCGACCGCCCCGGTCAGCACAGTGAAAGACCCGCTGCGGCTGGCGCAGCGGGCCCGGGACATGTTGTGGCTGAACAGAAACCGATGGAGCAGGACTACAACGGGCGATACCCGGCCCGGCCGTCAACTCTGGGTTTACGGCCGGGCCGGGCAGGCGTGTCGCAGGTGCGGGACGCTGATCGAATCAGGCGACCGGAACCGGCACCAGAACCTCGACGTCGTCGGCGACCTCAACAACCTCCGTGACCGGATCACCTTCTGGTGCCCGCTTTGTCAGCCATGAGTCCGGCAGGGCCAGGCGGCAGATCTTCTTGACCACCGAGAAGAACTGCTTGTGGATCGGGCCGGTGTTGTAGGGCAGGTCGTACTTCTCGCACAGTGCCTTGACCTCGGGCGAGATTTCCGCGTAGCGGTGCGCCGGGATGTCGGGGAACAGGTGGTGCTCGATCTGGAACGACAGGTTGCCGCTGAAGATGTGGAACCACTTGCCGCCGGACAGGTTCGCCGAACCCAGCAGCTGGCGGTAGTACCACTGGCCGCGGGTCTCGCTCTTGGTCTCCTCGATGGTGAACTCGTGCGTGCCCTCGGGGAAGTGGCCGCAGAAGATGATCACGTACGACCACACGTTGCGCATCAGGTTCGCGGTCATGTTGCCGGCGAACACGAACGGCAGGAACGGCCCGGCCAGCAGCGGGAACGCCACGTAGTCCTTGATGGTCTGCTTACGGACTTTCGCCCACATCTCGCGCAGCATGTCCTTCTTGTCGCGCAGGCGGATTTCACCGGTGCGGATGCGCTCGGCCTCCAGCTCGTGCAGCGCGACGCCGTACTGGAAGAACACCATCAGCAGGAAGGCGTACACCGGGTTGCCCAGGAAGTACGGGCTCCACTTCTGGTCCTCGCTCATGCGCAGGATGCCGTAGCCGATGTCGCGGTCCATGTCGACGATGTTGGTGTAGGTGTGGTGCATGTAGTTGTGCGAGTGCCGCCACTGGTTGGACGGGCAGGCCGAATCCCATTCGAAGTTCTGGCCGCGCAGCGCCGGGTCACCCATCCAGTCGTACTGGCCGTGCATGACGTTGTGGCCGATCTCCATGTTGTCCAGGATTTTCGACAGGCCGAGCATCACGGTGCCGATGGGCCAGGCCGGCGGCAGGAACAGCAGGGCGCGGCCACCGACCTCCAGCTTGCGCTGCATGGCGATGATGTTGCGGATGTAGTCGGAGTCGCGGTCACCGAGGTCGGCGAGGTGGCGTTCGCGGATGGCGTCGAGCGCGCGGCCGAATTCGTCGAACTGCTCGGCGGTCATGGGGGCGGGACGTTGAGCCATGGTTCGTCTCCTTTGTGTGTGGGCTGGGTGGGTGGTCTAGAGGTCGATCTGGACGTCGCCGCACGGGGCGGTCACGCAGATTTCGATGTTTTCGTCGGGGGTTGTCGAGACGGCGCCGGTGATCAGGTTCTTCACGGGGCCGCTGATCTTCTTGCGCGTGCAGGTGTGGCAGATGCCCATGCGGCAGCCGTTGGTCGGGTTGAGGCCGGCGGCCTCGGCCTGCTCGAGGATCGAGCGACCGTCGTCGACGACGTCGACCTTGCTCTCGGTGAAGGCGACGCTGCCTCCGGAGGCCTCGGTCGGGACCGCGATGACCGGAGGCACGAAGCTCTCGGACTGCGCGCCCGGCAGCAGGTCCTTGACCGCATCGACGAGTGCCGGCGGGCCGCAGACGAACACCGCATCGGGGTTCGGCATGGCGGCGGCCAGGTGATCCGGGCCGAAGTGGCCGCTGAGGTCGCCGCGGTTGGACCGGGTGTAGCTGTGCAGCACCTTCACGCCGGGGGTGGCGGCCAGCTCGGTGGCGTACGCGGCCTCTTCGGGGTTGCGGGCGTAGTGGATGAAGGCCACCTCACCGTCGAAGTTCTCCTCACGCAGGGTGCGCAGCATGGACAGCACCGGGGTGATGCCGCTGCCGCCGGAGACCAGCAGGATGCGCCGGGGGCGCTGCTCGGGCAGGACGAAGTCACCACCGACGGAGTCGAGGTGGACGACCATGCCGGGCTCGGCGTGCTCGAACAGGTGGGTGGAGACCAGGCCGCCGTCGTGCAGGCCGACGGTCAGTTCGATGACCGGGCTGCCCTCGGAGTTGGCCGGCGAGTAGCACCGGGTGCGGCGACGGCCGTCGATCTCGACGGTCAGGTTGATGTGCTGGCCGGCTTTGAAGCCCTGCCAGGCGTCGTTGGGCTGCAGGGTCAGGGTGACGCTGCGCGGCGTCTGCCGACGGACCGCGACGACCTTGGCGCGGGCATCGTTGACAGTCCAGGTGCGGTCGAAAACCTCGGTGTACCGGTCCACGCCATGCGGGCCGGTGAGGATGCCAACCAGGGCGGAGCGCCGTACTCGGCGGCTCAAAGTTTCGGTGAACATGTGTACACAGTGGCCGACTCCAACCGTTTGCGTCAAGACTTAAAGTGCAGGTTGTTGCCCGGATCACAGGGTGAACATCCGTATCGATAACTCATACACATCTGTATCGATCTGCGGTTTCGGTGCGCTGTGTAAACTTTGTTCGGTGAACAGTCGTACCCCTGGTTCACGCGACCGGAGGTCCAGCCGCTCATCAAGCTCCCGCGTCCAGGACAACCTCTCTCGCGAAGAGCGCAAGGAAGCCACCCGCCGCGCCATCATCGCGGCCGCCCTCAAGCTGCTCGACGAGGACAGTTTCAGCGCGCTCAGCCTGCGTGAGGTCACCCGCGAGGCCGGCATCGTGCCGGCAGCCTTCTATCGGCACTTCGAAACCATGGACGCCCTCGGCCTGGTCCTGATCGACGAGTCGTTCCGCGCCCTGCGGGAGATGCTTCGTGGCGCCCGCGCCGGCCAACTCGATCCCAAGCGCATCATCGAGTCCTCGGTCGACATCCTGTTCAACAGCGTCGCCGAACGCCCCGAGCACTGGCGCTTCATCAGCCGCGAACGCAACAGCGGCGTCACCGCGCTGCGCTACGCGATTCGCACGGAAATCCGGTTGATCACCTCGGAGCTCGCGATCGACCTCGGCCGGCTGCCGGGGCTCACCACCTGGAGCGCCGAGGACCTGAACATCGTGGCCGGACTCTTCGTCAACACGATGATGACCACCGCCGAATCCATCGACGACGCCAACGACGCCAAGGCCCTGGACGACGTCAAACGGACCGCACGCAAGCAGCTGCGCATGATCGCCGTCGGCGTGGCCGGGTGGCACAGCGGCTAACGTCAGGCGCATGACAACGCTGTCGCTCGCATATCCTCGCCCCGATATCGCCGTCCTCACGCTGGACCGGCCGGACAAACTCAATGCGCTGAACCTCGAACTCGTCGAGGCCCTGCACAGCACCCTCGAGGAGATCCACCGGAACAACGAGTGCCGTGTTGTCGTACTCACCGGCGCCGGCCGCGGATTCTGTTCCGGCCTGGACCTTTCCGACCCCAACCCGCCGGAAGCCGGTGGCGGACTGGAATTTCCACGCTCGGGCATGCGCTGGCAGGAACGTATCGCCGAGCTGACCACGCGGATCCAGAATCTGCGCCAGCCGGTGATCGCCGCGGTCAACGGGCCGGCATACGGCGGCGGTTTCGCCATCGCGCTGGCCGCCGACATCCGGATCGCGGGACCCGGCGCACGGTTCTGCACCCAGTTCATCAAGCTGGGCATCGGCGGCTGCGACATCGGGGTGAGCTACACCCTCCCCCGGATCGTCGGCGCCGGGCAGGCGTTCGACCTGATCCTCACGGCCCGGACGGTCGAGGCCGACGAGGCGCTGCGTCTGGGGCTGGTCTCACGACTGTCCGCGGACGACGTCGTCGCCGATGCCCTGGCCATCGCCGAAACCCTGTGCGGCTACGGAAAGTTCGGTGTCGAATCGACCAAGCAGGTGCTGTGGGCCAACCTCGAGGCTCCCAGCTTGCAGGCCGCACTGCATGTCGAGAACCGCAGCCAGATTCTCGCGGCCTCGGCCCACATCGATCTGGCGGCAAAGGCGTTCGGTAACCGGTAACTAGGGCACGCGCTTCTTCAATCGTGCCACCCGGTGCAACTGACCGAAGATGTTGAGCGACGTCAACATCGGGATGCCGCCGACGAAGGTGCGGAACGAGGGGTGGCCGCCGTGGACCTGGAGTTCGTACATGCAGCCGACCACGTAGAAGAAGCCCATGGTGAACAGCAGCGCAGGTATCGCGTAGGCAAGCGGTGAGCCGGCGTCGGACACCAGTTCCTTCGCGTAGTCGATCTCGTCCTGCGACATCGGTTGGCCTTGACGCACTTTGGCCAGTACGGCTTTGTGGGCGCCCACCTGTTCACCCAGGGCGGCGGGTGGCCGCAGCTCCAAGCCGCGGATGTACACGAAGACACACACCAGAAGGATCAGTGCCATCAACCCGGCAAGGATCGTCAGACCGCCCCACAGCTCGATGCCCGTCATGCGTCTCCTCCGTGCCGTCGCGCACCTGCGCCCGATCCCGCGATCGCGGGATCACTGTCCTCCCACAGCAGCAGTTGACGCACGGACTGGCGAGATCCGTAGGGCTGCAACATCTGGCTGGCCGGGCGTGGCCGCACCTTGAGCGGCCACCAGAACCACCGTCCGAGCAGCGCCGCGATGGCCGGTGTCATGAACGACCGCACGATCAAGGTGTCGAACAGTAGACCGAGGGCTATGGTCGTCCCGATCTGACCGAGGACCCGCAGGTCGGCGAACACGAAGGACGCCATGGTCGCGGCGAACACCAACCCGGCCGAGGTCACCACCGCGCCCGAGCCGGCCATCGCGCGGATGATGCCGGTGTTGATGCCGGCGTGAATCTCCTCCTTGAACCGCGAGACCAGCAGCAGGTTGTAGTCCGATCCCACAGCCAACAGCAGAATGACGGCCAGCGCCAACACGATCCAGTACAGCTCGATACCGAAGATGTCCTGCCAGATCAGCACCGAGAGCCCGAACGAGGCGCCCAACGACAGCGCCACGGTACCGACGATGATGACGGCCGCGACGATGCTTCGGGTGATGAACATCATCACCAGCAGGATCAGACTCAGCGCGGCGATGCCGGCGATCATGAGGTCATATTTGGCGCCGTCCTGAATGTCCTTGTAGGTGGCCGCGGTTCCGGCGAGATAGATCTTCGACCCGCCCAACGGCGTGCCCTTGACCGCTTGCTGCGCGGCGTGCCGGATGGCGGCGATGTGCGAAATACCCTCCGGCGTCGCGGGATCACCGTCGTGCGTGATGATCATCCGGGCGGCCTTGCCGTCCGGGGACATGAACAGCTTCATACCGCGCTGGAACTCGGGATTGGTGAACGCCTCCGGCGGAAGATAGAAGGAGTCGTCGGACTTCGACGCGTCGTACGCCTGGCCCAGCGCGGTGGCGTTCTGCAGCGATGCGGCAGCCTGGTCGTTGAGACCCTTGTTCGTGGCGTAATTCGTCATCGTCAGCTCGCGGTTGGTCTCCTGACTGGTGATCTGCGGCGGGATCAGCGCGAGCAACTTCGGTTGCAGCGCATCGAGTTTGGCGATGCTCCCCGCGACGTCGTTCAGCTGATCGGTCAGCTCGTCGATGCCGTCGAGCGCGTCGAAGATGGACCGCAGGGCAGCGCACACCGGGATGTCGTAGCAGTGCGGCTCCCAGTAGAAGTAGTTGCGCAACGGACGGAAGAAATCGTCGAAGTTGGCGATCTTGTCACGCAGGTCCTGGGCGGTCGCGACCGTCTGCTGGAATGCCGTGGCCTGCTCGTGGGTGATACCGCTCGACTGCTGTTGCAGCGCATACTGTTGCCGCAGAATGTCGATCGACTTGTTGATCACCTCGACCTGCTTCAGCAGGTCACCGCTACGCGCCTGCTGGAACGGCAGGTTGTTGATCTGGCCGGCGTTTCCGGCGCTGATCAGGAACGGTATCGACGAATGGTCCAGCGGCGTCCCCAGCGGCCGGGTGATCGACTGCACCTGCGCGATGCCGTCGGTGTGGAAGACCGCTTTCGCGACGCGCTCGAGCAGGATCATGTCGGTGGAGTTCCGCAGATCGTGGTCGGCTTCGATCATCAGCAGTTCGGGATTGAGCCGGGCCTGGGAGAAGTGCCGTTCGGCGGCGGCGTAGCCGATGTTGGCGGGTGCGTCGGCCGGCATGTACGGACGGGTGTCGTAACTCGTCTTGTAGCCGGGCAGGGCGATCAGACCGATGAGGGCCACCGCGACGGTCACCACCAGGATGGGGCCGGGCCAGCGCACGATGGCGGTACCGATGCGCCGCCAACCCTGGGTCTGCAGCTGGCGCACGGGTTCGAAGAGGCCGAAGTGCCGCCCGATGCACAGGAGCGCGGGCGCGAGCGTCAGCGCGGCGACCACGGCGACGAGAACGCCTGTGCCGGCCGGGATTCCGAGGCTCTCGAAGTACGGCAGCCGGGTGAACGTCAGGCAGAACACCGCACCCGCGATGGTCAGGCCCGATCCCAGGATGATGTGTGACGTGCCGTGATACATGGTGTGGTACGCCTCGACGCGGTCCTGCCCGGCGTATCTGGCTTCGTGGAACCGGCCGAGGAGGAAGATCGCGTAGTCGGTGCCCGCGGCAATGACCAAGAGTGTCAACAGGTTTGTCGAGTACGTCGACAGCTCGATGATGCCCGCGTTGGCCAGCGACGCGACGACGCCGCGAGAGGCCGTCAGCTCCATCATCACCGTGAAGATCACCATGATCACCGTCGTGATCCGGCGGTACAGCGAGAACAGCATCACCATGATCACGCCGATGGTGATCAGGGTGGTCTTCAGCGTCCCGTGGCGGCCCACCTCGAACTGGTCGGTGATCAGCGGCGCGGCACCGGTGAGATAGACCTTCAAACCTGTTGGCGGCGGGGTGTTCTCGATGATCTTGCGGACGGAGTCGACGGACTCGTTGGCCAGCGATTCACCCTGATTGCCGGCGAGATACACCTGCACCAGCGCGGCCTTGCCGTCGGCGCTCTGCGATCCGGCCGCCGTCAGCGGGTCACCCCAGAAGTTCTGGACATGCTGGACGTGCTTGGTGTCGGCGATGAGCTTGTCGATCAGGCCGTCGTAGTAGTGGTGTGCGTCCGCCCCCAGCGGCTTGTCGCCCTCCAGGACGATCATGGCCGAACTGTCGGAGTCGAACTCCTGGAAGACCTTGCCGATCCGCTTCGCCGCCTGCAGCGACGGGGCGTCCGTCGGACTCAGCGACACGTTGTGCGACTCGGCGACGGTCTCCAGTTGCGGCACAAAGACGTTCGTGACGACGGCCAGGCCCAGCCAGAAGAACGCGATCAGCACCGAGTACCGGCGGATGAAGTCGGGAACGCGGTTGGCGCTCATCCGGATTTGTCCAGACAGTAGGTGAAGGCGTGCACGGTGTTCACCGTTCTCTCGTCCTTGACGGCGTCATCGATGGTGATGCGGCAGCCGATCGAGTCGCTGTCGCCTTGGGCCTGAAGGTTGACGAACACCGCGGGCTGCGTGGTGGTCGTGTCGTACGTCCACGGCAGCGTGACGGAGTCGGCACGCTGCGGTTGGGCATTGACGTCCAGGTAGGTGACGGTGGCGACGGTGCCCGGCGGTCCGTAGACCTCCATCACCACATGCTTGGGGTTGAACGGCACGATGTCGTTCACCGCACCACTCGGGGTCGAGGTGACGTCATGCGAGGCGAAGATGCCCTGCAGTCGGTACACCGCGAACCCGGCGACCACGACCACCACCACGGCCACCACATACATCCAGTGCCGGCCGAGTCGGCGCCTGATCGAAAGCTGCTGCATCCGTGCCCCTTTCAATCCGTACGCGAGGCACGGACTGCGCGGAACGCCTTCTAGCGTGGCTAATCAAGAAGGTTGACGGTATGACAGTAGACCCGCCGGGGCTATAATTCAACACGTAAAGAATTCTGTGAATCAGGGAGTCGAATGAGCCAGCGACCCGCCCGCGGTGGACGCCGCCCGGGCCCCAGCGGCACCCGCGAGGCAATCGAGGAAACCGCGCGAAAGCTGTTCGCGGAATTGGGATACGAACGGACCTCCCTGCGGCAGATCGCGCTGCAGGCCGGCGTCGACCCGGCGCTGGTCAGCCACTTCTACGGCAAGAAGCGCGACCTGTTCCTCGCCGTGGTCGAACTGCCGGTCGAGCCCGCCACGGTCATCGGCCGGGTGCTCGACGGCGACAAGGACTCAGCGGGGCTCCGGCTGGCGACGTTCATCCTCGAGGTTCTCGACGATGAAGTGCGGCGACAACCCATGATCGGCATGGTGCGCGCGGCCACGGCCGAACCCGAAGCCGCGAAGCTGGTCCGGGACTTCCTGGCGCGCAAGATCATTGCGCCCATCGCCGAAGGACTTGGCTCCGCCGATGCCGACTACCGCGCCGCGCTCGTCATGTCGCAGGTCAACGGTTTCGCGATGGCGCGCTACGTCATCGGCCTGGAACCACTGGCCAACCGCTCGAACGAACAGCTCGCCGCCGACCTCGGCGTGACGCTGCAGCGCTACCTGCTCGGTGACCTCGCGCCGGACTGTGCCAGCTCGTGACGGATGAGGCGCGAGCTGTTGGTGACAACGGCGACCGACGACGCGTTGTGCAGGATCGCGGCGAGGACGGGCGACAATCCGCCGACCGCTCCGAGTAGCAGCCCGACCGCGTTCACCGCGATCGACATGGCGTAGTTCTGCCGAATCACGCCGACTGCGTGGTCACTGAGACCGCGCACGTCGAGCAGCCGCCGCAGGTCGTCTGTCGACAATGCCACGTCGGCAGTCTCGACGGCGACGTCGGTGCCGGCCAATCCCATGGCGATACCGATGTCTGCCGCGGCCAGCGCGGGTGCGTCGTTGACCCCGTCGCCCACCACCGCAACGGTGTAGCCCTCGTCATGCAGCGTGCGCACCAGGGCGAGTTTGTCCTCGGGTAGCGCGTTTGCCTTCCATTCGGTGATGCCGAGCTCGGCAGCGACGGCCTGCGCGGTGTCCGCGTGGTCCCCGGTGAGCATGACGATCCGCTGCACACCCGAGGCCCGCAGGCGCGCAAGCACTTCTGCCGCTTCGGGGCGCACCTCGTCGCGAAGGCTGATCAAACCCACCAGTTCACCGTCGACGGCAAGCAGCAGTGGCGTCTCGGCCTGACGGCGCAATCGCTGCACCCACGCATCGGCCTCGCCGCACACCGCGACGTCCTCGCGCTCCAGCAGAGACGGGCTGCCGAGCAGCAGCGTGCGACCGTCGGCGCGGGTCCGCATCCCCAGACCCACGAGTACCTCGCACTCCTCGTGCGGCGGAATCACGATGTGTTTGTCTTCGGTCGAGCGGATGACCGCTTCGGCCAACGGATGCCGTGAGTGAATCTCTGAGCTCGCGGCGTAGGCGAGAATTTCCTCGGGAGTCCAACTCTCCTGGAAAGAAACGATGTTCGTGACGATGTGCCGACCGAGAGTGAGGGTGCCGGTCTTGTCGAAGACCACGGCATCGGCCCGGCCGGCCGCCTCCAGATGTGAACCGCCTTTGATGAGGATGCCACGCCGTGCTCCGTTGCCGATGGCCGCGCTGATCGCGGTCGGGGTGGCGAGCCCCACCGCGCACGGGCACGCCACCAGCAGCATGGTCATTGCCCGGCGTACGTCGCCGGTGGCCACGAACGTTGCCGTTGCCAAGACGAACGACGCGGGCACGAACCGACGGGAGAAGTTCTCTCCCACCGTCTGGATCGGCGCCCGGTCACGTTGCGCTTCTTCGACTCTCGCCACGATGCGGCCCAGCACCGTGTGACTGCCCACCGCGCGGGCCCGCACGACGACCCGGCCGCGGACGACCACGGATCCTGCGTGGACCGTCGCACCCGGTGCCATGGTCACCGGCAGCGTCTCACCGGTGATGGCGGACTGGTCGACGATCGCCTCCCCTGCGACGACCTCGCCGTCGACCGGGATCGCGACCTGCTCATGAACGACGACCAGATCGCCGATCCGCAGGGTTTCGGCGTTGACCTGCACCTCGGTGCCGTCGTGAAGCTGCACCCAGGCGGTGTCCTGAACGCCCCGCAGCAGGTCGGCGATGGCGCGGCGCGTACGACGCAGGGTCAGATCCTGAAGGTACTCACCGATGTTCAGCAGCCACAGCACCGTGAGTGCCACGACGTTCTCGCGCAGGATCAGACTCGCGATGGTCGCCGCGGACACCAGCAGATCGGTGCCGGGCGACTTGCCCCCGCGCAGTGCGCGCAGCGCACCGCGCAGGAACGGGTATCCGGTGACGATGGTCGCTCCGGTGGCGAACGTGCGGCTGGCCGGCCCGAGCAACCGCGGGCGGGCCAGGCCGTAACGACGGACTCCCAAGAGCGCGAGAGCCAGAGCACCGAGCGCCATGCGCAGTACATCCGCGTTGTGAATGTCAGCCGAACGCGGCGAGCGAGCCGGGACCAGCTGCCGCGGTGTGGCCTGCGCGGCGCGGATTGCAGCCAGCAGCTCCGAAGTGTCGCAGCGCTGCGGCGAGTACCAGACCACCACTGACGCGGTACGCGGGTAGGCGTGGACAGTTCTGACGCCACCGACCTTGTCGACGGCATCTTCGATCGCCACAGCGCCGACGGCGTCGCCCCGCAGCCACGGAACCTGAACCCGAATCCGGCCCGCTGCAACGGATATCACCGTCAGGTCGGCGTCGGCGGCGATGCGGGACGCATCTGCCACGTCGGTCAGCACATCAGTGGTCATGGGAATGTTCGGCGTCGGCCACCGACGGCGGCGGCACCTCCTCGCCGATTCGCTCTCGCGCTTCGGCCATCACATCGGCGACCTTCAGCCGGGCGTTCTCTGCCGCCTCCTCGGCTTTGCGGGTACCGCGCAGCGCCCACGATGCGGTGGTGACACTCGCTTCGTGGATGGGCGCCGCACGCAACGCTTTGCGCAGCACGTCGTACGCCGCCACGCCGATGACGCCAGTGGCCACCGTCCTGGTGGCTTTGATCAGTGCTGGGTGAATCGACATCAGGCGGTCCCTCTCGTCATGTGATGTGTTGTGCGGTTGTCATTTTCACGCGTTCCCCGGCGATGAGGCACGAGCGGCGGCCGTGATCATGGCGGACCGGGCCGGCACCGCGGACGCGTGTCATACAGCCCAAGGTAGTGCGTGATGCCCCTGCGCGGCGGGCTTGCTTCAAATGACACGCCTCAGACGTGACTGTGCGCCGCAGTCCACGCCGGTAGCGGATCGGCGTAACGCAGCCAGGCACCCGTGCCGGCCGCCACTTCGTCGTCGGTGAGGAGCGCCGCGTCGAGAAGCCCTCGCACCTTGCCCGCTTCGAGGCGGATACCGATGAAGACGATCTCCTGACCGGGCTCGATTTCGGTACTCGTCCAGTACTGGGCGGGTTCGATGGTGAGGTTGGGGCCGGCCTGCGACCAGATGGCGGCGATGTTCGGCCGGGTGGCGATCCAGCAGAAACCCTTGCTGCGCAACAGACCTCGCACTTGATCGAGGGCATCGGCGAGACGCTGGGGATGGAACGGGCGATCGGCACGGAACGTCATGCTGCTGATCCCGTACTCCTCGGTTTCCGGGGTGTGCCCGTTGGCGATCTCTTCATCCCACCCGGGAGCCTCCGCGGCAAGTTCCGGATCGAACAAGCCGGTGTCCAAAACGGTTGCCAGCGGCACGATCCCGTGCTCGGTGCGCTCGATCCGCGCATTGGGGTTGAGGCGCCGCACGACAGCCTCGACGGTCGCGGTCGTCTTGGCGCTCACGAGGTCGGTCTTGTTGATGAGGATGACGTCGGCGAACTCGACCTGGTCGACCAGCAGATCGGCGATGTTGCGCCCGTCGCCGTCGGCCACCGCGAGGTTCCGGTCGGTGAGCGCTTCCCCGCGCGCCAGTTCCGGCAGGAAGGTGCACGCATCGATGACGGTGACCATCGTGTCGAGGCGGGCGAGCTCGGACAGGATGAAGCCGTCCTCGAACTCCCAGCTGAAGGTCGCCGCCACCGGCATCGGCTCGGAGATGCCCGTCGACTCGATCACGATCTGGTCGAATCGGTTCTGCCGGGCCAGATCCGCGACCGCGGTGATGAGGTCCTCACGCAGGGTGCAGCAGATGCATCCGTTGGTGAGCTCGACGAGCTTCTCTTCGGTCCGGTCGAGATGACCCTGACCGGCGATCAGGGCCGCGTCGATGTTCACCTCGCTCATGTCATTGACGATCACCGCAACCCGGCGACCCTCCCGGTTGGCGAGGATGTGGTTGAGCAGCGTCGTTTTGCCCGCTCCCAGGAAGCCCGAAAGCACGGTCACAGGGATCAGGTCAGCTGAAGTCGAGGGCATGGCTTAACGATAATCATTTTCATTAAGGAATGCGAGCCGGCGGCCGGAAATAATCCGGACCGTAGTCCGGTTGGTGATCGGCAGAGGCCGGACAGGCCGGCCCTCGAACCAAGCAAAGGACAGGCACATGACCTCCACCGCAACCGCTCCCCTCAGCGTCGGCACCTGGGCGATCGACACCGCCCACTCCACCGTCGAGTTCTCGGTACGCCACCTGATGGTCAGCAAGGTCCGCGGGAAGTTCGAGAACTTCAGTGGCGCCATCACCGTCGCCGCCGACGGCACCCCGTCGGTCACCGCTGAGATCGACGTGACGTCGCTGAACACGGGCAACGAGCAGCGCGACGGCCATGTGAAGTCGGCCGACTTCTTCGACGCCGAGAACCACCCCGTCGCGACCTTCGTCTCGACCGCGGTGCGCCCCAACGGCGATGCGTACCTCCTCGACGGCAACCTGACCATCAAGGGCAACACCCGCCCGGTCACCCTGAACCTGGAATTCAACGGCGTGAGCCCCGGCATGGGCAACGGCGAGGTCTCGGGCTACGAGGCGTCAGTTGTCATCAACCGCAAGGACTTCGGCGTCGACCTCGACCTGCCGATGGAGACCGGTGGCGCCGTCGTCGGCGACAAGGTCACCATCACCCTCGACATCGAAGCCGTCAAGCAGGCCTGATCCGCAGGCAATGCCGGGCCGGGTTCCCCCGCGTCCTGTCGCCCGGCCCGGCATTGCCCATCGCCTTCGCTACTCCGGCCAGGCGTTGTTCTGAATGAGATCCACCATGTTCGTCCGTTCGAACGACGGATCGAAGTGTGCGAGCACATCGTCGTTCATCGTTCCGAACGTGGTGGCCGGCCGATGGGCCATGCCGTCGTTGAACGCCCGCAGAATGCGGTTCTTGAAGTCCGGACGCGGATGAGCGGCAACCACTTCGGCGCGCTGCTCTGCACTGATCTCGTCGAGGCCCAGCCCGATGACGTCGGTTTCGACACCCAGAATCACCACCGCGACCTCGGGCGCCAGGTGGTGCGGGACCTCTGGTGTGGTGTGCAGCGCGATCGCGAGCCACACGTTCGTCGCTTCCTGCTCGCTCCGGCCGAAGTCCAGCAACAGTTTTCGAGCCAGGTCGGCCCCGTCGATCTCGAACCGTTGATGCTTGGTGCCGTACTCCGTCGTCAGGCCCAGATCGTGGAACATGCCGCCCACGTAGGCGAGTTCCGGGTCGACGTCGAGGCCCCGCGCAGCGGCCTTCAACGATCCCCACAGGAACACCCGGCGGGAGTGGTTGAACAAGGTGTCGTCGGTCGCCTTCCGGACGATCGAGGTGGCCTCCCGGACCAGCTCGGTATCCGGAATCGTCACTCCTGCAATGACTTCGGTCATGATCGTCAACTCTCCGTCGGACTTGATTGGACACAGTCCATTTTGTCCGCGGATCGGCCCTACCTGACAGGGCGCGCAATGCCACGCATCCCACAAATCAGGACATGTCAGACGTACTTCTCGTGCACGTAGCACCACCGCCAGTTCTCGCCCGGCTCGAAGGACTGCACGATCTCGTGTCCCGGCGTTCGCGCGTGCGCACTCGCATGTTTCATCGGCGAGGAATCACAACAGCCGACGTGCCCGCACGTCAGACACAGCCTCAGGTGCACCCAGCGGGTGCCGGCCGCGATGCAGTCCTGGCAGCCTTTCGTGGTCTGCGGGGTGACCAGGCGGACGTTCTTCAGATGCGAGTCGCCGAAGATGGATGCCACGCCATCCACGGTAGCCCCGGTACGCCCGGATTACCGGGACGCGCGCGGCCCGACTTCGGCCAGCAGCATCTCGGCCAACTTCGCGCTGGCCGGGCCGATCTGTGATTGTTCCGCCGAAGCCAGGTAGATCTGCCACACGATCGCGGGCCGAATCTCTATGGCGCGCAAGTCCGGAAAGTTTGCGGCTTCACTGCCCGGCATGATGATGGTGCCCAACCCATGCTGAACCAGCCTGGCTGCGATCGAATATTCGAGCGCGACCTCGTGCGGGGTACGCGCCGAGACGCCGGCCGCCGAAAACGCCGATTCCACCAGCCTTCTGAGCCCGAACTCGGGAGGGAAGCCGATCAGGTCTTCGTCACACAGCTCCGTGAGGTCCACGTGACGACGCTGCGCCAGGCGGTGGTCGGCACGGCAGACGAAGACCATCGGCTCTTCGCACATCAACTGCATCTGAACCCGTGGCGGGAACCGGTCGGGCGCCGACACCAGCGCCAGGTCGAGTGAACCCTCCGCGATCGCCGAAAGGTAAGCAGCCGAACCGGTTTGACTCTGCCGCAGCCTGATCTGGACGAAGGGGTAGGTGCGGTGGAACTCCCCGAGCACCTTCGGCACATCCAAGGTGCCGAACGAGATCAGCGAACCCAGATCGACCGTTCCGGACAGCTCGCCACGGAAGTCGCCGACCGAATCCTTTGCCAACCGCGCGGTCTGGATGACGCGCCGGGCGTGTTCGCGAAACAACTCACCCGCCGGCGTGATCTTGATCTGCTGCTTGGTCCGATCGAACAGCTCGACGCCGAGCTCCCTCTCCAACTTCGCGATCGACATCGACAGTGCGGATTGCACGACATGCACCTGCTGCGCCGCACGCGAGAAGTTCATCGCGCCGGCCACCGCGAGGAAGTGTTCGAGCTGACGCAGTTCCATAGCGACAACCTATCAATGATGCTGATCGGAAAGATCAACTCTGGTCATTGGACTTGATTGGTCTCGATTGTTCTCATGGAGGTGGACCGAAGGAGGAAACGTCATGCAAGCCATGGTCGTGAACGATCGTGATGCCGGCATCAAGGGCATGACCCTGATGGAACTGCCCTACCCGCACGCCGCCGAGAACGACGTCGTCGTCCGGGTGCATGCGGCCGGGTTCACGCCCGGCGAGCTGGACTGGCCCGCCACCTGGACCGACCGGGCGGGACGCGACCGGACTCCGAGCGTGCCCGGCCATGAACTTTCCGGGGTCGTCGTCGAGTTGGGTTACGGCACAACCGGATTGACCGTGGGACAGCGGGTATTCGGGCTCGCCGACTGGACGCGTGACGGGTCGCTCGCCGAATACACCGCCGTCGAGGCCCGCAACCTCGCGCCGCTACCTGCCGACATCGACCACGTCGTCGCCGCCGCACTGCCCATATCGGGACTGACGGCCTGGCAGGGCCTGTTCACGCACGGTCGTCTCACCACCGGACAGACGGTCCTGATTCACGGCGCGGCAGGCGGCGTCGGCTCGCTCGCGGTACAGCTGGCTCACGAAGTGGGCGCCTTCGTCATCGGGACCGGCCGCACCGCCGACCGCGACCGGACACTGGCGCTCGGCGCCGACGCCTTCGTCGATCTCGACACCGAGAAGCTGGAAGATGCCGGTGAAGTCGACGTCCTGCTGGACGTCATCGGCGGCGACATCCTCGCCCGCTCGGCCTCGCTCGTGCGGGACGGCGGCACGCTCGTCACCATCGCGGAGCCGCCCGAGGTGCTTCCCCGCAACGGCCGCGGGCTGTTCTTCGTCGTCGAACCAGACCGCTCGCAGCTGATCGAACTCGCCAACCGGGTGCGCGACGGACGCCTCACGCCGATCGTCGGTGCCGTCCGGCCCCTTGCCGAAGCGGTGGCGGCGTTCGCACCCGACAGGCGGACGCGCGGGAAGGCGATCATCCAAGTGAACGACGCCACTCGATGATCGGGATGCGCTGCGCACCAGGCCTGTTCACCGCTGCCCTGGTCATCGGAACCACCGGGTGCACGTCGACCGGCACCGCATCGCCGCCACCGGTCGAGGCACTGACGCCACTGATCGCGCAGGCGCTGCCCAACGTGCCGGGCAAGACGTTCACGTCGGCGGTCGTCGAATTCCCGCCCGGCGCCCGGGCCGCGCCGCACCGGCACGGCGACGCGTTCATCTACGCCTACGTCCTCGACGGCGCGGTGCGCAGTCAGGTCGACGACTCCCCCGTCACCGAGTATCGCCGGGGCCAGAACTGGGTGGAGCAGCCCGGCGCGCACCACGTGCTCACCGAGAACACCAGTCAGACGGAACCCGCCAAGCTCCTCGTCGTCTTCGTCTCGAACACCGGGGACAGCCTGAAAGTCGACGACCCGCATCGGTAAGTTGGTCACCTGGCGGCTCCGCACGAAAGCTGATGAACTGGAGCCACTTCGGGACGGGCGGGGGCACGATGGCACAGCGGTACGACGTCGTCGTCGCCGGTGGTGGTCCGTCGGGCTCTGCCGCCGCCTGGCAGGCCGCGCAGGTGGGCGCCAAGGTGCTGGTCGTGGACAAGGCCGAGTTTCCCCGCGACAAACCCTGCGGCGACGGACTGACGGCGCGCGCCGTCAGTTACCTGCAGAAGATGGGCCTGGCCGACGAAGTCGCCACCTTCCATCGGGTCAACCGCGTCACAGTGTTCAGTCCGAGCCGGTGGGAGATGTCCTTCCCGCGCCGCCCCGGCATGCCCGATCACGGCCACACCGTCAGCCGCACGCGTCTGGACACGGTGTTGCTCAGGCACGCCGAGAAGGCCGGCGCAGAGGTACGCGAAGGCGCCGAAGTGGCGGGACCTGAACTCGATGCCGACGGCCGGGTGGTCGGCGTGGTCCTCAAGAGCGGGGAGAAGATCTCCGCAGACGCCGTCGTCGCCGCCGACGGCGCGTACTCGCCCGTAAAGCGTGCCCTGCACATCGATTCGGAGTACAACGGCTACTCGGCCATCGCGATCCGCGCGGAGATGCACGCCAACCGGCCGGACACCGATTCGCTCGACATCTACCTCAAACTGCAGTTCCAGGGCGATCAGTTACCCGGCTACGGCTGGGTGTTCCCCATGGGCGACGGCGTCCTCAACATCGGCGTGGGCTATGTGAACTGCTACCGGAACTGGCAGGCCATCAACGCCACGCAATTGCTCGGTGAATTCCTGGCATCCCTGCCGCGTGACTGGGAGCTGCCGTCGATCGCGGAATTGAAGAAGAGCAAGAGCGTGCGAGCGTGGCGGCTGCCGATGGGTTTCACCGCGTGGCCGCCGTGGCGTCCGGGTGTGGTTTTCACCGGCGACGCACTCGGCGCCGCCAAACCGGTTTCCGGCGCGGGCATTTCGAAAGCGCTCGAGGCCGGCCTGGTCGCCGGCGAATGCGTCATCGCGGCGCTGCAGAACGGTGGCCCCGACGACTTCACCAACTACACCCAGCGCCTGGAAGCGGCCTGGGGCCGGGAGTACCGGATGGGCCGCTTCGGCCACAAGCTCGCCGGCATCCCTGCCATTCCGAACACGGGTATCAAGCTTCTCGACAAAGGATTCGTCCGCGACGGCGCGCTGCGGGTGATGTACGGGAAGTCATACGGCCCCCTGCACACGTACCGACAGCTACCGCGGCGTCCCGCCGCCGTCGACGATGACGACCTGTCCGGTGATGTAACTGCCTGCGCCCGAACACAACAGCAGCGCCGTGCCCACCATTTCGTCAGGGCTGGCCAGCCGCTTCAGCAGCGTGTTCGACGCCATCGCGTCGATGGCCTCCTGCGGGTTGTTGCGCACCATGTCGGTGTCGACGGGGCCGGGCGCGATGGCGTTGACCCGGATGCCGTCGGCCGCGTAGGCGGCCGCCATCGAGCGGGTGAACGACAGCAGCGCCGCCTTGCCCGCGGCGTACATCGACACGAACGGCGCGAACTGGAAGGCGCCGACCGACGACATGTTCAGGACCGCGGCAGCCGGGCTCGTCTTCAAGTGCGGCAACGCTTTCTGCACCAGAAACACCGGCCCACGCAGGTTGGAGTCGTACGACTTGGCCCACGCCTCGGGCGTCATCTCCCCCAGCGGCTGGGCGAGCGCGTTGGCCGCGTTGTTCACGAGCACGTCGATGCCGCCGAACTCCGCGACGGTGGCCTCGACCAGCCGGTCGAGATCGTCGAGGTTGCCCATGTTCACGGGCACGCCGATCGCCTTGCCACCCAGACCGCGCAGGTGCTCGGCCGCAGCCTCGCACGCGTCGGGCTTACGGCTGGCGACCACGAGATTGGCACCGGCCAGCGCGAACCCCTCGGCCATCGCGAGGCCGATACCGCGCGTCCCGCCGGTCAGGATGACGGTGCGGTCGGTCATGTCGAACAGGCGGTCAAATGTGGTGCGGTCCATGGCTAGCAGTAGAACACAGGGGTTATTCGGGCCGGTTCGCCAACGTCCGCTCACTGACGAACTCCCGCTGCTCTCCGGTCACCGGGTCGACAAATGCGAGCCGGTGGGCCAACAACTGCAGCGGCGTGGAGAAGTCGCCGACAGGAACCTCGAGCACCGTGGGGTACAACGGATCACCGTCGATGGGCAGCCCGAGCGAGTTCATGTGCACGCGCAACTGGTGGGTGCGGCCGGTGGCCGGCGTCAGCCGGAACAGCCCGTCCCCCAGCGGCTCGACGAAAGTCACCGCGTTGATGTCGCCGGGCTCGATGACGGCCTGTAAAGACCCGCGCCGCTTCACAATTCGGTTCCGCAGCTCGACGGGCCCGGCCGGCGTCCCGGCCGACGATCGGGCCAGATACGTCTTGGACACCTCACCCGAGGCGAACATCGTCTGATACGCCCCGCGGACCTCGCGCCGTGCGGTGAACACCAGGACACCGGCCGTCAGCCGGTCCAGCCGATGTGCCGGTGAGAGTTCCCATAGTCCCAAGGCCCGGCGCAGCCGCACCAGCGCTGTCTGCACCACGTGCCCACCGCGCGGCATGGTCGCCAGGAAGTGCGGCTTGTCGACCACGACGATGTTGTCGTCGCGGTACAGCACCGGCACGTCGAACGGGACGACGACCTCGTCGGGCAGGTCCCGGTACCAGTAGATGAACGCGCCGGCCGGTAGCTCCGTGGTGTCGGAGACGACCGACCCGTCGGCGCAAAGCACCTCGCCGGCAAGCACTTTGGCGGCCGCCTCGTCGCCGAACCGGGACCGCAGCTCAGCCAGCACCGGCCCACCGTGCACCCGTAGCCGGGCGGGCCCGATCCCCTCGTATCCGGGACGGACGGGCAGGCTCAATCGAGCGGCACCGGCTCGAGGATCTCGGACCGGGCCTCGGGAGCCGCCGCGCGCAGCGCGTCGGCCGATTCGTCGTCGGGCTGCGTCTGCGACAGCACCTCGGCCTCGACACGCGCCAGGTAGGTGGCGACCTCGCGGTCGACGTCCTCGGCACTCCAACCCAGCACGGGCGCAACAACTTCCGCGACCTCACGGGCGCAGTCGACGCCGCGGTGCTGGTACTCGATGGAGATCCGCATGCGGCGCGCCAGGATGTCCTCGAGGTGCAGTGCGCCCTCGGCCGCGGCCGCGTACCAGGCCTCGACCTTCAGGTACACCGGCGCCTCGGTGATGGGCTCTAAGAGGTCAGGCCGGTCGGCCGCCATGTCCAGCACCTCACCGATCAACGAGCCGTAACGGTCCAGCAGGTGCCGCACCCGGTAGGGGTGCAGACCATAGTGCTGGCCCACGTGTTCGGTCTGGTTGATCAGCGCGAAGTAGCCGTCGGCACCCAGCAGCGGCACCTTCTCGGTGATCGACGGCGCCACCCGCGTCGGCACGAACTCACTGGCCGCGTCGATGGCGTCCTCGCCCATCACCCGGTAGGTGGTGTACTTGCCGCCGGCGATGGCCACCAGGCCCGGGGCCGGCACCGCGACCGCGTGCTCGCGGGACAGCTTCGAGGTCTCCTCGCTCTCACCGGCCAGCAGCGGGCGCAGACCCGCGTAGACGCCGTCGATGTCGTCGTGGTTGAGCGGTGTCGCCAGCACCTTATTGACGTGTCCGAGGATGTAGTCGATGTCGGCCTTGGTCGCCGCCGGGTGCGCCAGGTCCAGGTTCCAGTCGGTGTCGGTCGTGCCGATGATCCAGTGCGTCCCCCACGGGATGACGAACAGCACCGACTTCTCGGTACGCAGGATGATCGCCACCTCACTGACGATGCGGTCCCGCGGGACGACGATGTGCACGCCCTTGGAGGCGCGGACCCGGAACCGCCCGCGCTGCTTCGACAGCGCCTGAATCTCGTCGGTCCACACGCCGGTGGCGTTGACCACCACGTGGCCGCACACCTCGGTCACCGCACCGGTCTCCGAGTCACGGACCCGCACGCCCGTGACGCGGTCGCCCTCGCGCAGCAGCGCCACCACCTGCGTCGAGGTGCGGACAACGGCGCCGTAGTGCGCCGCGGTGCGGGCGACGGTCATCGTGTGCCGGGCGTCGTCGACGACGGTGTCGTAGTAGCGGATCGCGCCGATCAGCGAACTGCGCTTGAGCCCGGGTGCCAGCCGCAGCGCCCCGGCCTTGAGCAGGTGCTTCTGCGCCGGCACCGACTTGGCTCCGCCGAGCTGGTCGTACAGGAAGATGCCGGCGGCGATGTAGGGGCGCTCCCAGATCCGTTTGGTCAGCGGGAACAGGAACGGCAACGGCTTCACCAGATGCGGCGCCAGCGTCGTCAGGGACAGTTCGCGTTCGTGCAGCGCCTCACGAACCAGGCCGAACTCGAGCTGCTCCAGGTAGCGCAGGCCGCCGTGGAACATCTTGCTGCTGCGGCTGGAAGTGCCGGACGCGAAGTCGCGAGCCTCGACCAGGGCGACCTTCAGGCCGCGCGTCGCCGCGTCGAGCGCCGCACCGGCGCCGACGACACCGCCGCCGATCACGATGACGTCGAACTGCTCGGAGCCCAACCGGTTCCATGCGGTGTCACGCTGCGCGGGACTCAGCAGGGTCTGACCATTGCCCGGACCGGGAATCGGGTCACTCACGGCGGAACTCCTCGTGGTTACTCGTCGGTAGGCCTTGCGTGACCGAGCCTACGTGGTCGGCGCGGTTCGCGTGTCAGTCCAGATCGTCGTGAGCCATGAGCCGGCGGGCCGTCTCGATGATCGAGCCCGACAACGACGGGTAGACCGACAGCGTCTGCGCCAGATCGGTCACCGAGATCCGGTTCTGCACCGCCAGCGCGATCGGCAGGATCAGCTCGGAGGCGATCGGCGCGACGACGACGCCGCCGATCACCACACCGGTGGCCGGGCGGCAGAAGATCTTCACGAAACCGTGCTCGAGCAGCGACATCTTGGCTCGCGCGTTGGTGTTCAGCGGCAGCATCAGGGTGCGGGCCGGCACCGTGCCGGCGTCGATCGCGGACTGCGGCACGCCGACCGCGGCGATCTCCGGGCGCGTGAACACCGCGGCGGCGACCGTCCGCAGCCTGATCGGCGAAACCCCTTCACCCAGTGCGTGATACATCGCGATGCGGCCCTGCATGGCGGCCACCGAGGCCAGCGGCAGCAGGCCGGTGCAGTCGCCCGCGGCGTAGATGCCCGGCGCCTTGGTGCGCGACACCCGGTCCACCGTCAGGTAATTGCCCGGACCGAGTTCGATGCCGGCCTTCTCCAGCCCCAGGCCCGAGGTGTTGGGCACCGACCCGATACTCATCAACGCGTGGCTGCCCTCCACGACGCGGCCGTCGGCGAGGCTGACCTTGACGCCGGTCTCGGTCCGGACCACCGAATCGGCGCGCGCGTTCTTGACCAACGTCACACCGCGCTCGGAGAACACCTCCTCCAGCACCGCGGCGGCGTCGGAGTCCTCGTGCGGCAGGATCTGGTCGCGGCTGGCCACCACCGTGACCTTGACGCCCAGTTCGGTGTAGGCGTTGCAGAACTCGGCGCCGGTGACGCCCGAGCCCACGATGACCAGGTGCTCCGGCAGGTCGGTGAGGTCGTACAGCTGCCGCCAGTTCAGGATGCGTTCGCCGTCGGGCACCGCGTTGGGCAGGACCCGGGGGCTGGCGCCGGTCGCGATCAGCACCACGTCGGCCTTCAGCACGCCGGACCGCCCGTCGGGCGTCGTGACCTTGACCCGGTGGTGCGCCATTCCCGGGATGCTGTCGACGAGCTCGCCGCGGCCGGCCACGACGTTGACACCGGCGCGCAGCAGTTGCCCGCCGATGTCGACGGACTGGCTGCGAGCCAGCGTCTTGACCCGGTTGTTGATCTGCGGCAACGAGATCTTGGCGTCCTCGATCTTGATGTCGAAGCCCAGCCCGTCGGCGCGGCGCAGCTCGGTGCGCACGCCCGTCGACGCGATGAAGGTCTTGGACGGCACACAGTCCCAGAGCACGCAGGCACCGCCGATGCCGTCGCGGTCGACGACGGTCACCTCGGTCGCCTCACGGCCGTAACCGGCGGCGACCAGGGCGGCCTCATATCCGGCGGGACCGCCGCCGATGATCACGATGCGGGTAGCCACGGCTACATCTAACCCCGAGTTGGGTGTTGGTCGCCGGACAACAAGCCGTAGGCTTGCCGAGTGCCGCTCTACGCCGCTTACGGATCGAACATGCATCCGGAGCAGATGCTTCAGCGGGCGCCTCATTCTCCGATGGCGGCCACGGGGTGGCTGCACGGCTGGCGACTGACGTTCGCCGGCGCCGACATCGGCTGGGAGGGCGCGCTGGCGACGCTGGTCGAGGATCCGCTCTCGAAGGTCTTCGTCGTGCTCTACGACATGACCCGCGAGGACGAGGAACGCCTGGATCGGTGGGAAGGCTCCGAGCTGGGGATCCACAAGAAGATCCGCTGCCGGGTGCACCGGGTGTCGTCGGACACCTCGACCGACCCTGTGCTGGCCTGGATGTACGTCGTCGACGCCTGGGAAGGCGGGCTGCCCTCGGCGCGGTACCTCGGCGTCATGGCCGAGGCCGCCGAGATCGCCGGCGCCCCCGCGGACTACGTCCACCACCTCCGCACCCGCCCCTCCCGCAACATCGGGCCGTAGTCCCTTTTTCTTTCCCGCGAGCGGCAACCTCCTTTCCGCGAGCGGCCGTGTTTGTACAGCGACACACCGTGTTTCGCGTGCAATTTGGGGTCGCTCAGGCGGCGCGAGCGCGCCCGAAGTTCGCGTTGATGCGCGCGACGAGGTCGTCCGGGCGGTAGCGGACGTCCTCGAACACCATCGAGATCGCCGTCCATCCGACGTCCATCAGTGCCGAACTGCGCTCGCGGTCGGCCAACATCGCGTCCGGTCCGCTGTGCCAATCCAATCCGTCGTACTCTGCGGCGACCATGTACTGCGGCCACGCGAAATCCAGCCGACGCAGCTTTCCCCGGCCGTCGATGACCTCGTATTGCAGTTCGGGCATCGGTAGGCCGCCGTCGATCATCACGAGGCGCGCCTCGCTCTCCATCGGCGACTCCGCGCGCGGATCTGCGATCGGCAACATCTCCCTCACGATGACGATTCCACGACGTCCGGCCTGCCTGGTCACCGCTCGCGACAGCTCCACCCGGTCGCAGGTGCCGGAACGCAGAGCAGCATCGAGCGTCGCCAGTACACGTGGCCTTCGCAGCGAGCGTGCCACTTCGATCGCAGTCCACGCCGGCGCGGTCGCGGGCCGGCCCTGCTCCACAACCATCGGTGCGCCGTCGCGGCGATGGATCACCAGTCCATCGGCGTGCCGCAGATGTGAACCTGCGGGATTGAGCACATGCAGGTCCTTGGGATTCTCGGTGTCGAATCCGTAGAGGGCCGCCGCCGTCCCCAGACACACCGGGACCGGCTTGCCGGCCGAGAGGTCCAGGCCGCGCAGCCGCGTCCAGTCGTCGGGTTCACCCCGCGAGTAGATCCCTTGCCAGATACGTTCGAGGGCACCAGTTTTCAGATACGAGTCAAATGTCCTGCGGGACAGCTTCGACAGGATCTGAGCGCTGGTAGCTACTCCATGCTGGAGGTCGAGTAGTGCTTGAAGGTCGGCGTCCACGTCGTTGATGCTCTGCTTCCACGGCTGTGGCCGAAAGGCGCATCAGACGATCTGTGGATCAATCACGAACTGTGGAATTTCGCGGCACGTGGATCAGGTGCGCAGTTCACGGCCCCTCGGCGAGCGTGAGCGGCCCCAAGATGCACGCGAAACACGGCGTGTCGGCGTACAAACACGGCCGCTCGCGGTTAGGAGCAGACACGCGCGCCCGCGGGTTAAAAAGCGGCGGCCTGTTCGATGATGTTGACGAGGACCCGGACGCCGACGGCGAGGGCGCGTTCGTCGAGGTCGAAGGTCGGCTGGTGCAGGTCCAACTGCGGGCCGACGCCGGGCCACACGCCGAGGCGCGCCATGGCCCCCGGCACCTCCTCGAGATACCACGAGAAGTCTTCGCCGCCACCGGATTGCTTGGTGTCGGCCAGGGCATCGGGGCCCAGCGCCTCGATGGCGTGGGTCATGATGCGCGTCGAGAGTTCCTCGTTGACCACCGGCGGGACGCCGCGGCGGTACAGCACCGTGTGATCCACGTTGAGCGGCGCCAGCAGGGACGAAACGATCTCGCGGACAATCGATTCCATCTCGACCCAGGCATCACGGCTGGCGGTGCGGATGGTCCCGGCCAGGGTGCCCGTCTGCGGGATGGCGTTCGACGCGAATCCGGCGTTGACCGCGCCCCACACCATGACGGTGCTGTGCCGCGGATCGACGCGGCGGGACAAGATGCCGGGCACCCCGGTGATCAGCGAGCCGAGCGCGTAGACCAGATCACCGGTCAGGTGCGGGCGCGACGTGTGGCCGCCCGGCGAGTGCAGGGTGATCTCCATCTGATCGGCGGCCGAGGTGATGGGACCCGGAATGGTGGCGACCTTGCCGACCTCGAGCCGCGGATCACAGTGCAGCGCAAAGATTCTCGACACACCAGCCAGTGCACCCGCGGAGATGGCGTCCAGCGCGCCGCCGGGCATCAGCTCCTCGGCGGCCTGGAACACCAGGCGCACACCGACCGGCAGCGTCGGCGCCGACGCCAGAGCCAACCCGGTGCCGAGCAGCACCGCGGTGTGCGCGTCGTGTCCGCAGGCGTGCGCCACATTGGGCACGGTCGAGGCGAACGGCAGGCCGGTGCGCTCGTCCATCGGCAGCGCATCCATGTCGGCGCGCAGGGCGATCCGCGGCCGGTCCTCGGGACCGAAATCGCACGTCAGGCCGGTACCGCCGGGCAGAATCTTCGGGTTCAACCCGGCCTCGGCCAGCCGCGTCGCAACGAACTTGGTGGTCTCGAACTCCTGCCGGCCCAACTCGGGGTTGGCGTGCAGATGCCGCCGCCAGCCGACCAGGTCGTCGTAGTTCGTGGCCAGCCAGCGCTCGGCGTGGTCCGAGAGGGTCATCCGCGCCCTGCCTTCACTTGTCGCTGAACCGCCGCCCGGTCCGCCATCTTCTGCAAAACCCGAGCCCGCTCGTCAGGCGCCTGCGCCAGCGCAACCACCGTGCGCGCCAACATGATCGCGCCTTCGGTGACGGCCTTGTCCGCACTCGGCCCCGCCGCCGCCGCGGTGAACTCCGGCTGATGGATCGACGCGCCATTGGCCTCGATCCCGACGACCGGGTGGATTCCCGGCATCACCTGCGTGACGTTGCCCATGTCGGTACTGCCAAGGGGCACAGACACTTCCAGGTCCACCGGCAGCGGCGTCCGGCCGAGACGCTCCATCTCGGCGCGGAACACCGTCGTCAACCACGGATCGGGCGTCAGCGCGTCATACCGCGGCGACACCTCCGTCACCTCGTGCGTGCAGCCCGCCGCCAAGGCGCCGGCCGCGAAGCACGAGAACATGCGTACTTCCAGTTCGTCGAGTGACGCGGAGTCCGTGGCCCGCATCGTGTACAGCAATTCCGTATGCGCCGGAATCACATTCGGCGCCTGACCGCCGTCGGTGACGATGCCGTGCACCATCTGACCGGGCGTCAACTGCTGACGCAGAAGCCCGATCGCGACCTGGGCGACCGTCACCGCATCGGCGGCGTTGATGCCCAGGTAGGGCGCGACGGCGGCGTGCGACTCGCGCCCGCGGTAGGCCACAGACACCTCGGACAGCGCCAGGGACCGCGCCCCCGCGATGTCGACCGGACCGGGGTGCAGCATCACCGATGCCGCGACGTCGTCGAATACGCCGGCTTTCAGCAGCAACGCTTTTCCGCCGCCGGCCTCTTCGGCGGGCGTACCGATCAATGCCACGGTGATGCCGATCTCGTCGGCGACCTCGGCCAGCGCCAGCGCCGTGCCGACCGCCGACGCGGCAATGATGTTGTGCCCGCACGCATGTCCGATACCGGGCAGCGCGTCGTACTCGGCGCAGACGCCGATCACCAGCTCGCCGCTGCCGTAGTCGGCACGGAACGCGGTATCCAGGCCGCCGGCGGCCGGGGTGACGTGGAAGCCGCGCTCGGCCACGAGCGCCTGGGTCTTGGCGCAGCTGCGGTGCTCCGCGAAAGCCAGTTCCGGTTCGGCGTGGATCGAGTGGGACAGCTCGATCAAATCGGCACGGTGACGCGCGACGGCATCGGTGACCGTCTGCAGGGCGTCTCCCGTCAGCATCATGGAAGTATCGCACCGGCCTGTTCGGCCGCAGCTGGCAACTAAGGTGGACGCCGTGACCGATCCGCAGGCCACCCCTGACTCCGCCGCCGCTGCGGCCGCCGCCGCCATCCGTGACCGCACCGGAATCGCCGGCTTCGACGTGGCCGTCGTCCTCGGTTCCGGCTGGGCCCCGGCCGCCGCCGTGCTGGGCGAGCCGTCAGCCACCATCGCCATGGGTGACCTGCCCGGATTCACCCCACCGACCGCGTCGGGTCATGGCGGTCAGGCACTCGCGCTGCAGGTCGGCGGCCGCAACGTGCTGGTCCTGCTGGGCCGCATCCATGCCTATGAGGGCCACGACCTGCGCCATGTCGTGCACCCGGTGCGCACCGCCATCGCGGCCGGTGTGGGCACCGTGGTGCTGACCAATGCCGCCGGCGGCCTGCGTGCGGAGTACTCGGTGGGCCAGCCGGTGCTGATCAGCGACCACCTGAACCTGACGGCGCGGTCGCCTCTGGTCGGCGCCCAGTTCGTCGATCTCGTCGACGCCTATTCGCCGCGGCTGCGGGCACTGGCCCGCGCGGTCGACCCGTCGCTGACCGAAGGCGTGTATGCCGGGCTGCCCGGCCCGCACTACGAGACACCCGCCGAGATCCGGATGCTGCGCACCCTGGGCGCCGACCTGGTCGGCATGTCGACCGTGCACGAGACCATCGCGGCCCGCGCCGGCGGCGCCGAGGTGCTGGGCATCTCGATGGTGACCAACCTGGCGGCCGGTATGACCGGTGAGCCGCTGAGCCACGCCGAGGTCCTGGAGGCCGGACGCCAGTCAGCGACCCGGATGGGGACGCTGCTGGGCGAGGTGTTGGCGCGGTTGTGAGACAGCGACACCAAGCTTTGATGGAGGCAACGCCCAACGAAAGCCGATTCAGGCGTTTCGAAACTTCTATGAGCCCTCGTAGCAACCCAACTGATAGATGAGCGCTTCATCGATTGCAATCGGCTGATCCGCATACTCCGCCAGTGATCGAACCGCATCGAGGTTCGGAATATCGAAGTCAAAGGGCTCCACAGGAATGTCATCGTCGACCCGCAGGATCTCGCGAATCGCAGCCACCGTCAGACGGGTCAGATGCGTCTCCTGCACTAGTCGCTCCGTCGTGCGGTCAAAACCCTGAAGCCACCACGTAAGCACTACGGCTCCACCTTCCTTCCGGGATCTGCTGGCTTTGTCTGCGCACCCGTGCCCGGGTCGAACTCGCCTTGATGAACGCCACGCTTGTTGTAGACCTCAACCTTGCCGTGCTGGCTGTCCCACTCGTAGATAGTCCCGTCGTCATCTTTCCAACGTCGCCGCATACGTCCGCCCACTGCGAGCACAATGGCCCCGTGAACCACACACCCCTGACCTTCGGCACCGCGGGCCTGCGTGGCCCCATGCGTGAGGGCCTCGACGCCATGAACGTCACCACCGTCAGCCGCGCGACGTGGGCCGTGGCGCAGGTGCTCAAGGACCGTTGCCTGGGCGGGTCGACGGTCGTGGTCGGCCGGGACGCCCGGCACCACTCCGACGAATTCGCCACCGCGACCGCGGAAATCTTTGCCGCCGAAGGGTTTTCCGTCATCCTTCTCCCCCACCCCGCGCCGACCCCGGTCGTGGCCTACGCGGTGCGGCAGCTCGACGCCGTTGCCGGCGTACAGATCACCGCTTCGCACAATCCCCCTGCCGATAACGGCTACAAGGTGTACTTCGACGGCGGCATCCAGATCGTCCCACCCACCGACCGGGACATCGAAACGGCCATGCGGCAGGCACCGACCGGCATCGCCCGGCAGCCCGTCACGCCCGTCGACGAAACCCTCATCGAGCAGTACGCGCGCCGGGCCGGGTCACTACGCCGGACACAAGGCGAGGTCCGGGTGGCGCTGACCGCGATGCACGGTGTCGGTGGCGCGCTGGCGATCGACGTCCTGAACCGCGCCGGTATCAGTGATATCCGGACGGTGGCAACACAATTCGAGCCCGATCCCGACTTCCCCACCGTCGCGTTCCCCAACCCCGAGGAACCCGGCGCCACCGACCTGCTGCTCGCCCTCGCCGCCGAGGCCGGCGCCGAAGTCGCCATCGCCCTGGACCCCGACGCGGACCGCTGCGCCGTGGGCATCCCGACCACGAGTGGCTGGCGCCTGTTGTCCGGTAACGAAACCGGTTGGCTGCTGGGCGATTATCTGCTGTCGAACCTGACTCCCGAGGAAGCCGCGACCACCGTCGTCGCCAGTTCACTGGTCTCGTCGCAGCTGCTCGCGAAGATCGCCGCCGACCACGGGGCCCACCACGTCGAAACGCTGACGGGCTTCAAATGGCTGGCGCGCGCCGACCAGGACATCCCTGGTGCCACGCTGCGGTACGCGTACGAAGAGGCCATCGGGCACTGCGTCGACCCCGATGCCGTGCGCGACAAGGACGGCATCAGCGCGGCCGTGGTGTTCTGCGATCTGGTTGTGGCACTTCGCCATCAGGGCCAGTCGGTGCAGGATCGGCTGGACGCCCTGGCCACGAAATTCGGCGTCCACGTCACCGGCGCGGTCTCGGTGCACACCGACGCCGACGCGGTGATGGCCCGCCTGCGCGCCGAGCCGCCGGCCCAGATCGCCGGTGTCCCGGTGCGGATCGAGGACCTGGCCGAGCTGCGGGGAAAACGGCGCACCGACGCCCTGGTCTTCACCGGCGGTGGCCTGCGGGTGGCGGTGCGCCCGTCGGGAACCGAGCCAAAGATCAAGTGCTACATCGAGGTCAGCAAGCCGCCGACCGCCGATCTGGCGACCGGTCGGACGTCGGCCGCAGCCGAACTACGCGACGTCGAGGCCGTGGTCACCGGCCTGCTGGCCCCGGCCTGACGCCGAACCGTAGGGAGATCCCTTATATCCGGCGGGCTCCTGTGCGACTTAGCCTCGATTCATCGGAGGAAAGAGGTGTCGGCATGTCGGACAACACACTCGCTCGGCGCTGTGGTGGCGCCGCGACGGTCCTGATCGGCGGAATCGGTACTGCGGGCATCGCTCTCGCCCCACCGGCGGCCGCGGTCCACGCCGAGCAGTACATCTCGACGTACTGTCGGCCTGCCACCGTGCAGGACTGCCGGCAGCCGGCGGTGCTCCGCTTCGACCTTCCGACCGACGACTGGGTGCAGCCGTCCTTCACCAATGCCGCCGACGGCTGTTCCGATATCTCGGTGCGCTTCTCGGTCAGCCCCGCAGGAACTCCGGGCACCCTCAGCAGCAGCTACCGGCTCAGCCCTGGCCAGACCGCCGTGGGCCCGCACGCCCACATGTCGGCAGGTGCGATGCAGGTGAGCGTCTTCGCCACCGGAATCGAAGGCGGTTGCAACACCGGCGCTCTCATGGCCTGGGGCGGCACGGTGTCCGTCGACTCCACCGGCAAGCCGAATCTGCCCGATGCGGTTCCCCGGCCGAGCCAAACCCCGCTACCGACCCCGACCGGGCCGATCGTCCACTAGCGCGGACCGAACTGCCGATCCCCCGCATCGCCCAGGCCCGGCAAGATGTAGGCATCGTCGTTCAGCGCGGCATCGATGGTGGCCGTGAACAGTCGCAGTGACGGAACCGCCTTCTCCACCAACACAATTCCCTCCGGCGCACACACCACGCACACCGCGGTGATGTCGTCGGCCCCGCGGTCGACCAGGAGTTGCAGGGTGTACGCCAACGACCCACCGGTGGCCAGCATCGGGTCGAGCACCATCACCGGCCGGCCACTCAGGTCGGCCGGTAGGGACTCCAGATACGGCGTCGGTTGGTGAGTCGTCTCGTCGCGCGCCATGCCGACGAAGCCGACCTGGGCCTCCGGAATCAGCGCGTGTGCCTGGTCGACCATGCCCAGGCCCGCCCGCAGCACCGGAACCAGCAGTGGCGGGTTCGACAGACGCGAGCCGGTGCACGCGGCGACCGGGGTCTGCACCGGCAACTCCTCGCTGGCCAGCGAGCGCGTGGCCTCGTAGACCAGCATCAGCGTCAGATCGCGCAGCGCCGCCCGGAACCCGGCGTTGTCGGTGCGCTCGTCGCGCAGAGTGGTCAGCCGCGCCGCGGCCAGAGGGTGATCGACGACCCGGACGTCCATGGGCGCCAACATTAATGGAACCGAACGGGCGCGGCGCCCGTCTTATCCACATGATCCGAAACCTGACCGTGGACCCGTCAGCCCTGCACAACCTGTCCGCGGACTACCGCGGTCACAGCACCGAACTGGCCGCGCACGCCGCGGACCTGACCGCCATCGCCCGACAGTTCGACGTGTTCGGCCCCGTGGGCGAGGCCTTCGCCGCGGCCCTGGCGCAGGCGACGCACCACCAGGCCCAGTTGGCGTACCGCCTCAGCGCGCATCTCGACGCCGGCGCCACGACCGCCGTCGCCACCGCGAACACCTTCGTCGACGCCGACCACAACGTCGGCGGCCGGATCGGAACCTGGTGGTGACGGGCTCCCTGACAGCCGCGCTGGCCGCGCCGATCCGAGACGTGCAGGCACTGGTGGGCCCCGGCTTCTCGGGCGCGGATCCGGCCGGTGCCCTGCGTGCGGTGCAAACCGGGCTCGACGGCGTGGCCGCCGCTGCCGACGACGGGTGGCAGCGGACCCAGGACCAGTGGACCGGCACGGCAGCAGGCAGTGCGGGCCAGTTCGCGAGCGCGGCGGTCACCGCCATCGTGGCGATGGCGATGACGGCCGGGCAACTGAGCACGCACACCGAACGGTCCGCTGCCGCGGTGGCCCGGGCCCGCGAGCGCCTCCAAACCATCCTCCAGAACTTCGAGGCCCGCGCGACCGAACTGGAAGCCACTCTCGAATCCCCTGCCGACGCCGCCGCGCTCGTCGACGAAGCCGGCCGGGCCCTGGCTGAGGCCATCAGCGTCGTCGACGAGCTGCACACCGAACTCGCCACGCAGGCCGAGCAGATCACCGCGACGACGAGCGCCGCCGCACCCCAGAGCCACGGATCAGATTGGGAGACAAGCGGATCACGCCCGGCCGTGAGCCTGCCCAGCCTGGGCGCGTCCGGTGGCCAAGGTGCGACCGGGGCCGGCAGACTCGGCGCCCTCGCCACTCCCGCGGCGCACGCCGCGCAAGCGGCACTCAGCACACGGAACCACCGCCGGCCACCCGACCCCGGGAAGTTCGGCGCCGGCGAGGCCGTCACGTTGCCCGACGGCCGCACCGCCACCGCACCGAACAAGGTCGCCGCCGACGCGGTGCGGCACGCCCTCACCCAGCTCGGCGTGCCGTACGTGTGGGGTGGCACGACGCCCGGCGTTGGCCTGGACTGCAGCGGCCTGACGCAGTGGGCGTACCGCGAAGCGGGACTCGACCTGCCGAGGCTGGCGCAGGAGCAGGACGTGGGCGCCGCCGTCGACCGTGGCTCGCTGCGCCCGGGCGACCTCGCGGTGTGGGACGGCCACGTCGCGATGATCGTCGGGAACGGCCTCATGGTCGAGGCGGGCGATCCGGTTCAGCTGTCCCCGATCCGGACGACCAACCTGAATCAGGGTTTCCACGGCTTCTTCCGCCCGACGGCATGACACCGCCGCATGACGATCAAGCAGCGAGGAACGAGCGCGATGAGGAATGCGGCCCATAGATGAAGCCGGAATACGACGACGCGATGGCCCGCGCCCGCGCGGCGCTCGCGGTGTTCCGGCGCACGGCTGCCGAGCTGTCGAACGCCGACGCCACCGCTGATGTCACCACGGCCCTGCGCCACCTGCGCGACGATCTGCACCGACAAGATGCCCCCAGCGTGGCCCGACCCACACGTCGATAGGCTGTGCCGCATGGCTGCTGACATCGTGCCGGTTCGGCTCGGGTTGACCAATGGCGATCTGTACACCCTGTGGGCGCCGCTGTGGCGCGACTCCGACGACGAGTGGGAAGCGTTCCTGGGTCACGGCGACGACCTCTACGCCTTCGAATCCGTCGCGGACCTGGCCGCTTTCGTGCGGACCAACACCGACAACGACCTCGCCGACCATCCGAAGTGGAAGGCGCTCGGCGAGGCCAACGCCCACCGCCTCAACCCCGACGAGAGCCACATCCACGACCTGGTCGGCGTGCCCGAGCTGGTCGCCGAGAAGCCCACCGAGGAATCCGTCACCTCGCTGCGGCGGACGCTCCAGGTGGTCGGCGCGCTCGGTTCGGTCTGCGACCTGATCGCGGTCGCGAAGTTCTTCAACGGCAACCCCGTGCTGTCGACGCTCGGCGGCGGCGCCGAGGCCTACTCGGGCCGGGCCGGCCGTAAGCGCTGGGCCGACATCGAGGCGGCCGTCGGCCGCAGCTGGGACCACGTGCTCGACGCCATCGACGCCCTGGTGACCACCCCCGAGGTCGACGCCAAGGCCGCAGAGAAGGCCCAGGCCGAACTCGACGGGCCCGCACCCGAGCCCGAGGAAGACGAACTCGAGGAGGTCGACGAGACCGACGTCGACGACGTCGTCATCGAGGACGAGGTCGACACCGACTCCGAGGAGGCGGCCCTCACCGCGCAGGCCGAGCGGCAGCTGCTCGGCAGTGACGAGGACTTCTGGGAGCGCGTCGGCATCGACCCGATCCGCATCATGACCAAGGGCGCCACCCTCTACACGCTGCGCTGCTACTACAACGACCAGCCGCGGTTCCTCGGCCGCAACGGCCGGATCAGCGTGTTCGGCTCGGAGCGCACCCTGGCCCGCTACCTGGCCGACGAGCACGAGAGCGACCTGTCCAGCTTCGAGGCCTACAGCGACATCCGCACCGCTGCCACCGACGGCTCGCTGCAGATCCGCGTCACCGAGGACAACGTCTACGTGCTCAGTGGCCTGTCCGACGACATCGCCGACGGCCCCGAGGCCGTCGACCGCGAGCAGCTGGACCTGGCGGTCGAGTTCGTGCGCGACGTGTGCGACTACGCCGAGGACGGCACCGCCGACAAGTACCTGACCACCAGCCAGCCACTGGGCAAGTTCGTCGGTCATGTGCTGGAGCCCGAGACCGTCGGCGCCCCGTCGAAGCCGTACGCCGAGGCCGTGGCCCAGTGGGAAACCCTGGAGCGTTTCGTCGAGTCGCGCCTGCGTCAGGAATGACGCGCGGTGCGATGAGTTAGAGCGACTGGTCGGGTCTGCACTGACATGACCCAGACCAGCGCCCAGCCCATCATCCGAAATCTCGCCGTTCCCGGCGCCACGCTGCATTACGAGGTGCGGGGCAGCGGGCCGGTGTTGGCCGTCATCGGTTCGCCCATGACGGCATCGGAGTTCGTCGCGGTGGCCGATGCCCTGGCCGCCGACCACACCGTCGTGACGTACGACCCGCGGGGACTCGGCGCCAGCCCCATCGACGATCCCGCACAGGACTCGACGCCCGAACTGCGGGCCGACGACGTCGCCGCGGTCCTCGAGGATCTCGGTGCCGGTCCGGCCGACGTGTTCGGCTCCAGCGGCGGCGCGGTGACCGGCCTGGCGCTGGCCGCCAAGTACCCCGGTTGGGTTCGGACGCTGATCGCGCACGAGCCGCCGCTGCTGGAGTTGTTGCCGGCTTCGGAAGCCGCCAAGCAGCGCGCCGCGACGCGGGACATCATCGACACCTTCCACAGCGACGGGCCGGGCGCGGCCATGGCGAAGTTCATGGCGACGGCGGGCTTCGATCAGGCCGACGACGGCGCTCCCGGGCCGCAGGGGCCGCCGCCCGCTCCCGATGAGATGACCAAGCAACTCGCCGACCTGTCCCGGTTCTTCAACCATGAATTGCTCTGCACCACAACGTATGTGCCCGATGTTGAGGCGTTGCGGGCCGGCCGGGTCGTGGTGGGCATCGGCGCCGAGTCGGAACATCTCATCACCTACGGCACCTCACTGGCGCTGTGCCGCCTGCTGGGCGTCGAGCCCGTCATCTTCCCGGGCGATCACGGCGGGTTCATGAGTGCGCCCGGCGAATTCGCCGACGCGCTGCGGGCCGTTCTGTCCGACTGAAACCCCGAGTCGCCCGGCCACCGCGCGCGCTCACAGCCGACACACAACTACGCCGCGTTGCAAAATTAGTTAGCAAGGCGTAAGAATTTCCCAAGAATCCGCTGAGTGAGCGGAGCCGCCTGCCGAGCGCAGGCGAAGGCAGCAGCTTGATCGTCGGGGATTCGGTCAGCGCGTGTTGAGCGGAAGGTGGTCGGGTGCGGTCGGAATCAAAGGGCCTGCTGAAGAAAGTCTGGATACCGCTCGTCCTGGTGGCCGTATTGGCGGTGTCGGGCCTCGTGGTGTCCCGCCTGCACGCGAAGTTCGGGTCGGAGAACCTCAACGCGCATGCGGGCGCAGGCGTCGAGATCGTCCAGTTCAACCCCAAGGTCCTGGTGTACGAGGTCTACGGGCCGCCGGGAAGTTCGGCGGAGATCAGCTATTTCGATCCCGACGCCAACGTGCACTCGGTGAGCGCCGCGCTGCCCTGGTCCGTCACCCTGTCCACCACGCTGCCGACCGTCAGCGCAAACCTGATGGCGCGCAGCGACAGTGAGCAGAGCAGCGACCACATCGGCTGCCGCGTCACGGTGAACGGGACCGTCCGCGAGGAGCAGTCCGCCGATGGCGTCAACGCCCAGACCTACTGCCTGGTGAAGTCCGCATGACCGAAACACTTGAGACACAGCACAAGACGGCGGAGAAGCGGCCGAAGTTCGCCCATGCGCTGCGCATCCTGTCGGTGCCGATCATCCTGTTCTGGGTCGCGATCGCCGTTCTGGTGAACGTGATCGCGCCGCAACTGGAAGTCGTCGGTGAAATGCACGCCGCGCCGATGGCGCCCGAGGACGCCCCGTCGATGCACGCGATGAAGCTGATGGGCGCGAACTTCAAGGAGTTCAACTCCAACAGCACGATCATGATCGTCGTCGAGGGCAAGGAACCGCTCGGTCCGGACGCCCACAAGTACTACGACGAGATCATCCGCAAGCTGCAGCAGGATCCCGAGCACATCCAGCACATCCAGGATTTCTGGGGTGACACGCTGACCGCGGCCGGCGCGCAGAGCGCCGACGGCAAGGCGTCCTACGTGATGATCAACCTCGCGGGCGAGCAGGGCATGACGCTCGCCAACGAGGGTGTCGACGCCGTCCGCAAGGTCATCGAGGAGACCAAGGCTCCGCCCGGAGTCCAGGCGCATGTCGCCGGGCCCGCTGCCCTCACGAACGACATGCACGTCATCGGCAACGCCAGCCTGGTCATGATCACGGTGATCACCCTGGCCGCGATCGCAGGCATGCTGCTCGTGGTCTACCGCTCGGTCCGGACCACCCTGGTCCAGCTGTTCCTGACGTTCCTGGCGCTACTGACCGCGCGCGGCGTGGTGTCGGTCCTGGCGACCCACGACGTGTTCGGGCTGACGACCTTCGCGGGCAACATCCTGACGATGCTGGCCATCGCCGCGGCCACCGACTACGGCATCTTCATCTTCGGGCGGTACCGCGAAGACCGCGGCATCGGATTGGACCGGGACGACTCGTACTACGCGACGTTCAAGTCCGTCGCACCCGTCATCGTGGGTTCCGGCCTGACCATCGCCGGCGCGACGTACTGTCTGAGTTTCTGCCGCCTGCCGTACTTCACGACGATGGGCGCCCCGGTCGCGATCGGCATGCTCGTCGTGGTGGCGATCTCGGTGACGCTCGGCCCAGCCGTGCTGTACCTCGGCAGCCGCGTCGGGATGTACGAGTCCAAGCGACCGCCGCAGAGCCGCTTCTGGCGCCGCATCGGGACGGCCGTCGTGCGGTGGCCCGCACCGATTCTGGTGGCCAGCCTGTTCGTCGTGCTGGTCGGCATCGTCGCCATCCCCGGCTACAAACCGGCCTACAACGACCGCTATTACCTGCCCGAGGACGCGCCGGTGAACGTCGGCTTCGCCGCCGCCGACCGGCACTTCACGCAGGCCCGCATGAACCCCGACATCCTGATGGTCGAGTCGACGCACGACATGCGCAATCCCGCAGACATGCTGGTGCTCAACAAGATCGCGAGCAACGTGATGCACACCGACGGCATCGCCATGGTGCAGAGCATCACCCGGCCGCTGGGAATTCCCATCCAGCACAGCTCGATTCCGTTCCAGACGAGCGTCTCGGGCCAGACCAGCAACATGAACCTGCCGTTCCAGCGCAAGCAGCTGGAGGACCAGCTCCGGATGGTCGACGCCACGAACGTGTCGATCAGCATCCTCGAGAAGCAGTACGCGCTGTCGCTCGAGCAGACCAAGCTGACGCAGGACTCGGCCCGTAAGTCGCAGGCGCTCCTCGAGGTCACCGAGGAGATGCGCAACAACATCGCCAACTTCGACGACCAGTTCCGGCCGATGCGCAACTACTTCTACTGGGAACCGCACTGCTTCGACATCCCGATGTGCGCGGCGATGCGGTCGGTGTTCGACTCCCTGGACGGCATCGATGAGCTGACCGACCGGACCGGCGACGTCCAGGTCAACACCGACAAGCTGGCCGACCTGGCACCGAAGCTGACGGCGCTGCTCCCCCAGACCATCGCGTCGATGAAGACCAGCCGCGACCTGTCGCTGGCGTCGTACAACTCGCAGAAGGCCCTCATCGACCAGATGCAGGCCATGAACGACACCGCGTTGTCGATGGGTGCCGCATTCGACGGCGCCAAGAACGACGACCTGTTCTACCTGCCACCCGAGGCCTTCCAGAACCCGGACTTCCAGCGCGGCCTGAAGATGTTCATGTCGCCGGACGGCAAGTCCGCGCGCATGTTCATCACGCACCAGACCGACCCCGCGACGGTCGACGGCATCAACCGCGTCGAGTCCGAACGCAAGGCCGCCCAGGACGCCTTGAAGATGTCGTCGCTGTCGGACGCCAAGATCTACCTCGGCGGCGTCGCGGCGACCTACAAGGACATGGCCGACGGCGCCCGCTACGACCTGATGATCGCCGTGGTGTCATCGCTGACGCTGATCTTCATGATCATGCTCATCCTGACGCGCAGCGCGGTCGCGGCCCTGACGATCGTCGGCACGGCGGGCAGTTCCATCGCCGCGTCGTTCGGCATCTCGGTGCTGTTGTGGCAGGACCTGTTCGGGATTCAGGTGCAGTGGCTGGTCATGCTGATGTCGGTCATCATCCTGTTGGCGGTCGGCTCGGACTACAACCTGCTGCTGGTCTCCAGGTTCCAGGACGAGATCCACGCCGGCCTCAAGACCGGCATCATCCGGTCCATGGCCGGCACCGGCGGTGTCGTCACCTCGGCCGGACTGGTGTTCGCGGCCACCATGGCCGGCATGATGGCCAGCAAGCTCATCGTGCTGGCACAGATGGGTTCGACGATCGCCATCGGTCTGCTGATCGACACCTTCATCGTGCGGTCACTGCTCATGCCGTCGATCGCGGTGCTGCTGGGCCGCTGGTTCTGGTGGCCGCAGGTGGTGCACCCGCGCGGCAGGTACAACACCGAGAAGTTCGTGCCGAAGGCGTTCCAGCAGCCCGCCCGGCAGGAGCCGGTGTCGGCGGGCGCCGCCGGTCGCTCCGGCTTCGTCGACGACACCCCGACCGACAGCTACCCCACCAGCACGGCGTAGCGCGGTTTGATGACGTCGTCGATGATCGCCAGTCGCTCGTCGAACGGGATGAAGGCCGACTTCATGGCGTTGATGGTGAACCGCTGCAGGTCGGTCCAGCCGTAGCCGAACTCGTTCACGAGGAGCGCCATCTCCTGCGTCATGGTGGTGTCGCTCATCAGGCGGTTGTCGGTGTTCACGGTGACGCGGAAGCGGAGCCGCGCCAGCTGGTCGAACGGATGCTCGGCGATGCTGGCCGCGGCGCCGGTCTGCACGTTGCTGCTCGGGCACATCTCCAGCGGAATTCGCTTGTCCCGCACGATGTTCGCCACCCGACCCAAGTGAAAGGTGCCGTCCGGCCCCTCCTCGATGTCGTCGACGATGCGGACGCCGTGGCCCAGCCGGTCGGCGCCACAGAACGCGATGGCCTCGTGGATGGACGGCAGGCCGAAGGCCTCACCGGCGTGAATCGTGAACCGCGCGTTGTTGCCCCGCATGTATTCGAAGGCATCGAGGTGGCGGGTCGGAGGGTAGCCGGCCTCGGCACCGGCGATGTCGAAGCCGACCACACCCCGGTCGCGGAACCGGATGGCCAACTCAGCGATCTCGCGAGACCGGGCAGCGTGCCGCATGGCGGTGACCAGGCAGCGGACCGTCGTCACCTGCCCGGCCGCGGCCGCCGCCTTCTCGCCGTCCGCGAACCCGGCCAGCACCGCGTCCACGACCTCGTCCAGCACCAGACCGCCGTCGATGTGCAGTTCGGGCGCGAACCGCACCTCGGCGTAGACGACGTTGTCGGCGGCCAGATCCTCGACGCATTCGTACGCGACGCGGTACAGCGCATCGGTGGTCTGCATGACGCCGACGGTGTGCGCGAACGGCTCCAGATACCGGACGAGCGATCCGCTGTGCGCCTGGGTGCGGAACCACTTCGCGAGCTCGTCGACGTCCATGGTGGGCAGGTCGCCGTAGCCGCTCTGTTCGGCCAGCTCCACCACCGTGGCGGGACGCAGCCCGCCGTCGAGGTGATCGTGCAACAGCGCTTTCGGTGCCTGCTTGATCTGATCCAGCGTCAGGGTGGTCATCTGTCCATCTTGCGCCGGATCGTCGCTTTTAGCCCGCCGGCTCGTCCGCCAGCAGCAGCCGCGTCCGGAACAGATCCAGCACCTGGTCCAGCGCCGCCCGGGTGGCCTGGCCCGGCTCGTCGATCAGGTGCTCGGTGACCACCGAGTGCGGCGCCAGGCGCGCATCCGGGTTGGCGTCGGCGTCCTCGAGTTCGACGGCGATGAAGGCGTCACCCAGCTGCTCGCGCAGGAAGTCGAAACGCTCTGCGGGCACCAGCTTGTCGCTCTTGAACCGCATGCCGATGACGTTGAGGCCCGCGGCGCACCGGCCCTTGACGACCTCCAGGTCGGCCGGCGAGATGTCGATGTTGCGGCGCTGCTTGGCGGTCAGGCCCAACGGCATCGACGGCTGGGACAGCACCGGCGCCAGGATGACGTCGTCGGTGGCCATCGCCAGGGCGTAGCCGCCGGTGAAGCACATGCCGATGGCGCCGACGCCGGGGCCACCGCAGCGCTTGTGTTCGGCACGGGCCAACGCGCGCAGCCAATCGACCACCGGCGACGTCTTCCCGGTCGCGAGGATGGTGAACTCCTTGCTGATGCACGACGGCAGCGCCGACCCCATGGCCTTGAGTGCCGCCAGGTTGCTGGCGTTCGGATCCAGGCCGGGGATGCCGAACAGGTGCGGCAGCACGGCGGTACAACCCAGGTCGGCGACCTTGCGGGCGAAGTCGAGAACCTTGGGCGTGATGCCGGGTATCTCGGCGATCACGATGACGGCCGGACCGGTGCCCTTCCGAAAGACCGTGCGGGTCGTGCCATCGTGGGTGAACTCGGTGCGCTCGAAGTCGCGGAGGTCATCGTCAGCCATGCGGACGACCCTAGTGGCGGGCGGGGTCGCTGACCACCGTTGGTTTCGCGGCTATTCGACGCGGTCGAGCACCACGGGACGCTGCGGCGGCGCCGCGTCGTCCACCGACCACCCGCCGTCGAGTTCGGCCAGCGCAGACGGCAACCGCTCGGGGGTCTCGGTGTACAGCGTGAACAGGGTCTCACCGGCCGCGACGGGCTCGCCGCTGCGCCGGTGGAGGTACAGCCCCGCCCCGGCCTGCACCGGGTCTCCGGGCTGGGCCCGTCCCGCGCCGAGCCGCCACACCGCCATCGCCATCGCCATCGCGTCGACGTCGCCCATCACCCCGCTTCGCGACGCCACGACCGTCTCGGTGTGCGTCCCCATCGGCAGGGGCGCATCGGGATCGCCACCCTGTGCGGCGATCAGTTGCCGGAAGCAGTCCATCGCGGTGCCGTCGGTCAGGGTCTGGGCGGGGTCGACGCCGTCGAGGCCGGCCACGTCGAGCATCTCGCGCGCCAGGGCGACAGTCAGTGCGACGACGTCGTCCGGGCCGCCGCCGGCCAGCACCTCCAGCGACTCGGCGACCTCGATCGCGTTCCCGACCGCGCGACCGAGCGGCCGGTCCATGTCGGTGAGCAACGCCCGCGTCGGGACGCCGTAGGCCGTGCCGAGGTCGACCATGGTGCGCGCCAGCTCACGCGACTCGGCCTCGGTCTTGAGGAACGCACCGCGACCGACCTTGACGTCCAGCACCAGCGAGCGGGCGCCCTCGGCCAGTTTCTTGCTCATGATCGAGCTGGCGATGAGCGGTAGCGATTCCGTCGTGCCCGTGACGTCGCGCAGGGCGTAGATCTTGCGGTCGGCAGGCGCCAGGTCCCCGGCCGCGAAGATCGCCGCGCCGATGCCGGAAAGCTGTTGGCGGATAGCGTCTTTCGACAGCTCGGCGGTGAATCCGGGGATCGCTTCCAGCTTGTCCAACGTGCCGCCGGTGTGCCCGAGGCCACGGCCGGCGGCCTGTGGGACGGCGCCGCCGCAGGCCAGGACGACGGGCACCAGCGGGATGGTGATCTTGTCGCCGACGCCGCCGGTGGAGTGCTTGTCGACCAGTGCGAGCGGACGGCCTTCGCGCCGCAGGTCGGTGAAATCGAAGCGCTCCCCCGAGTCGACCATGGCCGCGGTCCAGCGGGTGATCTCGGCCGGCGTCATGCCGCGCAGGAAGATCGCCATCAACAAGGCCGACATCTGCGCGTCGGCGACGCGCCCATGGGTATAGCCGTCGATCACCCAGTCGATCGCGGCGTCGGACAGCACACCGCCGTCGCGTTTGGTGCGAATGACTGTCGGCGCATCGAACGGCATCGCTGGGATCCTCCTGCCGGGGCCTCGGTCGACCCCATCGAAACTGGTTACCGGCGGGTAATCAGAAGTGTTGCACCGCTTGGCGTTACCGGCGGTTCAGGTCATCCGGCCCGAAGGCGTCGGGCAGCAGTTCGGCCAATGGCCGCGGACCCGATGCGTGATCGATCAACATGGCCGGCCCACCGTGCTCGAGCAGCACCTGCCGGCAGCGTCCGCACGGCATCAACACGGCCCCCGAACCGTCCACACACGCCAGCGCGAGCAGCCGTCCACCACCGCTGGAATGTAGGGCGCAGACCACAGCACACTCCGCGCAGAGGCCAAGGCCATATGAGACATTTTCCACATTGCAGCCCACCACGATTCGGCCGTCGTCGACCAGCGCTGCCGCCCCCACCGGGAAGTGCGAATAGGGTGCATAGGCACCCCGAGAAACAGCTATGGCCTTGTCCCGCAACAGTTTCCAGTCAATTTCCGGCATCACTGACACCCCGTTCCCGGCACCCCGACACTGCCTCGAGGACCGACCCGACCACCAAGTAAGTTAATGTAGGCAAACCTAATTTCCGGCGCGGGTTGCCCATTCCCCCCACACGCTAGTTCTGACTGTGCGCAAATTGGGATTAGAGTCGCCCCGAGGTTTGGGCTCGGCACGCGAAAAAGTTGCTGCCGGGTCACGCGTCCACCGACGGCGTTGGAGGTCGAAATGAGTACAGCGGCAGCCGCGGAATCCGCCATACCCGCGCCGCGTTCAGCACAGAAGCGACGGAGCCTGTATCGCGGAGACCCGGGCATGTGGTCCTGGGTGCTACACCGCATCACCGGTGCCACCATCTTCTTCTTCTTGCTGGTCCACGTTCTGGACACGGCTCTGGTCCGGGTCAGCCCCGAGGCCTACAACGAGGTGATCAACACCTACAAGACACCGATCATCGGGTTCATGGAGATGGGCCTGGTCGCGGCGGTGCTCTACCACGCCCTCAACGGCGTGCGAGTCATTCTGATCGACTTCTGGCAGCAGGGACCCAAGTACCAGCGGGTCATGCTGTGGACCATCCTGGCCATCTGGATCGCGGTCGTCATCGCCGCAGTTGGGGTAGAGGGCATGCACATGGTTGAGCACTACGGGTGGCTCAAGTGACCACGCACACCGATTCCGGCGCCGCCGAGGCGCGCCGCGGGGGCCGTCCGGCCCCGGTCATGGAGCGCGAGCACGACCGCCCCGCAGCCCTCGATCACCCGCGCGCTCCCCGGCGCGCCCGTGGCATCCCCTACTTCGAGAAGTACGCCTGGCTGTTCATGCGCTTCTCCGGCGCCGCGCTGGTGCTGCTCGCCCTCGGTCACCTGTTCATCGGGCTGATCTGGCAGAACGGCGTCTACCGCATCGACTTCAACTACGTCGCGCAGCGCTGGGCCTCGCCGTTCTGGCAGATCTGGGACATGGCCCTGCTGTGGCTGGCGCTGGTGCACGGCGCCAACGGCATGCGCACCATCATCGGTGACTACGCCCGCAAGAACACCACCAAGTTCTGGCTGAACTCGATTCTGCTGCTGGCCACCGGATTCACCCTGGTGCTGGGCAGCTACGTGCTCGTCACCTTCGACGCGAACATCAAATAGGGGCTCGCAGGATGATTCAGGAACATCGCTACGACGTCGTCATCGTCGGTGCCGGTGGCGCAGGCATGCGCGCGGCCGTGGAAGCCGGCCCGCGCGTGCGCACCGCCGTGCTGACCAAGCTGTACCCGACGCGTTCGCACACCGGTGCCGCGCAGGGCGGCATGTGTGCCGCACTCGCCAACGTCGAGGACGACAACTGGGAGTGGCACACCTTCGACACCGTCAAGGGTGGCGACTACCTCGCTGACCAGGACGCCGTCGAGGTCATGTGCAAGGAAGCCATCGACGCCGTGCTGGACCTCGAGAAGATGGGCATGCCGTTCAACCGGACGCCCGAGGGCCGCATCGACCAGCGTCGCTTCGGCGGTCACACCCGTGACCACGGCAAGGCCCCGGTCCGCCGCGCCTGCTACGCCGCCGACCGCACCGGCCACATGATCCTGCAGACGCTGTACCAAAACTGCGTCAAGCACGACGTCCAGTTCTTCAACGAGTTCTACGCGCTCGACGTGGTCCTCACCGAGACCCCCGGCGGCCCCGTCGCCACCGGCGTCATCGCCTACGAGCTGGCCACCGGCGACATCCACATCTTCCACGCCAAGGCGATCGTCTTCGCCACCGGCGGCTCGGGCCGGATGTACAAGACGACCTCCAACGCCCACACCCTCACCGGTGACGGCCTGGGCATCATCTTCCGCAAGGGACTTCCCTTGGAGGACATGGAGTTCCACCAGTTCCACCCGACAGGCCTGGCCGGCCTCGGCATCCTGATCTCGGAAGCCGTGCGTGGTGAAGGTGGGCGTCTGCTCAACGCCGAAGGCGAGCGCTTCATGGAGCGCTACGCCCCCACCATCGTCGACCTCGCGCCGCGTGACATCGTGGCCCGCTCGATGGTGCTGGAGGTCCTCGAGGGCCGCGGCGCCGGACCCAACAAGGACTACGTCTACATCGACGTGCGTCACCTCGGTGAAGAGGTGCTGGAGGCCAAGCTTCCGGACATCACCGAATTCGCGCGCACCTACCTGGGCGTCGACCCCGTCACCGAACTGGTGCCGGTGTACCCGACGTGCCACTACGTCATGGGCGGTATCCCGACCACGATCAACGGCCAGGTTCTGCGCGACAACGTCAACATCGTCCCGGGCCTGTACGCCGCCGGCGAGTGCGCCTGTGTCTCGGTGCACGGCGCCAACCGCCTGGGCACCAACTCGCTGCTCGACATCAACGTGTTCGGCCGTCGCGCCGGCATCGCGGCCGCCGAGTACGCGCAGAACCACAACTACGTCGAGCTGCCGGACAACCCGGCCGACATGGTCGTGGGCTGGGTCGGCGACATCCTGTCCGACCACGGCAACGAGCGCGTCGCCGACATCCGCACCGCGCTGCAGCAGTCGATGGACAACAACGCCGCCGTGTTCCGCACCGAGGAGACCCTCAAGCAGGCACTGACGGACATCCACGCGCTGAAGGAGCGGTACAGCCGAATCACGGTGCACGACAAGGGCAAGCGCTACAACAGCGACCTGCTCGAGGCCATCGAGCTGGGCTTCCTGCTCGAACTGGCCGAGGTCACCGTCGTCGGTGCGCTGAACCGCAAGGAATCGCGTGGCGGCCACGCCCGCGAGGACTACCCGGACCGCGACGACACCAACTACATGCGCCACACCATGGCCTACAAGCAGGGCGCCGACCTCCTGTCCGACATCCGGCTGGACTACAAGCCTGTCGTCCAGACCCGGTACGAGCCGATGGAACGGAAGTACTGACATGAGTGCACCCGTATTGGACAAGCCCGAAGCCGGCGACCCGCCGCTGCCCCCGGTGCCCGAAGGCGCCGTCATGGTCACGCTGAAGATCGCCCGGTTCAACCCGGAGAACCCGGACGCCGCCGGCTTCCAGAGCTTCCGCGTGCCCTGCCTGCCCAGCGACCGGTTGCTGAACCTGCTGCTGTACGTGAAGGGCTACCTCGACGGCACGCTGACGTTCCGCCGGTCCTGCGCACACGGCGTGTGTGGCTCGGACGCCATGCGGATCAACGGTGTGAACCGGCTGGCCTGCAAGGTCCTCATGCGTGACCTGCTGCCGAAGAAGCCCGGCAAGGACCTGACCATCACCATCGAGCCCATCCGCGGCCTGCCCGTGGAGAAGGACCTCGTGGTCGACATGGAGCCGTTCTTCGACGCCTACCGCGCCGTGAAGCCGTTCCTCATCACGTCGGGCAACCCCCCGACCCGTGAGCGCATCCAGTCGCAGACCGACCGCGCCCGCTTCGACGACACCACCAAGTGCATCCTGTGCGCCTGCTGCACCACGTCGTGCCCGGTGTACTGGAGCGAGGGCTCGTACTTCGGCCCCGCCGCCATCGTCAACGCGCACCGGTTCATCTTCGACTCGCGTGACGAGGCCGCCGCCGAGCGTCTGGACATCCTCAACGAGGTCGACGGCGTGTGGCGCTGCCGCACCACCTTCAACTGCACCGAGGCCTGCCCCCGTGGCATCCAGGTGACCAAGGCGATCCAGGAAGTCAAGCGCGCCTTGATGTTTGCCCGCTAGGGCGTTTTGCGTCGAACGTGAAGAAGATCGCGAGAATTCGCCCCTCAAAGTCAATCGATTAGTGCAACGTGGCTAGGCGGCTTGGTTCAAGAGCGCGGCTAGGCGTTGGGCTGGGGTGT